>NZ_JBIRST010000001.1:417970-1038020 GCF_044334385.1 Streptomyces sp. NPDC020801
CTGTGCCTGGCTGACGGCCTGTGCCGCGGTCTGTGCCTGGCTGACGGCCTGTGCCGCGGTCTGTGCCTGGCTGACGGCCTGTGCCGCGGTCTGTGCCTGGCTGACGGCCTGTGCCGCGGTCTGTGCCTGGCTGACGGCCTGTGCCGCGGTCTGTGCCCGGCCGACGGCTCGCGCCGCGGTCTGTGCCCGGCCGACGGCTCGCGCCACGGTCTGTGCCTGGCTGACGGCCCGCGCCACCGCCCGCGCACTGGCTGAAGGTCTGTGCCCGGCCGACGGCCTACTGCGGTGCGGGCCGGCTCCCGTGCGGGGCGGTCACCTCCGGCCCGCTTCCTTGCGGCCCGCTCCTTTGCGGGGCCGTCCGCCCGGTGCCGAGGCGCCCGGTACGGACGCGCCCGATGCGGAGCCGCCCCCTGTACGGAGGCCCCAGGTACGGAGGCCCCAGGTACGGAGCCGCCGGGAGGCGCCTCCGGTGGTGGGCCCGCCCGAACGGGACACCAGCCGCAGCTGCCCCCCATGCGTCCGACAGGTGAACATTTCGGGCGTGGGTGGTGCCCGGCGTGGTATGCGTGGAGGTGACAACAAGTGGGACGGGTGTCAGGGATGTGGCCAGGATCACTCTCCCGGGGATCCCATGATCCACTCGGCCGGCCAAGGCGGGCGAGTGTACCCATCCCAGCCGATACCTATGCGTCGGACGGCCAGGTTTTCTTCCCCTAACGGGCTGAACTTTTGTTGATCGAGGGTCAGTTGACCGTCCGGGCGTCCTACCCTTCAGAGGGTGAAAGCACTGATGTCGCCAGACTCCGAGGCCGATACCCCCGCGGAAGCCGCCCTGCCCGGCACCCTGCCGGAGGCGCTGTTCGCCGAGCTCGTCGTGTTCCGGCGCGACCTTCACATGCACCCGGAGCTCGGCAACCAGGAGTTCCGCACCACCGCCGCGATCAAGGCGCGGCTGGAGAAGGCCGGGCTCGCGCCGCGGGTACTCCCCTCCGGGACCGGGCTCGTCTGTGACATCGGTGTGGACGCCGAGGGCGGGACCGGCGGGACCGGCGCGCCGGGCATCCTCGCGCTGCGCGCCGACATCGACGCGCTGCCCATCCCGGACACCAAGAGCGAGATCCCGTACCGCTCCACCGTGCCCGACCGTGCCCACGCCTGCGGCCACGACGTGCACACGACCGTCGTGCTCGGGGCCGGCCTGGTCCTCGCCGACCTGCACCGGCAGGGGCTGCTGCCCCGGCCGGTACGGCTGGTCTTCCAGCCCGCCGAGGAGGTGCTCCCCGGGGGCGCCGCCGAGGCCATCAAGAGCGGGGTCCTGAACGGGGTGGGGCGGATCATCGCCGTGCACTGCGACCCCCGGGTGGACGCCGGCCGGATCGGGCTGCGGCAGGGGCCCATCACCTCCGCCTGCGACCGGCTCGAGGTCTCGCTGGACGGCCCCGGCGGCCACACCGCCCGGCCGCACCTGACCACGGACCTCGTCACCGCCGTCGCCCGGGTCGTCACCGACGTGCCCGCGCTGGTCGGCCGGCGGGTCGACACCCGCGCCGGGCTCGCCGTGACCTGGGGCCGGATCGAGTCCGGGCACGCCCCGAACGTCATCCCGCAGCACGCCGAGCTCTCCGGGACCGTGCGCTGCCTGGACATCCACGCCTGGCGGCAGGCACCCGACATCGTGGTCGCCGCGATCGACGAGGTCGCCAACCTGCACAAGGCCAAGTCGGAGATCAACTACGTCCGCGGAGTGCCCCCGGTCGTCAACGAACCGGAGGTGACCGAACTGCTGCGCGACGCCATGGTGGCGCGGCGCGGCGCGGCCTCCGTCGAGGGTACCGAGCAGAGCCTCGGCGGCGAGGACTTCTCCTGGTATCTGGAGCACGTGCCCGGCGCCATGGCCAGGCTCGGGGTCCGCACGCCCGGCGAGCGGACCGTGCGCGATCTGCACCAGGGCGACTTCGACGCCGACGAGGCCGCCATCGCGGTCGGCGTGGAACTGTTCACCGCCGCCGCTCTGCTGCATCCCGTGCGCTGAGGCATGCTGGGAAGGGGCGCCTGATCAGTGCCCCTTCGTCCGCTTGTGTCACCCGGCCGTAATCGGCGGCGGGCAAACGTAACCCGCTGTCGGCACGGTTCGGTAACGGCCCCGAGAAACCCCGTTCCCCTGTACTTCTACGCGCGTTACTGTGCGCGGAATCGCCGCCAGAGGTGGCGTGGGGAAGCGGGCCGGCGACGGTGCCGTGGGCAAGAAGGGGTGCTTGCTGTGCGTCTGAATTCCCGGAGGACCAGG
Organism: Streptomyces sp. NPDC020801; assembly: GCF_044334385.1. NCBI lineage: Bacteria > Bacillati > Actinomycetota > Actinomycetes > Kitasatosporales > Streptomycetaceae > Streptomyces > Streptomyces sp. NPDC020801. Next base: position 420,258 of record NZ_JBIRST010000001.1, read on the forward strand.
TTCTCCCAAGCCGCGGTGACCGTAGCGGTCATCGCACTCGCGGCCGCCGGGTGCGGCAAGTCCAGCAACGAGTCGACCGGCAGCGGCTCCTCGGAGTCCGGAAAGTACTCGGGCAAGGGCATCGGCCTGGCCTACGACATCGGTGGCAAGGGCGACCAGTCCTTCAACGACGCCGCCTTCGCCGGTTTCCAGAAGGCCGAGCAGGAGTTCAAGATCGGCGGCCGGGACGTCGAGCCGAACGACAACGAGTCCAGCGCCGACAAGGTGCAGCGCCTCGAACAGCTCGCCAAGGCCGGCTACAACCCCGTCATAGGCGTCGGCTTCGTGTACGCGCCGGCCGTCAAGGAGGTCGCGGCGAAGTTCCCGAAGACCTCCTTCGGCATCATCGACGACAACACCGTCAAGGCGAACAACGTCGCCGACCTGGTCTTCCACGAGGAGCAGTCGTCGTACCTGGCGGGCGTCGCGGCGGCCAAGACCACCAAGAAGAACCACATCGGCTTCATCGGCGGCGTGGACATCCCGCTGATCCACAAGTTCGAGGCCGGCTTCGACCAGGGCGCCCGGTCCGTGAACCCGAAGATCAAGATCGAGTCGCAGTACCTGACGCAGACCCCGCAGGAGGGCGGCTTCTCCAGCCCCGACAAGGGCAAGGACGCGGCCAACGGCCAGATCGAGGCGGGCGCGGACGTCATCTACCACGCGGCCGGCCTGTCCGGCCAGGGCGTCATCCAGTCCGCGGCCGAGCACAAGGTGTGGGCCATCGGCGTCGACTCCGACCAGTACAAGCAGTCGTCCCTCGCCAAGTACAAGGACTACATCCTCGGCTCGGCGCTGAAGAACGTCGGCGGCGCGGTGTACGACCTCACCAAGTCCGTGGTCGAGGGCAAGCCGCTGACCGGCGAGGTGCGCGGCGACCTGAAGTCGGGCGGTGTGGGCTTCGCCGACTCCAACCCGAAGTACCAGGCCATGAAGGACGTCGTCGCCGCCGTCCAGAAGGCCAAGCAGGACATCATCGACGGCAAGGTCACCGTCAACACCACCACCAAGTGACCGACCGCCCGTCCGGGGCGGGTCCCGCGACGCCCCGACAGGGCCGTCCGGGCACCCTTCTGCCCGTACGCCCCTTGCCTTCCGCAAGGGGCGTACTGCTGTCCGTGAGGGTGGACCGTGAGTGTGGCCACAGCTCGGTAACGGAGCGGACAGAAGGGGTTTTCCGCCAGGTCTACGCGCGTTACGCTGCGGCGGAACCAGCGCCTGGTTTGGGCGCTTGCACAAAGGAGTCTCGTTCCATGCGCCGGGTGTCCCGTATCGCGGTTGCAGGCGTTGCAACCGCAGCTCTCGCCGTCACTGTTTCCGCCTGTGGCAGCTCGTCCACCTCCTCGTCCGCCGGCGGCAGCGGCGGAAAGTCCAAGGGCATAGGCCTCGCGTACGACATCGGCGGCAAGGGCGACCAGTCCTTCAACGACGCCGCGTACGCCGGTTTCCAGAAGGCCGAGAAGGACTTCGGCGTCGGCGGCCGCGACGTCGAGCCGCAGGACGGCGAGACGGACGCCGACAAGGTGCAGCGCCTGGAGACGCTCGCCAAGTCGGGCTACAACCCCGTCATCGGCGTCGGCTTCGTGTACGCGCCGGCCGTCAAGGAGGTCGCCGCCAAGTTCCCGAAGGTGACCTTCGGTATCATCGACGACAACACCATCAAGGCGAACAACGTCGCCGACCTGGTCTTCCACGAGGAGGAGTCCTCCTACCTCGCCGGTGTCGCCGCCGCCAAGACCACCAAGAAGAACCACATCGGGTTCATCGGCGGTGTCGACATCCCGCTGATCCACAAGTTCGAGGCGGGCTTCGTCCAGGGCGCCCAGTCGGTCAACCCGAAGATCAAGATCGAGAAGCAGTACCTGACCCAGACGCCGCAGGAGGGTGGCTTCGCCAGCCCGGACAAGGGTGAGAGCGCCGCCAACGGCCAGATCGACGCCGGTGCGGACGTCGTCTACCACGCGGCCGGCCTGTCCGGTCAGGGCGTCATCAAGGCCGCCGCCGCGCACAAGGTGTGGGCCATCGGCGTCGACTCCGACCAGTACGCCCAGAGCGCGCTGTCGAAGTACAAGGACTACATCCTCACCTCGGCCCTGAAGAACGTCTCGGGTGCGGTCTACGACCTCGCCCAGTCGGTCATCAAGGACAAGAAGCCGCTCAGCGGTGAGATCCGCGGCTCGCTGTCCAACGGCGGCGTCAGCCTCGCCGGCTCCAACCCCGTCTTCAAGAACAACGCCGACCTGCAGGCCGCGCTCAAGAAGGCCGAGGACGGCATCAAGAACGGCACCATCAAGGTCAAGACCTCCTGACCTGACGGTCGTGGGCCGGTCGGGCCGGTCGTGAGGCCGCCCGGGGCATGGCCAAAAGAGCGCTGCAATGGCAGCGTTACGGCGACGGAACGGGGTGCGAGGAGCATGACCGAACTCGCACCCCGTTCGCGCGGCAGAATGCTCGGAACGGATCGGAAGAAATTCAAGATCGATCAGGTCCGGGCACTATTTAAAGCAGGGGCGCTACGCGCGTAGAGTGGCCCCTTTCCCGAGGAGAGTGCGCCATCGACGCGTCCAGCAGCCCTCCGCTCACCGCTCAGTCGACAGTCGCGGTCGAGCTCGCGGGCATCACCAAGCGATTCCCCGGAGTCGTGGCCAACCACGACATCCATCTGGCGGTCCGCAAGGGCACCGTGCACGCCCTCGTCGGCGAGAACGGCGCCGGCAAGTCGACCCTGATGAAGATCCTCTACGGCATGCAGAAGCCGGACGAGGGCACCATCGCGGTCGACGGCGAGCAGGTCTCCTTCGGCAGCCCCGCCGACGCCATCGTCCGCGGCATCGGCATGGTCCACCAGCACTTCATGCTGGCCGACAACCTGACCGTGCTCGAGAACGTCGTCCTCGGCAGCGAGAAGCTCTACGGCATCGGCGGCGGTGCCCGCAAGAAGATCAAGGAGATCTCCGACCGGTACGGCCTCGGCGTCCGCCCGGACGCCCTGGTCGAGAACCTCGGCGTGGCCGACCGCCAGCGCGTGGAGATCCTCAAGGTCCTCTACCGCGGCGCCCGGACCCTGATCCTCGACGAGCCCACCGCCGTGCTCGTCCCGCAGGAGGTCGACGCGCTCTTCGCCAACCTGCGCGAGCTGAAGTCCGAGGGCCTGTCGGTCATCTTCATCTCCCACAAGCTGGGCGAGGTCCTGTCGGTGGCCGACGAGATCACCGTCATCCGCCGCGGTACGACGGTGGGCACCGCCGTGCCGTCCGAGACCACCCCGCGCCAGCTCGCCGAGATGATGGTCGGCAGCGAGCTGCCCACCCCGGAGACCGCGGAGTCGACGGTCACGGACAAGCCGGTGATCGAGGTCAAGGGCCTGACGGTCTTCGCGAGCGGTGGCGCCTCTCTGGGCGAGCTCTCCGAGCCCGCGGGCACCGGTCTGCTCACCGAGGAGCTGGCCGAGGCCGACGGGGTGCGCCGTGTCCTCGACGACGTCACCTTCACCATCCACGCGGGCGAGGTCATGGGCATCGCCGGCGTCGAGGGCAACGGCCAGACCGAGCTCATCGAGGCGCTGATCGGCCTCAAGAGCGCCGACTCGGGCTCCATCGCCTTCCTCGGGAAGGACATCACCCCCTGGGCCACCCGCAAGCGGCGCGAGCAGGGCATCGGCTACATCCCCGAGGACCGCCACCGCCACGGCCTGCTCCTCGAGGCCCCGCTGTGGGAGAACCGCATACTCGGCCACGTCACCGAGCGTCCCAACGCCAAGGGCTTCTGGCTCGACATCAAGGGCGCCCAGGACGACACCCGCCGGATCGTCGAGGACTACGACGTCCGCACCCCCGGCATCGACGTGACCGCCGCCTCCCTGTCCGGCGGCAACCAGCAGAAGCTGATCGTCGGCCGCGAGATGAGCCACCAGCCGAAGTTCCTGATCGCCGCGCACCCCACCCGCGGTGTGGACGTCGGCGCGCAGGCCGCGATCTGGGACCACATCCGCGACGCCCGCCGCGAGGGACTGGCCGTACTGCTGATCTCGGCCGACCTGGACGAGCTGATCGGCCTGTCCGACACCCTCCGGGTGATCTACAACGGCCGGCTGGTCGCCGACGCCGACCCGGCCGCCATCACCCCCGAGCAACTGGGCTCGGCCATGACGGGTGCCGCGTCCGGTCACCTGGAACACGTAGAGAACGCCGCAGAGGGCGACGACAACGCCGGTCCGGAGGACGAGGCCCGATGAAGAAGTTCGACAAGGAGCGGGTGCTCCTCGCGGTGGCCGGCCCGGTCATCGCGCTCGTCGCGGCGATCCTGCTGACCTCGGTCGTGCTGATCGCCTCGGGCAAGAGCCCGATCGAGCCGTACACGCTGATGCTCCAGCAGGCGTCGTACTCCGACGTCCAGGTGCTGATCATCAACCAGGCGTCGATGTACTACCTGGCGGCGCTCGCGGTGGCCGTCGGCTTCCGCATGAACCTGTTCAACATCGGCGTCGACGGCCAGTACCGGCTCGCCGCGATGATGACGGCCGTGGTCGGCGCCAACATCGCCCTGCCGTCCTTCCTGCAGATCCCGCTGCTGCTGCTCGTCGGCATGCTCACCGGCGCCTTCTGGGCCGGCATCGCGGGCGTCCTGAAGGTCACCCGGGGCGTGAGCGAGGTCGTCGCCACGATCATGCTCAACGCCATCGCCACCAGCGTCATCGGCTACCTGACCCTGTCCAACGTGTGGGGCGTGCAGGTCGGCAACAACATGACGACCGGCATCATGCGGAAGTCCGGCTGGTTCCCGGGCATCGACCTCGGCCCGGACGTCGGCGAGATCTACGGCCTGGTCTTCCTCGCGATCGCCATGGGCATCCTCTACTGGATCGTCCTCAACCGCACCCGCTTCGGCTTCGACCTGCGCGCCACCGGCGCTTCGGAGACCGCCGCCGCGGCCTCCGGCGTCGACGCCAAGAAGATGGTGCTCACCGCCATGCTGATCTCCGGCGCGGTCGCGGGCCTGTCCGGCCTGCCCCTGCTGCTCGGCGACTCCCACACCTACAGCCTGAGCTTCCCCACCGGCCTGGGCTTCACCGGCATCACCATCGCCCTGCTCGGCCGCAACAACCCGGTCGGCATAGCGTTCGCCGCCCTCCTGATCGCCTTCCTCGACAAGGCCTCTCCCGCCCTCGACTACGCGACCCCGGTGGCGTACGAGAAGGAGATCGCCACGATCATGCAGGGCCTGATCGTCTTCGCGGTCGTCATCTCCTACGAGGCCGTACGGCAGTGGGGCCTGCGCCGCCAGCAGAAGCGGGTCGGCGCCGAGCTCGCCGCCGCCGCCGCCCAGAACAACTCCGAGAAGAATGAGGTGGCGGCCCGATGACCACCGCGACCATCGCCAAGCCGCAGGCCAAGAAGCCCGGCAGGGGCGGCCGCCGCGTCTCCCTCCCGGTACTCCTGCTGATCATCGCGGGCGTGCTGGTGCTGACCTCGATCGTCCGCCTGATCACCGGCGCGGACGGCATCACCTCGACCGGGCAGATGTCCACCGCGCTGCGGCTGGCCGTCCCGATCGGCCTCGCCGGCCTCGGCGGTCTGTGGTCCGAGCGCTCCGGCGTCGTCAACATCGGCCTCGAGGGCATGATGATCCTCGGCACCTGGTTCGGCGCCTGGGCCGGCTACCAGTGGGGCCCGTGGACCGGCGTGCTCTTCGGCATCGTCGGCGGCGCGCTCGGCGCGGTGCTGCACGCCATCGCCACGGTGACCTTCAACGTCAACCACATCGTCTCCGGTGTGGCGATCAACATCCTGGCCCTCGGCACCACCCGCTACCTGTCGAAGTTCACCTTCGAGAACGCCCCGCAGGGCTCCTCCAAGCAGTCCCCGCCGATCGACTCGCTGGGCACCTTCGACATCCCCGGCCTGTCGAGCTGGCTGGACACGCTGAACAACAAGCACTGGTTCCTGGTCTCCGACATCGCCGGCCTGGTCGGCGGTCTGATCACCGACCTGTCGCCGCTGACCGTCATCGCCGTCGCCCTCGTACCCCTGTCCTGGTGGGTGCTGTGGCGCACTGCCTTCGGGCTGCGGCTGCGCTCCTGCGGCGAGAACCCCGTGGCGGCCGAGTCGCTCGGCGTCAACGTCTACAAGTACAAGTACATCGCCGTGATCATCTCCGGTGGTTTCGCGGGCCTGGGCGGCGCGTTCCTGTCCATCGTGGCCTCCAACGTCTACCTCGACGGCCAGACCGCCGGCCGCGGCTACATCGGTCTCGCCGCGATGATCTTCGGCAACTGGATGCCGGGCGGTCTCGCCCTCGGCGCGGGCCTGTTCGGTTACACCGACAGCCTGAATCTGCGCGGCGGCACCACCAACGTGCACGCACTGATCCTGCTGCTGGCGATCCTGCTGGTGTTCGGGGCGGCGTACCTGGCGTGGAAGAAGAAGGTCGTCCCGGCCGTCATCACCGCCGTGGTCTCGGCCCTGATGTTCGCCTGGTACGCCGGCACCAGCGACGTACCGAAGCAGGTCGTTACGGCGACCCCGTACATCGTCACCCTGCTGGTGCTGTCGCTGTCCGCGCAGCACCTGCGGATGCCGAAGGCGGACGGCCTGCCGTACCGGAAGGGACAGGGCAAGTGAGCTCGGACGCGACGACGGCCGACTGGGCGGCACTGCGCGAGGAGGCCCGCGCGGCGATGTCCCGCGCCTACGCCCCCTACTCGGGTTACCCGGTCGGCGTCGCGGCCCTGGTCGACGACGGACGGATCGTCACCGGCTGCAACGTCGAGAACGCCTCGTACGGGCTCGGCCTGTGCGCCGAGTGCGGTCTTGTCTCCCAGCTGCAGAACAGCGGCGGCGGGCGGCTGACCCACTTCACCTGCGTGGACGGCCACGGCGAGATCCTCGTGCCGTGCGGCCGCTGCCGCCAGCTGCTGTACGAGTTCGGCGGGCCGAACCTGCTGCTGGAGACCCCGGCGGGGATCCTGCCGCTGTCCCAGATGCTGCCGCAGGCCTTCGGTCCGGACAATCTCACCACGTAACGCCCGTGCGGCCCCCCTGAGCCCGAAGCGGCCCAGGGGGGCCGCACCCCTTCGCACCCCGGAAGGAACCGAACCCCATGGCCATGGACGCCATCTCCGTCATCCGCACCAAGCGGGACCGCGGTGAGCTCAGCGACGAGCAGATCGACTGGGTCATCGACGCGTACACCCGCGGGGAGGTCGCCGACGAGCAGATGTCCGCGCTCGCGATGGCCATCCTGCTCAACGGCATGAACCGCCGCGAGATCGCCCGCTGGACCGCCGCGATGATCGCCTCCGGCGAGCGCATGGACTTCTCCTCGCTGTCCCGCCCGACCGCGGACAAGCACTCCACGGGCGGCGTCGGCGACAAGATCACCCTGCCGCTGGCCCCGCTGGTCGCCGCCTGCGGCGCGGCCGTCCCGCAGCTGTCGGGCCGCGGCCTCGGCCACACCGGGGGCACGCTGGACAAGCTGGAGTCGATCCCCGGCTGGCGCGCGCTGCTGTCCAACGAGGAGATGCTGCACGTCCTGGACAGCACAGGCGCGGTGATCTGCGCGGCGGGCGACGGCCTGGCACCCGCGGACAAGAAGCTGTACGCGCTGCGCGACGTGACCGGCACCGTCGAGGCGATCCCGCTGATCGCCTCCTCGATCATGTCGAAGAAGATCGCCGAGGGCACCGGCTCGCTGGTGCTGGACGTGAAGGTCGGCACGGGCGCCTTCATGAAGACGATCGAGGACGCGCGGGAGCTGGCGTCCACGATGGTCGGCCTGGGCACCGACCACGGCGTGAAGACGGTCGCGCTCCTGACGGACATGTCGACGCCGCTCGGTCTGACGGCCGGCAACGCGCTGGAGGTCCGCGAGTCGGTGGAGGTCCTGGCGGGCGGCGGCCCGGCGGACGTGGTCGAACTGACGCTGGCGCTGGCGCGGGAGATGCTGGACGCGGCGGGCGTGAAGGACGCCGACCCGGCCAAGGCCCTGGCCGACGGCTCGGCGATGGACGTCTGGCGCCGCATGATCGCGGCCCAGGGCGGCGACCCGGACGCGCCCCTGCCCACGTCCAAGGAGCAGCACGTGGTCAAGGCCGCCTCCTCCGGCGTCCTGACCCGCCTGGACGCCTACGGCATCGGCATCGCCGCCTGGCGCCTGGGCGCCGGCCGCGCCCGCAAGGAGGACCCGGTCCAGGCGGGCGCGGGTGTGGAGCTCCACGCCAAGCCGGGCGACACGGTGACGGCGGGCCAGCCCCTCCTCACCCTCCACACCGACACACCCGAGCGCTTCGAGTACGCGCTCCGGGCGGTGGAGGGCTGCTACGACATCGCGGCGGCCGACACCGACTTCACGGCGTCCCCGGTGGTGCTGGAACGTATCGCCTGACCTGCGGTTTCCCCGTACGGGTGAACGGGACCGGTGGACCGCCGCCGGTCCCGTTCGGCGTGCTGGGACCGGTGACGCACCGATGGGAGACCGCCATGGGTGCACTCACCGTCGGCCAGGATCCCGAGCAGAGCTGGGACGACCTCGTGATCGGCACCAGCGAATTCCCGGTTGACTGACGCCCCGTCACCCCAGCAACGCCGCAACCGATACCAGCACCGGCACCGACAGGATCGTCGACAGCAGGATGGCCTCGCGGGCCAGCGACTCGCCCACCCGGTAGCGGCTCGCGTAGGTGAACAGGTTCTGCGCGGCGGGGAGGGCCGAGGTCACCACCACGTCCAGGAGCGGGGCACCGCGCAGGCCGAAGACAGCTGACGCCAGCGCCCAGGCGGCCAGCGGCTGGCCCACCGACTTCAGGGCCACGGACAGCAGGACCAGGTGACGGTCGCGGCCCCGGCCGGGGGCTGTGCTGCCGTGCAGGGAGATGCCGAAGGCCAGCAGGACGGCCGGAACGGACATGTTGCCGATCAGGGTCAGCGGGTCCATGACCGGGCCGGGGACCTCCAAGCCGGTCGCCGACACCAGGACCCCGCTCAGCGAGCCCACCGCGATCGGGTTGCGCAGCGGTGCGAGCATGCGCTGCCACAGCGGGCCCTTCTCGCCGGTGCCGGACAGGTCCAGGACCGTCAGCGCGATCGGTGTGACCATGATCTGCTGGAACAGCAGGACCGGGGCCACCAGGGACGCGTCGCCCAGGACGTACACCGCGATCGGGATGCCGAGGTTGCCGGAGTTGACGTAGCTGGAGCACAGGGCGCCGATCGTGGTGCGGCCCACGCCCCAGCGCCGTACCGCGCCGAACGCCACGAAGACGCCCGCCGCCGCGGCCGTGCTCATCGCCGTCACCAGCAGCCGGCTGGAGAAGATCACCGACAGGTCGGCCCTGGCGAGCGTGGTGAACAGCAGCGCCGGGGAGGCCACATGGAAGGCCAGCCTGGTCAGCACCTCGCCGCCCCGGTCGCCGAGCGAACCCCGGCGCCCGATCACATAGCCGACGCCGATGACGACGGCGATGACCGCGAACCCGCTCAGCACGCCCTGCACACGGCCTCCTCGGCGGGCAGGAGGCCGTCGGGTATCCAGGGCGGTGCTGATCGGTGGGGCATACAGCAAACCCTCGGGGCAGGAGGGCGGCGGGTCAATGTGATCTACGGTGCTGCCGCCGAGGTGCGCCGGGTCTCGATGAGTTGTGGCCGCCCGGGGGGTCTACCGATCGTGGACGCCATGACACCCGCCGTGCTCGTGCTCGCCGGCCCGGTCACCCGGGAGGAGGCGACGGGGCTGTGCGACGACGTACGGCGGCTGCTGGAGGCCACCCGTGCCGGGGTCGTGGTGTGCGATGTGGGCGGGCTGGGCCCGCCGGGACTCGGCTCCGTCGACCTGCTGGCGCGGCTGCAGCTCACCGCCAGGCGGGTGGGGGGCCGCATCCGGCTGCGCGACCCCGACCCGGGGCTACACGCCCTCCTCGCCCTGGTCGGCCTCACCCTCGATACGGAGGGGCAGCCCGAACAGCGGGAACCAGCGCTGGGTGTCCAGGAAGCAGTGGAACCCGGCGATCCGGCCGTCTGACAACTCCAGCACCTGCACCGCCCACGCGGAGAAGCCGCCCTGGTCCGGGTCCGGCTTGTAGTGGGCGAAACCGGGCAGCCCGTTGGCCCGGACCGGCAGCAGGCGCGAGCCCGCGCAGGACGCGCCCAGCGTCGTCATGAAGCCGGTGATGTCCGCCGCGCCCGTCAGCCACAGGTCGAACGGCGGCATCGTCATGACCGCGTCCTCGTGCAGCAGCGCGGTCAGCGCCGTCATGTCGTACCCCTCGAACGCCTTCACATAGCGCTCCAGGAGTCTTTGCTGCTCCTCGTCCAGCGGGTCGGACACCGCCGCGTCCGCGCCGGCGTCGTTCCGCTCGGCGAGCGTCGCGCGGGCCCGCTGCAGGGCGCTGTTGACCGAGGCGACCGACGTGCCGAGGAGTTCGGCGACCTCGCTCGCCCGCCAGGCCAGCACCTCGCGCAGGATCAGCACCGCCCGCTGCTTGGGCGGCAGCTGCTGCAGCGCGGCCATGAAGGCGAGCCGTACGGACTCCTTGGCGACGGCCGCCTCCGCAGGGTCCTCGACCGTCGGCAGGACCCGGCCGTCCGGCATCGGCTCCAGCCAGGTGCTGTCCGGCCGGGGGGACAGCGCCGCCTGGGCCAGCGGCGTCGACTCGGTCAGATCCATCGGCCGGGCCCGCTTGCTGCCCGCCGTCAGCATGTCCAGGCAGACGTTCGTCGCGATGCGGTACAGCCACGAGCGAAGGCTGGAGCGGCCCTCGAACCTGTCGTAGCCGCGCCAGGCGCGCACAAGGGTGTCCTGGACCGCGTCCTCAGCCTCGAACGAGGAGCCGAGCATGCGGTAGCAGTAACCGGTGAGCTCGACCCGGTACTTCTCCAGCTGCGCGTCGAGATCCGGCGTCGTCGCCGTACCGTCGCCCATCGCGTCCACCCGCCCCTGTGGCCGTTCCGTCCGGTGCGCGTCGTCGCGCCCGGCACTTCGGAAGCTACCGCAGCCCACTGACAACGGCCCCCGGGGCGAGGAAAACAGCAGGTCGGAGGCGGTGACGCGCTACGCGGTCAGCGGCTTTCGCCGCGCCGCGGCCCGGGCCGCCCGCGAGCCGAGCAGCGTGATCGTCACAACGCCCAGGACGGCGAGCAGACCGACCTCGACCGTCCCGGACCAGCCCTGTGCGTGGAAGGCCATGGCACCTACCGTGCTGCCGGCGCTGGAGCCGATGTAGTACGCGGACTGGTAGAGCGCGGAGGCCTGCGCGCGGCCGTGGGTGGCCGTCTTGCTGACCGCCGAGGAGGCGACCGCGTGACCGGCGAAGAAGCCCGCCGTGATCAGGACCAGGCCCAGCAGGACGAGCGCGACCGAGTCCAGCAGGGACAGCAGCAGGCCCGCCGCCGTCGTGGCGCCCGCCAGGTACAGGGCGCCCCTGCGGCCGAGGCGGCCGACCAGCCGGCCGGCCGTCGACGCGGACACGGTGCCCACCAGGTACACCAGGAAGATCGAGCCGATGATGCCCTGCGGGAGCGAGAAGGGCGCCTCGGTCAGACGGTAGCCGATCACGGTGTAGACACCGCCGAACACCGTCATGAACAGCGCGCCGATCGCGTACAGCCGGCGCAGCAGCGGGTCGGCGAGGTGGTCGCGGACCGTGCGCGCCAGCACGCCCGGGCGCAGCGAACCCCTCTTGAAGTGCCTCGGCGCCGGGAGCAGGAGGCGGAAGGCCACCGCGCAGAGCACCGCGATCACCCCGACGACTCCCACGGCGGCCCGCCAGCCCCACTCCTGGGCCACCCAGCCGGTGACGACCCGGCCGCTCATGCCGCCCACGCTGTTCCCGGCCACGAACAGTCCGATGGCCGTGACCAGGGCTCTTGGCCGGACCTCCTCCGCCAGATAGGCCTGCGCCGAGGCGGGCAGCCCGGCCAGCGCCGCGCCCTGCAGCGCCCGGAGCACGACCAGCGCGCCCAGCGACGGTGCGAAGGGCACCAGCAGACCCACGGTCACCGCGACCGCCAGCGAGGCCGTCATCACCGTGCGCCGCCCGAAACGCTCCGACAGTGCGCTCATCGGCAGCACGAACAGGGCCAGGCCGCCGGTCGCCGCGGCCACCGTCCAGCTCGCCTCGCTCGCCGCCACCCCGAACTCGCCGGAGATCAGCGGCAGCAGCGCCTGCGTGGAGTACAGCAGCGCGAAGGTCGCCACACCCGCGAGGAAGAGGGCGAGGCTCATCCGGCGGTAGCCGGGGCCGCCCGGGGCCATACGGGAGTCGGCGGTGCCGAGGGCTGGGACGGCAGGGGCGGCGGCGGGAAGGGCACGTGCGGCGTCCACGACGGTGGACGCCCCGGTATCGGCGGGAGACATGCCTCGAAGGTAGGAACCCCATGGTTCATCCGTCCAATGCACGAACTCGCCATAATCGTTCCCATGGTGCATCAGCAGAGGTCAAGAGGACGCCTGTCACCGTCCGGTGACACAGAAGACATCCAAAAAGACACCGAGGACGTGGTCAGGCTGCTCGCGCCCCGCCTCGCCCACTTCGCCGGTGTCGCCCGCACCGAGCACGTCACCCGCGCCGCGCAGGAGATGCAGGTGCCGCAGTCCACCCTGTCCCGGGCCATGGTGCGCCTGGAACAGGACCTCGGCGTCGACCTCTTCGCCCGCCGGGGCCGTACGGTCTCCCTGACGCCCGCCGGCCGTACCTTCCTCACCTCCGTGGAACGCGCCCTCGCCGAGATCGAGCGGGCCGCCGACGAGGTGCGGGCCGACGCCGACCCGGCCACCGGCAAGGTCGCCTTCGGCTTCCTGCACACCATGGGCGCCGAGACCGTGCCCGGGCTCATCCACGCCTTCCGCGCCGACCACCCCCGCGTCCGCTTCAGCCTTGTGCAGAACTACGGCGAGGCCATGCTGGAGCGGCTGCGGGCGGGCGAACTGGACCTCTGCCTCACCTCACCCGTCCCGGACGCCCCTGACCTCGTCGCCCGCCGCCTCGACGAGCAGAAACTGCGCCTCGTCGTGCCCGCCGACCACCCTCTCGCCGCCCGCCGGCGAATCCGCCTCGCCGAGGCCGCCGACGAGACCTTCGTGACCCTGGAGTCCGGCTACGGCCTGCGCCGCATCACCGACGACCTGTGCCGTGAGGCCGGTTTCAGACCGCGCATCGCCTTCGAGGGGGAGGAGGCCGAGACCCTGCGGGGCCTGGTCGCGGCGGGCCTCGGGGTCGCCCTGCTGCCGCCGCCCGCCGTCCCCCGCCCCGGGGTGGCCGAACTGACGGTCACGGCCCCGCGCGCGGCGCGGGAGATCGGTGTGGCCTGGCTGGAGGGCCACCCGGACACCGCGCCCGTGGCGGCCTTCAAGAAGTTCCTGCTGTCGAAGCGGGGCAACCTGCTCCCCGCCTGAGCGGTGGCCCGCTCCCCATGTGGGGGACGCGGTCCCTACCGCCGCAACGACTTCCCGAACCCGGCCGCGAGCGGCATCCGCAGCCCCAGCGGCGGCGGTGCCGCCAGCGCGTCCTGCACCGGCCGGGAGAAGGCGCTCGAGAACAGCGTTCCCATGACGAAGTCCGTGGCGAGCGCGAGGACTTCGTCACGGTACTGGTGCAACCCGTGGCCGTCGGCGTGCACTTCGAACCGGCACACGTCCCGGTTCGCCTTCTTCGCCCGTGCCGCGTACCGGAAGGACAGCTCGGGATCGGTCCGCCCGTCGTTCGTGCCGTGCACGATCAGCACCCGGCGCCCGACGAGCTGCTTCACCGGTTCGGGCGAGGCGGCCAGGTCGTCCTCGGGCAGCCAGGGGGCGATCGCCACCACGGAGCCGACGGCCTCGTGCCCGCCCGCGTGCAGCGCGGCCCGTCCGCCCATGCCGACGCCGGCCAGGCACACGGGGACGTCGCCGTAGCGCCGTACCACCTCCTCGACGGCCCAGGTGGCGTCGCGGGCCAGATGTGCCTCGCTGCCGTTCCAGCCGCGGTAGCGGTAGTGCACCACGTGGGCGGCCAGGCCCTCGTCCCGCCCGGCGCGGGCCAGCCGGCGCCCCAGGGCCCGCACCGAGGCGGTCGCCAGCATCGGCGACGGTCTGCGGCCGGAGACCTCCTCACCGCCGGGGAGCAGCAGCACCACTCCGCTCACCGCCGCCGGCTCCGGGCCGAGCGTCCTCCCCAGCCGGGCCGTGCGAACCGGCATCGCTTGCTGTGCCATGACAGAACAGTGTCAGAAGCAGTGGTGTACGCCACCCGTCCGTGCGGTCACCGTTACGTATCGACGGATGTGTACAGGGGTCGCTCTACGCGCGTAGGCGTTAGAGTGCGGAAATGACGAGCCAGACTGCCCACCTGGGGAACACCCCGAGCTCGGACCAGATCCGCCGGGCGCCCAAGGTTCTGCTGCACGACCACCTCGACGGCGGGCTGCGCCCCGCGACCGTCGTCGAACTCGCCCGCGACGCCGGGTACGGCCAGCTCCCCGACACCGATCCGGACAAGCTCGGCCTGTGGTTCCGCGAGGCCGCCGACTCCGGTTCCCTCGAACGGTACCTGGAGACCTTCTCCCACACCGTCGCCGTGATGCAGACCCGGGACGCGCTCGTCCGGGTGGCCCGCGAGTGCGCCGAGGACCTCGCCGCGGACGGGGTCGTCTACGCCGAGGTGCGCTACGCCCCCGAGCAGCACCTGGAGGGCGGGCTGAGCCTGGAGGAGGTCGTCGAGGCCGTCAACGAGGGGTTCCGGGAGGGGGAGAGGAACGCCCTGGCGGCCGGCCGGCGCATCCGGGTCGGCGCCCTGCTCACCGCCATGCGGCACGCGGCCCGCGCCCTGGAGATCGCCGAACTCGCCGACCGCTACCGGGACCTGGGCGTCGTCGGCTTCGACATCGCCGGCGCCGAGGCCGGCTACCCGCCCACCCGGCACCTGGACGCCTTCGAGTACCTGAAGCGGGCCAACAACCACTTCACCATCCACGCCGGCGAGGCGTTCGGCCTGCCGTCCATCTGGCAGGCCCTGCAGTGGTGCGGCGCCGACCGGCTCGGGCACGGGGTGCGCATCATCGACGACATCCAGGTCCACGGGGACGGCACGGTCGAACTCGGGCGGCTGGCCTCGTACGTCCGGGACAAGCGCATCCCGCTGGAGCTCTGCCCGAGCTCCAACCTCCAGACCGGAGCGGCCTCCTCGTACGCCGACCACCCGATCGGGCTGCTGCGCCGGCTGCACTTCCGGGCGACGGTCAACACGGACAACAGATTGATGTCCCACACCAGCATGAGCCGGGAATTCGAGCACCTTGTCGAGGCATTCGGTTACACGCTCGACGACATTCAGTGGTTCTCCGTCAATGCGATGAAATCAGCGTTCATTCCTTTCGATGAACGACTCGCGATGATCAATGACGTGATCAAGCCGGGATATGCGGCGCTGAAATCCGAATGGCTGTTTCAGCAGACCGCCTCCACCAGCGGTTCTTCGGTCACGGAAGGCTGAGCGAGGGACACAGGGGTGCGGACGGGCTTCACAACCCGTCCGCATTTCGATGTTTGCGGCCGACGGCTCGGCATGTTTACGGTCGTGGACCGCTCGGTTCCCTGTCTTCCACACCAAGGACGCATTTCCATGAAGCAGTCTGCCGCCAAGACCCTCGGTGTCGCCGCCCTCGGTGCCGCTTTCGCCGCCGCCGGCGCGGGCGCCGCGAACGCGGCTCCGGCCGTCCCGGACGCCGGTCAGGCGCTGGGCACGGTCAGCCAGGCGCTCCCGACGGAGAACGTCGCCAGGACCCTGCCGGCCGGCCAGGCGCTGAACCAGGCCAGGCCCACGGTCGAGACGGGGCTCGCCGCCGCGCAGCCGGCCGCCCGGAACGCCCTCGGGAACGGCCCGGCCAAGCAGGTGGTCGGGCTGCTCGGCGGTCTGCCGGTGCAGGGCCTGGGCACCCACGGCCTGCCGGTGAACGGCGTCCCGCTGACCTGAGCCGCACGGCCGCCGGCCCGCCGTCGGGGCACACCCGTTGCTTCGGGGTGCGCCCCGACGGCGTTCGCGTACGCGGTCCTTGTGCGTACGGCGGTCACCAGGCCGTACGGGCCTTGTCCTCGGAGGGCAGCAGGATCCACAGCGCGAGGTAGACCACGAACTGCGGGCCCGGCAGCAGGCAGGAGAGCAGGAAGATCACACGCATCGTCGTCGCGGAGGTGCCGAAGCGCCGGGCCAGCGCGGCGCACACTCCACCGATCACGCGGCCGTGGGCCGGGCGGGCAAGGGCGGTCATCTCTTTCGACTCCTTCACCTTCGGGGCGCTCTCGGACGGCCCCTGAGGTTCAATCGTGGCCGGCGCCTGGGAGCAGTGGACCCGGCTGGGCCCCTGCCGGCCGGCCGCCGGGGTGGACAGATCGCTTTGACGACCTCCACGTTACGGAGACGAAGGGGGCAAAACGTCGCTCCAGGGGGCGATGCCGACCCTGGGAATCGTCGGGGTCCGACCCTGAGCCGCGTCCTCCTGCCGCAGGGCCGAACGGTCCCGGCGCTCGGCCCTGCGGCGGAGGCGGGAGCGGGCCGCGGGGACGAGGGCGAGGTGGGCGACGGCCACGCCCACGGTGTTCAGCAGGAGCGTGTCGACGTCCGTCACACGGCCCGGCACGCCGGTCTGCAACAGGGCGATGCCCAGCGAGATCAGGGCGCCCGCCGCGACCGTACGGATCAGGGACGCGGCCGGAGAGGCACAGAGCCGGCCGTGCGCCATGGGCAGCAGGACGCCGAGCGGGGCGAGCAGCCCGAGTCCCGCGCCGATCCGCCGGGCGGCCTCGGGCCAGCCGAGCGCCAGGTCGGCCCGGACGGTGGCGAGCGGGCGCAGATTCGCCGGCATCACCCAGGGGACGTCCAGAGGCCGCAGCGTCAGCCAGGCGACGAGCGCGAGATGGGCGACGAGGAGGACACCCCCTGTCACGCGGACGCGGATCGCGGCGCTGCCGCCGATGGAGCCTTGACGCTGCACGCCCCCCAAGACGCTGCCCCCGGCACGATCGGTTCCGGGAGAGCCGACACGCACCGCAATGAGTCCGGTGCCACACGCGACCGTCACCCGGTCGTCAGGCGGCGGCCACCTCGGTGGACGGCGGCGCGGTGGTGCCGGGCCGGGAGCGGACCTCGTCGGTGCATTCGTAGCGGCGCAGCCGGGAGCCGTCGGGCCCGCCGAGGACCACCGACCCGTCGCCCTCGGCGGCCGCCGAGTCGGACAGCGTGCACACGATCTGGGCGAGGGCGTACGGTGTGAGGCCGGCCGGTGCGGTGCTCAGCCGGAGGGCGTCGTCGGGGTCCTTGGGGTGCGGCCCGGTGACGGTCAGGCCGCCGGGGACGTGCGTGGTGTACCCGGCCGCCTTCTCACTGACCGCCGGCGGCGCGGCGAGCTCGTCCAGCAGCCCCTGCGCCACGATCACGCGCCGGCGCGCGTCCCCCGTGCCCTCCGGCACCCGTACCGTCCGGTCCACGGTCACCAGCGACTGGCCGCAGAGCAGGAACACCTGCACGGGCACGCCGCGCGCGCCCTGCGTGGAAAGGTCGGGCTGGGACAGCGAGCACGGCACCCTGGAGGGGGCGCCGCCGAAGTCGGTGGGCACCTCGGTGGGGCGGATCCCGCAGCCGGTGAGCAGCAGGCCCAGGGCGGGGACCGCCCACAGCAGACGGCGTACGTTCATCGGGCGCCCCCCTTCGAGTCGTTGCCCTTGCCCTTGTCCTGGTCCCCGTCCTGCCCCTTGCCCTTGCCCTTGCCCTTGTCCTGCACCTTGTCCATGCCGCCCTCGGCGGTCTCCTCGGTCAGGTCGGAGGCGTCCCGGGGCAGCCGCAGCGTGAACACCGCGCCGCCGCCCGGGGAGTTGGCGGCGGTGATGTCTCCGCCGTGGATGTGGGCGTTGTTCAGCGCGATGGACAGGCCCAGGCCACTGCCCTCGGAGCGCGGGCGGGAGGCGCTCGCCTTGTAGAACCGGTCGAAGACGTGCGGCAGGACGTCCTCGGGGATG
Organism: Streptomyces sp. NPDC020801; assembly: GCF_044334385.1. Classification (NCBI taxonomy): domain Bacteria; kingdom Bacillati; phylum Actinomycetota; class Actinomycetes; order Kitasatosporales; family Streptomycetaceae; genus Streptomyces; species Streptomyces sp. NPDC020801. The sequence goes on from NZ_JBIRST010000001.1 coordinate 438,276, forward strand.
CCCGGCCCGTGGTCGCGGACCTGGATGACGATCTCGGCCGGTTTCGTCCCCTCCGCTGCCGACTCCCGGACCGACACCCGCACCGGCGAGCCGCCGTGCTTGAGCGCGTTGCCGATGAGGTTGGCGAGGATGACGTCCAGCCGGCGCGGGTCGAGGCGGGCGTGGAGGCCGCGCTCGGCGTCCAGCTCCACCGCGTCCAGCCAGGCACGGGCGTCGATGCAGGCGGTGATCTGGTCGGCGATGTCGACGTCGTCCAGGACGAGGCGGGCCGTGCCCGCGTCGAAGCGGGTGACCTCCATCAGGTTCTCGACCAGGTCGTTCAGCCGCCGGGTCTCGCTGACCACGAGCCGGACCGCGGGCTCGATCATCGGGTCGATGCCGCCGCTCTCGGACTCCAGCTCCTCCTCCAGCACCTCCGTCACGGCGGTGATGGCGGTCAGCGGTGTACGCAGCTCATGGCTCATGTCCGCCACGAAACGGCGGGAGGCGTCGTCGCGGGCGGCCATGTCGGCGACCCGCTTCTCCAGCGCCTCGGCCGCGTTGTTGAACGTCCGGGACAGGTCGGCGAGTTCGTCGGTGCCGGACACCCTGAGCCGGGTGTCCAGCCTGCCCTCGCCGAGCCGGCGCGCGGCGACGCCCAGCCGGTGCACCGGTTTCAGCACGGTCGTGGCGGCGGCCTGGGCCAGGAGCGCGGCGCCGATCAGGGCCAGCCCGGTCGCGATCCCCAGTGACCAGGCCAGCGAGTTGAGGTCCTTGGCCTCCGGCTCCAGCGACTTGAGCATGTAGCCGGTCGGGCCGCCCCCGATCACCTTCGTGCCGGCCACGAGGTACGGCGTGCCGTGCTCGACGACGCGCTGCCAGTACAGGTGGTACTGCGACTTGTTGGCCGTGGACAACAGCTGCTGCCGGTTCACCGCGGTGCGCAGCGACTTGGGCACGTCCTCCAGCTCGAAGCCGCTCAGGCCACCGGAGTTGCCGTAGACCGCGTGACCGCTCGCGTCCTGGCCGGCCAGCAGCACGCTGAACCGCTGGCTGCTGCCCGCCATCTGGCCGGCCGTGCGCTGCAGCTGGTCCTGCGTCGGGTGTGCCGGCAGCGCGCCCGCGCGGTTCTGCATCTCCTGCTGGAAATCGCGCAGCACCGCGTCCTGGGCGCGGGTGAGCACCGCCTCGCGGTTGAGCCAGTAGGCGATTCCCGACGCGGACACGGCGGCGGTCAGCGCCACCAGCGCGAAGACGACGACCAGCCTGAGGCGCAGACTCGTGAACCGCAGCCGGGACAGTGCTCCCTTGCGCTCCGCGGCCCAGCCGCGGAGCCCCCCTTGCTGTTCGGTCACAGTGTCTTACCGTTCGCTTCTCCGCCCGCGCGGCGCAGAGGTGCGGCTTTCGTGCTCGGCTGCGGGCCGGTGGCCGCGCGTGCGTCGCTCACGACGGCGCGTCCAGGCGGTAACCGACTCCGCGCACGGTCCGGATCAGGGTCGGGGACGACGGCACGTCCTCGACCTTGGCGCGCAGCCGCTGCACACAGGCGTCCACCAGCCGCGAGTCACCGAGGTAGTCGTGCTCCCACACCAGCCGCAGCAACTGCTGCCGGGACAGCGCCTGCCCCGGCCGCCGGCTCAGCTCCAGCAGCAGCCTCAGCTCGGTCGGGGTCAGCTGGAGGTCCTCGCCGTTCTTCGTCACCGTCATCGCGGCCCGGTCGATGACCAGGCTGCCGAAGGCCGCCGCGTCGTTCGCCTCCCGCTCGCCGCGGCGCAGCACGGCCCGGATCCGGGCGTCCAGCACCCGGCCCTGCACGGGCTTGACGACGTAGTCGTCGGCGCCGGACTCCAGGCCGACCACCACGTCGATGTCGTCGCTGCGCGCGGTGAGCAGAATGATCGGCAACTGGTCGGTGCGCCGGATGCGCCGGCACACCTCGAACCCGTCGATGCCGGGCAGCATCACGTCCAGCACGATCAGGTCCGGCCGCTGCTCGCGCAACAGCTTCAGACCGTCCTCACCGCTGGCAGCGGTGACCACCCGGTGTCCCTGGCGCGTCAGTGAGAGCTCCAGGGCCGTCCGGATGGCGTCGTCGTCCTCGATCAGCAACAGGGAAGGCACGGGCCTCATTCTGGCCCATGCCGGGTCGGGGTTTCGACACTTGGAGCGCTCCCACCCATCTCCCTCGAACCTTCTGCCCCCCGGCGTACGCCTGTGTAGCCGTAACGCTCTGCTCTGTGACCGCGCTGTGCCCCGGCGAGGAGGGGCCCCTGTGACAGGTCTGTGACAGTCGGCGGACACGGCGATGAAGTCGCAGGGGCAGGCTTTTCGGCACAGGCAAGGAAGCAGAACGCAAGCCGCGAGGCGAGCGGGACGAGCAAGACGAGCAAGACGAGCAAGATGCGGTACGAACACCGGAAGTCCACGACGGGGGGCGCGAGATGAACACGCTGCACGGCACCAGCACCAGCGCAGTGGTCACGCGTCTGCACGACGTGACCCGGGGTTCGGAGAAGTCCGGTGCCGGTGGGGGCACCTCCCTGCTCGAGCGTGGCCGGGAGCCTGGGGGAGGGCGGGGGTGCGCTCGCGGTACCGGGCGTCAGCACACCGCGTACATGACGGTGGTTGACGCGCACACGGGGGAAACCCGCGGGGGAACCGCGTACGGGGAGGGCTCGGGGGAGCGCCGCACCCTGTCGGAGGTGGAGTTCACCGCCTACGTCCAGGAGCGCCGCGCCTCCCTGTACGCAACCGCGTACCACCTCACCGGCGACCGCTTCGAGGCCGAGGACCTGCTGCAGAGCGCGCTGTTCTCGACGTACAAGGCGTGGGACCGGATCAGTGACAAGGCGGCCGTGGGCGGATATCTCCGCCGCACCATGACCAACCTGCACATCAGCGCCTGGCGGCGCCGCAAGCTCAACGAGTACCCGACCGAGGAACTGCCGGAGACGCCCGGCGACACGGACGCCATGCGCGGCACCGAGCTGCGCGCGGTCCTGTGGCAGGCGCTGGCCCGGCTGCCCGAACTCCAGCGCACCATGCTGGTCCTGCGCTACTACGAGGGCCGCACGGACCCGGAGATCGCGGAGGTCCTCGGCATCAGCGTCGGCACGGTGAAGTCCAGCATCTGGCGGTCCCTGCGCCGGCTGCGCGAGGACGAGGTCCTCAGCTTCGGCCGTGACCAGGAGGAGTCCTTCGGCGAGCTCGTCGCCTGAGCCGTCCGGAGGTCTGGGGGAACGGGGAAACACGGGGGAAGTACGGGGGAGTACGGGGGAGCAGGACCGGGGGGACCCACGGGGGAAACGGGGGTCCACCGGAAGCACGGGGGAGCATCACCACGGGGGAACGTGGGGGGAGCACCAAGGAAGCGGGACTGGGGGCCGGGGGGTCCATCCAGTCCCGCTTTCGTGCGTACGTCCGTCCGCAGGCGAACGTACCGTCCGTCTGTACGGCGCACGTCCCGTCCGTCTGCACGGAGGACGCCCGCCCTGCGCCGGTTACGCCACCGTACGCGCCTGTGTCTGCCGTCCCGCCGCAGCGGCCGCCAGCCGGCCCAGGGCCTCGTCCCGGTCGCAGGGGCGGGCGCCCAGCGCGACCTGACGGGCGACGATGGAGCGCTCGGCGCGCATCAGCCGCCAGCCCCGGCGCAGCAGGAACGGCACCGACTTGCGGCCCTCCTTCAGGTCCCGCAGGAAACGGCGGCGGAAGGTGGTGACCGGCCCGCGGGTCAGGCACAGCGCGTCGGCCAAGACGCCCAGTTCACGGCAGCGCGCCACGATCTCGGCGGCGAACACGCCCTCCGCGATGAACAGCGGTGTGCGGCCGAGGTGCAGCGCCTCCTCGCCGGTGCGGGCGCTCAGCGCGATGTCGTACACGGGCACGCTCGTGGTGCCCGTCGCGCACAGCCGGGTGATCGCCGCCACCGCCACGTCCGCGTCCCAGGACCCGGGGTGGTCCCAGTCGATGTCCGAACTCCCCGCCACCTGCGGCAGTGTCGGGTCGTCACCTTCCTTGTAGAAGTCGTCGAGGCGCAGTACGGGCAGCCCGGAGCGGGCGGCGACCAGGGACTTGCCGGAGCCGGAGGGGCCGCAGAGCAGCACCACACGGGCGGGTGACGGGGGATGAAGGCTCACGGAACACCAGTTTGACGCATGGTGGCCCGCCTGCCGACCCCGCGGGTCGGCTTTGGAGCGTGGGCTGCGTCTCAACTACCCTGTGCGTCGTTCCCGTTACTCAGCGCATCAGAAGGTGGCACCAGACATGGCTCGACACGCGTCCTTGCCCCACCCCACCGCCCGGCGCGCCCTGGTCGCCCTCGCGACCGCCGGTGCCGCCCTGGGGGTGGGTGCGACGACGGCCGCGGCGGACACCGTTCCCGTCGTGGGCGGGTCGTACCAGCCCGAATCCCTGGGCAACGTCGACTCGCGGGCCGGCGTGAAGGCGCTGACCGGCACGGTCGGTTACGCCACCGGACCGGTCGCCGGCCTGAAGCCGAATCCGCTCGCGGGCACCGGCGTCGACCCGCTGGACAACGGCGTCGGCACCCAGCTCGCCGACTTCAAGCCGCTGACCTCCAAGGCGTTGACCGGCCCGGTGGCCCAGGCCCGCTCGGTCGGCAGCATTCCGGTGCTGGGGCAGGCGGTCGGGTCGGTGCGCTGACCTGCGTCCACCGCCAGGACCACGGACACGCGGAGAGCCGCGCCTGCCCCGGACGGAGGGCGGACGCGGCTCTCGTTCGTGCGGCGCCTCAGTAGGAGGAGCCGGAGGCGCCCAGCGACCCGGTCGGGTGCCAGACCGTCTTGGTCTCAAGGAAGGCCGTCAGGCGGTCGGTGCCCGGAGTCGCAAAGTAATCCACAGGCTGTGGACGCAGCACGCGCTTGAGGTTGTCCGCCGCCGCGATCTCCAGTTCCTTCGCCAGGGTTTCGTCGGCGCCCGCGAGGTCGATCGCGTTGACGTCCTGGTGCGCGGCGAGTGGTGCCGCGATCTCCGCCGTGCGGCCGGAGAGGATGTTGACCACCCCGCCCGGCAGGTCGGAGGTGGCCAGTACCTCGCCGAGGGAGAGGGCGGGAAGGGGGGACCTCTCGCTCGCGACCACGACCGCCGTGTTGCCGGTCGCGATCACCGGGGCGATCACCGAGACCAGGCCCAGGAAGGACGATTCCCGCGGTGCCAGGACGGCCACCACTCCGGTCGGCTCGGGGGAGGAGAGGTTGAAGAAGGGGCCCGCGACCGGGTTGCCGCCGCCCACCACCTGGGCGATCTTGTCGGTCCACCCGGCGTACCAGACCCAGCGGTCGATCGACGCGTCCACGACGGCGGACGCCTTCGGCCTCGAGAGCCCTTCGGCGTCGGCGACCTCGCGGACGAACTGCTCCCTGCGGCCCTCCAGCATCTCCGCGACGCGGTACAGGATCTGGCCCCGGTTGTACGCCGTCGCCCCCGACCAGGCGCCGAACGCCTTGCGCGCGGCGACGACCGCGTCCCGGGCGTCCTTGCGGGACGACAGCGGTACGTTTGCCAGCCAATTGCCCTTCGAGTCCGACACCTCGTACACCCGGCCGCTCTCGGAACGCGGGAACTTCCCGCCGACGTACAGCTTGTAGGTCTTGAAGACCGACAGCCGCGGTTCGGTCCTCTCGGTCCTCTCGGTCCTCTCGGTCCTCTCGGTCCTCTCGGTCCTCTCGGTCCTTTCGGTCTTCTCTGCCTTCTCGGTCTTCACGGACTTCTCAGACATCGAGGTACGCCTCCAGGCCGTGGCGGCCGCCCTCGCGGCCGAAGCCCGACTCCTTGTAGCCGCCGAAGGGCGAGGCCGGGTCGAACTTGTTGAACGTGTTGGACCAGATCACGCCCGCGCGGAGCTTGCCGGCCACCGCCAGGATGCGGGAGCCCTTCTCCGTCCAGATGCCCGCCGACAGGCCGTACGGGGTGTTGTTGGCCTTGGCGACGGCCTCGTCCGGGGTGCGGAAGGTGAGGACCGAGAGCACCGGGCCGAAGATCTCGTCGCGGGCGATGGTGTGCGCCTGGCTGACGTTGGTGAAGAGCGTCGGGGCGAACCAGTAGCCGGACGTCGGGAGTTCGCAGGCGGGGGACCAGCGCTCGGCGCCCTCGGCCTCGCCCTGGTCGGCGAGCGCGGTGATCCGGGCCAGCTGCTCGGCGGAGTTGATCGCGCCGATGTCGGTGTTCTTGTCCAGCGGGTCGCCCAGGCGGAGGGTGGCGAGCCTGCGCTTGAGGGAGTCGAGCAGCTCGTCGTGGATCGACTCCTGGACCAGCAGCCGGGAGCCCGCGCAGCAGACCTGGCCCTGGTTGAAGAAGATGCCGGTGACGATGCCCTCGACGGCCTGGTCGATCGGCGCGTCGTCGAAGACGATGTTGGCGCCCTTGCCGCCCAGTTCGAGGGTGAGCTTCTTGCGGGTGCCCGCGACCGTGCGGGCGATCTCCTTGCCGACCGCCGTGGAGCCGGTGAAGGCGACCTTGTTCACGTCCGGGTGCGCGACGAGCGCGGCGCCCGCGTCGCCGTAGCCGGGGAGGATGTTGACGACGCCCTTGGGCAGGCCCGCCCGGCGGCAGACGTCCGCGAAGAAGAGCGCGGACAGCGGGGTCGTCTCGGCGGGCTTGAGCACCACCGTGTTGCCGGTCGCCAGCGCCGGGGCGATCTTCCACGCCAGCATGAGCAGGGGGAAGTTCCACGGGATGACCTGGCCGGCCACGCCGAGCGGCCGCGGCGACGGTCCAAAGCCGGCGTGCTCCAGCTTGTCCGCCCAGCCCGCGTAGTAGAAGAAGTGAGCCGCGACCAGGGGCAGGTCGGCGTCCCTCGTCTCCTTGATCGGCTTGCCGTTGTCCAGCGTCTCCAGGACCGCGAACTCACGGCTGCGCTCCTGGATGATGCGGGCGATGCGGAAGAGGTACTTGGCGCGCTCGGAGCCGGGCAGCGCCGACCACTTCTCGAAGGCCCTGCGGGCGGCCTTCACCGCGCGGTCCACGTCCGCCTCGCCGGCCTGCGCGACCTCGGAGAGGACCTCCTCGGTGGACGGGCTGACCGTCTTGAAGACCTTGCCCTCGGCCGCCTCGGCGAACTCGCCGTCGATGAACAGGCCGTAGGACGGCGCGATGTCGACGACCGACCGGGACTCGGGAGCCGGTGCGTACTGGAAGGGGGAGAGCGTGTTTTCCGTGTTCATGGGGGTCTCAGTCCACCGTCACGTAGTCGGGGCCGGAGTAGCGGCCGGTGGCCAGCTTCTGACGCTGCATCAGCAGGTCGTTCAGGAGCGAGGATGCGCCGAAGCGGAACCAGTGGTTGTCCAGCCAGTCCCCGCCCGCGGTCTCGTTGACCAGGACCAGGAACTTGATCGCGTCCTTGGTGGTCCGGATGCCGCCGGCCGGCTTCACGCCCACCTGGACGCCGGTCTGCGCCCGGAAGTCCCGTACGGCCTCCAGCATGAGGAGGGTGTTGGCGGGCGTGGCGTTGACCGCGACCTTGCCCGTGGAGGTCTTGATGAAGTCGGCGCCGGCCAGCATGCCGAGCCAGCTCGCGCGGCGGATGTTGTCGTACGTCGACAGCTCGCCGGTCTCGAAGATGACCTTCAGCCGGGCGGACGCCCCGCAGGCCTCCTTCACGGCGACGATCTCGTCGTACACCTTGAGGTACTTGCCCGCGAGGAACGCCCCGCGGTCGATGACCATGTCGATCTCGTCGGCGCCCGCGGCGACCGCCTCGCGGACGTCGGCCAGCTTCACGGTGAGGGAGGCGCGGCCGGCCGGGAACGCGGTGGCGACCGAGGCGACCTTCACGGTGGAGCCGGCGACGGCCTCCTTGGCGACGGCCACCATGTCGGGGTACACGCAGACCGCGGCCGTGGCGGGCGACGTACGGTCCGTCGGGTCGGGATGGACCGCCTTGGCGCCGAGCGCCCGGACCTTGCCCGGGGTGTCCGCGCCTTCCAGCGTCGTCAGGTCGACCATCGAGATGGCGAGGTCGATGGCGTACGCCTTCGCGGTGGTCTTGATGGAACGGGTGCCGAGCGAGGCGGAGCGCGCCTCCAGGCCGACCGCGTCGACGCCGGGCAGCCCGTGCAGGAAGCGGCGCAGCGTGCCGTCGGACGCGGTCACGTCGGCGAGAGCATGTGCGCGTGCGGTGGGTGCAGTGGTGGGCATGGTCACCAGCCGAGCATATCTACGCGCGTAGCGGCTGTACAGCCCCGGGTCCGCATCGGGCGCTCGTCCCACACTCCCGGGCCGCACGGGCACCGCGGATGGGCGGGCCCCCGGGCGTCGGGCAGAATCGGGACCATGACGACGCCCGAGCACCAGTCCCCCGCGCCGCAGCCGCCGGTCCCCGAGTCCACGGATCGGGTCCACCGGTCGTCCGCAGGCATCGCGGGCGGTGTCCTGATGCTCGCCATCGTCCTGTGGCTGGGCTTCGACGCGCTGTTCACCGGCCATGGCCGCACCCCGTGGCTCGCCCTCGCCGCGATGATCCTCGTCGTGCCGCTGGTGATCGCCTTCACCCTGCGCCCGGCCGTCCACGCCAACGACGACCGGCTGCGCATCCGCAACCCCTTCCGCGTGATCGTGCTCCCCTGGGGCCAGATCGCGGCCCTGCGCTCCGGCTACTCGAACGAGGCCATCACCAAGTCCGGCACCAAGTACCAGCTGTGGGCGGTGCCCGTGTCGATGCGGGCGCGCAAGCGGGCGGCCCGGCAGCGGGCGCGGGCCGCCGCCACGGGGGAGCGCGGCGCTGGCGGGCGCGGTGGCGGGTTCGGCCTCGGTGGTCTCGGTGGCGGCGGGTTCGGTGGCGGAGGCGGGCCGGAGGCCCCCGCTCGCGTGGCGGCCGACCAGTACATGAACGACGTGCGCGAGCTGCACGAGAGCCGGGAGAACGCCGAGACGGCTCAGGGCGAGGTGACCGTCCGCTGGGCGTACGAGATCGCGGGGCCGGCCCTCGCCGGTGCGGTGGTGCTGGCGATTCTGCTGGCCGTGGGCTGACGGTCCCCGCGGCGGCTGCCCGCCGCTTCGGCCGTGGTGAACGGCGTACGGGTGCTCCCCTCGAGGGGAGCACCCGTTCCGTTTCCGTGCGCGGGGCGGGAACCCGGGCGGGTGGTCAGATGCCCGCCGCCGCCGACAGGTCCCGCTTGATCGACGCCAGTACCTCGGTGGCCTTCGCGCGCGCCGACGGGAGGCCGGCGTGGGTGGCGACCGGGATCACGACCTCCAGATAGCACTTGAGCTTGGGCTCCGTGCCGCTCGGGCGGACGATGACACGGGCGCCGTCGAGGGTGTAGCGCAGGCCGTCCGTGGGCGGCAGCCGGTCCGTGCCCTGCGTCAGATCCTCGGACCGGACGACGGGCAGGCCCGCCAGTTCGGTCGGGGGCTGCTCGCGCAGCCGGCGCATCGCGTCGGCGATGAGCGAGAGGTCCTGGACACGGACCGAGAGCTGGTCGGTGGCGTGCAGGCCGTGCTCGACGGCGAGGTCGTCGAGGAGGTCCAGGAGCGTGCGGCCCCCGGCGGAGCCGTTGCCGGAGGCCGTGTCCTTGAGCCGCGAGGCCAGTTCGGTGATCAGCAGGGCCGCCGTGATGCCGTCCTTGTCGCGAACCCCGTCGGGGTCGACGCAGTAGCCGAGGGCCTCCTCGTAGCCGTAGCGCAGGCCCTCGACGCGGGCGATCCACTTGAAGCCGGTGAGGGTCTCCTCGTACGGGAGCTTTGCGCTCTCGGCGATGCGGCCGAGGAGGGAGGAGGAGACGATCGACTCCGCGAAGGTGCCCCTCGCGCCGCGGTCGGCCAGATGGGCGGCGAGCAGGGCGCCGACCTCGTCGCCGCGGAGCATGCGCCAGTCCTCGCCGTCCTTGACGGCCACGGCGCAGCGGTCCGCGTCCGGGTCGTTGGCGATGACCAGGTCGGGGCCGGTCTCGCGGGCCTTGGCGAAGGCCAGGTCCATCGCGCCGGGCTCTTCGGGGTTGGGGAAGGAGACGGTGGGGAAGTCCGGGTCCGGCTCGGCCTGTTCGGCGACGAGGTCGGGGGCCGGGAAGCCGGCGCGGGCGAAGGCGGCCAGCAGGACGTCCTTGCCGACGCCGTGCATCGCCGTGTAGACCGTGCGGGCGGTGCGCGGGGATCCGGGGGCGAGCACGGCGTCCGTGCGGGCCAGATAGGCCTCCAGGACGGAGTCGTCGAGGGTCTGCCAGCCGGTGTCCGGGCGGGGCACGTCGTGGAGGCTGCCGATCGCCTCGATTTCCGCGGCGATCTCCGCGTCGGCCGGCGGCACGATCTGCGAACCGTCGCCCAGGTACACCTTGTAGCCGTTGTCGCGGGGCGGGTTGTGGCTCGCGGTGACCTCCACGCCGGCCACCGCGCCCAGGTGCCGGATGGCGAAGGCGAGGACCGGGGTGGGCAGGGGGCGCGGCAGGACGGCGGCGCGCAGGCCGGCGCCGGTCATGACGGCGGCGGTGTCGCGGGCGAAGTCGGCGGACTTGTGGCGGGCGTCGTAGCCGATGACGACGAGGCCGGCGTTCCCGTCCCCGTGGGGGGTCCCGTTCTTCTTGAGGTACGCGGCGAGACCGGCGGCGGCCCGGATGACGACGGCGCGGTTCATGCGCATGGGGCCGGCGCCGAGTTCGCCCCGCAGACCGGCGGTGCCGAACTGGAGGGTGCCGGCGAAGCGGGCGGCGAGTTCCTTGACGTCCCCGGCGTCGATGAGCCCGGCGAGTTCCTCACGGGTCTCGGCGTCGGGGTCCTCGGCCAGCCACGTCCTGGCCCGTGCGATGAGGTCCTGCACGTCTACGTCAGCCTCTCGTGTGGTGTCGGTGGGGGTGCGGTGCGGTGCGGTCGGTGCGTTGGGGCGGCGCGGGTCCTGTGCCGGAGGTCCGGGGTGGGACCCACTCGAATGGCCCGCTCCCGCGGTCCGGCGGCCTTTCCGCCGTGCGCGTTCGTTTCCGGGGTTCTACAGCCGGCCCAGCACCTGTGCCAGCAGCGAGCCCATGCGGGTGGCGCTGTCGCGGCCCGCCTGGAGGACCTCCTCGTGGTTGAGGGGCTCTCCGGTCATGCCGGCGGCGAGGTTGGTGACCAGGGAGATGCCGAGGACCTCGGCGCCGGCCTCGCGGGCGGCGATCGCCTCCAGGACCGTGGACATGCCGACCAGGTCCGCGCCGATGACCCGGGCCATGCGGATCTCGGCCGGCGTCTCGTAGTGCGGACCGGGGAACTGCGCGTAGACGCCCTCCTCGAGGGTGGGGTCGATCTCCTTGCACAGGGCGCGCAGGCGGGGGGAGTAGAGGTCGGTCAGGTCGACGAAGTTGGCGCCGACGATCGGTGAGGTCGCCGTGAGGTTGATGTGGTCGCTGATCAGCACCGGCTGGCCGGGGCGCATGCCCTCGCGCAGGCCGCCGCACCCGTTCGTCAGCACGATGGTCTTGCAGCCGGCCGCGACGGCGGTGCGCACCCCGTGGGCGACGGCGGCCACACCGCGGCCTTCGTAGTAGTGGGTGCGGCCGAGGAAGACCAGGGCGCGCTTGTTCCCCGTGGCGTACGAGCGGATCTTGCCGCCGTGTCCCTCGACCGCCGGCGGCGGGAAGCCGGGCAGCTCGGTGACCTGGAGCTCGGCGTCGGGGGCACCGAGGGCGTCGACGGCCGGAGCCCAGCCGGAGCCCATCACCAGGGCGACGTCGTGGGTCTCGGCGCCGGTGAGTTCCCGCAGGCGCGCGGCGGCGGCGTCGGCGGCGGCGTAGGGGTCGCCCTGGATGTCGTCCGGAAGAAGAGATGCGTTCACGCGCATGAGAGTAGCCGGTATCGGCCTACGCGCGTAGATGACAGAGGTCACGGGAATGCGATCGTTGTCTTGTCGTTTCCGACAACGCGGGTGGCCGGTGGGGTCAGCCCTCGCCCGTGATGAGGACGTCCTTGTCGTTGAAGACCTCGACGATGAAGATCAGCAGCCGGCCGCGGCTGACCGTGTACTCCACCAGGATGTTCTCCGTGAGCCGGATGGTGCGGTCGTCGCCGGTGGAGCTTATCGGCCGGGACACCGGGAGGAAGGGGTCACGCGCGAGGAGGGAGATTCCCTTGTCGAACGCCGTGCGCTGTTCGTGGTCGAGCCGGTCGCGGGCCGCTGCGGCCTGTTCGGTGTAGTAGACGTCGTACGTGATGGGGGACATGGTGCTCTCCCGTTCGTGCGTCGATCATCCCGATTTTACGGGCCCGGCCGCTCAGCAGGGCCGCTTGCGCAGCTCCATCACGTAATCGTGGGGCGCGCCCGCCGACTCGGCCGCATCGGCGATCTCGCCGAGGTAGCGTGCGGACGGCAGGCCGCCCTCGTAGGCGTTGAGGACGTAGACCCAGGCCTGTTCCTCGCCGTCCAGGGTGTGGACGCGGACCCGCATGCGGCGGTAGATGCCCAGTCCCACGCCCTCCCAGCGGTCCAGGGAGTCCTCGTCCATGGGGGCGAGGTCGTAGAGCGCGACGAAGACCTGCGAGATCGGGTCCTCGACCAGGGTCGCCAGGGCGCCCTCCCAGCCCATGTGCTCGCCGCCGAAGGTCAGCCGCCAGCCGTTGAGCCAGCCCGTGGCGCGCAGCGGCGAGTGCGGGGCCCGGCGGGACATGAGCCGCGCGTCGAGATTGCCGGCGTACGAGGCATAGAGCGACATGGGTCGAAGCGTACGGCAGGGGCGCCCGTGTCTCTTCCGGCTCAGAGGTAACAGAACGGGCCCGCCTGTCCCCCCGAGGCGGTAGCACCTTGAACGGTGCGGGACAATGGAGTACGTGACTCGGATCGTGATCATCGGTGGCGGACCCGGCGGATATGAAGCGGCGCTGGTGGCCGCGCAGCTCGGCGCGGAGGTGACCGTCGTCGACTGCGACGGTCTGGGCGGAGCGTCGGTGCTGACCGACTGCGTACCGTCGAAGACCCTTATCGCTACGGCCGAGGTGATGACCACCTTCGACTCCTCCTACGAGGAGCTGGGGATCATCGTCGCCGACGACACCCCGCCGCTGGAGCAGGCCGCCCGGGTCGTGGGCGTCGATCTGGGCAAGGTCAACCGGCGGGTGAAGCGGCTGGCGCTCGCACAGTCGCACGACATCACGGCGTCGGTGACACGGGCCGGGGCGCGGGTCATGCGCGGGCGCGGCCGGCTGGAGGGCGTGCAGGCCCTCGACGGGTCGCGCAAGGTCGTCGTCACGGCGGCCGACGGGAGCGAGGAGACACTCAGGGCCGACGCCGTCCTCATCGCCACCGGCGGTCACCCGCGCGAGCTGCCCGACGCCCAGCCGGACGGCGAGCGCATCCTGAACTGGACCCAGGTCTACGACCTCACCGAGCTGCCCGAGGAGCTCATCGTGGTCGGCTCGGGTGTCACCGGTGCCGAGTTCGCCGGCGCCTACCAGGCGCTCGGGTCGAAGGTCACGCTCGTCTCCTCGCGCGATCGCGTGCTGCCGGGCGAGGACCCGGACGCGGCGGCCGTGCTGGAGGACGTCTTCCGGCGCCGCGGCATGAACGTCATGGCCCGCTCGCGCGCCGCCGCGGCCAAGCGGGTCGGGGACCGGGTGGAGGTGACGCTGGCCGACGGGCGCGTCATCACCGGCTCGCACTGCCTGATGGCCGTCGGCGCCATCCCCAACAGCGCCGGGCTCGGCCTGGAGGAGGCAGGCGTCAAGCTGCGCGACTCCGGTCACATCTGGACCGACAAGGTGTCGCGGACGACGGCTCCGGGTGTGTACGCGGCCGGCGACGTGACCGGTGTCTTCGCGCTCGCGTCGGTCGCGGCGATGCAGGGACGTATCGCCATGTACCACTTCCTGGGCGACGCGGTGGCCCCGCTGAACCTCAAGACGGTCTCGTCCAACGTCTTCACCGACCCCGAGATCGCCACCGTCGGCTACAGCCAGGCCGACGTCGACGCCGGCAAGATCGACGCCCGCTGTGTCAAGCTGCCGCTGCTGCGCAACCCGCGCGCCAAGATGCAGGGCATCCGGGACGGCTTCGTCAAGATCTTCTGCCGTCCGGGCACCGGGATCGTGGTCGGCGGTGTGGTCGTGGCGCCGCGCGCCTCGGAACTGATCCACCCCATCTCGATCGCCGTCGACAACAATCTGACGGTCGAACAGATCGCGAACGCGTTCACCGTGTACCCGTCCCTTTCGGGGTCGATCGCCGAGGTGGCACGACAGTTGCACGGACGGAAGGCGACGGGCGAGGCGTAGGGCCCGCTCCTCGGCCGGATCCGACTCCGCGCTGGTCACGGCGAGTTGTCGGCCGTTCGTACGGCACAGGCGCGGAGACCGGACTCCTATACCACCTCGCGTCCTGCCGTGCGAACAACTTCTGCTATTCGGCGCAAACAGCTGAAAGCAGACGGTCGCTGGGGTTACTGTCAGTTTCGTGTTCGCTGCTGAACGTCGCCAATTGATCCTCGAAATGGTGCGAGCGAACGGTGCCGTGTCGCTCCGTGAACTCGCCCGCGTCGTCCAGACCTCCGAAGTGACCGTACGGCGGGACGTGCGCGCGCTGGAGGCCGAAGGACTCCTCGACCGCCGCCACGGCGGCGCGGTACTCCCGGGTGGGTTCACCCGGGAGTCCGGCTTCCCGCAGAAGTCCCATCTCGCGACCGCGGAGAAGACGGCCATCGCCGACCTCGCCGCGAGCCTCGTCGAAGAGGGCGAGGCGATCGTCGTCGGGGCGGGTACGACCACACAGGAGCTGGCCCGCCGGCTCGCCCGGGTCCCGGGCCTGACCGTGGTCACCAACTCCCTCCTGGTCGCCCAGGCGTTGGCCCATGCCAACCGCGTGGAGGTCGTGATGACCGGCGGCACGCTGCGCGGCTCCAACTACGCGCTCGTCGGCTCGGGAGCCGAGCAGTCGCTGCAGGGCCTGCGGGTGTCCAAGGCCTTCCTCTCGGGGAGCGGGCTGACGGCCGAGCGGGGCCTGTCCACGTCCAACATGCTGTCGGCGTCCGTCGACCGGGCCCTCGTCCAGGCCGCCGCGGAGGTCGTGGTCCTCGCCGACCACACCAAGCTCGGTGCGGACACGATGTTCCAGACCGTCCCGACGGACCTGATCACCCGGCTGGTGACGGACGAGCCCCCGGTCCACGACGACCGCGCGGCCACCGAGCTCCAGGCCCTGGCCGACCAGGGCGTCCAGATCGGTGTGGCCGGGGCCTCGGGACACCCGGTGGGTGATCAGCCCCCGGCGCGCGGCGAGCGCCGCCGGGACGTGCCGCTGCCCGGCCCGCGCCGCAGCCAGGTCACCGGACCGGCCGCGCTGCGCTCCACGACCCTGGGCGGCGAGCAGTCGCCGGGGGCGGAACGGGCGGCCCGGGTGGCGGACCTGCGCAGGCGTTGAGGGGCGCGTTCCGGGGGCGCTGCCGGCCGCCCCGCCGGCGCTGACCAAGCAACGAGGCGCCCGGCGGACTGTCGGTGACAGTCCGCCGGGCGCCTCGAAGGTGGTACGGGTCAGTCCTTGATCTCGCAGATGGGGGCGCCGGAGGTGAGGGAGGCGCCGACCTCCGCGCTGAGGCCCTTGATGGTGCCGTTCTTGTGGGCGTTGAGGGGTTGTTCCATCTTCATGGCCTCCAGGACCACGATCAGGTCGCCTTCCTTGACCTCCTGGCCCTCCTCGACGGCGATCTTGACGATGGTGCCCTGCATGGGTGAGGCGAGGGTGTCGCCGGAGGCGACGGGGCCGGACTTCTTGGCCGCGCGGCGTTTGGGCTTGGCGCCGGCCGCCAGGCCGGTGCGGGCCAGGGACATGCCCAGTGAGGTGGGCAGGGAGACTTCCAGGCGTTTGCCGCCGACCTCGACCACGACCGTCTCACGGCCGGGTTCCTCGTCCGTCTCGGTGTCGGCCGGGGCGGTGAAGGGCTTGATGTCGTTGGTGAACTCGGTCTCGATCCACCGGGTGTGGACGGTGAAGGGGTCGGTGGAGCCGGTCAGTTCGGGGGCGAAGGCCGGGTCGGTGACCACCTTGCGGTGGAAGGGGATCGCGGTGGCCATGCCCTCGACGTGGAATTCTTCCAGGGCGCGGGAGGCGCGTTGCAGGGCTTCGGCGCGGGTGCGGCCGGTGACGATGAGTTTGGCGAGCAGGGAGTCCCAGGCCGGGCCGATGACGCTGCCGGATTCCACGCCGGCGTCCAGGCGGACGCCGGGGCCGGTGGGTGCCTGGAAGCGGGTGACGGTGCCGGGGGCGGGCAGGAAGTTGCGGCCGGGGTCCTCGCCGTTGATGCGGAACTCGAAGGAGTGGCCGCGCAGGGGCGGGTCGTCGTAGCCGAGTTCCTCGCCGTCGGCGATGCGGAACATCTCGCGGACCAGGTCGATGCCGGCGACTTCTTCGGTGACCGGGTGTTCGACCTGCAGGCGGGTGTTGACCTCGAGGAATGAGATGGTGCCGTCGTTGCCGACGAGGAACTCCACGGTGCCGGCGCCGACGTAGCCGGCCTCCTTGAGGATGGCCTTGGAGGCGCGGTAGAGCTGGGTGATCTGCTCGTCGGACAGGAAGGGGGCGGGGGCTTCCTCGACGAGTTTTTGGTGGCGGCGCTGCAGGGAGCAGTCGCGGGTGGAGACGACGACCACGTTGCCGTGGCGGTCGGCCAGGCACTGGGTCTCCACGTGGCGGGGTTTGTCGAGGTAGCGCTCGACGAAGCATTCGCCGCGGCCGAAGGCGGCGACGGCCTCGCGGACGGCGGAGTCGTAGAGCTCGGGGACCTCTTCCAGGGTGCGGGCGACCTTCAGGCCGCGGCCGCCGCCGCCGAAGGCGGCCTTGATGGCGATGGGCAGGCCGTGCTGTTCGGCGAAGGCGACGACCTCCTCGGCACCGGAGACGGGGTCGGGGGTGCCGGCGACCAGGGGGGCGCCGGCGCGCTGGGCGATGTGCCGGGCGGCGACCTTGTCGCCGAGGTCGCGGATGGCCTGCGGGGGCGGGCCGATCCAGATCAGGTCGGCGTCCAGTACGGCCTGGGCGAACTCGGCGTTCTCCGAGAGGAAGCCGTAGCCGGGGTGGATGGCGTCCGCGCCGGACTCCTTGGCGGCCCTGAGGACCTTGTCGATGTCCAGGTAGCTGGTGGCCGGGGTGTCACCGCCCAGGGCGAACGCCTCATCCGCGGCGCGGACATGCAGAGCGTCCCGGTCCGGGTCGGCGTAGACGGCCACGCTCGCGATCCCGGCGTCCCGGCAGGCCCGGGCAACGCGGACAGCGATTTCGCCACGGTTGGCGATGAGCACCTTGCGCACGATTGAGGCTCCCTCCTTGAAACAAGCCGAGTTTAGGGACTGCCGACACGGCACTTCGACCCGTCCCCACTGGTGAGCTTGCCCACACGGAGCGTGATTCGAGGCTCGCTCGACCTGCGAAATCCCTTGTCACATCGCTGTACGCAGGACTCCTCCGGAAAACCCTAGTCCTCCGGTGTGGTCAAGGTCTCTGTGAGGGCGTGCTGCGGCCCACTTCGTTTCTTTGTGGAGTCCCTACGAATGGCCCAATGATTCTTTGCCGTCCGCAGGACCCTTGTCCCCACGTTTACCCGTTAGTAGCGTTCGCGATGCTGAAGAAGGCCCGTGGCCCGCAGGGCCTCCTCGAGGGGTGGTGGTCGGGCGACGGGCGGGCGTACCTGGGGTAACAGGCACTCGTGCGGATGCGTGCGGCGGCAGTCGAAAGTGGGTGGGACCGGTGGTGCGCAGACCGGTGGCGTGGATCGTGGCGGTCGTGCTCTTCGCCGAGGCCTTCGGCTTCGCGGCACTGAACTGGTTCCTCGGGGAGGTCGTGCACCGGCAGAAGATGTCGCTGGCCGGCCTGGACTCGAACGTGATGTCGACGTCGTCGAAGGCCGGCGGCGTGCTCTTCGGCCTCTACTTCGCCCTGTGCGGCCTGGTCGCCCTGCTGGTGGCCCTGCGGGGCCGCCGCCCGGCCGGCATCGGCCGCATCCTGCTGATCAGCGCCGCGGTGGTGCACGGGCTGCTGGGCGCGTTCGCGTGGGGGCTGGTGGGCTGGACGGCGTTCCTGTTCATGGTCGTCGTCCTCGGGCTCATCGTGCTGCTGCTGATGACGTACGACCGTGCGGAGGACCAGCCGGTCGACGCCGGAACGCAGGACGGCCCGCGGGACGCGGGCGGCCCCGCCGGCGCCCCCGGGCCGGCCGGCGAGGGCAAGGGCGCCGGCGACGGGCACCCGTTCGGCGGCAGCCCCGCCGGACCCGCCCCGCTCACCCCGCCGGCGGAGCCCAGCACCCCGTGATCAGTCCTCTCAGGGCGTCCACAACTCCGTGATACCCACGCCCAGTTCGGCCAGCAGCCGGCGGATCAGGGGCAGGCTGATGCCGATGACGTTGCCGTGGTCGCCGTCGATGCCGTCGATGAAGGGGGCCGAGCGGCCGTCCAGGGTGAAGGCGCCGGCGACGTAGAGCGGCTCGCCCGAGGCGACGTACGCGGCGATCTCCTGGTCCGTCGGCTCACCGAAGCGGACCACGGTGGAGGCGGTGGCCGAGGCGTGCCGGCCGCTCGTCGTGTCCCACACGCAGTGCCCGGTCTGCAGGGTCCCGGCGCGGCCGCGCATCGCCTTCCAGCGGGCGGTGGCCTCCTCGGCGTCGGCGGGCTTGCCGAGCGCATGGCCGTCGAGGTCGAGCACCGAGTCGCAGCCGATCACCAGGGCGCCCTTCACCTCCGGCCGGGCGGCCACCACCGAGGCCTTAGCCTCGGCGAGCGCGAGTGCCAGTTCGGCGGGGGTGGGCGCGGTGACGGCGTCCTCGTCGACGCCGCTCACCATCACCTCGGGGGCCAGCCCGGCCTGCCGGAGCAGCCCGAGCCGGGCCGGGGACTGGGAGGCGAGCACGAGTCGGCGGCGCGGCTGGTCGGTCATGCGGTTCAGCGTATCCGCGCGGCCCCTTCCGGCTCACCTCAGTCCGATCACGAACATCGCGAGCACCATGGCCAGCGCCATGAGAACGCCCAGCCGCCGCAGCATCTCCTGCATGTCACGCAGTTCCTTGGGCGGCTCGTTCTCGGGGTCGGACCACAGCATCCTCCGATCGTCCGGCGGCAACCGGGGCCGCCGCCTGAGTACGCGTACTCAACTTGACGCCCGACCAGGGGGGCGGGGTCCGCGGCCCCGAGCCGGGGGCTCGCGGTTCAGGTTCAGGCGCGTGCGCTGGAGCCACCCGGGGCCGGTCCGCGGCTCGCGGCTCGCGGCTCTGAGGATCCCCCCTCGCGTTCGCGGTGGCGGGTGGCGGGTGGCGGGTGGCGGGTTCACGGGCCGCGGGTTCACGGGCCGACGCCGGTGGCTCGGCGTCTCCTGCGTGCGGCCCCGGCCCTCATGCCTCCGGGCCGCGGGGCGCGGCGGGGTGCCGTACCCGTACGGGTACGCCTCCCGGTACACGCGTGGGCGGCGGCTCACGGCTGACGGTCACGGGCGTGCGCACGGCCACGGCTGCGGCTGCGGGCGCGAGTACACCGGCCGTCGGCCCGCTGCTGGGGAGGATGCCCGCGGTGCCGGCCTGCGGGGCGCGGTCGAGGGGCGGGCACGCGGCCTCGGGCCCCGTGTCCGCCCGGCCGGTGCCTCTGCGGCACGGGGGTTCAGGGGCGTCGCGGTCTGCGGCCGAGGGGCGACGGTCCTTGGCTGAGGTGAGGAGGACGGTGCGTGCCTCAGTGCCTGAGGGGGGACGGTCCGTGGCTTCCGGGGGCGGCTGACGGGCCTGCGGGCGCACCGTGGGCCGGGCACGAGCGACGGCCGCCGGCCCCGCGTGAGCGGGTCGGCGGCCGTGGACCGCGGGGCGGGGCCGGCCGAGCCCGGCCGGCCGAGCGGGTCGGTCCGGCCGGGCCGGAGGGACCGGACCCGGTCGGGGTAGGCCGGGCCGGTCAGCCGGGCCAGTACGTGCGGGCCCAGGCTGAGGGTCCCGGGTGGGGGAATCGATGGGCGGTGAGGCGGGCGGGGTCCGCCCAGGAGTCGCGGGGGGTGGGTGCGCCGGGGGGCAGGGCGGCTGCCGCCGCGGCGCGGGCCCGGACCACCGCCAGGGCGGCGGCGAGCTCCTCCGGGGTCGGGTTGCCTCGTACGACCTTGATCGTCATGTCCGCTCCCAGCGGCCTAGAGGGGGATGTTGCCGTGCTTCTTCGGAGGCAGGGATTCCCGCTTGGAGCGCAGCTGACGCAGGCCGCGCACGATGTGGGCGCGGGTGTCGGACGGCATGATCACCGCGTCGACATAGCCGCGCTCGGCCGCGACGTAGGGGTTGAGCAGGGCGTCCTCGTACTCCTGGATCAGCCGCGCCCGGGTGGCCTCGACGTCCCCGGCGGACTCCGCCTCCGCGATGGTGCGGCGGTGCAGGATGTTGACCGCGCCCTGGGCGCCCATGACGGCGATCTGGGCGGTCGGCCAGGCCAGGTTGAGGTCGGCGCCCAGGTGCTTGGAGCCCATGACGTCGTAGGCGCCGCCGAAGGCCTTCCGCGTGATCACCGTGATCAGCGGGACGGTGGCCTCCGCGTAGGCGAAGATCAGCTTGGCGCCGCGGCGGATGATGCCGTCGTGTTCCTGGTCCACGCCCGGCAGGAAGCCGGGGACGTCGACGAAGGTCAGCACCGGGATGTTGAAGGCGTCGCAGGTGCGGACGAAACGCGCGGCCTTCTCGGACGCGTCGATGTCGAGGCAGCCGGCGAACTGCATCGGCTGGTTGGCGACGATGCCCACCGGGTGGCCCTCCACCCGCCCGAAACCGGTGAGGATGTTCGGCGCGAACAGCGACTGGGTCTCGAAGAACTCGGCGTCGTCCAGGACGTGTTCGATCACCGTGTGCATGTCGTACGGCTGGTTGGCCGAGTCCGGGACGACGGTGTCCAGCTCCAGGTCCTCGTCGGTGACGGACAGGTCCGCCTCCTCCGGGAAGACCGGCGCCTCGGAGAGGTTGTTGGACGGCAGGTACGACAGCAGCTGCTTGACGTACTCGATGGCGTCCTTCTCGTCCCCGGCCATGTGGTGGGCCACGCCCGAGGCGGAGTTGTGGGTGCGCGCGCCGCCCAGCTCCTCGAAGCCGACGTCCTCGCCGGTGACCGTCTTGATGACGTCCGGTCCGGTGATGAACATGTGCGACGTCTGGTCGACCATCACCGTGAAGTCGGTGATGGCGGGGGAGTAGACCGCACCGCCCGCGCACGGGCCCACCACCAGGGAGATCTGCGGGATCACGCCGGAGGCGTGGGTGTTGCGGCGGAAGATCTCGCCGTACGCGCCCAGCGACGCGACGCCCTCCTGGATGCGGGCGCCGCCGGAGTCGTTGATGCCGATGACCGGGCAGCCGGTCTTCAGGGCGAAGTCCATCACCTTGACGATCTTCTGGCCGTAGACCTCGCCCAGCGCCCCGCCGAAGACGGTGAAGTCCTGCGAGAACACCGCGACCGGGCGGCCGTCGACGGTGCCGTAGCCGGTGACGACGCCGTCCCCGTAGGGGCGGTTCTTCTCCAGGCCGAAGTTGGTGGAGCGGTGCCGGGCGAACTCGTCCAGCTCGACGAAGGAGCCCTCGTCGAGAAGGAGTTCGATCCGCTCACGGGCCGTCAGCTTGCCCTTGGCGTGCTGCTTCTCGACGGCGCGTTCCGAGCCGGCGTGCGTCGCCTCGTGGATACGGCGCTGCAGATCCGCGAGTTTCCCTGCGGTCGTGTGAATGTCGATCTCTTGGCGCTCTTCCGGCTCCGACATCGGGATCGCGGCTCCCTGCCTGCTCAAAAGGGGGGACGGTTACTCATCCGTAGCGTAGTGGCGGCCCTCCGGTTCGGCAGTGCGGCGTTTGCCACACCTAGGGTGGCTTGCATGACGCCGCGAGATGCAGCAGACGACAACGCAGATAGCGCAGACAACGCAGATAGCACGGATAGCGCAGACAACGCCGGCAACGCCGGCAACGCTCCGCGGGGCAGCCGCTGGTCCGACCTCGACCGCCCGCCCCTCAACGCAACGGCGCTGCGGCACGGTCTGGTGCGGGAGGGCGGCCTGTTCGCCGAGGTGGACGTGGTGCAGTCCACCGGCTCCACCAACTCGGACCTGGTCGCCCGGGCCGCCGCGGGCAGCGCGGCCGAGGGCGCCGTCCTGGTCGCCGAGGAGCAGACCGCCGGCCGGGGCCGGCTGGACCGCCAGTGGACGGCGCCGCCCCGCTCCGGCCTCTTCTTCTCGGTGCTGCTGCGGCCCAGCGAGGTCCCGGTGGCCCGCTGGGGCTGGCTTCCGCTGCTCACGGGGATCGCCGTGGCGACCGGCCTGTCCCGGGCCGCCGGCGTCGACACGGCGCTCAAGTGGCCGAACGACCTCCTGGTCACCGTCGGGGGCGAGGAACGCAAGGCCGGCGGCATCCTCGCGGAACGGGCCGGTGACGACGCCGTGGTGGTCGGCGTCGGCATCAACGTCAGCCTGCGGGCCGACGAGCTGCCGGTCCCGCAGGCCGGTTCCCTGGCCCTCGCCGGGGCCGTGAGCACGGACCGCGATCCGCTGCTGAGGGCGGTGCTCCGTGCTCTGGAGGAGTGGTACGGGCGCTGGCGGCGGGCCGGGGGCGATCCGGCCGCCAGCGGCCTGCAGGAGACCTACGCGGCGGGCTGCGCGACGCTGGGGCGCATGGTGCGTGCCGAGCTGCCGGGCGACCGGTCGGTGGTCGGGGAGGCGGTCGCGGTGGACGGCGACGGCCGCCTGGTGCTCGCGACGGCGAACGGGGTGCAGGAACCGGTGGGTGCCGGCGACATCGTGCACTTGAGGCCTGCGTGAGCGCGTCCAGCCGGTCCGGGGCCCTGCGCTGATCGAAGAGCGTTCGGCTTCTCCACGGCGCAACCTGACTAAGTGAGCTGGCGCACACCTGCCGTAGAGTTGAGGCCGGTCGATACCTGACCGTGACAGATCGGAAGGGCAGCAGGCGTGACCGTCGACGACACGGGCTCCGGCGCGGACGCGGACGGCCGGGTGGACCCTCCCCCACCCTCGCCTCCGCTCGAGCGGGGGGACCCCCACGCCCCCGACTCCGAGGACCCGCTCGCGCTACGTCTCGAACAGCTCATCCTGGGCGCGGAGCGGCGCTACACCCCCTTCCAGGCGGCCCGTAGCGCCGGTGTCTCCATGGAACTGGCCTCCCGCTTCTGGCGGGCCATGGGTTTCGCCGACATCGGCCAGGCCAGGGCCCTGACCGAGGCCGATGTGCTGGCCCTGCGGCGCCTCGCCGGTCTCGTCGAGGCCGGGCTGCTCAGCGAGGCCATGGCCGTCCAGGTGGCCCGGTCCACCGGCCAGACCACCGCCCGGCTGGCCGAATGGCAGATGGACTCCTTCCTGGAGGGCCTGACCGAGCCGCCCGAGCCGGGCATGACCCGCACCGAAGTGACGTATCCGATCGTCGAACTGCTGCTGCCCGAACTGGAGGAGTTCCTCGTCTACGTCTGGCGCCGTCAGCTCGCCGCCTCGGCCGGCCGGGTCGTGCAGGCCGCCGACGACGAGGAGATGGTCGACCGGCGCCTGGCCGTCGGCTTCGCCGACCTGGTCGGCTTCACCCGGCTGACCCGCCGGATGGAGGAGGAGGAGCTCGGCGAGCTGGTCGAGGCCTTCGAGACGACCTCCGCCGACCTGGTGGCCGCGCGCGGCGGGCGGCTGATCAAGACGCTCGGCGACGAGGTGCTCTACGCCGCCGACGACGCCGGTACGGCGGCCGACATCGCGCTGCGTCTGGTCGAGACCCTCGGCAACGACGAGACGATGCCCGAGCTGCGCGTGGGCATGGCGTTCGGCACGGTGACCACCCGGATGGGCGATGTCTTCGGTACGACCGTCAACCTCGCCTCGCGACTGACCTCCATAGCCCCGCGCGACGCCGTCCTCGTCGACAGCGCCTTCGCCGAGGAGCTGATCCGCACCGGTGAGGCCCCGGCCTCCGAGGCGGAGGCGGCCGAGGCCGCGGCCGCCGCGGAGAAGGAGGGCGAGGAACCGCCGACGTACCGCTTCGCGCTCCAGCCGATGTGGCAGCGCCCGGTGCGCGGACTGGGCGTGGTCGAGCCGTGGCTGCTCAGGCGCCGGGACGACGACGCGACGCCGTGACCGCGCCGGCGCCGTGACCCCGGTGCCGGGACCGAGAGTTCGGAATCCAGAGACCGCTGTCGAGGAGACCGGCGTCCAGAGGCCGGTGTCCAGAGGCCGGCATCCAGACACGGGCATCCAGACACCGGCACCCAGAGGCCGTGACCGCGAGGCCGTGACCACGACGCCGTGACCACGACGCCGTGGCCGTGGGCCCCCGGCCCCGTGGCCGGGGTCGCCCCGCTCGCGCTCAGTGGGCCGCCGCCCCGCCCTGGACGCCGACGCACAGCCCGATGACCGGGACGCACAGGCCGCCGCCCCCGCCGGACGAGGGGGCCGGGCTGTGCGTACGGCGGCTCGGGGCAGGAGTGGGCCGCGGGGCGGGGTCGCGGGTCGCGGGCGGCCGGGACGCCCCGGTGGGTGCCCGGTGTTCCGGCGGGTTCGGGGCCTCGGGGATGGTCGTCGGGACGGACGTGGGCACGCTCGTGGTGTCCGGCAGCGCGGAGGGCGGCAGGGCGGCGGCCGCGGAGGGCGACGAACCCGTCGAGGCGCTCGTGCCCGAGGCCGGCGCGGCGTCGGCGCCGCCCATGGGGACGGTCGCCGAGGGCAGGGCCGCCGGGCCGGCCCCGGTCGTGGCGGACGCGCCGGCCGAGCGGGCCCGTCCGTTCCCGGCGTCGGCGTGGGGCTCGGCCTCGGCGCTGCCCGGGCCGCCGTTCCCGGACTCCGGTGCCACCGGTGCCAGCCGTACGAGGCTGAGCACACCGGTGGCCAGCGCGAGCCCTCCGGCGGCGAGCAGTAC
Source organism: Streptomyces sp. NPDC020801 (assembly GCF_044334385.1). Classification (NCBI taxonomy): domain Bacteria; kingdom Bacillati; phylum Actinomycetota; class Actinomycetes; order Kitasatosporales; family Streptomycetaceae; genus Streptomyces; species Streptomyces sp. NPDC020801. Next base: position 463,049 of record NZ_JBIRST010000001.1, read on the forward strand.
CCTGCGGGGCCGGGGCCGGCGGTGCCGTCCCCGAACGCGGGGACTCCAGGACCGGCGCCACGAACCGGTCGGGTGCGAACGAGCCGGATCCGAACAGGCCGGCCCCGAACCGGTCGTGTGCGAACCGGTCGTGTCCCCGCGATCCCCGTGTTCCGCCTCGCGGTTCTCCGCCCCGACTGCGGCGCTTATGTCGGCTGTGTCGTCCTTCACCGTGGTCGTGTCCGTCGTCGTCATCGCAGTTCCTCCCCCTGCGCTCGCGCCCCCCGATGCGCCATGGCGGAGCACGCTATTGCGCTGGCGTGGCGATACGGCGGGAGTTGGGCGGGATGTCACTCGAACGGGGTGCCGGGTCTCGACAGGGATGGCGTGCCGTGGTCGTACCTCGGGCGGCCGCTCTTTTCCCGCGCGGGCGGGGCTGCGATGATCGGGGCAGGTGTTGTTAACCCGCGTTAACCGGAGGGTGTCATGAGCGAGGAACGGTTCGGGGAGTTCGTGCTGGTACGGCGGCACGAGTACGTCGCGGAGCTCGTTCTCGACCGGCCCAAGGCCATGAACGCGGTGTCGACCGGCATGGCCCGGTCGATCGCCGGAGCGTGCGCCGCGCTCGCCGCCGACCGGGACGCGCGGGTGGTGGTCGTCACCTCCTCGCACGAGCGGGCCTTCTGCGTCGGCGCCGACCTCAAGGAGCGCAACTCCTTCAGCGACGCCGACCTGGTCAGGCAGCGGCCGGTCGCGCGCGGGGCGTACACCGGCGTACTGGAGCTGCCGATGCCGACGGTCGCCGCGGTGCACGGGTTCGCGCTCGGCGGGGGCTTCGAGCTGGCGCTTTCCTGCGATGTGATCGTGGCCGACCGTACGGCCGTGGTGGGGCTGCCGGAGGTGTCCGTGGGGGTGATTCCCGGCGGCGGCGGCACGCAGCTGCTGCCTCGGCGGGTGGGGGCGGCGCGGGCGGCCGAGCTGATCTTCACGGCCCGGCGGCTGGAGGCCGGGGAGGCGCACGAGCTTGGGCTGGTGGACCGGCTGGTGGACGAGGGGCGGGACCGGGCGGAGGCGCTGGAGCTGGCCGCGCGGATGGCCGCGAACTCGCCGGTCGGCCTGCGTGCGGCCAAGCGGGCGCTGCGGCTCGGGCACGGGCTGGATCTGCGGGCAGGCCTGGAGGTCGAGGACGCGGCGTGGCGTTCGGTGGCGTTCTCCGGGGACCGTGCGGAGGGCGTGGCGGCGTTCAACGAGAAGCGCACGCCGCGGTGGCCGGGGGAGTAGCCGCGACGGCCCGCGGCCGGCGAAAGCCGCCGACGGAGGCGGCGGACGGAGGCGGCGGAAGCGATGGACGGAGGCGGCGGACGGACGCGGCGGAAGCGATGGGCGGACGCGGCGGAAGCAGGGCCAATGGCTTCGGAGCGGGGCCAGCGGCGGAGGCGGACCACTGTCAGCCGCACCAATATCCCGATTCGACCGGAAAATCCCTAGCCTGGGGTAATGGGCGAGAACAGGCGGCTCGCGGCCGTCGTGGCGTTGGCGCAGGGTATGGCCGCGGCGCACACCCCGCGTGAGTCATGGCGGGCGGCGGCGCTCGGCGCGTGCCGGGCGCTGGAGGGCAGCTTCGCCGCGCTGTCGGTGTGGGAGCGCGAGCGCGGCCGGCTGCGGGTCCTGGTGAACGTGGGGGACCGGGCCCCGGAGGAGGAGGAGTTCCCCGAGGACGAGACCTACCCGGTGCACCAGTTCCCGGAGATCACCGAGTTCCTGCACGAACGGTGGGCCTCGGGCGGTGAGCCCGACGCCTGGGTGGAGACCGCCGGGGGGCCGGCCGCCGGCGAGCCCGGCTACTGCCATCAGCGCGTCGCGGCCCTGCGCCGGCGCGGCCGCGGCTGCTGTGCGGTCGCGCCGATCGTGCAGCACGGACGCGCCTGGGGCGAGCTCTATGTCGCCCGCCCGGCCGGCGCCCCGCTCTTCGGCCGGGCCGACGCCGACTTCGCCACCGTGCTGGCCGCCGTGGTCGCCGCGGGGCTCGCGCAGACCGAGCGGCTGGAGGAGGCCCGCAGGCTGGCGTTCACGGACGCGCTCACCGGGCTCGCCAACCGCCGTGCCGTGGACGTACGGCTGGAAGAGGCGATAGAGCGGCACCGCCGGGAAGGGGTCGCCGTCAGTCTCGTCGTCTGCGACCTCAACGGGCTCAAGCAGGTCAACGACACCCTCGGCCACGCAGTCGGCGACCGCCTGCTCGAACGGTTCGGCTCCGTGCTGTCGCTGTGCGGGGCGATGGTGCCCGGGGCCCTCGCGGCGCGGCTCGGCGGGGACGAGTTCTGTCTGCTCGCGGTGGGGCCGACCGCCGACGAGGTGGTCAAGGCGGCCGAGGAGCTGTGCCGGCGGGCCGCCGAACTCGAACTGGGGGAGGGGGTCGCCTGCGGGGTCGCGTCGACCGATGACGCGATCGGGCCGGTGCGCTCGGCCCGCCGGCTGTTCCGGCTGGCCGACGCCGCCCAGTACCGGGCGAAGGCGCTGCGCGCCGTCAGGCCGGTCGTCGCGGGCCGCGAGGGTCCCGAGGACCCGGTCGTCCGCCTGGCCGACGAGCCCTCGCCCGGGCCCGAGCCGCAGGCGGAGCGGCGCCGCTTCCGGGGCCGCAGGCCCTGAGCGGTATGGACGTAAGGGTCACTCCGGCGCCCCACTAGTGACATCTTCGCATTCACTGCGTACGCTCCTGAATATGGATATGCACACTGTGGTGGTGGGGACGTCGGGTGTCACCGCGTCCGACGTGCTTGCCGTGGCGCGCGGCGGCGCACGGGTCGAACTCTCCGGGGAGGCGGTGGCGGCCCTCGCGGCGGCCCGGGAGATCGTGGACGCGCTGGCGGCCAAGCCCGACCCCGTCTACGGCGTCAGCACCGGCTTCGGTGCCCTGGCGACCCGGCACATCAGCCAGGAGCTGCGCACCCAGCTGCAGCGCAACATCGTCCGCTCGCATGCCGCCGGCATGGGGCCCCGGGTGGAGCGCGAGGTCGTACGGGCGCTGATGTTCCTGCGGCTGAAGACCGTGTGCTCGGGGCACACCGGCGTCCGCCCCGAGGTCGCGCAGACCATGGCCGACGTCCTCAACGCCGGTGTCACCCCGGTCGTGCACGAGTACGGCTCGCTGGGCTGCTCCGGCGACCTGGCCCCGCTGTCCCACTGCGCCCTCACGCTCATGGGGGAGGGCGACGCCGAGGGCCCGGACGGGGTCGTACGCCCGGCCGGCGAACTGCTGGCCGAACACGGCATCCAGCCCGTCGAGCTGCGCGAGAAGGAGGGCCTCGCCCTGCTGAACGGCACCGACGGCATGCTCGGCATGCTGGTCATGGCGCTCGCCGACCTCGACACGCTCTACAAGTCCGCCGACATCACCGCCGCCCTCAGCATGGAGGGGCTGCTCGGCACGGACAAGGTCCTCGCCCCCGAACTGCACGCCATCCGCCCGCACCCGGGGCAGGGCGCCTCCGCCGCCAACATGCTGGCCGTGCTCAAGGGCTCCGGGCTCACCGGTCACCACCAGGACGACGCGCCCCGTGTCCAGGACGCCTACTCGGTGCGCTGCGCCCCGCAGGTCGCCGGCGCCGGCCGGGACACCCTGGCCCACGCCCGGCTCGTCGCGGAGCGGGAACTGGCCTCCGCCGTCGACAACCCCGTCGTCCTGCCCGACGGCCGCGTGGAGTCCAACGGCAACTTCCACGGCGCCCCGGTCGCCTATGTCCTGGACTTCCTCGCCATCGCCGCCGCCGACCTCGGCTCCATCGCCGAGCGCCGCACCGACCGGCTGCTGGACAAGAACCGCAGCCACGGCCTGCCGCCGTTCCTCGCCGACGACGCGGGCGTCGACTCGGGGCTGATGATCGCCCAGTACACGCAGGCCGCGCTGGTCAGCGAGATGAAGCGGCTCGCGGTCCCGGCCTCCGCGGACTCCATCCCGTCCTCGGCGATGCAGGAGGACCACGTCTCCATGGGCTGGTCGGCGGCGCGCAAGCTGCGTACGGCCGTCGACAACCTGACCCGGATCATCGCCATCGAGCTCTACGCCGCCACCCGCGCGGTCGAGCTGCGCGAGGGGCTGACCCCGGCCCCGGCGAGCCGCGCGGTCATCGACGCCGCCCGGGAGGCGGGCGTGCGGGGACCGGGCCCGGACCGGTTCCTGGCGCCCGACCTCGCCGCCGCGGACACCTTCGTGCGCGAGAGACGGCTCGTCGCTGCCGCGGAGACGGTCACCGGCCCGCTGCAGTGAGCCGCTGAGCCGTCGACTCATCGAGCCGCTCACCCGTCGGCCCGCTCACCCCCTGAGCCACTCGGGTGGCGGAGACGGCTGAGACGGCCGGGGCCCGTGGCTGCGAACCCGCAGCCACGGGCCCCGGCCAACGCGGTTCAGAATCCGAGACGTTCGCGGCGTACCGAATACACCACGAAGCCGGCGCCCACCCCGAGGAAGAGCGTGCCGCCGACGACGTAGGGAGTGGTGTCCACGCTTCCGGTGTCGGCGAGTTCGCTCCCGCCCTGCGTCTGGGCCCCACTCTGCGCCCGGGCGCCGTACTGCGTCCGGGCGCCGGACGTTTCGCCGGCCGTGGACGCGGCCCGCCCCTGCTCCGTGACCTGCGTCGTCGGCGCCGCCTGGGCCGCCGTTCTGACCGGTGCTTCCACCGTCGCGTTCGCGGAGGGGACGAACCACAGGGCGCCCAGCAGGGTGCCCGCGGCGGTGGCGGTCAGCAACGTACGGCGAGCGGATGACACGGAATATCGATCCCCTTGTGACGCTGGCGAATTGGCCGTGTGGGGCGATGTTAGTGAAAGTCGCGGGTCACGGGAAAGTCACGGGAGGTTTGAAACGTACGCTCCGGCCATGAGCACTGCAGAGACATCACGTTATGTACGGCTTCGGGTGGACCTCATTCTCGAGATCCAGGACGAGGACGCCGTCGTCGGGGCGGCCCGCCGCCGGATCGCCGCGTCCGAGGAGGACGGGGAGATGGGCCCCGAGGAGCGGGTACAGGCCGAAACGGCTGTGACGGAAGACACCGCGGAGGCCCTGGCTTTTCTGGTGGATCCGTTCGTACTGGTCAGCGAAGTGCCGGGAGTGGAGCTGCAGCAGGCGTCCTGGTCCAGCGAGCACATCGGCTACGACCCCGGCTCGCCGGACTGGGAGCCCGACGAGGATGATGTCGACGGGGACGACGAAGACTAGGCCGCCTAGGCCGCCTAGGCCGCCGGCGCCCCCGGGCGGCAACCGCTGTCCGGGGTTTCGTCGTCTCCCCCGGCGCAGGGGCCCGCAGCCGCACCGGCCGCATCGGCTGACGTGGTGAGTCCCACACCCGTACGGCACGGGAAAAGGGGCGAAACGGTCGTAGCGTTGATGATTCGCACGGGGGACTCGAGGGGTTTTGGGGATTCGGCGACGATGGAGAAGCGTGTGATGACGAACAGTAAGCGACGCAGGCGCCTGACGGCCGCGTCGACACTGCTCGGCGGTGTACTGGTGCTCTCGGCCTGTTCCGGCAGCAGCAACGCGGCCGGGAACGACGGCGACACCTCGCGGGCCAAGGCCGACAAGGCCGCGGCCCAGGAGTCGTCGGAGGCCCAGATCAAGATCACACCCGGGGACGGCTCCGACAAGGCATCGATCAACAACTCCGGCGTCACGGTGGCCAAGGGCACGCTCACGAGCGTGACCATGACCACGTCGGACGGCAAGCCCGTCAGCGGCCAGATATCGGCCGACAAGACCAGCTGGAGGCCCAGCGCCCGCCTCGAGCGCGCCACCACCTACAAGGTCGCCGCGAGCGCCGTGGACGCCAAGGGCCGCGCAGCCCACGAGAACGCCTCCTTCACCACGGTCGCCCCGGCGAACAGCTTCATCGGCTCCTTCACGCCGGACAACGGCACCACGGTCGGCGTGGGCATGCCCGTCTCGATCAACTTCGACAAGGGCATCACCAACAAGGCGGCCGTCCAGAAGGGCATCACCGTCAACTCCTCCAGCGGCCAGGAGATCGTCGGCCACTGGTTCGGCAACAGCCGCCTCGACTTCCGGCCCGAGCAGTACTGGAAGGCGGGCTCCACCGTCACGCTGAAGCTCAACCTCGACGGTGTCGAGGGCACCAACGGCGTGTACGGCGTGCAGCAGAAGACGGTCACCTTCCACATCGGCCGCAACCAGGTCTCCTACGTCGACGCGAAGACCAAGCAGATGAAGGTCACGCAGGACGGCAAGACCGTCAAGACCATCCCGATCTCCGCCGGCGCGCCCGACCACACCACGTACCAGGGCCAGATGGTGATCGCCGAGAAGTTCACCCAGACCCGGATGAACGGCGCGACGGTCGGCTTCAAGGACTCCGACGGCAAGGGCGAGTACGACATCAAGGACGTGCCGCACGCCATGCGCCTGACCACGTCCGGCACCTTCATCCACGGCAACTACTGGGGCGCGCCGTCCGTCTTCGGCAACGTCAACACCAGCCACGGCTGTGTGGGCCTGCAGGACAAGAAGGGCGCGGGCGACCCGAGCACCCCGGCCGCGTGGTTCTTCAGCCACTCGATCGTCGGTGACGTCGTGGTCGTCTCCAACACCGGGGACAAGACCGTGTCCCCGGACAACGGACTCAACGGCTGGAACATGAGCTGGGCGCAGTGGAAGGCCGGCTCGGCCGTCTGACCCCACCTCAACCACCACGCTCGATGCCGCCCTTCGGGGCGGCATCAGTGTTTTTCCCGGTGCCCAAGGCATTCGGTGACCGGCGGAGCCTTCTCGCGCGGTGGGTCTCGCCGTGGCCGGCCAGCTGATCGCCGGCGGGTTCGGCGGCCGGCGGGCGTCGCGGCTGCGGCCGGCGGACGCGCTGCGGCGCGTCGAGTAGCACCCGCGTCGCGACCGGCCCGTCCGGCCGTCCAGGAGCCCCGGCCCCCGTCACCCCATCCAGGAGTTGCACCCACCATGTACGAACTCAGAGCCGTCACCAAGCGCTGCACCCGGGGCAAGGAGGTCGTCGACGCCGTCGACCCGGCGATCGGCGACGGCGACCGGCTGGTCGTCCAGGGGCCCACCGGCGGCAAGTCGACGCTGATGCAGATGCTCGGCGGGCTGGACCGGCCCACTGCCGGCGAGGTCGTCCTGGACGGCCGCAAGGGCCGCATCAGTGCCAGGGAGAACGCCGGAGCGTAGTGGACGGGCCGTCAAGTACGCTTGGGCGTAACGGACTTCGGGCGGTCAGGTAACAGTTCTCCGGCGCCCCTCTTACCGTTCTCTCATCTATTGAGCGGCTGATCACCCCCCGGCATACTGCGTGTTCCCGGGGGGCGTACGCGCATCTGTACGAGACTGCCCCCGGCCGGGTGAACGGGGAATTCGCCCGGTACTCGAACTCCAGGGGGAGTTTTGCGCAGACAAGTGAAAAGAGCGTGCGCGGCCACGGTCGCCACAGCCGCGGCCGTCGCCCTCGCCGCGGGCATGACCAGCCCGGCGTCCGCGCGGCCCGGGCAGCGCTCGACCGGCGCTGCCCGGCTCGCGTCCCACCACAGCATCGCCCTCATCACCGGTGACCGGGTCACCGTGGACGCCAAGGGACGAGTGACCGGCCTGGAGCGGGCCGAGGGACGCCGGCACATACCCGTCCAGGTCCGCAGGGTGGACGGGCACACACTCGTCGTCCCGGCCGACGCGGCCCGCCTGGTCGCCTCCGGCAAGCTGGACCAGCGGCTGTTCGACATCACGGAACTGAACGAACCCGCCACCCGCAAGTTCCTCGAGAACGGCCTGAAGGTCATCGTCGGCTACCAGGGAGCCGCCACCGCCGCCAAGGCCGGCGTCCGCGACGCGGGCACACTGCACCGGACCCTGAAGACCCTGAACGCGGACGCGGTGCAGACCCCGGTCAAGGGCACCTCCGGGCTGTGGAGCGCCCTCACCAATGGCGACAAGGCCGCCGCGGGCATCGCGCACGTCTGGCTCGACGGCGTCCGCAAGGCCAGTCTCGACAAGTCCGTGCCGCAGATCGGCGCCCCGGCCGCGTGGAAGGCCGGCTACACCGGCAAGGGCGTGAAGATCGCCGTCCTGGACACCGGTGTCGACGCCACCCACCCGGACCTCAAGACCCAGGTCGTCGCGGCCAGGAACTTCTCCACCGCCGCCGACGCGACCGATCACTTCGGCCACGGCACCCACGTCGCCTCCATCGCGGCCGGCACCGGCGCCAAGTCGGGCGGCAAGTACAAGGGTGTGGCGCCCGGCGCCAGGATCCTCAACGGCAAGGTTTTGGACGACACCGGCTTCGGCGACGACTCCGGCATCCTGGCCGGCATGGAGTGGGCGGCCCAGCAGGGCGCCGACGTGGTCAACCTCAGCCTGGGCGGCCCGGACGCACCGGGCACCGACCCGCTCGAGGCGGAGGTGAACAAGCTCTCCGCCCAGAAGGGCATCCTCTTCGCGATCGCCGCGGGCAACGACGGCCCCGAGTCGATCGGTTCGCCCGGCAGCGCGGACGCCGCCATCACCGTCGGCGCCGTCGACAAGAAGGACGGGCTGGCCGACTTCTCCTCCACCGGCCCGCGCGTCGGCGACGGTGCCATCAAGCCCGACGTCACCGCGCCCGGCGTGGACATCACCGCCGCCGCGGCCAAGGGCAGCGTCATCGACCAGGAGGTCGGCGAGAAGCCGCCCGGCTACCTGACCATCTCCGGTACGTCGATGGCGACCCCGCACGTCGCCGGTGCCGCGGCCCTCCTCAAGCAGGAGCACCCCAAGTGGGGCTACGCGGAACTGAAGGGCGCCCTCACCGGCTCGGCCAAGGGCGGCAAGTACACCGCCTTCCAGCAGGGCGCGGGCCGTATCGCCGTCGACAGGGCCATCAAGCAGTCCGTGATCGCCGATCCGGTGTCGGTGAGCTTCGGCATCCAGGCCTGGCCGCACACCGACGACAAACCGGTCACCAAGCGGCTGACCTACCGCAACCTCGGCACCAAGGCCGTCACCCTCGCCCTGACCGCCACGGCCACCGACCCCAAGGGCAAGGCCGCCCCGGCCGGCTTCTTCAAGCTGGACGCGCCGAAGGTGACGGTCCCGGCCGGCGGCAGAGCCTCCGTGAACCTCACCGTCAACACCAGGCTGGGCGGCACACTGGACGGCGCCTACTCGGCGTACGTGACGGCGACCGGCGGCGGGCAGAGCGTCCGTACGGCGGCCGCGGTGGTGCGCGAGGTGGAGTCCTACGACGTCACGCTGAAGGTCATCGGCCGCGACGGCAAGCCGGCGAAGAACTACAACGCCAACCTGGCGGGCATCGCCGGGCTCGGCAGGGGCAAGTATTTCTCGCCCTACGACGCCTCCGGGACCGTCAGGACACGGGTCCCCAAGGGCACCTACGTCCTGGACACCACGCTCGTCGTCGATCCGGACGACTTCACCAAGGGCGCCGACTGGCTCGCCCAGCCGAAGCTGGACGTCACCGGGAACACCACGATCACCCTGGACGCGCGCAGGGCCAGGCCGGTGGACATCACCGTCCCGGACAAGGCCGCCAAGTCCGAGTTCGCCGCGGCCTCCTACTCCGTCGAGAGCGGTGACTACGGGGCGTCCTTCGGCTGGTGGCTGGACGGCTACACCAACTTCCACACCGCCCACATCGGCCCCCGGGTCACCGACGGCTCGCTGTCCCAGCAGTGGGACGGGCACTGGTCCAAGGGCACCGACGAGCAGTACGACACGACCCTGGTGGCCCGCGTCAAGCAACTCGCCACCGGCTACACCAGGCACTACGCAAGCGGCGACCTGGCCACGGTGAAGGTCGGCATGGGCGCCGCCGCGAGCGGCAAGAAGGGCTCGGTCAACGCGGTCGGCTGGCTGCCCGACAGCCTGGGCGCCTCCTCCATCGGCATCTCGCAGTCCCTGCCCGGCACCCGCACACTGCACCTGTCGGCGCAGGGCGGCGTGAAGTGGGGGCTCGACTTCGAGCAGGACGGAGGGGTCGACCAGGACGGCTTCCCGATCGCCGAGGCCTACTACTCGCTCGGCACGCCGCAGACCTTCGCGGCCGGCCGCAGCTACGAGAAGACCTTCAACACGGCCGTGTTCGGCCCCCACCTGAACGCCGACTACGGCCTGTTCCGCGACGGCAACGACCTCTACGGCCTCCTGCCGCTGTTCGCCGACGCCAACCAGCACGCCGGGTCCTCGACGTTCACCAAGGTCACCACGACGCTCTACCGCAACGGCGTCAAGCTCGGCTCGAACGGCGACCCGCTCTTCGGCGACAAGGTGTTCAAGGTCCCCTCCGGCGACGCCGAGTACAGGCTGACCACCTCGGTCGTCCGCAGCGTCAGGGTCGCCGCGGCCTCCACCCGGATCGACGCGAGCTGGACCTTCCGCTCCAAGAAGCCGTCCGGCTCGGACGTGGTTCGGTTGCCGGCCTCCACGGTCCGCTTCCAGGCGGCCACCGGTCTGGACAGCCGGGTCCCCGAGGGCAGGCAGGTCAGCATCCCGGTCACCGTCGAGGGCGCCGCCAGGGGCGGCAACCTCGGTTCGCTCGCCGTCTGGGTGTCCTACGACTACGGCCGGACCTGGCAGAAGGCCGAGGTCAGGAACGGCCGGATCACGGTGAAGAACCCGGCGAAGGGGCAGGCCATCTCCTTCCACGCCAAGATCGCCGACAAGAAGGGCAACAAGTCGACGATCTCGATCTACAACGCGTACTACGGCAAGTGAGCCACTGACGGACGGCCGTTCGGGAGCACCGCTCCCGGACGGCCGTCCCGTTCGTCGGCGCGTCCCTCAGCCGTCCCCCAGCAGTCCCCCAGCAGTCCCTCAGCCGGCCGTCCCCGCCCAGGTGGCGTCCGCGCCCCAGCTCGCCAGCAGGCGCAGCGCCTCCGCCGAGGGGGAGCCGGGCTCGGCGTGGTAGACGACCATGGACTGCTCGGCGTCGTCGGCGAGCTTGAAGGACTGGTACTGCAGGGCCAGTTCGCCGACCAGTGGATGGCGCAGGTGCTTGACGCCGTGGCTCTTCTCCTTGACGTCGTGCGTGGCCCACAGGCGGCGGAAGTCCTCGCTCTTCACCGACAGCTCCCCGACCAGCGCCGACAGCCTCGGATCGTCCGGGTAGCAGCCGGCCTCCATGCGCAGGGCGCAGACCACGTCGATCGCCTTCTGCTCCCAGTCGATGTAGAGGTCGCGGTAGTCCGGCTCGAGGAAGACCATGCGCGCCCAGTTCCGCTCCGGTGCCGGCAGCGCGGACCAGTCGCCGAAGACCGCGGCCGCCATCCGGTTCCACGCCAGCAGCTCCGCGCGCCGCCCCACCACGTAGGCCGGCACCCCGTCCATCGCGTCCAGCAGCTGCCGCAGCCCGGCACGCACCTGTTGGGTCCGCGCCGTCTGCTTCTTCTTGTGCTTGGGCTTCGCCAGATGCGTCAGATGCGCGTGCTCGGCGTCGGTCAGCCGGAGCGCCCGGGCGATGGAGTCCAGGACCTCCGCCGAGACATTGCGCCCGTTGCCCTGTTCCAGGCGGGTGTAGTACGCCACCGACACCCCGGCCAGCTGCGCCAGCTCCTCGCGGCGCAGCCCGGGGACCCTGCGCCGGTGTCCGTAGTGCGGCAGCCCGACGTCCTCCGGCCGCAGCCGGGCGCGACGGGTGCGCAGGAACTCGCTGAGCTCGGCACGGCGGTCCAGCCCAGCGCCGGCGTCCGTACCGGCGCCCTGGGGAAGACCGGGCTGTTCGTCCATATGTCCAGTATCCCCGGTCCTACGCACAGCAGCCTGACCGCGTCAGTGGTAGGAACCGCGAACGTAGGCAGGGGCGTGACCTGGGTGAATGCCAGGCGGTGGGGCACGCTGGAAGGGTGCCCGGACACAAGGCAGCCGGGCGCGGACAACCGCTGAAGAAACCCGGAGAACCCGGCATGACCACTGTTGCTGCATACGCCGCACCCGCCGCCAAGGCTCCGCTGGAGCGGACCACCATCGAGCGTCGTCAGGTCGGCGAGTTCGATGTGCTGATCGACATCAAGTTCGCCGGTATCTGCCACTCCGACATCCACCAGGCCCGGGAGGGCTGGGGCGAGGCGATCTTCCCGATGGTCCCCGGCCACGAGATCGCCGGCGTCGTCTCCGAGGTCGGCCCCGGCGTCACCAGGTACGCCGTGGGCGACCGCGTGGGCGTCGGCTGCATGGTCGACTCCTGCCGCGAGTGCGACAACTGCAAGGCGGGCCTGGAGCAGTACTGCGACCGCGGCCCGACCTGGACGTACAACGCCGTCGGCAGGGACGGCGAGCCGACCTACGGCGGCTACTCCCAGAAGATCGTGGTCGACGAGAACTTCGTCGTCCGCATCCCCGACGGCCTCTCCCTGGACGTGGCGGCCCCGCTGCTGTGCGCCGGTATCACCACGTACTCGCCGCTCAAGCACTGGAACGCCGGCCCCGGCAAGAAGGTCGCCGTCGTGGGCCTCGGTGGCCTCGGCCACATGGGCGTCAAGATCGCGCACGCCCTGGGCGCGGAGGTCACCGTCCTGTCGCAGTCCCTGCGCAAGAAGGACGACGGCCTGAAGCTGGGCGCAGACCACTACCACGCCACCAGCGACCCGGCGACCTTCGAGAACCTCAAGGGCACCTTCGACGTCATCCTCAACACCGTCTCGGCCCCGCTCGACTTCGGCGCCTACCTCTCCCTGCTGCGCACCGGCGGCGCGATGGTCAACGTCGGCCTGCCCGAGGAACCGGTCCACGTCGCCCTCACCTCGCTGTTCGGCAACCTCCGCAACCTGACCACCTCCAACATCGGCGGCATCCCCGAGACCCAGGAGATGCTCGACTTCTGCGCCGAGCACGGCCTCGGCGCCGAGATCGAACTGATCGGCGCCGCCGAGATCAACGACGCGTACGAGAGGGTGGTGGCGAGCGACGTCCGCTACCGCTTCGTGATCGACGCGGCGACGATCTGAACCACGCCAGCGCCCCGCGACGGGCCACCGGACCGTTCCGTGTCCGGTGGCCCGTCGCGGGGCGCCCACCCTCCGCACTGTTTTCAGGGACTCTTCGCCCCTGGCCCACTTCACCGCTGGATGGCCACCGTTCTGCGCACGGAAAGGGACCGTGAAGTCCCTGTGGGAGTGAGCAGGCAATCACCGTTCGCACTCCTGTGACAGTTCTGACGCTCCATCCGATGTGTGACTTGTGGGGAAGGTGAGAACAGTGAGGCTGCTGTTGCACGTGATGCGAAGCATCCGTGCGGGCCTGTGACGACCTTCACCACGATGTGTCAGAAAGCGGGAGTTCCTTGCGCAAGGGCGCGTGAGGACCGCAGGCAGGCCATGTGCCCTTGGAGGTTTCGAGTGCGACCGTTCACCCTCAACTACGCCCTCCCCAAAGCGTTTCCGGCCGCGGTGACGCCGTACCACTTCGACGAGTCGCGTCAGCTGAACGTGCTTGACGACGGCCGCCCGGCCGTCAGCGACCCCGACCTGCTGCTGGCGGTCGGCACCACCACCTCCACCGCCGGTTCCCAGACGCACTTCGACGACTGACGCCCCGTAACCGAATGACCGTGCTGATCCTCACGTCCGAGGAGGACGTGACCGCCGACCTGGTGGTGGCCAAGTTGCACGAGATGGGGACACCCGTCATGCGGCTGGACCCCGCCGACGTGCCGGACAAGGTCGTGTTGTCCGCCCACTACGCCCACGGCGACTTCGACGGACACCTCTGCCTGAACGGCCATGTGCTCGGCATGGGAGGTCTGCGCTCCGTCTGGGTGCGCAGGCCCGGCGAACCTGCGGCGCATGCGGCACACCCCTCGCCGTGGCTGACCGCCGAGACCCGTCAGGCGCTGTTCGGAATGCTGTTCTCCGCCTCCACACGATGGATGAACCACCCACGCAACGCCGACCGGGCCCGCCTGAAACCATGGCAGTTGAAGATCGCTCACCTCAGCGGCTTCGCCGTACCGCCGACCGTCTTCACCACGGCCCCACGCCTGGCACGGCAGTTCGCCGAGGAGCACCGGGCCGTGGTGGTGAAGTCCGCTTCGGGACCGCCGCCCGGTGACCCCGCGCTGACCCTGCCCACCACCCTGATCGGGCCCGGCACGGACTTCTCCGCCGTCGCGGCCGGCCCGGCGCTGCTGCAGCGCTGCATACCCAAGCGCGCCGACATCCGTCTGACCTGCGTCGGCACCCGGCTGTTCGCCGCGCGGAAGACGGCCGAGCCCGGCCAGATCGACGGGCGCTACGGCGACACCGGGCACACCTGGGAGGCGGTCCCCGTGCCCGAACGCGTCGGCAGGTCGGTGCATGAGTACGTCACCCTCGCCGGGCTGGCGTACGCCGCCTTCGACTTCGCCGAGGACGAGGAGGGCATCTGGTGGTTCCTGGAGTGCAATCAGGGCGGCCAGTTCGGCTTCGTCGAACTGGAGACCGGACAGCCGGTCTCGGAGACGGTCGCGCTGTGGCTGTCACATCGCGGGGCGGCGCGCCGTGCACCCGAGACCCGCGGTGCTGCCCGTGGTGCGGGCCCTGCCGCAGAGCAGGCATGACCGCGGCTTGACGACCCATGTCAAGCCGCGCTCATGGACCTTTCCGGCCCGTCTGCTCCGGCCCGGTGCGAGGCTGGTGCTGCGACCGGAAGGGTTCACCGGCTCGCGGCGTCCGGTACCTCGCCGCGTTGTCGCATCACCCGGGTACGTCCGGTACGCGGGCGATGCTCCGCCCTGCGATGCACCGCACCGGACGCCGCGGGCTTTCCGGCAAACCTCTCCGGCCACGGCACTAGGTGTACTCGGTCATGGGGTTGGTGACAGTCGGCTGATCGGTGGCTGGCCGCCGAGCGCGGTGTGTCGGCGGCCAGTGTTGTAGAAGTGGAGCCAGGGCGCGAGTGCTCGCGCGCGTTGGGCATTGCTGGTGGCCGGGCACATGACCGGCCCGCCTTCCGGGCCGGACCGGTGACGCGTCGCCTGCCGCGAGCGGAACCGGTCGTGGCCCCCTTACCCTTGACCTGGGGCCCAGGCCACGACCTCGCCGGGGTGATGGAGATGCTCGACCTTTCCTCCGCGCTGTCCGATGTCCCGCCCCTGAGGGGCAGCGCGTCATGGCCCCATCACGAATACGTCAAGGGCTGGGGCGTCTTCGGACTGCCCTTCGACTCCGGTCACGTCCTCGCCCTGCGCGTCTTCCCGGAGAACTGCTTCAGCCCCTACCGCACGCTGTGGCACCGCGACCCGGGCGGCAGCTGGTCGATTCACGTCGACGGGCCACGGCTGGACACCGCATGCCCCAGGTACTACGGCGCTGCCTGCGACCACACCGGGCATGCCCGGATCGGGCTCACCTGGACGGGCCCCGCCACCTTGCGGGTGACGATGGACTCCCCCTCCCTGGACTGGACCCTCACCGCCCACGCGACACGGCTCCTCGGTCTCCTCAACGGCATCAGTGCGGCGCTGCCGCTCGCCACCTGGCGCCCTCGGCTCCTGGTGCACGCTCGCGAGCGCCTGGCCCGTGCGCTGGGAATGGGGGACCTCCAGCTGTCCGGCACGATGCCGAGCGGTCACACCGGAACGCTCATGCCGCAGCGGATGTACTTCGTCGACGACTCACACGCCACACTCGACGGCGCCGACCTCGGGCGCCCGGTCCGGCTGACGGAGAACCCGCGCATCGGTGACGTGCCCCTGCCGGCCCGCGGTGTTCTGGCCATCGGCCAGGCGGCATGGGAGATCCTCGACCCGGCGGAATACCGACGCACCCGTGCCGAGACCGCGCGCGATCTCGCCGTACCGGGAGAAGGCGGTCCGTGACCACCGCCAGGACCGCTCCGGCCGGCCCCGGATTCCCTCACCAGGTCGTTGCCGTTGCCGGGCTGCGACACGAAGCCGATCCCGACAAGTCCGCCGGGCCGCACGACCGCCCGGCAGCGACAGGTCACTGGTGTGGCCGCGCCAGTTCGGACAGGCTGCGGTGCATGGACTGGATGCCCCTGCTTTCCACACTGGCCGGTGCCGTCATCGGCATCGCCGCCACCTTGATCGCCGATCGCAACCGGTGGCGCCGCGAGGAGACCCGGCACGCGCTGGAAGTGCGACGCGAGGTGTACACGGAGTTCGTCTCCGCGCTCAAAGCGGCGGGTGAGGAGATACGGGCCGTCGCACTGGGGGATCACCTGTCCGACTCGGCGCGGGACGCGGCCGTGCGGGAAGCCTTCCGCAGCACCGGCCTGTACACGGCGAGCGAACGCCTCTGGCTCATGGGCCCGCAGCAGGTCGTGACCGCCGGGAATGAGGCGTTTCACAGCCTGCGCCGGCTGCGTGATGCCTACGCCCGGGGGGTGGCCGTCGGCTCCGCCGAGGACGCGCCCCTGATCGCGCAGCGCCGCACGGCCATGGCCCGGATGCGCGGCCTCATGCGTGAGGACCTGGGCATGGAGCCCCTCGGGATCGAATGACCGCCGAATGACGGTCCGGCCCGGCGGCGCGCATCCCCGGTCGCGCCTCAGCTCCCCGGCTGCCGGCCCCTCACCGCAGCTTCCTGATCACGGTAGTACGAGCGCCAGATCAACCGGTGCACCCGCGTCCAGCGCGGGATGGACCGTACGCCGGGGATGAAGGGGACCAGCACCAGACCCAGGCTGAGCAGAGCCATCAGGCCCCAGATCAGGGCGTCAGCGTTGCCGGACGACTTGAAGGGTTCGATCTGGTACCAGAACGTGTAGAGCCACAGCCACGCCTGGCCCGGGTAGTTCCCGGTCTCGTTCATCATTCCCCACTGGTCGCCGCCCAGGTGTTCGGCGCGGGCCATGGACTCCAGATGGGACCCGTCGGAGAGGAAGAGCAGAGGGCGGGTGTAGTCGGTCTGGTAGAACTTGCCGCCCGCCTGCAACTCCCCGTCCAGAGCACCCGATCTGGCCAGGTCGAGAAGGCGCGCAGTGAGGACCGGCACCGGGCCGTAATCGCCCTTGGCGACCTTGGCGGGGTCGCCGCCGGGGGACTTGGCCAGCGCGTCGGAGTAGGCCTTGGTCCACGCCTGCTGCCGGGAGACCGGAGCAGCGGCCCAGGTGGTGAGGGCCGCCCTGACGTCAGGCGGTTCCGGTGCATCGGCCAGAGGGCGGAGTACGAAGTCGTTGGCGGTGTCCACCGGGATGCGGACCCCGGCGGCGCTCTGCAGTCCCACCGGGCCGAGCTTCTGCGCCGCGTCGGGCGTGTGGTTGTACGGGGGTCCGTACCCGGCCGTTCCACTGGTGCCGCCCAGCTCGGCCACGGCTGTCGCGGTGAAATCCGCGCCGGCCGCCCGGGACCAGGAGGCCAAGGTCACCGGCTTGACGTCGGGCGAGGAGAAGACGGCGGCCAGAGCGGCGGTGAGAAGCGCGACCGCCACCAGGGCGATCGTGAACTCCTTGACCAGGTCGTACGGCCGGGTGGGGAAGGCGGCCGGGTCCGGTACCGAGGACCTGCGGGATCGCCGGCCCGTCACGGCGCGTCCCCCGGCACGTCCCCCGGCGCGGGCGACGCCGTGCCGCTGCCCGTGGGATCGGTCGCCCCGATGGGCGGCACGATTCCGCGACACCGGACCAGCAGGATGTGCCAGGCGGTCAGCAGCCCGAGGACGAACGGAAGCAGCACGATGTGCCACATCAGCATCTGCCCGAAGTCCAGCACGTTGAAGAACGCGCCGATACCGACCGAGTTGAGCCCGTCCTTGGCCTGGCCCGCGATCCACTGCGAGTCGAAGTTCTGCTGGACCAGGTAGCCGGTGAAGGCGGTGCCGATCGCGGTGAGGAAACAGACCGCGCCGGTGGCCCAGGTCAGTGCCCGCCGGCCGCGCCAGGCGGCCATGAAGAACTTGCCCCACAGGTGGATGACCATGAAGAACATGAGCAGCTCGACGCTCCACAGGTGCAGGCCGTTCACATACTTCCCCGTGGCCGAGACGTGCCACCAGGCGGGGCCCTTCAGCGCGAGCAGCCCACCGGTGACGAGCACCACGATCAGCGAGGCCACGGTGAGTACGCCGAAGACATAGATCCATGAGGCCATGTACGCCGGCTGGGTGTCCGGCAGCAGTTTGTCCGGGGGCAGGGACGCGACCGCCCGCCGACGCACCGCTCCGGTCCAGCCGCCCGCGGCGGACACGTCCGTGTACGGCCCTACGGCCGCGCCGCCCGCACCCGGATCACTCATCTGCGGCCTCCGGGGAACGGCAGCAGCAGGGCGGCGACGAAGACGATCACCATCAGGCCGATGACCACGAGGTTCGCGACGGACAACTGGATGACGCCCCAGTGCACATAGCGCCCGGTCCCGTTCAGATCGACGGGCGCGGCAAGCGCAGCCCCGCGCGGCAGCTGGAGTCCCGTGATTGTCATGATCTGTCTGCCCATCCCTCGCCGTACCGCTGATGACAAGCGAAGCGCCTTGCCGGGCTCTGGGCATCCGGGCTCGCCCGGACCATGGGCCGAAAGGCCTAACAGGAACATGCTTCAGTGCGGGACCCGGGGACTTCGGCCGCACTCCGGGCGGCTGAGGACCTCGCTGTCGTGCGACCCACGGGTGACGCCGGACGTTCCGTCCGGCCCGCTGGTCACGGACGGAGGCGGCCCAGCAGTTCGTCACCGGCTGGGTACTGCTGCTCCTGGGGGAAGCGCGCGGGCTGCGGCGTCAAGATCGCCGCGTTTGACGAGCCTGTGAATCTCGTGGGCGAGCGGAGTCACGTCACCGATGGACACGGTCCACTCGTCCGCATAACGCGATGCGGCCTCGTCGCAGAGCCCGAGTTGCAGGGAGCGGTACGGCAGGGGCTGCAGGTTCAGGTCGCGTTCCGGATCCCACTGGACACGGGCCGGCGCGCGCCTCGGTCCACGCTGCCAGGTGCTTCGATCGGGGCGCAGCCCACGTACGTGGCTCGACTGGCAGGCGTGGCGCAGCGCCCATTCGATCATTCCCGTGCAAGCCCTTGGCGATCGGCAAACCTGTTCGGTCGACTATTCGGTCGGCCGACGCACACCGGTGGGAACGGGATCGCTTCTGACTTCGGCTTCGGCGGGCCGGTCGGCCACCCGCAGTGGACATACAGTGCCGACGCGCGCGGCCAGGTCGGCCCGCAACGTGGTCAGTTCGGCGATACGGGTGTCGATGACCTGAATCTTCTCCTCGAAGAGCGTGGACAGCGCTTCCGCGGTGTCCGGCGCTTCGCGCAGTTTCTCGCCGGTCCGTGCGATCTCCGCCAGGGAGAATCCGAGTGCCTGCGCAGTGCGGATGTATTGCAGCCAGGCCACCGTCTCGGGCGGGAAGTCGCGATACCCGTTGTGCAGACGCCGACCTGCGACAAGCCCGACCTTCTCGTAGAAGCGGATCGTGTCTCTGGTCATGCCTGCCTGCGCGGCAAGCTCACCGATGCGCATGCCCCTCCGTCGGATGCCGGGCTTGACCTTGGAGCGTACTCCACTGTTTAGCGTGAGGCGTCGCTGCCACGAGACCAGCAGGAGCCTCACCGTGAGACGTCTTCGCACTCCCGCGCATCCCGCCTACCTTCGGGTCGTACGCGCGAGCGCTTGGTACGACCTGGCCGTCACAGCCGGATTCGCAACTCCATGGACCTACGCCCTGATACACGACGCGCTGTCGTCGTGCGGCAACGCACTCGGGCTCGGCGATCTGCCCGAACTCGACCCGTGGCAGATCCTGTTCGCCAATCTGATGGGCTCGGTGGTAGTCGTCTGGGCCGTTCTGCGCATCGTCAGGCCGCTGCCGGAGCACGGGCTGTTCGACGGCATCGCGCGTGCCCTGTTCGCGACGTGGCAGGCGTACGCACTGGTACACGGTGTGTCGCGGCTCCTGTGGGTGTTCCTTGGCGTCGAGGTGGCGTTCGGCGTCCTCCAGCTTGTGCCGTGGAGATGGGGCCGAAACGCAGACCCCGTAGGCAACGACGCAGGCCCGACCGATGGACGCCTGCTCGGCACAGCAAGCCGGTGACGTGCGAGCACGCCCACCCGTGCCGCTCACCGGTGGGCGTGTCCGCCTTCCCGTTCCCGCCGGCGTGCAGCCGCGGAAAGAGGGTGCCGACGCGGCTTGATGGCCCAGGTCGTCCGGTCTCGTTTCCTCGCAGCGGGAAAGCGACCCTGGTGAACCGCGGGCATGCCGATCTCGGGGGACTACGCCTGGTAGACGGTGATCGTGGGTGCCGTGTGGAGTGCGCGGACAGCGCGCTGTGGTTCTTCCATGGTGTAGAGGGTGGGGTCGAGTGGGTTCCTCGCCCGGAGGCGGGACCAGCCGCTCTGTGATCAGCCCCCGGCGGGAGCCACCCCGATCGGGCAGGACACACCGGTCGCGGCGCGAGAAACCGGGGGGCGACACCGTGTCACGTCGGCTCGTCGGTTCCTGCCGCGTCGGTTTCTGCTCAGGGCCCGTACTGGGCCTGGGGGCCGGTGAGCCGGTCGGCGACGAGTGCGAGCCAGGCGCTGGGTGAGTACGGTGCCGGTGGGTCGACCTCCATGCCCAGTTCGGCGACCGCGAGGGCGTAGTCGGGCTCGTCGAGGTCGAGGGCGAGGAGTTCGTGCAGTTCGCCGGCGAGGCGGGCGACGAGGTGGGGGTCGGTGGAGGTTCGGTAGTCCTCGACGGCCGTGTGGTGGTCGTTGAACTCGTCCGGCATGTCCTGGGAGAACCAGCCGCCGAGGAACTGGCCCAGCTCGGGGAAGCGGGCGTGCCACTCCCAGTGGGTGGCGGGGGTGCCCGGGGGTGGGACCTCGCCCTTCTCGATGCTGTGCTTGATGTGGTCGGCGAGGCAGTGCAGCCACTGCTGGATGTCGTTCTCGGGCAGGCCGACGTCGGGGATCGTGTAGAACTCGCCGAGGCGCAGGCGGAGCCTTCCCGGTGGGTGGTCGGCGTAGTCGCGGAGCTGTCGTTCGGCGATGGCGAGTGCCCAGGGGCGGCTGTGCCAGGTCTGTCGCAGGTAGGCGGCCAGGGCCTGGCTGGGCTTGTCGGGGGTGTCGTCGGCGGGCTGCCCGGTGTAGGCGCGGATCACCTGGTCGAGTTCGCCGTAGTGGCGGTCGTGTTCGAGGGGGCTCAGGGGCACGGTGGTCAGCCTCTACGGGTCGTCTCTACAGGTGGATCGGGAAGGTGGCGTGGACGGTGAAGCCGTGGGAGCGGGAGGCGTCCCGCTTGAGGATCACGCGGGCCGCCCGGACGTCGACGGGTTCCCGTCCGGCCAGCATCATCGCCTGCAGAAGGACGCGTCCGGCCGGCTCGGGCCGGGACGGCCAGGATGCCTCGATGGTCAGGCGGGGGCGCGTGGACCGGGCCAGCCAGCGGTGGATGGCCTGCTCGTTGGCGGTGACGACCTGCTGGGTGGCCCACTGGGCCGTCTCGCGGTCGGGATAGGTGGCGCTCCGGGTGAGTGTCAGGGCCGGGGGTTCGGGCCCGAAGGCGGTGCCCTCGTCGGTGTTACCGGTGGTGTTCATGGAATCCGTTCGGATCGCATCGAAGGGAAGGCGTCGAATGGAGGGACCGTGCCCTCACGTGGCGTCGAAGGACCAGAAGATGCCGAGCTCCGTGTCGGACACGGCGATCAGGCCCATGTCCCAATCGTGCTCGCTGAAGGGGGTGCAACCGGTGAGGGGCAGGTAGAAGTCGGGGTCGTCGCCCGCCTCGTACCCGGTGTTGGCGAAGAACTCGGTGGTCGGCTCGGGGAAGCGGGACAGGAGCACACCTGCCTTCGCCTCTAGTTCGGGGCGCCTGGACTCGAAGTCGGGCTCAGAGGTGACGTCCAGCCAGTTCGTCGACAGTGCGACGAGCAGGCGGCCTGCCGAGGCGCGCGGAATGCGTCGCAACCGGGACGGCCAGTCGGGTCCCTGAGGCGCGAAGGGGGCCAGCCAGTCCGCCCGCCACTCCTCGTCGCCTTCCTCGTAGAACTCCAGGGACCGCCAGGAGCGCGGATCCGAGACCTCCTTGCGCAGCAGCGCGAGCGCGTCCAGGGACCAGTCCTCGTGCCTGCGCGGCCCCACGACGACGATCGTGTACCGCCGCTCGTACATGGTCAGGGCGTCCGCCCAGGCTGTGGCGTCTGGCGCTGTCATCGGCTCTTCCGGGGAGGGCGGATCGGTCGGCGTCGGGGGTGTCACGGGTGTCACGGGGACTCCAGCCTATTTCTGCGTCGGCTACTTCGGCATCGAGGTGACCACCACGAAGGGCGGGTTCAGGCTGCCGTCGTACTTGAGGCGGGTCTGCACGCCGTACGCGTCGGTCACCGGGGTCGGGTGCCCGCCGACCACGACTGAGGTACGCCCGGTCACCGGCCTGGTGGCCACGCCCGGTGCCACGTTCGCGGCCGGGTTCACCGTACTGACCTCGAAGAGCTTGCTGGGTGGCTGCGGTGGCGGACCGGTCGCCAGCCACGCGTCGATGCCGCCGCTGTTCTGACGGATGCAGTACTGGGTGTACTTCTGGGCGGAGTCCAGGTCCGTGAAGCTGGAGGCCGCCGGGATCGTGGGCACGCCGGAGCCGTTGGCCTGATCGCGCAGGCGCTGGAGCAACTGGGCGTCGGTCTTTCCGACGTGCTTGTCGATGGTGTGGCCGCCGCCGAGGTCCTCGGCCATCACCAGGTCGATCGTGTATTTGTAGGGGAACGGGTTCTCCCCGTTCAGCAGCTTGTGCTCCTTCTTGAACTCGTTCAGCGAGCGGCCGCCGAAGGCCTCGGCCCTGGCCTCCTCCGCGATGAACGTGGGCGCGCTTCTGAGCGCCTCGTCCAGCTCCCATTCCAGCGCGAGAAGCGTGGTGGCGGCCTCGCTGAACTTCTGCTGGTAGATCTCGACGGCCCTGTCCGCGGCCGCCCGGTCCATGTGCTTGCGGAAGGTCATCACCAGCTTGCCGAACATGGCGCTGCCTGCGAGCTCGAGTATTTCCAGTGGGTCGAGCCCGGTCGTCAGGTCCTCCACCATCCCCTGGGCCGCCTGCTTGGCGAGGTTGGTGGTCGTCTCCCGGCAGGTGTGCGCGACCTGAGCCAGGTCGTCGCAGGTCCTCTGGAGGGTGTCGGCCGCATGGTGCAACACCTCCAGGATGGGCCGGCGTTGTGCGGGCGGCACGTTCCCCGAGGTCTTCCAGCTACGGGCGCCCTGCTGCGCGACCTGCCCCTGCGCGTTCCGGCTGCGGCCCCAGGCGGTGGTGCCCCAGATCGACTGGCAGAACGACTTCATCGCGCTCTGCCACTCGTTGTTGCCGTGCGGATCGGTGATGTAGCCGATGGCGGAGGTGAAACCGTCCCCTGCCTTCAGAGCGGTGCTCCCGGCCTCCCGCCATGCGGTGGCCATTCCCTTGAGGTCGTCCTCGTTGGCGCCCGGGGTGATCTCATGGGTCTTGCCGAGGTTCAGCCCGTACTCGATGGCCGGCCGGATGACGTCGGCCAGGAAGTCCGGGATCTCGCCGAGCGCCCCGGAGATCGCCCACGAGTCGGCGTCCTGGCCGGTCCCGGACCACTTGATGTCGTTGATCTTCCCGTAGTCGGGCTCTTTGTCGATGACGACGGGAGGAGTGCGGCGGGGCGGCGGTCCGTACATGCCGCGCGAGGACCAGTCCGCCGCCTGGTAGTTGTTGGCGGTCATGGTCAAGCCGACCGCGACGCCGCCGGCGCTCACCACGCTGGCCGCCCAGACCTTGAGAAACTTCTCGGCGATCTGCATGTAGGCCTTGGCGAAGGCGTCCGGGCCGTGCCCGGTACCCGCCGACTGGCTGTACTCGTTCAGCGCGCCGACCAGTTTGGTCGCGCCCTTGTCGTAGTCGAACTGTCCGTCGCGCACCACCGCCGACGAGTAGTACAGGTGTGGCGGCCGTACGTCGAACCCGCCACCGGCGTCGGGTGCCGCCGTCTTCAGCTGGTCCCGTTCCTTCTGGCGTTCGGCATCGCTGGGACGGTCTGTCATCAGGCGGCTCCCCAACCACGGAGGACCGCTTTGTGTGCTGCCGCGTAGTTGGCGTGGCCGGTGGTGACGTAGGCGTGGAGCCACTTCTGGGCTGTCTGCAGGTCCTGTGCGGAGCGGTCCCAGTCGTCGAGTTTCTGGACGAAGACCTCGCGGGCCTCGCCCTTCCAGGTCAGGACGACGGGCTGGACACGCTCGTAGAGGTGCTCCAGCCTGTCGTTGAGCTGCTTGAGGATGTCCTCCAGTTCGGTGGCGAGTTCGTGGAGGGTGGAGAAGGAGACGGTTATGTGACCGTCGTCGGCGGCGGGCCCGGTCGACATGATCCCCCTTGGTGTCGGCAACTGGGCGTGCAGAGCGAGTACTTGGTGTGGGGCTGCTCAGGTCAGAAGGAGTCGAGGCTGCTGCGCGGTGGTGACGGGGCACCGCTCGTCCCGGTCTCCGGGCCGGGTGTGGAGAGCTTGTCGACTTCGCTGTCGATGTCCACCTGGATGCGCTGCATCTGTTCGAGTACGTCCAGGTCGTGTTCGCTGAAGCCGTCGCGGCTCAGCCGTACGGCCGCCTCCAGCAGCTTCATCACTTCACGGATGCGTACGGCGTCCTCGGTGGCCGCCCGGTGGAACTCGCGGTACGCCGTGGCCGCCGGGCCGCGCCAGCCGGCTTCGATGCGGTCGACGATCGCGTCCATGCGCTTGACCTGCTTGTCGAGGTGGTCCTGCATGTCGCCGAGGTCACCGGCGAGCTTCGTCAGGCCCTTCGACGACACATGCAGATCGGGGCCGCCTGTCTTGCCTGCGCCGTTGTCAGGTGCTCCCACGCCATGTCCCCCATCCCGTCGGCATCTTGAGTCACAACAGACTTGAGGATCTTACGGAAACAACACCGGTACGGGTGCGGGAGCAACAGAGCAGACGACACACTGGGGGCGGAAGGCCGGCGGAAGGCCGGCGGAAGGCCGGCGGAAGGCCGGCTGAAGGCCGGCGGAAGGCCGGCTGAAGGGCCTCAGCCTTCTGTCCTCGCGACACCGATCGGGCAGGACACGGCCGTCCCGGCGAGCCGCTCAGAGTCCGACGGGCACGCGTCGCCCAGCGCCCCTACGAAGCCCTCACGTCGGCTTCCGGCGATCTGGGGCGGTGCAGATCACGATGAACTTGCCCGAGTCGGCGCTGCCCCACCGTGAACGAGGACGCGCCGGCAAGCGCCCGGCAGCTACAACGGCATGTATGACGGTCTTCTTCTGTGCGAAGTGCGGAGTCGAACTCACCCCGGACTTGGTGGAACTGCCCTTCGTGCCGGAGGTCTCGGGCCGTGACAGGGACCGGGACAAGGAGACACGTCTGGCCCCCCTCCGCCGTGCCGCGAGGGCACTATGCCATTGATCCCGAACCCTGGGGCGCACCGTTCACACCGCCGACCGACGAACCTCGGCCGCACCATCCGCGCCAACTGCTCATGCCGCCCGAGCTGACCGACTGGAGCCCGGCCGGCCCGAGGGACACGGTCGTCGTGCATTCCCAAGACGTACCGGCTCTGAGGCCGCTGGAACAGGACGGCCCGCACTGGGGCTGTTGCGGCCCGCTCGGCACCGGGGGCCGCAACATGGCCTGTGGATGCGGCGTCCTCGTCGCCACCCTCGCTGCCGACTGCATGGGCCCGCACGAGCTCCACCTCGATCCCGTACGGGTGTACGCGTTCGATACGAGGGGGTCACAGAGATGAGCGGCCGACCCGTGTTAGCGCCTGTCGCTGAACTGGCGTCGCTCAGGCACCACCCGGGTGGCGGTCCCTTGTGCTGCGATGCCACGAGGCGGTCGTCGCGAGGGCGCAGTCGGGCTCGCCGAGGCGCAGGCGGAGCCTTCCCGGTGGGTGGTCGGCGTAGTCGCGGAGCTGTCGTTCGGCGATGGCGAGTGCCCAGGGGCGGGTGTGCCAGGTCTGTCGCAGGTAGGCGGTGAGGGCCTGGCTGGGCTTGTCGGGGGTGTCGTCGGCGGGCTGCCCGGTGTAGGCGCGGATCACCTGGTCGAGTTCGCCGTAGTGGCGGTCGTGTTCGAGGGGGCCTCAGGGGCACGGTGGTCAGCTTCTACGGGTCGTCTCTACAGGTGGATCGGGAAGGTGGCGTGGACGGTGAAGCCGTAGGGGCAGCTATTGGCTAGTCGTCCTCGAAGCGCCAGAGCACCAGGACGTTCTCATCCGACACCCCGATGAGACAGATGTCGATGGTGGTCCCGGCAAGGGCATTGGCGTGAAAGGACGAGGCCAGGAAGTCGGCCTCGTCACCGTTTTCCGCGTGCCCGTGATTGGTGAAGAAACGTGCGTCATTGCCCACGGCGTTCAGGACGTCCCGCAGACAGGCGTCGCGTTCCGCATCCGGTGTGCGAAGGGATTCCAGAGGGCCGTACAAAAGAGATCCGGCCGAAATCAGCCCGGCCAGATCCAGGGCTTTGGGGGGTGAGACCTCCAGGATGCTGTCTCGCAGCTCCGTGCGGTCGACCTGCCGGAGCACGGGATGCCCCTGGATTGTGTCCATGACGGTGTCATGCCAGTCAGCGCCTTTGCGTGCCACGAGCGCGGCGAAAGACCGACCTTCGTCGAAACGCCCCGGTGCGCAGACGGGCAGGCCCGTCCTCCCCTCCAGCACAGATCCTCCCACGGTGTGCTCACGGCAGCGTCGGCATGGACGTATAGACCACATAGGCCGGGTGAAGGCCATTCTGTTGGATCGGTGAAGACCAGGATGGGTGTTCTGGCCCGCACCGTCGGCGGCTCAGCCCTCGGCGAAGCGAGCCGGCCGTGCGGCGAGCGGCTCGCCGGACGCCGCCGTGGGACAGCCGGCCCTCCCCGCCAGGCCGAACGTCACTGGTCGCCGGAGCGGTGCGGTGTTGTCATGGGTAGGGAGACGGGCGTGGACGAGCGGCCGGGGAAGCCGGGGCTCCGCCCCGTCGCGAAGTGGAGGAGGCCAATGCCATGCTGCGCCGCCGCACGGTCAGTGACGTGATGACCGAGGAGGTCATCACCCTCCGCCCCGACACACCGTTCCACGAGATCGCCGCCCTGCTGGACGCGAACGACATCGCCGCGGCCCCGGTTGTCGACGACGAGGGCGCCCCCATCGGCGTCGTGTCCGCGTCCGACGTGCTGAGGCACGAGACCGGCATGCCCGATGCGCAGGGGCAGGACGGGAATGACGAGCACGCATGGGGCAAGGCCCGGGCCCGGACCGCGGGCGCGCTCATGAGCAGCCCCGTCTTCACGGCCCGTGCGGACTGGACGATCCCCCGGGCCGCGCGGGAACTCCGCAGGCTGCACGTCAAGCAGCTGCCGGTGGTCGGCGACCATGGGCTCCTGACCGGCATCGTCAGCCGCAGCGACCTGCTGGACGCCTTCATCCGCTCCGACTTCGAGATCCGCAGCGAGGTCGAGCGGGACGTCCTGGGGCGCATCCTCGGTCTGGAAAAGGGCACCGTCGCGGTCGAGGTCCGGGACGGCGCCGTTACCCTGCGGGGGCACGTCCCTGAACCGCGTCTCGTCCCGGTGGCCGTGGGCCTGTGCCAGGGCGTCGACGGTGTCGTTGCCGTGGACGCCCACCTTGCGGCCGTCCGGGCGGACTAGTCGTTGGTGACTTCGCGCGCCGGAGCGATGCGGGTCGGTTGTACGCGCCTGCTTGATCGCTCGACGTCCGGGACTCACGGAATTGCCCAAGCAGGTTGAAGAGCCCGGTCACCGCGGCAGCGTCTTGGTCTGCGGCCAGTGACCGGAATCGTGATGCTTTGACCCACGGCAGCACGAGGCGGAGGGCGAGTGCTTCCCAGATGAGGTTGGTGCCATGGCCCGGCTTGCCGGCGGGCCACTCGCGGAAGCCCGCGAGCGCCGTTCGTCCGCTGCCCTCGTGGTAGCCGTTGAGGTAGGCCGCGTAAGACCAAAGGAGCCGTCCAGGCCGTAGGCGCCCGGGCGTCGATGGATGTCCGCCGGCAGATCCGGGAGATCAAGCCGTACCGCCTGATCTCCCGGAAGCGAGTCACTCACTCTTCGGTGAACTTCGCGACACCGATCGGGCAGGACACCCCGTCCCTACGAGGGTGTACCTATGTGACCCATGACGAACTCCACGGGCGCGAGGGGCGCGAGGCGAGCGGCGATCTACTGCCGGATCAGCCAGGACCGGGCGGTACTGGCCTCGGCGTCGCGCGTCAGGAAGAGGACTGCCGGGCACTGTGCACCCGCTTGGGTTGGGACGCCGTAGCCGTCTACCCGGACAACGACGTCAGTGCCTACTCCGGGGCACCACGGCCCAAGTGGCAAGAGCTGCCGGCGGACATCCACATCGAGATCAACGGCCGCGCCATCACCACCGCCCCCAAGATCCCGCCCGCGGTGAGTGACATCCTTAACCACCGCCCGCCGTACCGCGTAGAGAGAGGCGCGCCGTCAACCCCACCCCTCTCGGGTGCCGCTGCTGCGTGGGACCGGAAACCGGCACGGCGGGGCGAATCAGACCCCAATACACCAGCCGTACCGCTCCGTATACTCCGTACCGTCGTTGCAGCAGAATTTGAGTGTCTGGATGAAACCGTAGCAATTCGTTCCCGCGAACCAACACCCGGATTTTGGCGGCGGCGGGCCTTCACCTCTTAGAGTGGATGGATACAACATCACTCTCCGGTTCAGAGCCTCGGCCCGACCTGCACATCCGCCGCAAGGACGCACTCCGAACGCGGTCGTAAGGCGCTTCACTACTTCACCCAGGCCCGTCTCGTTCTTCATGAGTTGAGTCGGAACGGGCGCCCGTAGGGGACTAGTGATCGCAGATTCTGGCATCCGATTCCTCCCTTGCGCATGGACGACCGGTCGGCTCGGGCCTCAGGGTGAACGTCGAGGCAAGAGTCGTGCCGTCTCGGGTGTCTGTGACACGGAGGGTGCGGGTCACGGGAGTTAATTTCTTGGCAGGCCCAATGCCGTGGATCGTGGGTGTGGTTTCTCCAGTGCTCCAAAGATAGGAGAAGGGGCCTTCCGCAAATCCTGTGTTTGCCGATAGCATATATGGCTGACTCAGCTCATCAAGGAATTTCGGGCCATTGATTGAAAGGCTGGCTAG
Source organism: Streptomyces sp. NPDC020801 (assembly GCF_044334385.1). Classification (NCBI taxonomy): domain Bacteria; kingdom Bacillati; phylum Actinomycetota; class Actinomycetes; order Kitasatosporales; family Streptomycetaceae; genus Streptomyces; species Streptomyces sp. NPDC020801. The sequence continues at coordinate 492,019 of NZ_JBIRST010000001.1, forward strand.
GCCCCCGACAGCCCTGAAGGCGTCTGGCACGCCCCATCCCATCTCAGGGTCGCGGTATCCTTGCGCGGAAGCGTACAAGCGGTCACGGACCTTGTCTCGACTCCACGTCGGATGCTCCGACCAGATGAGCGCCAGAATGCCAGCAATTGTTGCCGTCGCCCCTGAACTACTTCCCAGTCCCAGGTATTGGTCGGGTCCTGCCCCCGCCGTCTCAATGCCGCCCAGCCCCACAACGGCGGCTATATCAACAGACTCGCCGTAGCAGGATTCCCCATAGACGGGAGTGTGCTGCTCAGACGCGCCGGCAACCTGTATGACCTCGTCGAGATACCCAGGATATGCTGTGGCGCCGAAGGGGCACACAGTGGTTCCCGCTGCGCCTACAAACAGCACCGGTCGCAGGTCAGTGCGGTAGTACTCGTAGCGGATGGTGTCGCCGACCAAGTACAGATTTCCCAGAACAACGTGGTTCCCGAAGGCCATAGTGATTATTTGGGCGCCAAGGGTATGGGCCATACGTATTCCGTCGACGACGGAAAGGGCTTCATCGTGACCAACCACCACCGTCGTATGAGAAGCTACATTAATTAGGTTTGACTTCCAGGCGATGCCTTCCATATTGATGCCATCCCGGGGGGCGCCTATGAGTGCCGAGACTCGATTGCCGTGGTCGCAGGTTGTGTATGGGTTGAAGATTGTCGGCGTTGCAATATTAATTACCTGGCGTCCGGAACTCTGCCCCGCCGCGAACTGTGGCATTGTGAGTTGCGTATTGCCCTGGAGAATCCCCGTGTCCACCACGCCGATTGTTACATTTTGACCCGGACCGCCATGCGGGCCACTGGCGATTCGCCGCCATGCTTCTGGGATACGGTGATAAGGAAAGTTCCAGGGCAGAATGTCACCCGAAGAGTCTAGGGTTGAATTGGAGATAGGTGGTGGAGCAGTGCATCCGATCGAGGAGAGTTCAGCGCTGGCGTAGGCAGGTTCCACATAGTCGACCCAAGGCTGGCGACGCAGCCTCTCGAACGTGGCGGGCGAATAAAGAGTAATCTGAACGGCCGGCAGTTCATCCCGTTCTAGCACCGAGACACCGGGCATGTGCGCCAGTTCTGATTCCACGGCATCTCGCTCGGTTGGGGATATAAGGATCCTACCCTTCCAGACTCCTCGGCGGGAACCGGGTGACTTCAGGCCGACGATCACTTCGACCGGCCGCTGACTTTTGTTAGCGGGGCTCAAGAGTGCGCCAAATCTAACCTGCGGTTCGGAGCGGTGAGAGATATCAGCCAATTGCTTCCAAGTGCTCGCCGATGCTTTGCGTGGTGGGATGGAAGGATCGAGGGCGCCGTCCTTCGGGGAACCGTGCATCGAAAGTGGTGCTATCAATAATAATGAGGTGATACCGATTGCAAGTGTCGCGATGTACCTTTTCTTGTGGATCATCTGCGCTCCCCTCAATCAAAGTTAATGTCCTCTTCCAAGGTGTAATACCTTGGCGGCGATCTTGGAATATAGGCCAGGTGGAAGCCGTTTTGCTTGTTGCTAGCGAGGTTCCTGCAGGGGTGTATAGCGTGCGGCGGAAGTATCCTGCATTACGGCATACCCCGCAAGGCTGAAGGTCCCGCGCAGGCGAATGAGGGTTCTGCGACACGAGTGAAGAACCTTCGTTCATGCTGTCGCGTATCTTCCCCTCATGTGAGTGTCACATGGGGTGTGATGCACGGTTCGCATTTGCTCACGTGGTGGAATTTGCATCCGACGCGTCTTGGTGCGAGCGTTAGTGAAGTTCCCAGTGAGGACGACGAGGATAGCCAGTCACGAGACCTCGGCGGTCTCGACGCCGAGTAACTTTCAGAAGGCTGCAGATAGAGATCGTTCGAGCAGCCTTCGGCTTGCTCGTGGTTTAGCCTGGTGCGTTTCTGGTATGCGCGCTGGGTCCTTGGCGCACCGAGAGCGGTCGGCCACAGAGTCGAGACCGCTCCTCGTCCGGCTCTAGCGATATCTTTCCGCGTACCTGGTCTACTGCTAAATCGATAGCAGTCAACAGGACGAGAAGCGTCAGTAGTAGCGCGGGCCGCTCCCTCTCCGCGACGGCGCAACCCACAGCGGCCCAGCGACAGATTGCGATCAGGTGAGCAATTGCAGGACACTGCCGCAATCGTCATCAGGGGGTGGCATGCCCGATTACAGGATCACCGTCCACACTGGGGACGTAGACGGCGCCGGTACAGACGCAAACGTCTACATCACGATCTACGGCAGCAACGGCAGTAGCGACGAACTGCAACTCGACAGCGGAAGGGACGACTTCGAGCGCAACGGCGCAGACATGTTCACACACACTCTGAAAGACCTAGGAGATCTTTACCGGGTTCGCATCCGGCACGATAACTCCGGATCTAGGCCAGGATGGTTCCTGGATCGAATCAGCATCCGTGACGAAGACTCCGACAAGGAATGGTCATTCCCTTGTTCCAGGTGGCTCGCCACTGACGAGGACGACGAGCGAATCGACCGCTATCTCGATCTCTCCTGACGTCGAGTCGTAGCGGCTACTGCGCCGAACCGGCGTTCAAGGTGGGCGGAGCGTTTCTTGGCCTGGAGCTGCTTTGGCGCGAGTGATCACGGCCCCGTAAGCTCCGGCGCGTCGGGCAGTCTGTGAACCTGCCCGGTGAAGCACGACGCTGGGGCCGTGATTTTCGAGGCTCGCGCCAAAGTGGCTGGCTACAATCGCGGAGTCGGCCGCCCCGGCCGGAGGCTGGGCCGCGCGCGGTGAGCGGAGCGAGCCGCCTTGAAAAACTCCGTAGAGAAGGTTGTAACTCGGACATAGTCGAAGCAGGCCCAGACGAACTGGCTCACTGTTGCGAGGGCCACAGCATTGAGCCCCTTTCCTTGTTCAAGGAAAGGGGCTCAGATGGTCATGCCCTGCCGCTATTCAGCATCCGGCGCCGGTGCGACGCCCGTGGGGCAGGATGCCCCCCCCAGTTCGTCTCGGACGGGGTCCTGCTTGACCCCTGTCCCGGAGAGTCTGTGCTGCCATGTGACCCGTGGGCCGGAGCCGGCGAGGTGGAGCAGCCGCAGCCCGTCATCCGCACAGGTGGGCAAGAAGATCGTCTCCGATGGGATAGGGGCGTTCCCGGGGCAGCAGCCCGGCGGCGGAGTCCAGGTCCCCACCACTGACGAGGACCTGGATCTCCTGGGCGAGTGGGGTCACGTCGCGGATGGCGACCGTCCACTCGTCCGCGTAGCGTCCTGCGGCCTCACCGGAGAGGCCGAGTTGCAGCGACCGGTACGGCAGGGGTTGCAGGTGCAGGTCCCGCTCCGGGTCCCACTGCACGCGGGTGGGCGCGCGCTTCAACTGACGCTGCCAGGTGGCGCGGTCGGGGTGGACCTCGCGGGCGTAGCTCGACAGGCAGGAGTGGCGCAGCGCCCACTCGAAGCCGTCGCGGGTGATCTCGACAGCGAGAACGGTCTCCTGCCCTGCCTTTGCACCCCAGCCGCAGCGGTACATCATCCACAGGAACGACGGCTTGATCCACGTCATCCTGTCCCGCTTCCACACGGCGGGGAATCGGCCGTCGCGGACAGCGGGCAGGCCGATATCCGGGGAGTACGCCTGGTAGACGGTGATCGTGGATTCCGAGTGGGCCGCACGGATCCTGCGTTGCGGTTCTTCCATGGCGTACAGCGTGGGGTCGACCGGTTCAGGCGGCCACTGATTTTCGACTGCCGTTCGCCGCGAGAGCTCCGGTCGCAGCACCTTACGGATGGCCGGTGCCACGGCTCTTCGGCACCTACGGCCTACCCGTTCGTGGCTTCCGGAGCGATACCTGCCGGGGGAAGAGGTCCCCGAGTCCGCCTGGTACGGGTGCGCTCCTCGCGGTGGCCGGTGGTCGTCGACCGCAGGGCGGGTCGGGCGGGCTCGGAATCGCCTGGATGCCTCGCGCGTTGGGGACAGTGGGCAGGGATGCCGCGGAGCTGACAGAAATTGGAGGGGCCGTAATGACTGCGCAGACGCAGAGGGCAGTGCTGGCAGGCGGATGCTTCTGGGGGATGGAGGAGCTGATCCGCCGACTCCCGGGCGTGACGGCGACCCGGGTCGGATACACGGGGGGTGACGTGCCCAACGCGACGTACCGCAACCATGGCACGCACGCGGAGGCCATTGAGATCCTTTTCGACCCCGCGAAGACCGACTTCCGTGCGCTCCTGGAGTTCTTCTTCCAGATCCACGACCCGAGCACCAAGAACCGCCAGGGCAATGACATCGGCCTCAGTTACCGCTCGGCGATCTACTACGTGGACGACGAGCAGAAGCGGATCGCCGAGGACACGATCGCGGATGTGGACGCCTCCGGACTGTGGCCCGGCAAGGTCGTCACCGAAGTGGAGCCGGTCGGCCCCTTCTGGGAGGCCGAGCCCGAGCACCAGGACTACCTGCAGCGTTATCCGGACGGTTACACCTGCCACTTCCCGCGCCGGGGATGGCGGCTGCCCACCCGTGCGGATGGCTGACCACGAGGTGGCCGGGAGAAGGTGGAGGCCGCTCGGCCGCGGGTCGTGTCGTGGCACTCTACGTGGGGTTCTCGGTGTAGCCGCCCTGGTAGCCGACCAGCGTGGTTCACACGCCCGCCGGCAGCTGCCAGAACTTGCGCTCCGCGCCCCAGAAGCAGCCGAGGCCGAAGTCGGCGGTCTCCAGGTCCCCGGGGTAGGGGCCGAGCAGCGGATTGCCGAGGACCGTGTGGCGTCCGGGGACCGAGAAGGCCGGCTCCGGGCGGCCGCGCAGAGCCTGCTCGGGGGTCGGCAGCTGGGGCGTACGGCTGTGCAGGAACATGCGGTCTCCAATCGGGGCTCCGCATTCCTCAACGTGTGGGACTGCCGGTGAATTCCGGACCGCGCCCCGGTGGGGCCGCCGGGCTCCGTCAGCCGGGCAGGGTCGCCGGGCTGCCGCCGTTCGCCTCGTAGCCGGCCACCGCCAGGGCGCGGTAGACGGCGAACTCCGCCGCCGGATCCTGGGACAGGGTCCAGGGCAGGGCGCCCACATGGCCGTCGACGTGTATGAGCTGGTTCATGGCCTCCGCCCAGCGCTCGGAGCGGACCAGGAAGAAGACCAGCAGGTGGCGGACGTGCGCCAGCATGGGATCGCCGGGGCGGGCCGAGTGCACCGCGAAGAGCGCGCCGTGGATCGCCCTGGTCACGACCTCGCTCTGGTAGAAGCCGCTGACCAGGTTCACCTCGGGGAGGTGCTCGAAGACCGCGAACAGGGGCATGGCCGCCAGCAGCGAGCCCTGGGGCGCTCGGGCCGCCGCGGCCTGTGCGAACTCCATCGCCAGCTTCCGCGAGCCGTGCCACTTCTCGCACCAGTAGTGCAGCGCCGCCAGATGCGCGCCCATATGGGCCGGCGCGCGGTCGAGGATCTTCAGCCAGAGCTTCTCGAACTCCGGCTGCGAGTAGGCGAGTCCGCGCGCCACCGACAGCTCGACGATGTACGGGACCGGGTCTCCCGGGGCCAGCAGCGCGGCCTGGCCGCACGCCTCCCCGGCCTCCTCCATGATGATCCGGAACTCGTCCGTCCCCGGAGTCGAGGTCCGCCACGCCTGTTGCACCAGGAACTCGGCGTGCACCGCCGCGCCACCCGGGTCCTTGGGTGCCTCGGCGCGCCACACCCTCAGCCACTGGCCGCCCGGCGTCTGGCTGACCCCGCCCGGCCGCTGCTGCAGCTCCAGCGCCGCGGCGCCGGCGAAGGCCTGCACGCGCTGCCAGCGCAGCTCGCCCTCCGTCTCCGTGCCGGCCAGCAGCTGGGAGGCCGCCCGGTAGTCCTGTGTGCGCTGCACCAGGTCCAGGACGTCCAGGAGGTCCTGGTCGGGGCCCGGCATGCGGATGTCGAGGTCCTCCTGCGGCACGAATCCGTAGTTCGCCGGGTCCGCCGCGTCGGGGTGGCCCGGCGGCACCTGCTCGATGACGCCACGCCTGCGCCTGAGGAACGGAAGCAGCACGAAGCCCAGCATGACCAGCGCCATCAGGACCCAGAGAATCTCCATGCCTCAAGCGAACCAGACGGCGCCGACAATTGGCCAACCTGTGCCACGGGCCTGTGGAAAACCCGGCCATTGCCGCGCGCACACCCCTGCGCACATCGCTGCGCACACCCGTGCGCACGCCCATGCCAACCCATGGTTCTTCCGTGCGCACAGCCATGCACATCCACGCGTACTTCCGTGCGTACTTCCGTGCGCGGCGTCGTCCGTGCCCCCGTCCGTCCCCCGCCCGCGAGCCCGTGCGCGACTCCGGCCGCCGCAGTGGACGAGGCCCGTCGTCCCGCACCAGTCCCGTGGGCGCACTACCCTCGGGCCCATGAGTGACAGGCACATCAGTCAGCACTTCGAGACCCTCGCGATCCACGCGGGCAACACCGCCGATCCCCTCACCGGCGCGGTCGTCCCGCCGATCTACCAGGTCTCGACCTACAAGCAGGACGGCGTGGGCGGCCTGCGCGGCGGCTACGAGTACAGCCGCAGCGCCAACCCGACCAGGACCGCCCTGGAAGAGAACCTCGCCGCCCTGGAGGGCGGGCGCCGGGGCCTCGCGTTCGCGTCCGGACTGGCGGCCGAGGACTGCCTGTTGCGTACGCTGCTGAGTCCCGGCGACCACGTCGTCATCCCCAACGACGCCTACGGCGGCACGTTCCGCCTCTTCGCCAAGGTCGTCTCCCGGTGGGGCGTGGAGTGGTCGGTCGCGGACACCAGCGATCCGGCCGCCGTACGGGCCGCTCTCACCCCGAAGACCAAGGTGGTGTGGGTGGAGACCCCCTCCAACCCGCTGCTCGGCGTCACCGACATCGCCGCCGTCGCTCAGGTCGCCCGGGACGCGGGCGCGAAGCTCGTCGTCGACAACACCTTCGCCACGCCGTACCTCCAGCAGCCGCTCGGGCTCGGCGCGGACGTGGTCGTGCACTCGCTGACCAAGTACATGGGCGGCCACTCGGACGTCGTCGGCGGCGCGCTGATCGTCAACGACGCCGGGCTGGGCGACGAGCTGGCGTACCACCAGAACGCCATGGGCGCGGTCGCGGGGCCCTTCGACTCCTGGCTGGTGCTGCGCGGCACCAAGACGCTGGCGGTGCGCATGGACCGGCACAGCGAGAACGCCACGAAGGTCGCCGACATGCTGACCCGGCACGCGCGCGTGACGAGCGTTCTCTACCCGGGCCTGCCCGAGCACCCCGGTCACGAGGTCGCCGCCAAGCAGATGAGGGCCTTCGGCGGCATGGTGTCGTTCCGGGTCGAGGGCGGCGAGGAGGCGGCGGTCGAGGTCTGCAACCGCGCCAAGGTGTTCACGCTCGGCGAGTCCCTCGGCGGCGTCGAGTCCCTGATCGAGCACCCGGGCCGGATGACGCACGCCTCCGCTGCCGGTTCGGCCCTGGAGGTCCCCGGCGACCTGGTCCGGCTGTCCGTGGGCATCGAGAACGTCGACGACCTGCTCGAGGACCTGCAGCAGGCCCTCGGCTAGCGGACGGACGAGGACGGACGACCGGAGAGCGGTTCAGGCCGCGGTCCCGCACGGGGCCGCGGCCTCACCAGCCGGTGACGGGCGGAGTCGTCTGCGACGGCGGCTGCACCCAGGGCTGCACCGTCAGGGCCCACACCGTGAAGGCCACGGCCGCCGCGAACAGCAGCAGCCACAGCGCACGGCGGGCGGCGGTGCGGCGGCGCAGCATGCGTCCCCCGCGGCGCACGACCTCGGCGTACAGCTCCGCCGGCACCTGCGGCGGCCGCTGCTCCAGAATCCGCCGCACGGCCGCCTCGCGCCCGGTCCGGTTCACCGTGCCCGCCTCCCGGCACGCGCCGCAGCCGTCCGCCCCACGCCCCGATCCGCGTTCACCTTCACGACGGCGCCGCCCTTCGGGCCACTCACCGCCGGGGCGGTGCCCTGGGGCGGGCGGGTGAGGACGGTGACCGCTCGGTCGCAGATCACGCGGACGCGTTCCGCGGGCAGGCCGAGCAGCGCGGCCGTCTGTTCCTCGGCGACCCCCTCGTACAACCTGAGGACGAGGATCAGGCGTTCCTGGGGGGTGAGGCCGGCCAGCGTGCCGCGCGGTCCGGGCCGCGGGCGTGTCCGGCCCGGCCCGCCGTGCTGGTGCCATGCACCGTGCTGGTGCCACGCCTCGCGGGCGTAGCGGGTGGCCAGGTGCTGGCGGGCGCGGTCGTACGGGTCCTCGCCGCGCAGCCGGTGCCAGCACACGTACGTGTGCGCGAGGGCGAGGGTCAGAAGGCGCTGCGCGCGCGGGTTGTCGTCCGGGGCCTCCGCGGTGAGCAGGGTGGCGGCATGCAGCAGCCGCCCGGCCGCGCCCGCGACGAACGCCTCGAACTCCCGGGCCCGGCGAGCGTCTTGGGACGCCTGCCGTTCTCGCACCGCGCCTCCCCCTGGGGGCGATCGTGAGCAACCGGTACCCCGTCCGTGTACGGCCCGCAGAACCGCGTACGACGAGGGACCCGGTCTCATATGAGGGCAGGCACGGCCCACCGGTCAAGAGCCGTGCGCCCGGCGCGCCGTCCGCCGGCGCCACCCGCGCCGGCGGACGCTCAGGGCATCACGATGCCGAAGACGACTCCGGCGTCGGCAGGCCCTGTGAGGCCTGGCGGGCGGAGAGCGCTAGGTTGAAACGGGTCAGGAGCGAGCAGAAGGTCTCGCGCTCCTCCGGCGCCCAGTCCTGGGTCAGCTCGGCCATGAGCTGCCGCCGGGAAGAGCGCACCTCCTCAAGCCGCGACAGCCCACGCGGGGACAGCTGCAGCACCACGGCGCGGCCGTCCTCGGGGTGCGAGGTGCGCTTGACGAGCCCGGTGTCGACGAGCGGGGCCACCTGCCGGGTGACGGTGGAGGAGTCGATACCCATGCTCGCGGCGAGCGCCTTGACGCCCATCGGGCCCTCCTTGTCGAGGCGGTTGAGCAGCAGGTACGCGGCGCGGTCCATGGAGTTGCGCACCTGCCCGACGCCGCCGAGCCGGGTCTGTTCGGCACGGCGGGCGAACACCGCCACCTCGTGCTGGAGGGTGTCGAGAAGACCGGTGTCACCGACTGTCGTCATGTCCATCGACATTTCAGGTGTTGTGGGCATGGCCGGGGGCTCACTTCTGAAGGGCTGCTGGGTTGGGGGACAGGGTACGCGGCCGGGGGGCAGGTCGTACCGGCGCTGCACAAACCGGTCTCGGAGGTTGGTCACACCGGCCTCTCGCGCCCGTGAACTGCGAGACTTGTGTCATGAGCTACAGCACGGCCGGCTCCCTGCGCTCCGTCACCCTCGACGACGTGCGCGGTGCCCAGAAGATGCTCTCGGGAGTCGCGCGGGTGACCGCGATGGAGGGCAGCAGGCACCTGTCCCAGCTGGTGGGCGCGCCGGTGCACCTGAAGTGCGAGAACCTCCAGCGGACGGGATCGTTCAAGCTGCGCGGCGCCTATGTGCGGATCGCCGGACTGCTGCCCGAGGAGCGTGCCGCCGGCGTGGTGGCGGCGAGCGCGGGAAACCACGCGCAGGGCGTGGCGCTGGCGTCGTCGCTGCTCGGGGTGCACTCCACGGTGTTCATGCCGAAGGGCGCCCCGCTGCCGAAGATCAGCGCCACCCGGGACTACGGCGCGGACGTGCGCCTGTACGGCCAGGTGGTCGACGAGACGCTGGCCGCCGCCCAGGAGTACGCGGCCGGGACCGGCGCGGTGTTCATCCACCCCTTCGACCACCCCGACATCATCGCGGGGCAGGGCACGGTGGGCCTGGAGATCCTGGAGCAGTGCCCGGAGGTGCGCACGATCGTCGTCGGCATCGGCGGCGGCGGGCTCGCGGCCGGTATCGCGGTCGCGGTGAAGGCGCTGCGGCCGGACGTGCGGATCGTCGGTGTGCAGGCGGAGGGCTCGGCGGCGTACCCGCCGTCGCTGGCGGCCGGGCACCCGGTGGCGATCGAGAACCCGGCGACGATGGCCGACGGCATCAAGGTGGGGCGGCCGGGCGACGTGCCGTTCGCGATCATCAAGGACCTGGTGGACGAGGTGCGCACGGTCAGCGAGGACCAGCTGTCCGCCGCGCTGCTGCTGTGCCTGGAGCGGGCCAAGCTGGTCGTCGAGCCGGCCGGGGCGAGCCCGGTCGCCGCGCTGATGGGCGCACCGGACGAGGTGGAGGGCCCGGTCGTGGCGGTGCTTTCCGGCGGCAACGTCGACCCGGTGCTGCTGCAGCGCGTCCTGCGGCACGGCATGGCCGCGCAGGGCCGCTACCTGGCCGTTCGGCTGCGGCTGACGGACCGGCCGGGCGCGCTCGCCACACTGCTCGGGGTGTTGTCGGCGGTCGATGCCAACGTCCTCGATGTGAGCCACGTACGGACCGACCCGCGGCTCGGGCTCACCGAGGCGGAGGTGGAGCTGCACCTGGAGACGAAGGGGCCCGCACACTGCGTCGAGGTCGGCCAGGCCCTGCGCGAGGCCGGTTACACGGTCATGGACTGAGCCCTGTCGGTGCGCACCCCGGAGGCGGCCACCTCGGGCGGGCTGATCCGGCTGTTCCCGGTGGCCTTCGTCTCCCACGCGTTCGTGGACTCGGGCAACACGACGCCGTGGCTGCGCCACATCGCGGAGTGGAACCCGCGGCATGCAGCTGCCCAGCCGGCCGGCTGACCAGGGCCAATGACGAAGCCCCCGGCGTCCGATGGGCGCCGGGGGCTCTTGTCGAAGGGGCGTGGGTACGGGGCCTCAGCCCACGTACGGCTCCGCCTTGAGGATCTTCACCGAGGCCGTCTTCCCGTTCGGCAGTTCGTAGTCCGCGTCCTCGCCGACCTTGTGCCCGATCACGCCCGAGCCCAGTGGGGACTGCGGCGAGTAGGTCTCGATGTCGGTGCTCGCGTACTCGCGCGAGGCCAGCAGGAAGGTCAGCGTGTCGTCCTCGTCACCGTCGAAGGCGATCGTCACGACCATGCCCGGCGCCACCGTGCCGTCCGCGGAGGCCGGCGCCTCGCCGACCTGGGCGCTCTCGAGGAGCTGGGTCAGCTGGCGCACACGGAGCTCCTGCTTGCCCTGCTCCTCCTTGGCCGCGTGGTACCCGCCGTTCTCGCGCAGGTCGCCCTCCTCGCGCGCGGCCGCGATCTTGGCGGCGATCTCGGTGCGCGCAGGACCAGTAAGGTACTCAAGCTCGTCCTTGAGCTTGTTGTACGCCTCCTGGGTCAGCCAGGTGACGTTCTCGCTGGTCTGGGTCACAGGTGCTCCTCGTCGGTACTGGGAATACAAAGCATCGCCCTACCCAGAAGAATGTTCCCTCTTGGATGGGCGAAACCACGAGCCTAACAATTCAGGGGCGGAAGGGGGAGGACATAAGCCATCAGAATCATGTCAACGCAGGTCAGCGCCTACGTATTCCGGATGACACCAGGCCGTCAGCCGGCGTGGCAGCCCAGCAGCTCCGCCGTGGTGCCCCGGGACGTCGTACGCAGCGTGAGCACCTTGTCGATCCGCGTGGCGTGCTGGTCGAAGCGGAAGTCCGCCCGGCCCACCTCGTCGCCGTTCGCGGCCTGCGAGCGCAGCGTGCAGTAGCCGTGGGCGCCGGCGTCCTTGCGGACCTCCAGATGGACCTGCACCGCGTCGTCCGAGGCCTGGAACGTGATGACCTGCGCGCTGATCTCGTTCTGGCCGACGTAGTGGTAGGCGAAGTAGCCGACGAGGGCGAGCAGGGCCGCACCCAGGACGGCACCCGCGATCTTGAGCTTGTGGTCGGCACGCCCGTCCGGGGAGCGGCCGTAGCGGCCCTCGGGCAGCCGGGTGCTCGCCGTACTCATGATCGTCCTCTCGGCAGGGGCGGGACAGGCGTCCCGCGAGGGGCTCCGGGAGCCGTGCTCCGGAATTATTCGCCCCCCGATTCGGTCACTATAGAAGCCCCCGCCCGCCGCACGAGCGCCGCCCCGGAACGACGTCCCCGCGGGACGGCACCTGTTGAATGCCCGCTGACACCGGGCACCGACTTGACCTTGAGGATTGAGCCTTGACTGACCAGATGCGACTGATGGCCGTGCACGCGCACCCCGACGACGAGTCGAGCAAGGGCGCGGCCACCATGGCCAAGTACGTGTCCGAGGGGGTGGACGTGCTGGTGGTGACCTGCACGGGCGGAGAGCGCGGCTCCATCCTCAACCCCAAGCTGCAGGGCGACAAGTACATCGAGGAGCACATCCACGAGGTACGCAAGAGGGAGATGGACGAGGCCCGGGAGATCCTCGGCGTCAAGCAGGAGTGGCTCGGCTTCGTCGACTCCGGCCTGCCCGAGGGCGACCCGCTGCCGCCGCTGCCCGACGGCTGCTTCGCCCTGGAGGACGTCGACAAGGCGGCCGGCGAGCTGGTGCGCAGGATCCGCTCCTTCCGTCCCCAGGTGATCACCACCTACGACGAGAACGGCGGCTACCCGCACCCCGACCACATCATGACCCACAAGATCTCGATGGTGGCCTTCGAGGGCGCGGCGGACACCGAGAAGTACCCGGAGGAGGAGTACGGCGCGGCGTACCAGCCGCTGAAGCTGTACTACAACCAGGGCTTCAACCGCCCCCGCACCGAGGCGCTGCACAAGGCCCTGCTGGACCGCGGCCTGGAGTCCCCCTACGGCGAGTGGCTCAAGCGCTGGGACGACTCCGGCCACCGGGACCGCACCCTCACCACGCACATCCCCTGCGCCGACTTCTTCGAGATCCGCGACAAGGCCCTGATCGCCCATGCCACGCAGATCGACCCCGACGGTGGGTGGTTCCGCGTGCCGATGGAGGTCCAGAGGGAGGTCTGGCCCACGGAGGAGTACGAGCTCGCGAAGTCCCTCGTGGACACCTCGCTCCCCGAGGACGACCTCTTTGCGGGCGTCCCGCAGCACTGAGGGACAATGCCTGACATGAGCGCAAGCGCGAGCCTGGCAATGACGCACCTGGTCCCTCTCGCCGAGATCGACCAGAACAAGGTCACCCCCGGCGTCCTCGGCTTCATCGTCTTCGCGGCGATGGCCCTGGCGGTGTGGGGCCTGATGAAGTCCATGAGCCGCCACATGGGCAAGGTCGACTTCACGGAGGCCCCGGACGCCGAGGCGGCCCCCTCGGACCAGGGCACCCCGGGTCCCGGCAAGGCCCAGCCCTCCAAGGGCTGACCGGCCCCGCCCACGGGTGGCCGTACGTCGCGCGGGCCGTCGGACCGGCCGGCGCAGGGGCCGTCGGACCGGCCGGGTCCAGGCCGTCTGATCGGCCGCCGTACAGGCCGCCGCCGCCGGACCGACCGCCGTACAGCACGGCTCCGTGACCCACCGCACGAGTGGTCGCGGAGCCGTACTGTGCCGCAGGTACGTCCGGCGCCCCCTGACGGAGATGTACTGACGTTCGGATGTTCGGACGCTCAGGCACCCGGGCACCGAGGCGCTCGGGCACCCGGGCGTCCGGATGTTCAGGCGTCCGGATGTTCAGCCGCGCACCGGCGCGACCTCCACCCCCATCACCTCCCGGGCATGCCGGTCCGGCACCATGCCCAGGCGCCAGCCCTGCCAGCCCGCGTCCAGGTTCACGCCGCGTTCCAGCAGGAGCTGGTAGGCGTCGATGTACTCGTCGAGCTTTCCGTCGCGCAGCGGATGGCTCGCCCGGGAGAGGGCGGACAGCTCTTCCTGGGCCACCGCAGTGCCGACCTCCACGCCGCCGGGAGCCGCGTAGGGCAGCAGGGTGCAGCGCAGGAAGCGGGCCCAGTCCTCGCCCCGGCGGTCACCGTAGGAGGCGAAGAGCGCCAGCGCCTCGTCGCACAGGGCCAGGGCCTGCTGGGTGCGGGCGTTGCCCGCGTCCACCACGGCCAGCTCCAGGCACGTCCACGCCTCCCCATGGGCCACCCCGATGCGCTGGAAGTCCGCGCGGGCGTCGACCAGGAGCTGGCGGGCGAAACCGGAGTTCCTGAGCGAGCCCGTCTGGGCCGCCCGCTGGTCCCGGGTCACCCGGGCCGAGTGGTGACGGGCGCAGGCCAGACCGTAGACGTCCCGCATCCGGGAGAACATCGTGCGGGCGCGCTCCAGCTCGCGGACCGCCTGGTCCAGGTTGCCGGTCTCCTCCAGGGCCTGGCCCAGGTAGTAGAGCGTCCAGGCCTCGCCGCGCGCGTCCTCGTTGTCACGGTGCCTCACGGCCGCCTGACGCAGCTTCTCCACCGCCTCCGACGCGTCACCGGCCACCAGCCGCGCCCGGGCCAGCTGCGTCAGGGCCCATGCCTCGCCGCGGGCGTCCTGGGTGCGGCCGTAACGGTCGAGAGCCTGCCGCAGATCCGCCTCGGCGCCCTCCACGTCGCCCCTGCGCAGCGCGAGCTGGCCCAGCTGGAAGTGGGCCCACGCCTCGCCGTGCAGCGATCCGCCCTCCCGGTGCAGCACCAGGGAGCGCGTCAGCAGATCCAGTGCCTCCCCCAGATGCGCCCGGTCCCGCTCCACCGCCGCCAGCGCGTGCATCGTCCAGGCGCGGTCCGTCGCCAGCTCGGGCACCGACTGCAGCTCCAGGGCCTCCCGGAGCCTGGCCGCCGCCTCCGTCAGGTTGCCCTGGTGGTGCAGCGTGATGCCGAGCGAGTTCAGCGCGCGTGCCGCACCCGCGTCGTGGTGGGCCTCCCGGTACAGGTCGACCACGGACGTCAGCGTGGTGCGCGCCTTGTCCAGCTCGCCCAGCTGCCGGGCCGCGATACCCGTACGCCACTGCACCGAGCGGACCAGCAGACCCTGGTCCACGGCCTGCGTCAGCTCGCTGATCTCACCCAGCCGGTACAGGTCGCCGCGCAGCAGGCAGTAGTCGCACAGGGCGCCCAGCAGATTCAGCACGGCCGCCTGGTTCACGCCCTCCGCATGCCTGAGGGCCGCCGTGATGAAGCTCGACTCGTCGTCCAGCCAGCGCAGTGCCTCGTCCAGGGAGGTGAAGCCGTGCGGACTGAACCGGTCCGAGCGGGTCGAGTTGTTGCCGTCGACCAGCCGCAGCACCGAGTCGGCGAGCTCGGCGTAGTTCACGACCAGCCGTTCCTGTGCCGCCGTCCGCTCGGCCGGGTCCTCCTCGTCCAGCAGCCGGGCGTGGGCGAAGGCACGCACCAGGTCGTGCAGCCGGTAGCGGTTGCCCCTGACGTGGTCGAGCAGACCCGCCTCGGCGAGCGCCACCAGCTGCCGGGTCGCCTCCGCCTCGTCCGTGGCCAGCAGGGCGGCCGCCGCCGCGGTGCCCATCGAGGCACGCCCGGCCAGCGCGAGCCGCCGCAGCAGCCGCCGCGCCTGCTCCGGCTGGTCGGTGTAGCGCAGCCACAGCACCCGCTCCACCGGCTCCACCGGGCCGTACGCCCCCAGATCCGTGGCCAGAGCGCGCGGCGAACGCGGTCCGAGCGAGGAGCCCGCGACGCGCAGCGCCAGCGGCAGCCCACCGCACAACTCACGGATCCGGTCGGCCGACTCGGCGTCGTACGGCCCCGAACCGTCCCGCGCGGCCGCACCCAGCAACTCCTCCGCGCCCGCCGCGTCCAGCGCCTCCACCGGCAGCTGGTACACCCAGGCCGGAAGCTCGGCCGGCAGCTCCAGCGGCTTGCGCGCGGTCACCAGGACCAGGCTGTCGGAGCGCTCGGGGACCAGGGCGCGGACCTGTTCGGGGTCCGAGGCGTCGTCCAGCACGATCGTCACCGCCAGACCCGTCAGATGCTGGTGGTACAGCTCGCTCAGCCGCTTGAGCTGCTGGTCGGGGGAGGAGCGCTCACGGAACAGCAGCTGCTCGCGGGGGGCGCCGAGCCGGTTCAGCAGGTGCAGCAGGGCATCACGGGTGGGCAGTGGCGGCTCCTCCGGGCTGTCACCGCGCAGATCGACCACGACCGCACCCCGGAACTGGTCCTTCAGATCATGGGCCGCGCGCACCGCGAGGGTGCTGCGGCCCGAGCCCGGCGCCCCGTGCAGCACGACGACCGTCGGCCGGGTCTCGGTGCTCGCGCGGGCCGCCTGCACCCACTGCCGGATCCGCGCCATCTCCTGCCGCCGGCCGGCGAACACGCCCACTGGTTCCGGCAGTTGACCGAACGACTGCTCCAGGACGCTGCGTCTGCGGGCCGCCGCGCTCTTGTCCGTGCCCCGCAGCCGGGGCGCCGCCTTCTTCGGGGCGGTGGAGGCGCTGAGCACACGCTGCTGGTCCAGGAACGGGCGGATGCCGCGCACCTCCAGCGCCGTCAGCCACTGCAGGCGCAGCTGCTCGGGACCGCCGGGCTGGCCGACCGCGCCCGCCCGGTGGTGGGCCGCGGGCAGATGGGTGGCGGTCACCTTCACCACGGTGGCCGCCGCGCCGACCACACCGGCGGCGACGCCCGCGCCGACGGCGGTCCCCGCGCCGGTGCCCAGCGCCGCGTCCGCCACCGCGGCGGCGACCCCCGCAACCGCCGCCACCAGCAGGGGGGTTCCGGCGCCCTCCCGCGCGTACCGCTGCGCGAAGCTGAGCTGACCGGCCTCCGCCTCCTCCAGGGCCCGCGCGTAGACCTCGTACTCCTCGGCCGCCGACTGGGCGAGGGTGTCCAGCGCGCCACGCGCCCGGGAGAGCAGCACCCCGCCGTCCACCCGGCCGCCCGAACGGCGCACCTCCTCCTCCACGGCCCGAACCAGCAACCGCTCGGCCTCCGCCCGATGACTGTCCCGCATGTCCCGTCCCCCTCCGGCGTCAACTCCTTCGCATACGAGTGTCCTTGGCCCCGGTCCCGAACGCGAGAGGGCGACGATCACCGGCTGCGGATCAACGGGTCACCGCGTCCGGCACCGGCGTCGCGGGGACGCGAACGGCCGGAGCGGCCGGGCGGCGGTCACGTTCCGTGCCCGGCCGGAGCGGGTGAGGCAGGATGGGGACATGCCGAACCGACTGGCCCATGAGACGTCCCCGTACCTGCTCCAGCACGCCGACAACCCCGTCGACTGGTGGCCCTGGTCGGGCGAGGCCTTCGAGGAGGCCCGCGAACGGGGCGTTCCGGTGCTGCTGAGCGTCGGGTACAGCAGCTGCCACTGGTGCCATGTCATGGCGCACGAGTCCTTCGAGGACCGGGCCACGGCCGACTACCTCAACGAGCACTTCGTCAGCGTCAAGGTGGACCGCGAGGAGCGCCCCGACGTCGACGCCGTCTACATGGAGGCGCTGCAGGCGGCCACCGGGCAGGGCGGCTGGCCGATGACCGTGTTCCTGACCCCTCAGGCCGAGCCCTTCTACTTCGGGACGTACTTCCCGCCCGCGCCCCGGCACGGGATGCCCTCCTTCCGGCAGGTGCTGGAGGGGGTGCGGCAGGCCTGGGCGACGCGGCGGGAGGAGGTCGCCGATGTGGCCGGCAAGATCGTGCGGGATCTCGCGCAGCGGGAGATCGGCCACGGGGGCACCCAGCCGCCCGGTGAGGAGGAGCTGGCACAGGCGCTGCTCGGGCTGACCCGTGAGTACGATCCGCAGCGCGGCGGATTCGGCGGGGCGCCGAAGTTCCCGCCGTCCATGGTGCTCGAGTTCCTGCTGCGCCACCACGCCCGCACCGGCTCCGAGGGCGCGTTGCAGATGGCGCGGGACACCTGCGAGCGGATGGCCCGTGGCGGCATCTACGACCAGCTCGGCGGCGGCTTCGCACGGTACTCCGTCGATCGTGACTGGGTGGTTCCGCACTTCGAGAAGATGCTGTACGACAACGCCCTGCTGTGCCGGGTCTACGCCCATCTCTGGCGTGCCACCGGGTCCGGGCTCGCCCGGCGGGTCGCGCTGGAGACGGCCGACTTCATGGTGCGTGAACTGCGCACGGGGGATGGCGGGTTCGCCTCGGCGCTCGACGCCGACAGCGAAGAGGAGGTGCCGCGCGAAGCGCGTCTTCAGAAGGGTGGAGGTGGGAGACGGGAGGGCGGGACCGGACGGCACGTCGAGGGCGCGTACTACGTCTGGACCCCCGCCCAGCTGCGTGAGGTCCTCGGTGACCAGGACGCCGAACTCGCCGCGGAGTACTTCGGGGTGACCGAGGAGGGCACCTTCGAGGAGGGGGCCTCGGTCCTCCAACTGCCGCAGCGCGACGGAGTGTTCGACGCGGAGCGGGTGGAGTCGGTCAGGCGGCGGCTGTTCGCCGGCCGTGCCGGGCGGCCCGCCCCGGGCCGGGACGACAAGGTGGTCGCCGCCTGGAACGGGCTGGCGATCGCCGCACTCGCCGAGGCCGGCGCCTACTTCGAGCGTCCGGACCTGGTCGAGGCGGCGGTCGGCGCCGCCGACCTCCTCGTGCGGGTGCACATGGACGAGCACGCCGGGCTCTCCCGCACCAGCCGGGACGGCCGGGCCGGGGCCAACGCCGGGGTGCTGGAGGACTACGCCGACGTCGCCGAGGGCTTCCTGGCTCTGGCCTCCGTGACCGGGGAGGGCGTCTGGCTGGAGTTCGCCGGGCTGCTGCTCGGGCATGTGCTGACCCGGTTCGCCGACACGGAGTCGGGCGCGCTCCACGACACCGCGGTCGACGCCGAGCGGCTGATCCGCCGGCCCCAGGACCCCACGGACAACGCCACCCCGTCCGGCTGGACGGCGGCCGCGGGCGCCCTGCTGGGCTATGCGGCCCACACCGGCTCCGAGGTCCACCGCACCGCCGCCGAGCGGGCGTTGGGGGTGGTGCGGGCGCTCGGCCCGCGCGTTCCGCGCTTCATCGGCTGGGGGCTGGCGGTCGCCGAGGCGGTGCTGGACGGTCCGCGCGAGGTCGCGGTCGTGGGCCCGTCCGTGACGGACGAGGCCGCGCGGGCCCTGCACCGTACGGCGCTGCTGGGGACGGCCCCGGGCGCCGTCGTCGCGTACGGCACCGCGCAGAGCGACGAGTTCCCGCTGCTCGCCGACCGTCCTCTCGTCCAGGGCGCACCGGCCGCCTATGTCTGCCGCAACTTCACCTGCGACGCTCCGACGACCGACCCGGAGCGGCTGCGCGCCGCGCTCGGCGGGTGACCCGCGCCGGGGCTGCTCCTTCAGGACCTCGAGAGCCGTAGCCGGGGAGCAGCAGGGCCGGCCGGGCCGTGGCGCTCCACTGCGGCGCCACGGCACGGCTGCGGCCTCCGGGCGGTGGCCCCGGGGCCACCGCCCGGAGGCGACGCCGGCTGCGAGCCGTGAGGAAACAGCAGAGGAGGAACAGCCGGGCACCGCCTGCTCGCATTCGTCGTACTCGACGCAGCGGGCCGCGGCGGGGGTGGACAGCGCGACGATGGCGAGGCGCTCGACAAGGCCTGGCAGGAGCGCGCAGCCGAACACCGTGGGGAGGAGCAGAGCCGGCCCCCGGGCGGTCCAGCGGGTGGGGCGACGTTCGCGCGCCTGCCGCAACCCGAGGTGAAGTTCCGTCATGCCCTCGGTCAACCGGCCCCGACGGCTGCGGTGATCTGGCTGCCGTGCTCAACTCCTCTGGGTGCGCATGCTCAGCGCGCGCTCCACGATCGCCTCGAGCTGGTCGTGGTGGGCGCCCTTCCAGTAGGCGCGCCCGCAGTCGCGGCACTGGG
Organism: Streptomyces sp. NPDC020801; assembly: GCF_044334385.1. NCBI lineage: Bacteria > Bacillati > Actinomycetota > Actinomycetes > Kitasatosporales > Streptomycetaceae > Streptomyces > Streptomyces sp. NPDC020801. The sequence continues at coordinate 511,517 of NZ_JBIRST010000001.1, forward strand.
CGAAGACGTCGTAGGTGCGGTGCGTGCCGTGTTCGAGCCGGTCGGCCACCTCGGCCTTGGTGGCATCCCGGAGCAGGCCGTTGCAGGCGGTGCAGCGGGTCCAGGGGCGCAGTTCGGGGTGGAAGCGGTCGAGGACGTCGTGGAGCTGGTCCTCGGGGCGGGTGCTGTAGACGTAGGCGCCCGCCCACAGTTCGCGGCGGCGCAGCAGCCCGCGGTCGCGGCTGAGCATGACCCGCTTCTCGGCCGCGGAGCGGGCCGCGAGTGCCGGGTCGCCGATGTCCGTCGACTCGTAGGCGGTGTCGACGCCGAGCAGGCGCAGGCGGCGGGCGAGGGTGCCCAGGTGCACGTCGAGGAGGAAGCGCAGGGGAGCGCCGGGGACCCGCTGGGGGCGCTCGACGGACCGCACCTCCACCGTCTCCTGCGCCCGCGGGATGTGCGACACCGGCACCTCGCGGCCGTCCACGACCAGCGCGCCCACCTCGGTCAGCGGCACGCCGAGGGACTCCACGACGTGGCCGAGGGTCGAGACGCCGTCGGTGGCGACGGGGGTGGCGCCACGGCGCCGGGCGTGCGGGACGAACAGGCGCAGGCCGGGGGCGAACTCGACGCGGATCTCGGGACCGTTCACCCGGTCAGGATGTCACGCGGGGCGCCTTCGGCCTCAGGTGTTTTTCGGGGGCAGGCCGTGCTCGAGTGCGGTGAGCGCGCGGTCGACGAGGTCCGCGAGGTCCTCCCGGTGGTCGTTCTCCGCCCAGTACAGCGAGGTCTCCATCAGGGCGCCGATGAGGGACATGGCCCAGACCCGTACCTCCAGGCCGTCCGGGTCGCGGCCGGTGCGCTCGCCGATGACGGAGCAGAGCATCCGGCCGGTGACCGACATGCTCTCCATCATCCGGGAGCGAACCGCGGGGACCTCGACCATCAGCCGGGTGCGCAGCCGGGTCACCTCGGGGTCGTCCTCGGCCCCCAGGCCGATGGCCTTGCGCATCACCCGGCGGACGGACTGCGGCCACGGCTCGTTCGCCGGCCGGGCGCGCAGCTCCTCCAGCAGGATCGGGTCGTGCTCGTCCGTGAGGACGATGTCCTCCTTGGTCGGGAAGTACCGGAAGACGGTCGACGGCGACACCTCGGCCCGCTCGGCGATCTGCTCGATCGTCGTGGCGTCGTACCCCTGCTCCTGGACCAGCGAGTACGTCGCCGCGCGGATCGCCTCACGGGTCTTGATCTTCTTGCGCTCGCGCAGGCCCAGCTGGGGGCGGTCGGCGGGGGTCGTGGTGCGTGCGGCCGTCATGACCGTCATTGTCCGGCATCCGGTCGGGGGCTGACCATGACCGGGGCCTGCTCCTCCGCCGTGCCGCGCGCGCCCGCCGGGGCGGGGGCGCCCGGCAGGAACGCGGCCGCGAGCAGCGCGGCCGCCGGCGGCGCGATGCCGCACACCAGCAGCACCAGGCCCACGCCGTGCACATACGCGCCGTTCGCGGAGGCCGCCAGGTGCGTCGGCCGGCCCGCGCCGCGACGAGGTGCGCGGCGACCACCGACTCCCCGGCGGTGTGCGCCGGCGCGCCGGGCTGCCCGGCGGTGTGCGCCGCCGCGCCGGGCTGCCCGGCGACGTCGAGCCGGTCGTGGAAGGCGCCGGCCGGCAGGCTGCCGGGAAGAGAAATGGGAGTGACTCTTGAAAACTTTTCACTGTCAATCACGAGGGGCTTTCGGGCGCACTGAAACGGCCACGGCTCGTGCGAGCCGTGGCCTGGAGGGGGGAGGAGGGGGGAGGAGGGGGGTGGGCGGGGCTATGCGTGCTGGTACGCCACCAGCGAGATGCCGACGTAGTGCACGACGAAGGCGGCCAGTGTGAGGGAGTGGAAGACCTCGTGGAAGCCGAACCAGCGCGGTGACGGGTTCGGCCGCTTGATGCCGTAGACCACCCCGCCCGCGCTGTAGAGGAGGCCGCCGACGATCACCAGGACCAGCACCGCGATACCGCCCGCGTGCATGAAGTCCGGCAGGAAGAAGACGGCCGCCCAGCCCATCGCTATGTAGCAGGGGGTGTAGAGCCAGCGTGGGGCGCCGACCCAGAAGACGCGGAAGACGATCCCCGCCGCGGCCGCGGCCCAGATGCCCCACAGCAGCCACTGGCCCTTGGCGCCGGGCAGGAGCAGCATGGTCAGTGGTGTGTACGTGCCCGCGATGATCAGGAAGATGTTCGCGTGGTCGAGGCGGCGCAGCAGACCGCCCATGCGCGGGCCCCAGTCCCCCCGGTGGTACAGCGCGCTGACGCCGAACAGCAGGCATGCGGTGAGGACGTAGATCCCGCAGGCGATGCGCCCACGGGTTGAGTCGGCGAGCGCGGTGAGGACCAGGCCCGCGACGAGCACGGCCGGAAACATGCCGAGGTGCAGCCAGCCGCGCAGTTTCGGCTTGACCGGATGCGGCAAGGAGCGCGCGACCGGACCGCGGCCGGCGGCCGGCGTGTCCAGAGGCGCGTCGGAGGCGGACGCAGTCATGGCCGCATGGTACCTACGGCACCGTAAGTCGGGTGTGAGTGCGGCACGCTGATCATCACTGATCGGGCGGAACGCAAAAAGACCTTCAGTTGAACCCAACGTGGACGCAAAGAATCACGGAAACCGTGGCGTTCCTCACGTTGCTCACCTGTGATGCCCTCTGGACAGATGGGCACTAAACTCGGATGATCAAATGAGTGCGGTCGGCACCGGATGAGCGGCTACGAAGCATCCGGGTCGCAGCCCCCACGGGGCGACAAGACAAAAATCCCTCATTTAGGAGCAATCGTGGCGCGCGACATCGCGGCTCCCCCCGTCATCCCCACCAACCACCAGGAACTGATCTCGTGGGTCAACGAGATCGCCGAACTGACGCAGCCGGACAACGTGGTCTGGTGTGACGGATCCGAGGCCGAGTACGAGCGACTGTGCGAGGAGCTCGTTCACAAGGGCACCTTCAAGAAGCTCGACCCGATCAAGCGCCCCAACTCCTACTACGCGGCCTCCGACCCGTCCGACGTCGCCCGTGTCGAGGACCGCACCTTCATCTGCTCCGAGAAGGAGGAGGACGCCGGTCCGACCAACCACTGGAAGGCCCCCGCCGAGATGCGGGAGATCTTCCAGGGGGCGGACGGCAAGGGAGGCATCTTCCGCGGCTCGATGAAGGGCCGGACGATGTACGTCGTCCCCTTCTGCATGGGCCCGCTCGGCTCCCCGCTCTCCGCGATCGGCGTGGAGATCACCGACTCCGCCTACGTCGCCGTGTCCATGCGGACCATGACCCGTATGGGCCGGCCTGTGCTGGACGAGCTCGGCGACAGCGGCTTCTTCGTCAGGGCCGTCCACACCCTCGGCGCCCCGCTGGCGGAGGGCCAGGCGGACGTTCCGTGGCCGTGCAACTCCACCAAGTACATCTCGCACTTCCCCGAGACGCGCGAGATCTGGTCCTACGGCTCCGGCTACGGCGGCAACGCGCTGCTCGGCAAGAAGTGCTACGCCCTGCGCATCGCCTCCGTCATGGCCCGGGACGAGGGCTGGCTGGCCGAGCACATGCTGATCCTCAAGCTCACCCCGCCCACCGGTGAGTCCAAGTACGTCGCCGCCGCCTTCCCGAGCGCCTGCGGCAAGACCAACCTCGCCATGCTGGAGCCGACGGTCTCCGGCTGGACGGTGGAGACCATCGGCGACGACATCGCGTGGATGCGGTTCGGCGAGGACGGCCGCCTGTACGCGATCAACCCCGAGGCCGGCTTCTTCGGCGTCGCGCCGGGCACCGGCGAGCACACCAACGCCAACGCGATGAAGACGCTGTGGGGCAACTCCGTATTCACCAACGTGGCGTTGACGGACGACAACGACGTGTGGTGGGAGGGCATGACGGAGGAGACCCCGGCCCACCTCACCGACTGGAAGGGCAACTCCTGGACGCCCGAGTCCGGTACGCCCGCCGCGCACCCCAACGCGCGCTTCACCACGCCGGCCTCGCAGTGCCCGATCATCGCGCCGGAGTGGGAGGACCCCAAGGGCGTGCCGATCTCGGCGATCCTCTTCGGCGGCCGCCGGGCCAGCGCGGTGCCGCTGGTGACCGAGTCCTTCGACTGGAACCACGGCGTCTTCCTCGGCGCCAACGTCGCCTCCGAGAAGACCGCCGCGGCCGAGGGCAAGGTCGGCGAACTGCGCCGCGACCCGTTCGCCATGCTGCCGTTCTGCGGCTACAACATGGGCGACTACATGGGCCACTGGATCGACGTGGCCAAGGGCCGGGACCAGTCCAAGCTGCCGAAGATCTACTACGTCAACTGGTTCCGCAAGAACGACGAGGGCAAGTTCGTCTGGCCCGGCTTCGGCGAGAACAGCCGCGTGCTGAAGTGGATCGTCGACCGGCTGGACGGCAGGGCGGAGGGCGTCGAGACGCCGATCGGCATCCTGCCGGCCAAGGACAGCCTCGACACCAAGGGCCTCCAGCTGTCGCAGTCCGACCTCGACTTCCTGCTCACCGTCGACAAGGACGTGTGGCGCGAGGAGGCGGCCCTGGTTCCCGAGCACCTCAACACCTTCGGCGACCACACGCCCAAGGAGCTGTGGGACCAGTACCGCGCGCTGGTCGAGCGCCTGGGCTGACACCCGCGGAAGCTCCGCGGTCGGCCTCGACTTGCCCTGACCTGCGATGTCGCTCAGGCCGGCCGCGGGAACACCACCCTCACCCTCCGGTCCCGGGCCCGCTCCGTACAACGGCGTACGGGGTGGGCCCGGGCCGGTTTCCGGCGCCCGGGTTTTGCACACGCCACACGCCGCGTTGAAAAGCCGCGTCTGCGGGCAATTCACCTATGGTGATGCCGTGCGCGGAATTCTCCTGGCCGGGGGCACCGGCTCGAGGCTGTGGCCGTTGACCCGTTCGGTGTCGAAGCAATTACTGCCGGTCTTCGACAAGCCGATGGTCTACTACCCGCTTTCCACACTGCTGATGGCCGGTATCCGGGAGATTCTGATCATCACCACCCCGGAAGACCAGTACCAGTTCCGCCGGTTGCTCGGCGACGGCGGTCAACTGGGCCTGCGGCTGGAATACGTGGCACAGGAGCGCCCGGAGGGCATCGCCCAGGCTTTCGTGCTGGGAGCCGACTTCATCGGCGACGAGCCCGTCGCGCTCATTCTGGGCGACAACATCTTCCACGGGACCGGGCTGGGCACACGGCTGGCCCGCTACGACGATCCGAAGGGCGGCAGGGTGTTCGCCCACCAGGTCGCCAACCCCTCCGCGTACGGCGTCGTCGAGTTCGACGAGGAGGGCCGGGTGCTGTCCATCGAGGAGAAGCCGGCCCGGCCGAAGTCCCGGTACGCCGTGCCCGGACTGTACTTCTACGACAACGACGTCGTGGAGATCGCGCGCGGCCTGCGCCCCAGCGCCAGGGGCGAGTTGGAGATCACCGACCTCAACCGGGTCTATCTTGCGGCCGGGGCACTGCACGTCACCCGGCTCGACCGGGGCACCGCGTGGCTGGACACCGGGACCTTCACCTCCATGGTTCAGGCGTCGGAATTCGTCCGGGTGATCGAGGAGCGCCAGGGCTTCAAGGTCGGCTGTATCGAGGAGGCGGCCTGGCGGGCCGGTCTGATCGACGACGACCGGCTCCGGGAATTGGCCCAGCCGCTGCTGAGGAGCGGATACGGCCATTATCTGCTGGGCCTGTTGGAGGATTCCCGGCACCTTGTCGCGCCGCAAAGGAGCGGCGGGGACGCGGGGGCATCGCGTCGCGAAGAACTGCTGCGCGCCGGGCCGGGGACCTTTGTGTGACGGCGGCCTCCTCCTGACTAAAGTCGCGCGGCCGATGTCCCGAAGACACGGACATGATGTTCGGCAATGACAGTTGCGCGGTGGAAGGAGGCGGTCACGTGCGAGCACTGGGCATTGAAGGGTTCTGGGTGGACACACCCACGGTGTTCACGGACAACAGGGGCCGATTCCATGAGTGGTTCAAGGGCGAGAGGTTCCACGATTCTCTTGGCCAGGGGTTCCGTCTCGCGCAGGCCAACTGCTCCCGCTCTGCTCGAGGCACGCTGCGCGGTATCCACTACGCAACGGTTCCACCGGGGCAGGCCAAATACGTGACGTGTGTCAGCGGCGCCGTCCTCGACGTGGTGGTCGACATCCGCACCGGTTCCCCGACTTTCGGGAAATGGGAGGCGGTTCGACTGGACGACACGACACACCGCAGCGTCTACCTCTCGGAAGGACTGGGCCACGCCTTCATGGCGCTGGAGGACAACTCCACGGTCGTCTACCTGTGTTCGGAGGGTTACGCGCCTCAGCGGGAGTTCGGGATCAATCCGCTCGACCCGTCGCTGGCCATCGAGTGGCCCGAGGATCTCCTACCGTGCCTTTCCGACAAGGACGCGGCGGCGCCCACGCTGGAGGAGGCCGAACGGCAGGGTCTGCTGCCTTCCTTCGAGGCCTGCAGTGCGTACCGCAGAAGTCTCGCGGCCGCCGAGTTCCGCTGAGCCGGAATTCTCGGATCTCTCTGCACTGCTTCGGCTCATTTCCGCCACTCGGGTGATCTTGGACTATGCCAGGGGCTGATTCTTAACCATTTCATCCCTGGAAGTGAACAATGGCTCTGCCAGTGGCCGCGGTCGGGCGAGGGCACTCAGCACGTGCGCTTGCAGTGTGGTCACTCCCCAAAGTTTCGCGAGGAAGGTTCTCAGTGAGCCGTAGAACAATGCGAATTTCGCGCGTGAAATCCGCCACCATGGTTTCGGCGGGCGCGCTTGCTGTCGTGCTCAATATCGCCCCGAGCACGGCGGCCATCGCCGACGCAATCCACCGGTCCGGCGGGAACAGCAGTGTGGGGCTGCCTGGCCCGAACGGCGCCGTGAGCGCCGTCCCGCAGAACAAGGCGGTCAAGAGCGACCCGCACGACGACGACGACCGTGGGCCGCAGGGCCCGCGCGGCCGGACCGGCCCGCAGGGCCCGCAGGGTGTCCCGGGAGTCCAGGGCCCGCAGGGCGTAAAGGGTGACAAGGGCGTAAAGGGCGACAAGGGCGACAAGGGCGACACCGGTGTCCAGGGTCCGCAGGGTCCTGGTGGTGTGGGGAGCGGTGGTCCGGGTCCCCAGGGCGTCCAGGGTGCACGGGGTTTCCAGGGTTTCCAGGGTTTCCAGGGCCTCCAGGGCGCCACTGGTCCTTCGGGCCCGCAGGGCAGCATCGGGGTCACGGGCCCGCAGGGCAACACCGGAGCCACCGGTGCCGTTGGTGCGACCGGTCCCATGGGCCCGCAGGGTGCCACGGGTTCGACCGGCCTGACCGGTGCCACGGGTCCGCAGGGCTCGCAGGGCGACGTGGGTGTGCAGGGTCCGCAGGGCTTCCAGGGCGATGTCGGTGTCCAGGGCTCGCAGGGCTTCCAGGGCGATGTCGGTGCGCAGGGCTCGCAGGGCTTCCAGGGCGATGTCGGTGTCCAGGGCTCGCAGGGCTTCCAGGGCGATGTCGGTGTCCAGGGCTCGCAGGGCTTCCAGGGCGATGTCGGTGCGCAGGGCTCGCAGGGCTTCCAGGGCGACGTGGGTGCGCAGGGCTCGCAGGGCTTCCAGGGCGACGTGGGTGCGCAGGGCTCGCAGGGCTTCCAGGGCGATGTCGGTGCGCAGGGTCCGCAGGGCTTCCAGGGCGACGTGGGTGCGCAGGGCTCGCAGGGCTTCCAGGGCTTCCAGGGCAACGTGGGTGTGCAGGGTCCGCAGGGCTTCCAGGGCGACGTGGGTGCGCAGGGCTTGCAGGGCTTCCAGGGCTTCCAGGGCAACGTGGGTGTCCAGGGTCCGCAGGGCTTCCAGGGCAACACCGGGGCCACGGGTGCCACTGGTGCCACCGGTCCTTCGGGCCCGCAGGGCGCCACGGGTGCGAGCGGCCTGACCGGTGCCACGGGTCCGCAGGGCTCGCAGGGTGCCACCGGCAGCACGGGTGCCACCGGCCCGACGGGGCCTCAGGGCGCCACCGGCGCGCAGGGTACTCAGGGCGTGCAGGGTAGTCAGGGCGCCCTGGGTACCACCACCGTCGTGACCGGGCCCCAGGGAACGACGTCGCTCGCCACCTGCACCACGGGCCAGGCCCTCGGCGGCGGGTACCAGGCGGCCGGAGGCTCCGCCGCGAGCGAGAACGAGCCGATCTTCACCGGCACCGGCCCCGCCACGGGGTGGCAGGCCACCTCCAGCGACGGCACACCGCTCCGGGCCTTCGTGATCTGCAGCCCGTGATCCGTGGGGTGAGCGCAGGTGCGGCACCGGCCGCCCTTCCCACCCCGCAAGGAGCGACGGTGCCCCGGGGCTTCGGCCCCGGGGCACCGCCTGTGTTCTGCCCGCGCTTCCGGCGTCGCGGCCGGCACAGCCGACGTCGAATTCGACGACACCAGCCGGAATCCGTCCGGCCTGCCGAGAACACGCAGCGGCCTTGAGTAGCGTGAGGAGCACGTTCCGGCGACCGGGCACATTCCCGGTTCCGCAGGCCGGGCGGTAATAAAATCGGAGAGTCATGCGTATCCTTGTGACCGGCGGCGCCGGATTCATCGGTTCGGAATACGTCCGCCAACGGCTGGGATCCGACCCGGCGGTGCGGATCACCGTTCTCGACAAACTCACGTATTCGGGAGTCGAGGCCAATCTGGCGCCGGTGGCGGAGCACTCGGATTTCATTTTCGTCCGGGGCGACATCTGTGACCCGGACGTGGTGGACCAGGTGATGGCGGGCCAGGACGCGGTGGTCCATTTCGCCGCCGAGTCGCATGTGGACCGGTCGATCGACGGCGCCGGCCCGTTCGTCCGAACGAATGTGATGGGCACCCAGGTGCTGCTGGACGCGGCCCGCCGACACCGCGTCGGCCGCTTCGTCCATGTGTCCACGGACGAGGTATACGGCTCGATCAGCGAGGGCTCGTGGACCGAGGAGTGGCCGCTCGCGCCGAACTCCCCGTACTCCGCCTCGAAGGCCGCCTCCGACCTGATGGCGCTCGCCTACCACCGCACCCACGGCCTGGACGTCGTGGTCACCCGGTGCTCCAACAACTACGGGCCGTACCAGTTCCCCGAGAAGGTCGTTCCGCTCTTCATCACCAACCTGCTCGACGGAAGGACGGTCCCCCTGTACGGGGACGGCCGCAACATCCGCGACTGGCTGCACGTCTCCGACCACTGCCGGGGCATCGACCTGGTCCTGCGCGGAGGCACGGGCGGGGAGGTCTACCACATCGGCGGCGGGACGGAGGTGAGCAACCACAAGCTCACCGGCCTGCTGCTGGACGCGGTCGGCGCGGACTGGGACCGGGTCGAGCACGTGGCCGACCGCAAGGGCCACGACCTGCGCTACTCGCTGGACGACAGCAAGATCCGCGAGCAGCTCGGATACGTCCCGCAGACGGACTTCGCCGAGGGCCTGGCCGCCACGGTCTCCTGGTACCGCGCACACCGCTCCTGGTGGGAGCCGCTCAAGGAGAGGGCCGAGCTGCGATGAGCACCGGGTGGCTGGTGACCGGTGCCCGCGGGCTCCTGGGGCGGGAGGTGCTGGCCGACCTCGCCGCCGACCCGGACGCCGTGGTGACGGGACTGGGCCGTGACCAGCTGGACATCACCGACCCGACCGCCGTGCGCGCGGCCGTCACGGGCAGGCGCGTGGTCGTCAACTGCGCCGCCTGGACGGACGTCGACGGCGCCGAGCGGTCCGAGGCCGCGGCCACGGCCGTGAACGGCACCGGCGTCCGCCATCTGGCCCGGGCCTGCGCGGACAGCGGCGCGGTCCTGCTGCACGTCTCCACCGACTACGTGTTCCCGGGCGACAGCCGTGGGCCCTGTCCCGAGGACGCGCCGACGGGGCCCGTCAACGCCTACGGGCGCAGCAAACTGGCCGGGGAGCGGGCCGTCGCCGAACTGCTGCCGCACACCGGCTACATCGTGCGCACCGCCTGGCTCTACGGCGCGCACGGCCGCAACTTCGTGGTCACCATGCTGGAACTCGCGGCCCGGCGCGAGACCCTGGACGTGGTGGCCGACCAGCACGGCCAGCCGACCTGGTCGCGCGCGCTGGCCCGGCAGCTGGCCGCCCTGGGCCGGGCGGCCCTGGCCGGGCGGGCGCCGGCGGGCATCTACCACGGCACGGCGGCCGGCCACACCACGTGGTACGGCCTGGCACGGGAGACCTTCCGCCTCGCCGGCCTGGACCCGGAGCGGATCCGCCCGGTCGGCTCGGAGCAGTTCCCGCGCCCGGCCGCGCGCCCGGCGTTCGGCGTCCTCGGCCACGGCAACTGGGCCCGGTGCGGCCTCGTACCCCTCCCACGGTGGGACGACCAGCTGGCCGCGGCCCTCGCCGCGCCCTCCTTCGCCGCCCTGGCCGCCGAAGCCCGCGCGAGGGGCGCCCGACTGCCGGCCTGACCGGCGAGAGCCTGTCCCCGGACACCGGGGCGCCCCCGCGCAACCCGACGGTCCGCGGGGGCGCCCTTTTCGTGTGCCCGTCCTGGTACACCTAGACCAGCAGCGGTCCTCCGCTCCGTTCGGCGCCCTCCTTCATCGCGATGAGGTTGGCGACGACGTAGGAGATGTTGTTCCGGGAGTGCCACTCGGTAGGGAAGTAGGTCACCAGCCGCGACGACTGGAACCTGGCCTGGATCTCGGGCACGAAGGCTCGGTACTGGTTGTCCGTGTAGTACCAGAAGGAGTTCTCGTTGTAGAAGGCGACGTGGGTCGGGTCCTGGTACGCGCCGCGGCCGTCGGAACTGGGCGTCATGGTCAAAAGCATGCCGCCGGGGGCCAGCAGCCGGTACAGCTCGTTGATCAGCGGGATCTTCGCGGGCACGTGCTCGAGGAAGTCGACCGCCCGCATCAGGCCGACCGAGTCGTCGGGCAGGTCCAGCTTCTCGGGCAGGGTCGCGACGATGTCGACGCCGTCTCCGGGGTACTGGTCCACGCCCAGATAGCCGGGCGGCTTGCGGTGGGCCGCGCCGAGGTCCAGTGCGAGCAGTCCGCGCCGGTGCGTCCAGGCCAGGGCGTTGGCCTCGATGTACTTGTCGTAGAGGGCGACCGTCTCGCGCTGGATGTGCGCGTTGATCTCCGGGTCGCGCTGGGTGTTCGCGGGGTGCATCCGCTGCAGGTACAGGCAGCGGGGGATGTGGTGGAAGTCGCCGATGTGGAACAGACGGCACATCAGGTCCTGGTCGTCCAGCACCGTGCGTGTGGCGTCGTACCCGCCGGCCTGCTCGTAGCTCTCCTTGCGGAAAGCCCGCACGTGGTTCGGCGCGTACCAGATGTAGGAGACGTTGTGCGGCGTCGGTTCCATGGAGACGGCCTGGAGCAGTTTGCGGCCGTCGACGCGCACGTCCTCGTACCGCCAGCCGTGCGCCTCGTTGAAGCGGGTGTCGTCCCGCTTGCCGGCCTCGGTGATCTGGGCGGTGTTGCTGTAGACGAGAACGGCCTCGGGGTGCGCGTCGAACGCCTTGGCCAGCTCCGCCAGGCACGGCTTCGCCAGGAGGTCGTCGTGGTCGAGTTCGACGAGGATCTCACCGCGTGCCAGTTCGCAGGCCCTGCGCTTGGCCGCCCCGACGCCGCGGATGTTGTCCGCGATCTCCACACGGACCCGCTCGTCGGGCCGCTCCGGCCGCCACCGGGCGCCGTTGTTGAGCAGCACGACCCACTCCCAGTCCGGATAGGTCTGCGCCTGCATGGCCTTGAGACACTCATCGAGGAAACGGGGCTGATGGCTGGGGGTGAAGACGGAGAACCTTGGTGTTGCGGTCGAGGTCATCGGGGAGCACCTGCCTGGCTCGATGTCGGTGTGGGGCTTACGTCGTCCCGGAAGGGTTCCGGCACCTGGGAGTGCAGCGAGGGATCGGCCGCCACGGCCCGGCGGAACTCGTCCCCGGCCTGGTCGTCACGGTCCTTGCGCGCGAGGATCAGGCCGAGTTGGAGATGGGCCGTGGCGGCGTTGGGCCGGGCGGCGATGGCACGCGCCAGCAGTCCCATGGCCCGGTCGGGGTCGCTCGACTTCAGCAGGAGTGCCTCGTTGTACAGGGCCGAGGCGTACTTCGGATCGATCTTCAACGCCTTGTCGTAGGCCTTGCGGGCGTCGGTCGTCCTGCCCTCCTGCTGCGCGATGACCCCCAGGTTGTACCAGGCGACCTTGTTGTGCGGCTCAATTTCCAGCACACGGCGGTACGTTCGGGCCGCCCCGGCAAAGTCGTGGTACTGCGACTGCAGGTTCGCGGCCTGCAAAAGGGTGGCCGCCTCTTGGGGCTTGCGGGCCGCCGACGCGTTCTTCGGTTCCGGGAACGCGGCCGGGTGGGAATTCATCGCCCAGACGGTCACCCCGGTGGCAAGCGCTGCCGTTCCGGCGAGTCCTGCCCACAATCTCCTACGTTTCACTCCACCGACGTTACGAGTCCACTCCGTTGTGGCGGCCATTCAGCGGGCGCTTGGAGTCGTGGACCACTCGAATGTACGCAGGAGAAGTGCCTTTCGGTACGGGTTTTGTTCTCCAATTCCATGTTTTCATCGGTTAATTGGGTGGCTCATTCGTCAATTGACCGGTCGGCAGCCAACGGCCGTGACCGGGACCGCTCCCCGCGGTGGCGGCCCCGACGAAGCGCACAGCCGTGGCACCGGCCGGTGTGGCCGATGGTGCTGCCGGTGGCCGTGCCGTTCGTGGTTCTGGCGGTGGCCGTGCCGTTCGTGGTTCTGGCGGTGGCCGTGCCGTTCGTGGTTCCGGCGGTGGTCCTCGGCCTCGGGCCTTCAGCCGGCCGCGCTGCTCTCGGGCAGGGCCCGTTCCAGCAGCAGTGTGTCGACCCAGCGGCCGTGCTTGTGTCCGACGGCGGTCAGGCGGCCGGCGTCGGTGAAACCGAGACGGCGGTGCAGTGCGGCCGACGCGTCGCTGCCGGTGTCCGCGATCACCGCGATCATCCGCCGGACCCCGGCCCGTACGCACTCCTCGATCAGTTCGGTGAGCAGCGCACCGCCGAGCCCGCGCCCCGTGGCGTCCGGCGCGAGGTACACGGTGTCCTCCACGGTGTGCCGGTAGGCCGGCTTGGGCCGCCAGGGCCCGGCGTACGCGAATCCCACGACCCGCCCCGCCTCCTCGGCGACGAGGAAGGGCAGTCCGCACGCGGCGAGTTCGCCGAGTTTGAGCTCCCATTCCGCGAGCGGCCGCGGTGCCTCGTCGAAGGTGGCGACGCTGTGCAGGACGTAGTGGCGGTAGATGCCGGCGACGGCGGCGAGGTCCGCGGGACCGGCGGGCCGGACCGTGGCGGGGGCGGTGGCGTCGGTCATGGGTCCCTTCCTGCCAAGCCGGCGCAGGTGTATGGCGCCCGGTCCGCGCGTCGCTGCGGGTGCACGCGGACCGGGGCCGTTCAAGGAGCCCTCGCATCGAGGGCTAGGGGGTGGCGCCACTCAGGCTCTGCGGCTCCTCCTGGGCGGTGGCCGCGTGGGCGTCCATCCGCTCGGCCGCGAGGATGGCCGCCGCCGTGTCCGCGCGGGACGCGGCGACGACGAGCGCGCGTCCGGCGAGCGCGTGCGCCCGCCGGTGCAGGTCCGGGGACCGGGGGCCGCCGTCGACGGTCCCGCCGGCCGTGGACGCGCGGACCGGCGGGCGACCGCCTCGCAGCCGGCTCACCTGTCCGGCCAGTCGCTCGGCCGCCGTGTCCAGCTCGGCGGAGGGGCTCAGCGCGCGCAGCTCGTCCGTGACGGCGAGCAGGGCCGCGAGATGGCCCGCGAGCTGGATGTCCAGCTCCTCCTCGCGGGAGCGGTGCGGGAAGTCGGAGGTGGTGCCGGCCATCGTGGTGTGGACCGACTTGCTGCGGATCGGTTCGTACATGGGATGGCCTCCTGTGCGCTGACAGAAGGCATCCTAGCTTAGAATTCGTCTAAAGTTGAGCCGGTTCGCGGAACCGGACCGTAACCGCACCGAGGGTGAGCGTCAGGGCTGGCCGTAGCCGTCCAGGAAGTTGCCGATCCGGGTCACCGCGTCCCGCAGATCGCCGACGGTGGGAAGGGTCACGACCCGGAAGTGGTCCTGCTCGGGCCAGTTGAAGCCAGTGCCCTGGACGACCATGATCTTCTCGCGGCGCAGCAGGTCCAGGACCATCCGCCGGTCGTCCTTGATCTTGAAGACCTTGGGGTCGAGCCGGGGGAAGAGATACAGCGCCCCCTTCGGCCGCACGCACGTCACGCCCGGGATCTGTGTGAGCAGCTCGTAGGCGACGTCCGCCTGCTCCTTCAGCCGCCCGCCGGGCAGCACCAGGTCGTTGATCGACTGCCGTCCGCTGAGCGCCGCGACCACGCCGTGCTGGCCCGGCATGTTGGCGCACAGCCGCATGTTGGCCAGGATCGTCAGGCCCTCGATGTAGGAGTCGGCGTGCGCGCGCGGGCCGGAGATCGACATCCAGCCGACCCGGTAGCCGGCCACCCGGTACGCCTTGGACATGCCGTTGAAGGTGAGGGTCAGCAGGTCGGGGGCGACCTTCGCGGTCGGGGTGTGGGTGGCGCCGTCGTAGAGGATCTTGTCGTAGATCTCGTCCGAGCAGACCAGCAGGTTGTGCCGGCGGGCGATGTCGGTCAGCCCCTTGAGGACGGCCTCGTCGTACACCGCGCCCGTCGGGTTGTTCGGGTTGATGATGACGATCGCCTTGGTGCGGTCGGTGACCTTGCGCTCCACGTCCGCGAGGTCGGGCATCCAGTCGGACTGCTCGTCGCAGCGGTAGTGGACGGCGGTGCCGCCGGACAGGGAGACGGCGGCGGTCCACAGCGGGTAGTCCGGCGCCGGTACGAGGACCTCGTCGCCGTCGTCCAGCAGTCCCTGCATCGCCATCACGATCAGCTCGGAGACGCCGTTGCCGATGAAGACGTGTTCGACGTCCGTCTCGATGCCGAGGGTCTGGTTGTGCATGACGACCGCGCGCCGTGCGGCAAGCAGGCCCTTGGCGTCGCCGTAGCCGTGGGCCGTGGAGACGTTGCGGAGGATGTCCTCCAGGATTTCCGGCGGGCACTCGAAGCCGAACGCGGCCGGGTTGCCCGTGTTCAGCTTCAGGATGCGGTGACCGGCCGCCTCGAGCCGCATCGCCTCCTCGAGTACCGGACCCCGGATCTCGTAACAGACGTTGGCGAGCTTGGTCGACTGGATCACCTGCATATCAGGGAGCTTACGGCCGGGTAATGCCCGTTGGCTCGTGTTTTCCGCCACGTGAGACGCGTCGGAATGGTCCTTTGTGGCCGTCTGCTGTCTCATCCGCCCCTGTGGTCCCTATGATTTCCGGCCATGCCCATGTCTCCCGACGTCCACGGTCTGCCCGGCCCGGCCGGCGAGCCCCAGGGGCCGCCGAACGTGTACCAGCCGCCGGCCCCGACGCCTGTGGCGTACGACGAGTACGCCGACCCGGCGCTCGCCCACGGGTGGCAGAACGCGTACGACGAGACCCGCGAGCTGCCCATGGTCCAGGCCGGCCCCCCTCCGGCGCAGCGGGCGGCCCCGGTGGCCCCGGCTGCGTACGAGGACGGACGGGGCCCGGGGCAGGGCGCCGGGCCCCGGATACGCCGGGCCAGGGAGCGGCGCGGTGCGCGGCGTTCCCGGCGTGCGGTGGTCGCCGCCGGGGCGGTGGGCGTCGTGTCCCTCGCCGTGGTCGCCGCTCTCGGCTCGTCGCCGGACGGCTCGCAGGGCGGGCAGGACCGTACGCGGCCCACGGCCGGCGCGGACACCCCGGCGGACGGCAGCCCGGACGCCTCCGCGTCCTCGCAGCCGGCCGCCGCCCCGGACGCCGCCCGCGCCTCGGAGACCGGCGGGCCGTCCGCCACCGCCACGCCGGGCACCGGCCCCGCGGCCCCGCGAAGCGCCTCGGCGGCC
This sequence comes from Streptomyces sp. NPDC020801, assembly GCF_044334385.1. NCBI lineage: Bacteria > Bacillati > Actinomycetota > Actinomycetes > Kitasatosporales > Streptomycetaceae > Streptomyces > Streptomyces sp. NPDC020801. Next base: position 527,365 of record NZ_JBIRST010000001.1, read on the forward strand.
CAGGAGCGCCGTGCGGCGCCCTCGGGGCCGTCGTCGGGCACCGCCCCGGCCGCCACCACGGCACCGATCCCCACCACGGCGACGCCGGCTCCGGAGGGTCCCGGCAAGGGGCATGGCAGGGGCGGCCCCTGGCGCCCCAGATAGCGCCGACGGCTTCTTGTGGCCACCCCCTCACGCCATCAGAATGCACATGACAAGACAGGCGACCGGAAGATCTCCGGTCGCTCGTGTCTGCAGAGGGGACCCCCACATGAACAAGCCTCTCCTTGCCGCGCTCGCGACCCTGGTGATCACCGGGGCGGGCATGGCACCCGCGGCCGCCGCCACCGCGACCCAGGTCGCGGGGACGAAGGCGGCCGGCGGGACCGGCGGCGCGGCCCCCGCGCTCAGGGCCGTGGACTTCGCCGGCACCGTCGCGCTGAGCAACTGCTCCGGCTCGGTGATCCGCTTCCCCAACTCCGCGGACGGCGACCCGGCGCTGGTGCTCACCAACGGCCACTGCCTGGAAACCGGCTTCCCGTCGCCGGGCGAGGTCATCGTCGACCAGGCCTCCAGCCGCTCCTTCGGCCTGCTCAACTCCTCCGGCAGCCGGGTCGGCACGCTCCGCGCGAGCAAGGTCGCCTACTCGACCATGACCGACACGGACGTCACGATCTACCAGCTCACCCGCACCTACGCGCAGATCAGAAGCTCCTACGGCATCAGCGCGCTGACCGTGAGCGACACCCACCCGGTCGCCGGCACCGCCATCAAGGTGGTCTCCGGCTACTGGAAGCGGATCTACAGCTGCAGCATCGACGGGTTCGTCTACCGACTGAAGGAGGGCGACTGGACCTGGAAGGACTCCGTCCGCTACACCTCCGCCTGCAACACCATCGGCGGCACGTCCGGCTCGCCCGTCGTCGACAACGCCACCGGCAAGGTGGTCGCCGTCAACAACACCGGCAACGAGGACGGCGAGCGCTGCACCGTGAACAACCCCTGCGAGGTGGACGCCGACGGCACCGTCACCGTCCGCCAGGGCATCAACTACGCCGAGGAGACCTACCAGATCCCCGCCTGCTTCGGCGCGGGCAACAAGCTGAACCTGAGCGCGAGCGGCTGCGTCCTGCCCAGGCCGTAGCCGGGCAGCAGTGCCGTGCGGCGGGCGGTCACACCGGAGTCCGGCGGACCGCCCGTCCCGCCAGCACATCCGTGCGCCGCCCGTCCTCGATCACGAACCGCCCGTCGATCAGCACGTACTCGATCCCCGTCGGCAGCGCGCGCGGCCGTTCGAAGGTCGAGCCCGGCGCGATGGTGGCCGGGTCGAAGAGGACCAGGTCGGCCCGGTAACCCTCGCGGACCACGCCCCGGTCCGGCAGCCGCAGCCGGGCCGCCGGGCGCCCGGTGAGGTGTGCGACGCACTCCTCCAGCGACAGCACGCCCAACTCCCGCACGTACCGCCCCAGATACCGCGGGAAGGTGCCGTAGGCCCGTGGATGCGGCTTGGCGCCCTGGAGGATGCCGTCGGAGCCGCCGGTGTGGACGCGGTGGCGCATGATCGCCCGTACGTTCTCCTCGTGGCCCACGTGCTGGAGGATCGTGGTGCCGAGCCGGTCCTCGACCAGGAGGCGGCGGGCGGTGGCCCAGGGCGCCTCGCCGCGCCGGGCGGCCGACTCGCCGACCGTGCGGCCGACGTACCCGGCGAGCGCGGGGTCGGTGACCCCGGAGATCTCGATCGTCCCCCACTCCACGGGCACGCCGTGGCAGCCGTCCGAGCCGGTGACCTCCAGATGGTGGCGGATCCGCGCCGCGGTGGCCTCCTCGCTCAGCCGCCCGAGAACCTGCTGCGGGCCGCCCTCGCTCGCCCAGCTCGGCAGCAGGGCGGCCAGGGTGGTGCAGCCGGGCGTGTAGGGGTAGGTGTCGAGGGTGATGTCGGCGCCGGTCGCGAGCGCGTCGTCCAGCAGCGCCAGCAGTTCGGGGGCGCGGCCCTTGTTGGGGCCGAAGTTCATGGTGGCGTGCGCGAGATGCAGCGGACAGCCCGCCGCGCGGGTCAGGGCCACCATCTCCCCGTACGCCTCCAGCGCGCCCGCTCCGTAACTGCGGTGGTGCGGGCAGTAGTAGCCGCCGTGGGCCGCCACCACCCGGCACAGTTCGGTGAGTTCGGCGTCCGTGGCGTACATCCCGGGCGTGTAGGTGAGCCCGGATGACATGCCGACGGCGCCCTGTTCCAGGCCCTCGGCCACCAACTGCCGCATCCGGCCGAGCTCTTCGGCTGTGGCGGCGCGGTCCTCCCAGCCGACCGCGAGTGCCCGCACCGTGCCCTGCGGGATCAGATAGGCCGCGTTGACGGCGATGCCCTCGCCGTCGAAACCGTGGTCGAGCCGGTCCAGGTACTCGCCCACCGTCCGCCAGCTGAAGTCGATGTCCTCGCCGTACCCGTTCCAGCCGGTGATCGCCCGGCGCACCTCGGCGAGCGTACGGTCGTCGACCGGCGCGTACGAGAGCCCGTCCTGCCCGATCACCTCCAGTGTCACGCCCTGCGCGGCCTTGGCGCTGTGCTCGGGGTCGCGCAGCAGGGCCAGGTCGCTGTGGGCGTGCATGTCGATGAAGCCGGGGGAGAGGATGAGGCCCTCCGCGTCCAGCTCGCGCCTGGCCCGGGGGCGCTGGCAGCCGGCCGCCGCGGCCTCCTTGACGATCGAGACGATCCGGCCGCCCTTGACCGCCACGTCCGCGCGGTAGGAAGGGGCGCCGGTGCCGTCGGCCACGTCCGCGTCGCGGATGGCGAGATCGGCGAGATCGGCGAGCTCGACCGGATCCATTGAGGCGCCTCCTCCTGGACGTACGTGCGGATCTGAAAGCCCGTGCGGATCTAGAAGTACGTGCGGATGTAGTCGACGACGGTCCCGTCCGCCTCCGCCACCGGGATCAGCTGCCACTTGTCGAAGGAGGTGCACGGGTGGGAGAGACCGAGACCGACCCAGTCGCCCACCTCCACATCGGCCTCCGGCGTCGTGCGCAGCCAGGCGTGCTGGTCGGACAGGCCGGTGACCGAGACACCCGTCGCCGGGCGCTCGGTGCCGTCCCTGCGTACCACCTGGGCGACGGGCAGGTCGAGGTCGTGGGCCGCGTCACGCTTGCCCGCGTTGGCGAAGGCCTGCTCGGGGGAGGGGCGGGAGACGACCTGCGCCCAGAGCCGGAAGGCGGGCTCCAGGGTGCCCTCCGCGGGGGCGCGGTTGAACGGGGTGATCCTGCGGTAGTGCCCGTCGTCGTGCGAGACGTACGCGCCCGAGCGGAGCAACTTCAGTACGGGCAGGGAGAGTTCGGGGATCCCGGCGAACACGTCGGCCACCGCGTCGAACCAGGCGCTGCCGCCCGCGCTCACCACGATCTCCTCCAGGCCCGCCGCGGAGAAGCGGCCCGCCTTGTCGAAGTCGACGGCGAGCGCGACCAGCCGGCGCAGCCAGGCGTGCACCCGCTCCGGGTCGGCCTGCGGGACCTCGCCCTCGTACCCGGCGACCCCGACCAGCCGCAGGGCCGGCGCGGCGGCCACGGCGTCCGCGACCGCCGCGCACTCGGCCTCCGTGCGCACACCGGTCCTGGCACCCTCCCCGGCGGCCAGCTCGACGACGACGTCCACCGGGCGCGCGGTGCCCGCCAGCGCCGTGTCCATCAGCTCCACCCCGCGCACGGAGTCGACGTAGCAGATGAGCCGGAAGGACGGGTCGGCGGCGAGCTCGGAGGCGGCCCAGCGCAGGGCGGCCGGGTCGGTCAGCTCGTTGGCCAGGAAGATCCGCCGGACGCCGAAGGCCCGCGCCACGCGCACCTGGTGCGGCACGGCGAGCGTGATGCCCCACGCCCCGTACTCGATCTGCCGGTGGAAGAGCTGGGGCGCCATGGAGGTCTTGCCGTGCGGGGCGAAGGCCAGGCCGTGGCGGGCCGCGTACGTCTCCATCAGCTTCAGGTTGTGCTCCAGGCGCTCGGCGGACAGCGCGAGCACGGGCGTGGTGAAACCGCCGGTGAAGAGGTTGCGGCGCTGGGCGGCCAGCTCGCCGACGGTCAGGCCGTCCGCGTCCGGGGGAAGGCCCTTGAAGCGGTGGTCGACGCGTTCCTCGGCCAGCCGGGCGAGCGCTTCCGTGCGCATGGACCCTCCTTCTACGGCGTTGCAATATATGCAACGGTCATTGCGTGTGGCGCTTACTGGTGTCTAGCATCTCGCCGACATCGGGTCAACGGAGCCGTGACCCGAAGATCGACAGGAGTCATCATCCTCGACGCTACTTACGGGCCGGCCGGTTCCTCCGCCGTCGTGGACGTCGTCACGCTCGGCGAGTCCATGGTCACCTTCCTGCCCTCCCGCCCGGGCCGCCTCGCCGACGTCCCCTCCTTCGAGCGGGCCATCGGCGGCGCCGAGTCCAACGTCGCCTGCGTGCTCGCGGCCGCCGGGCACTGCGCGCGCTGGGTCAGCCGGGTCGGCGCGGACGGCTTCGGCGACCATCTGGTGGAGGCGATCGGGGCGTACGGCGTCGACGTGACGGCCGTGGAGCGGGACCCCGAGCGCCCGACCGGCATCTACTTCCGCACCGCCGGCGACCGGGCCACCGACGCGCACGAGGTGGCGTACTACCGGACGGGTTCGGCGGCCTCCGCGATGGCCGTGGACACCGTCGACCTGGCCGCCGTGCGCGCAGGCCGCGTCCTGCACCTGTCCGGGATCACCGCCGCCCTGTCCGGGGACTGCCTGCACCTGATGCGCGAGCTGACGGCGCCCCGTCCCGGCCGCCCGCTGGTCTCCTTCGACGTCAACCACCGGCCCGGGCTGTGGCGCCCGGGCGAGGCGGCGCGGGTGCTGCTGGAGCTGGCACGGGGCGCCGACCTCGTCCTCGTCGGCGAGGACGAGGCCCAGGAGGCGTGGGGCGTCACGGGCGGCCCGGACGCGATCAGGCAGCTGCTGCCGGAGCCGGCCGTACTGGTGGTCAAACAGGGCCCCCTCGGGGCCACCGCGTTCCACCCCGACGGTGCGGCCTTCGTCCCGTCCCCCGGCGTGGACGTCGTGGCACCGGTCGGCGCCGGCGACGCCTTCGCCGCCGGCTTCCTCTCCGCCACCCTGCGCGGGCTGCCCGTGCAGGGCCGCCTCCGGCACGGCCACCTCATGGCCGCCGCCGCCCTCACCGTCCCCGGCGACCTCGCCGCACCGCCCACCCGTCGCCCGGCCACCGCCCCCCACGGAGCGGCTTCGCCGCGCCCCTCCTGGTTCCACCACGCCGACCGCCTGGCCGCCCTCGACGAGCCGGCGTGGGGGAGACTGCGACTCGGCCCCGGCTGGACGCGCACCGCCCGGGGGGCCGAGGAGGAGGAACGTACGCCATGAGCCAGACCGTCGACCGCGCGCTGAGCATCCTGCCGCTGCTCGCCGAGGGCCCCGCCGACCTCGGACAGGTCGCCGACCGCCTGGGCGTCCACAAGTCCACCGCCCTGCGCCTGTTGCGCACCCTGAACGAACACGGCCTGGTCTACCGCCAGTCCGACCAGCGCTACCGCCTGGGCGCCCGGCTCTTCGCGCTCGCCCAGGAGGCGATGGAGAACCTCGACATCCGCGAGATCGCCCACCCCCACCTCGTACGCCTCAACGAGACGTGCGGACACACCGTGCACCTCGCCGTGTACGAGGAGGACGAGGTGCTCTACATCGACAAGGTGGACAGCCGCTACCCGGTGCGCATGTACTCGCGGATCGGCAAGCCGGTCGCCATCACCGTCGCGGCCGTGGCCAAGCTGCTGCTCGCCGACCTGCCCGAGGCCGAGCGGCGGGCCGTCGCCGACAAGCTCGACTACCCCATGTACACACCCCGTTCGACCCCCAACGCCCCGGCATTCCTGCGCGAGTTGGAGAAGGTGCGCGCACAGGGCTGGGCCACCGACCTCGGCGGCCACGAGGAGTCCATCAACTGCGTCGCCGCCCCCGTCCGCGGCGCCGACGGCCGGGTGGCCGCCGCGATGTCGGTCTCCGCGCCGAACGTCGTCGTCACCGCCGACGAACTCCTCACCCTGCTCCCGCTGGTGCGCCGTACCGCGGACGCCATCAGCGGCGAGTACTCCGGCAGGACCCCAGCCAAGGAAGTCACCTCATGACGGAAAAGACCGCCCTCACCCCCGGGACCCACACCACTGCACCCGCGAAGTTCTCGCACGGCGTCAGGAAGGGCAACATCCTCCAGGTCGCCGGTCAGGTCGGCTTCCTCCCGGCCGAGGAGGGCAGGCCCCCGACGCCGGCCGGCCCGACCCTGCGCGAACAGACCCTCCAGACCCTCGCCAACGTCAAGGCGATCCTGGAGGAGGGCGGCGCGAGCTGGGACGACGTGATGATGATCCGCGTCTACCTCACCGACACGGCCCACTGCGCCGAGATGAACGGCATCTACGACACCTACTTCGAGGAGCAGGGCCTCACCCGGCCGCCCGCCGCGCGCACCACGGTCTACGTCGGCCTGCCCGCGGGACTCCTCATCGAGATCGACGCGCTCGCCGTACTCGGCTGAGTTGCTGACGGACTCTCACCTCTCCCACCCCGCACCTCCTCACGGCACGGCGCCCACCACCCCTCGGGCGCCGTGCCGCGATCCCCCCTGCCCGAAAGCCGTATGCACCCACGCAGAGGACCCCCGAATGTCCCTCCCGCTCGCCGCCACCGCCCCGGCCGCGCCACCGCACACCGGAGGCCTGCTCCTCCTCGTCGACGGCACCACCGGCCTGCTCCTGGTGGCCGCCCTGGGTATCGCCCTCCTCCTCTTCCTGATCATCAAGGTGAGACTCCAGCCGTTCGTCGCGCTGCTCGCGGTCTCCATAGCCGTCGGTCTGCTCGCCGGCCTGCCGGTCACCGAACTCTTCGGCACGGTCCAGCGCTCGGACGCCGTCTCCACCATCGAGACCGGCATGGGCGGCATCCTCGGCCATGTCGCGATCATCATCGGCCTGGGCACCATGCTCGGCGCGGTCCTCGAGGTCAGTGGCGGCGCGGAGGTGCTGGCGTCCCGGCTGCTGGGGCTCCTCGGCGAACACCGAGCCCCCCTGGCCATGGGCCTGACCGGCCTGATCTTCGGCATCCCGGTCTTCTTCGACGTCGGCATCTTCGTCCTCGCACCGCTCGTCTACGCGGCCGCCAGGCTCTCCCAGGAACCTCCGGCGAGCTCCGGTTCAGGGGGGACCCCCACCGGCAAGTCGGTCCTGCTCTACTGCCTGCCGCTGCTGGCGGGCCTGTCCATGACCCACGCCTTCCTGCCCCCGCACCCCGGCCCGGTCGCCGCCGCCGGCCTGCTGCACGTACAACTCGGCTGGATCATCCTCATGGGCGTCGTCTGCGGCGTCCCGGCGGTGCTCGCCGCCTGGGTGTACTCCGCGTGGATCGGCAGGCGCATCTTCGTCGAGGTCCCGCAGGACATGGTGGAGGCGGCCGAGGAGGCGAAGCGGGCCGTACTGCAGGAGCAGCGGGCCTCGGGCGTGACACCGCGGGAGCGGCCGGTGCCGCTGGGCACGGTCCTGGGCATCATCGGCACCCCCCTGGTACTGATCCTCGCGGCCACCTTCTCCTCCATCGCCCTGGCCCCCTCCACGGGCCGCTCGGTGATCGAGTTCTTCGGCCACCCGTTCGTGGCCCTCACCATCGCGCTGCTGATGGCGTACTACCTGCTGGGCATCCGCCGAGGCTGGTCCCGCAAGTCCCTGGAGACCGTCTCCACGGCATCCCTCAAGCCGGTCGGCAACATCCTTCTGGTGGTCGGCGCGGGCGGTGTCTTCGGCGCGGTCCTCAAGGCGAGCGGGGTCGCCCAGGCGCTCTCCGACACCTTCAACGGCGTGGGCCTGCCGGTGATCGTCCTCTCCTACCTGATCTCGCTCGTGCTGCGCGTGGCCCAGGGCTCGGCGACGGTGGCGATCGTGACGACGGCGGGCATCGTGGCCCCGCTCCTGTCCGGGGGCCACCACTCCCAGGCCTTCGCAGCCCTGGTCATCACGGCCATCTCCGCCGGCTCCATCTTCGCCTCGCACGTCAACGACGGCGGCTTCTGGATGGTGGCCAAGTACTTCGGCATCAGCGAGCGGGACACCCTGCGCACCTGGACGGTGCTGGAAAGCGTGCTGTCGGTGGGGGGTTTCGCGGTGGCGCTGGCACTGAGCGTGTTCGTGTAGGCCGCTGATCGCGTGTAGGTCTCTGGTAACGATGCAGGGGCTGGCTGTGTACGGCACAGGATCGTCGACCATACTGCCCGCTGTGGAGCAGCGCATAGGATCGAGCAGCCAGCCCCTGAAGAGCGAGCCCGTCAAGGGCGCCGGATTCGACCCGGCCTTCATCCCCGGGCTCACCGCGCCCGCGTCGCCGGATCCGGAGGACGCGGGGCGGGAGGAGCCCGAGGGGACGGCACCGGCGCAGGACGCGGCACCGGAGGCGGCCGAGGAGCCTGCGGCCGAGGAGCCTGCGGCCGAGGAGCCTGCGGCCGAGGAGTCCGCCGCCGACGGTGAGGTGTCCCCCGACGGCCCGGCCTTCGAGGCCGCCGACCGCCGCGCCAGAATCGTCGCCGACCACAAGGGCGTACGCCTCTTCCTCGACGACCAGGAGTGCGAGTTCCGCTGGGACGAGATCGGCGCCGTCGAGACGGAAACCCCCCGTTTCGGCAAGCGTTTCACGATCACCGTCCACACCCCCGACCGCCGCTGGTACCCCATCGAGATCGAGGCCGACTCCAGGACCCGCTTCACCGAGTGGGAGACGGAGCTGGACGCGGTGCTGGACGCGTACTTCGAGGAGGACGCGGAAGAACCGGCCGAGGACGCTTCCTAGCGGCGGGGCTCACTTCGGGCGGCGGGCGGCCCCTACCGGAAGGGGGGGGGACGAACCGCGCGCCGCGCACGCCTACTTCGAGAAGCCGCTGAAGGGCGCGCAGACCAAAGGCCGGTGAACGCAAGCGCCCCACGTCGGAGTTGACCGATGCGGGGCGCTCTGCCGTACGGGTCAGGCCCGGGCGGCGTAGGCGACGAAGTCGTGCCACACGGCGGGGGAGAGGGCGAGCTGCGGGCCGCGTGTGTGCTTTGAGTCCCGGACGCGGACCGCATCCACGCTGCCCGACTCCCCGCAGGCGACGGCTACTTCGACACAGCTGTCACCTTCGGAGCCGCTGTAGCTGCTCTTGAACCAGGCCAGTTCGGACGTGCTCATAGCGCTCCTCGCGTTCGCCTCAGCAGGCTCAAGGAGTCCTCGGGGGTGAGAGCCTGCGAGCGCAGTTTCGCATACCGCTGGTGGAGCACACTGATCTCCTTCCGTCAGTGATGAGCCGACCGTTCTCCTGTCCCTCCGAGTACGCGGCTGCAAGAAGTGCAAAAGTGCATTCCTCGTTGCACACTACTGCGTCACGAGCAAGGTGCGTCAAGGCCTCCATGAGCCCCAATCTGGGTAGAACGCCATTACCTCGCCAGGGCGTTACTCGTTGCCGCAGCTATCTAGAGAACATGCGCATCCAATGTAGAATTTGCGTTTCTTCGGCATTCAGAATGAATATCTCACCTCCCCCCGATTCCAGAACAACACTCGCCATGACGACGGCGCGCTCGCGGTTCTCTTCCAGGAATGAGATCAGTGCCTCCGTTGCCGCTTCAAGCTCGGATCCGGGATTTGTTCGCTTCAGGCGCCGCCTATAAGTGTGCAACAGGCTATCCGGTGAAACCTCCCCCGCCTCCACCCGGGTGACGTTGACCATGCGCTCCAGGATGCTCCTGTCGCACACGCCCGATTCCACGGCTGCCGCCACAAGCCTGGTCAGTTCACCCGCGTCCATGGCCCTCCATTGATACTGACCTCAGCACCCCTCACGGTACCCCGTATCAGGACTTCGCCTTCGTCATAGGGGAACGACACCGCCGGAACCCTCGAATAACCTAGACCGTCACCGTTAGGTATTTTCAGGACGACTCCCGGGCCGTTTCCCCTGAAGCTCTCCTCCAATGCCATTTCTTCATAATACGTGGTCCATGAAGTGAAAATGCTGTCAGTGCGGCCCCCGACATGTAGTTGTGGATCAGAGTGGCCGCCTAGCGGCTCAGCAACGCCACGTTCTGCATCTTCATACATCTTCAGCCACTGCGCTGGGCTACGCTCGTCGGCGTACCCCACACCCCGGTAGAGGTAGGGTTCCTGCTCGGGATCCCAGCTTCCCCCATTCTCGTATGCGTAAGGTGAAAGTCCGAGAGGATCTGTCCAGGCCCACGGATTGTGAACGTAACTGGCTGGATTGGGCGCTGGAGCCAGTCCAAGTGGGTCGGGGGTAAGGTACCGCGCCGTTTCGGTGTCGTAGTGGCGGAAGTAGTTGTAGTGGAGGCCGGTTTCGGGGTCGTAGTACTGGCCTGGGAATCGGAGTGGGGTGTAGGCGGTGCTGTTCGCTGCCCATGCCGTCGTGCCCCACAGGGTGCTGCGGGTGCGCCAGGCTATGTCGCCTGACTCGTCGATGAGTTCGGTGGGGGTGCCGACCAGGTCGGTGACGATGGCGAAGAAGCGGGAGTCGATTTCGTCCTGGGGGGCGTTGGCCGCCGGTGCCGGGGTGATGCGTTCGGTCTGGGTGATGGGGCTCAGGCCCTGGTGGTCCCAGGTGAGGGTGACCGGGTGGGGGAGGTCGGGGGACGTGGTGGTCTGTTCGCACAGGGTGGTGCCGTCCCAGGTGAAGTCCACCCGTTCGACGACGGTCTGACCATCCGGGGCCGGGCGGAGTTTGGCCGTGCGGCGGCCCAGGGGGTCGTAGGTGTAGCGTCAGCGGGTGCCGTCCGGGGTGACCACCGAGGTCAGGCGGTCTTCGGCGTCCCATTCGTAGTGCCAGGTGTCGGGCTTGCGGGACAGGCGGGTCTTCTGGCGCAGGGTGATGCGGCCCAGGGGGTCGTGTTCGTAGCGGACGTTGCCGGCGCGGGTGATGCGGGTGCCGGTGTAGGTGCGTTCGCCGGTCGCCTCGTGGCCGGGGTGGTTCGCCGGCCAGCTCGCGTGGGTCTGGTTGCCGGCCTCGTCGTAGGCGTACCGCTCAGTCCAGTTGGCCGCGTGTACCGCCGTCACCCGGCCCGCCGGGTCCAGGTCGAAGTGGCGGGAGCCCGCGAGTTGGTCCTCGATGCCGATCAGGTTGCCGTCAGCACGGTACGTGTAGGCGCGGTGCTGCACCGTTCGGTCGTTCCGGCCGGTCACGGACTGGGTAGTCAGGCGGCCCAGTGCGTCGAAGGCGTGCCCAAGGGTGATGGTGTCGCCGATGCGGCGGGACAGCTCGCGGCCTGCCGGGTCGTAGGAGAAGTCGATCGTGCGGTCCGAGGCCGTCATCCCCGTGGGCCGGCCGACCGCGTCGTACGACCACGTCGTCGTCGCGCCCGTCGGCGTCGTCCGCCCCGTGCGGCGGCCCAGTTCGTCGTAGGTGTGGGTCAGCTCGCGGCCGTTGATGCTCTCGGCGCGGACGCGGCCATGGCGGTCCCGCAGGATCGTCAGCGTCGTCCCGTCCGGGCCCGTCGCCTGTGCCAGCTCGTCCGTCAGGTCGTAGGCGTACGTCGTGACCAGGCCGGCCGCATCCTTGCGCACCACCTGGCCCAGCTCATTGCGTTCGAACGTCACCGTCTGGCCGAGCGCGTTCGTACGGGACGCCAGGCGGCCCGCCAGGTCCTGGGCGTACGTCAGGATCCGGCCGTCGAAGTCCGTCTCCGCAAGCAGGCGCCCTGCGGGGTCGTACTCATAAGTCCACGTCAGTCCCTGTGGGTTGGTGACATTGGTCAGGCGCAGCTCGGTGTCGTGCTCGAATTCGTACCGCACGCCGTCCGGGCCCGTACGGGCCGTCAACAGGTCGAAATGGGTGTACTCGAAGCGGGAGACCTGGCCCATCGGGTCGGTGTGGCTGGTGCAGTTGCCCTCGCCGTCGTAGGTCCAGGACTCGGTCGTGCCGTCGGGTGCGGTGCGGCGGGTTAGGTGGCCTTCGACCGTCCACTCCAGGCGGGTAACGGCGCCCAGGGGGTTGGTGATCGCGGTCGGGCGGCCGAAGGCGTCCCGTTCGTACGTCGTCGTCGCGCCGAGCGGGTCGGTGACCGAGACCGGCAGTCCGGTGCGGTCGCGGCGGACCGTGGTCGTGTGCCCGAGCGGGTCGGTGACGGAGGTGGGGCGGCCGGCTTCGTCATAGGCGAAGCGGGTGGTCAGGCCCGCGGGGTCGGTGACCGAGGTTCTGTTGCCGCGCTCGTCGTACGTCTGGCGCCAGACCGTGCCGTCCGGGTTCACCACCTTCACCGGAAGGCCGATGTCGTTGTACTCGGCCTTCGCCTCGCGGCCGTCCGGGCGGGTCAGGCCGAGCAGGTTCCCGGCCTCGTCGTAGCGGAACGACGTCGTGTGGCCGAGGGGGTCGGTCTGCGAGAGCAGGCGGTTGTGGCGGTCGCGCCGGTAGTGGGTGACCGCCCCGACGGGGTCGGTCTCGGCGACCACCTGCCAGGCGTCGTTGATCAGGAAGCGGCGGCTGTGGCCCTGCGCGGTCGTCGTGGTGGTGACGCGCAGGCCTGTCTGCGGGTCCGTGCCGTCGTAGGTGATGCGCAGGCTCATGTGGCCCGCCGAGCCACCCTCCGCGACGCAGCGGTCCTGGTCGTCGTACTCGTACGTGTAGCTGCGGTCGTTGGTGTCCGTCCAGGACGTGACGCGGCCGGCCTCGTCGTAGGAGAAACGCAGCGGGAGGCCGGAGGAGTTGACTACTTCGGTGAGGTTGCCGTCCGTGTAGCCGTAGCGTTTGAGCTCCTGGCCCGTCGCCGCCAGGTGGAGGGCGGTGACCCGGCCGGCTTCCGTGCTGATCAGGACGCGTCGGCCGCTGCTGGAGTCGATGGCCAGCGGGGTGCCTTCGGAGTCGTACTCGAAGGTGATCCAGTTGCCGTTGCGGTCGTCGATCTGTTCCAGGACCGCGAGCTCCTCACCGCGGTCGCCGAAGTGCCAGACGTGGCCCGTCTGCCGGTCGGTGATCGTGTAGCCGCCGTCCTCGCGGTCCAGTGGCCGGGGCGGACCGTGGCTGGGGAGGGTGGGCACGCCCGGTGCCGGGTGCGGGTAGGCCAGGAGCAGGCCGTCCGCGGTGACGTGGACGACGCCCTCGGAGTCGATGTGCAGGCGCTGGTCGAGAGTCGAGGACCAGGAGGGGCCGAACCAGCGGCCGAGGCGGTAGCCGGACTCCACCCGCCGCTCGACGACCAGGGGCAGCGCGCCGGGGAGCACCACGTCCGTCTGCGGCAGGAACATCCTGCCGGTGGCCAGGTCGACGGGGTCGGTGTTCTTGCTGACCACCGAGTCCTCGGAGCGGCTGACCTTGTGCGCGTCGCTCTCCACGGTCTCGCGCGCGGCTCTCTTCGCCGCCGACTCCGCCCCGCCCTCCGCTGCTTCCTTCGCCGCGACCCGCACTCCGCCCCCGGCCAGACCCAGCCCCTTGGTGCCGATCAGTTCGGGGAGCAGGCGGCCGACGTCCTCGGCCGGGTCCTTCTTGAAGCCCTCCCAGGCCGACTTGAGCGCCCGGTCGGGATGGGAGGCAGTGGAGACCAGGCCCGACAGCGTCATGCTGATGTTCTGGAAGTACTGGGCCGGGTGGGTGAGGTTGTACGGGTCCACGGGATCCAGGCCGCGGACGAAGTCGAGCAGGCCCGCGGTGCCCTTGACCGCGCCGCCCAGGAGATGGGTGGACTCGGCGCTCAGGACCCCGAGGCCGTCGACAGCGTCGTTCTTCAGCCGGGCCAGGGGCGGTGGTTCGGCGGGGGCGTGGGCGAGGGCGGCACGGACCGAGTCCGCCGCGGTGCGGCCGGCGTCATTGTGCTGGCGGCGGGCCTCGGCGAGGATCTCGTGGGCACGCTTGACGTCGGCGGTGCCGGGGTCCTTGAAGGGTTCGGGACGGGATCCCGGGTCCTTGTTCTCCTTGATGGCCGCGTTGTAGGCGTCGACGCGTTTGTTGTACGCCGTCACGGCTTTGGCGGAGGAGTCCTTGCCCTTCTTGTAGAGCCGTATGGCCTCCTCTGCCTGGCACTGGGCCCACTTGACGGTGTCCGCGTACGTGTCCAGGGCCTTGCCCGCCTTGTCGCAGGCGTCCGCCGCGTGCAGCCACTTGGTGGGGTGCGTGGTGAACTTCCTTCGGAAGGCGTCGGCCGCCTCGCCCTTCCACTCGGAGGAGTCCAGCTTCCGCATCCCCTGGCCGACCTTGTCGAAGGCCTTGTGGAAGTCCGTGAGGTGCTTGGCGCCGGCCCGGATGGCGCTCTCGTTGCCGTGGACGAGTTCGTCGGCCTGGTCGGTCTCGCCGAGCTGCTGCTCGCCGGGGGTGGCGCCGAGCGCGGAGGCGGCGCTGTCGCCGAAGCCCTCCACCTTGTCGGCCCAGTCGTGGGCGCCGATGTGGTCCAGGCCGTCGCCGAGAAGGTCCGTGCCCTTGTCGATGCCCTCGCCGAGGAGCTTCTTGCCCGCGTTCCAGCCGTCCTCGATCTCGCCCAGGCCGGAGTTGAGGTAGTCGCCGATACCCATCAGCGGGTACCGCCACCCTGCTGTCCGGTTTCCGCCCGTTCCCCGGCGGAGGGACCGATGCCGGCGGCGTCGAGCATGGCCTTGTACTGTTCCTCGCTCATGCCGGTGGTGTGCGTCATGTTCAACGGGCTGGGGATGTCGCCGGTGAATGTTTGTGAGGTGAGGACGTCGCGGGTGGCGTCCTTCCAGCCATGCTTGCTGTTGTCCCAGGCCTGCTCGAAGGACTTCTCGCTGTAGTCGGCGTGAGCAAAGGAGTTGTTCTGCCCCAACTCGCTCCAGCTCATCTTCGTGATGTCGTCCTCGGACGCGTACGGGTTGCCCATCAGCGAGTTGGCACCCACCTTGAACATGCCCTGGACGTACTGGTCCGTCTCGTAGTACGTGCCCGCCGAGAGTCCCACGCCCTGCGCGAAGCCGTTGCCCTCCGCGACCAGAGCCCGCACGCCCCATTCCCAGCGCTCGCAGAAGGACTTGAAGGCCGCGGTCAGACCCTCGTGCCCCAACGCAAGCCCGTTCAGGGCGATGTTCTCGAAACCGCGCCCCGTCCCGGCGACGTAGTCGATGCCGATCTCCTTCAGCTCGCCCAGGGTCAGTGTGATCCCCTGCGCGATGAGGTCCAGGCCCTCGGCCCTGATGTCCTTGCCCCCGTCACCGCTCACCGCGGCCGCACCCCCTTCTCCTCCTGCGTGCCCACCGCTGCTCCGTCCGGCACGATCCCCGTCACCGGCGGGAACAGCGCCCCGTCGCCGCCGCTCCCCACGTCCAGCGCCACCCCGCAGGGCACGCCCGCGGCGGGCACGGCGGCGTCGAGCAGCCGCGCGCCGAGTACCCTCCGATACGGCCACTCCCGCGAACCTTCACCCCTCGCGAGCGCGAATCGGGCGAGCGCCGTCTCGTCGGAGAAGGCGTAGATCCAGCGGACACCGCCGTAATCCCCGACCAGGGGTGCCTCGTCCTCGTCGAGCGGCACGAGCACGGCCGTACGACGGAACTCGCCCAGCAGCGCGGCGAATTCACGGCGCCCGCGGGTGACTTCGTCACTTTCCGCGTCCGGGGACGACTCCAGGGCCGAGCGTGGAGTTGATGCCGCCTCAGGGGATGGCAGCGGAGCTGAACCAGCGTCGCGCATAGGACGCTCGTCTCCCCCCGCCGCCCTGGCCAGATCCGCGTAATCGGCGGGCCGGGACCTGCGTGCGGGTTCGCCCGAGTCGCCGCCGCCCCCGTGATCAGCCATGCCCGGAATCATCACATCATCACATTATGGAATGCAACGCGGACAGGCTGATCGGTACTTCACACGGCCGCCCTCAACGGCGGCCAGCGCAGGACGCCGGCCGCCCCCTCCGAGACGCAATCAGTGCGACGCCGCGTGGAAGACGCCGCACCGATGTCGGTTCGGGGAGCTGTCACGGCAAAGCGTGCACGTGCGCCCCCACCGCGTTCGACCAGGCGTTGCCCGACGACGCGTCCCAGTTCGTCGACCAGGTCATCGCGCCGCGCAGGTCCGGGTAGGTCCTGGAGGGCTTGAAGGTGCCGCAGTTGGCGGCCTTGGTCAGGCAGTCCAGGGCGTTGTCGACCACCGTGGGAGAGACGTAGCCGCTGCCCGCGCCGCTCGGGGAGGCCGGGAGGCCGAGGCCGACCTGGGACGGGGCGAGGCCGCCCTCCAGCTGGATGCAGGCCAGGGCCGTCAGGAAGTCCACCGAGCCCTGGCTGTAGACCTTGCCGTCGCAGCCCAGCATGGAACCGCTGTTGTAGTACTGGGTGTTGACGACCGTGAGGATGTCCTTGATGTTCAGGGCCGTCTGGAAGTAGCCGGCCGACGTGGACTGCATGTCGATGGTCTGCGGAGCCATCGTGATGATCAGGGACGAGCCCGCCTTCTGGGACAGGGTGCGCAGGGCCTGGCTCATGTAGGTCGCGTTGAGGCCGTTCTCCAGGTCGATGTCGACGCCGTCGAAGCCGTACGTCTGCATCAGTGAGTAGAGCGAGTTGGCGAAGTTCGCCGCCGAGGCCGAGTCGCTGACCGAGACCGTGCCGTTCTGGCCGCCGACCGAGACGACGACCTTCTTGCCCGCCGCCTGCTTGGCCTTGATGTCCGCCTTGAACTGGTCGGCCGTGTAGCCACCGAGGCCCGCCGAGTCGAGGTTGAAGGTCACCCCTCCCGGGGTGGCCGTGGCGTCCGCGAAGGCCACCGCGATGATGTCGTACGAGGCCGGGACGTCGGAGATCCTCTGCACCGTCGCGCCGTTGTTGAAGTTCTGCCAGTAGCCCGTCACCGCGTGCTTCGGCAGCCCGGTCCCGCCGCCCCCGCCGCCGGTTGCCGCCGTCGTGGCCGTGACCGCGGCCGACTTCGCCGACTCGCCCGCTGCGTTCGTCGCCGTGACCTGGAAGGAGTACGAGGTGGAGGCGGCGAGGCCGGTCACGGTCGCCGACGTGCCCGTCACCGCCGCCACCTTCGTACCGTCGCGGTAGACGTTGTAACCCGTCGCGCCCGGGACCGAGTTCCAGGACAGCGAGACGGAGGAAGACGTCGTCGCCGTCACCGACGGACCCGCCGGTGCCGAAGGGACCGTCGGGGCCGGGTCACCGCCGCCGCCTGCGTCCGGGCCGAAGACCGAGACGTCGTCCGCGAAGTACGCCGCCTGGCCGTACCAGCCGTGCAGGTACACCGTCACCGAGGTCGTCGAGGCGCCGGTGGTGAAGGTCGTCGACAGCTGCTTCCACGCCGCCGTGTCCGGCGTCCACGTGGACACGTCCGTGGTGCCCGTGCCGGTCGCGCCCAGGTAGGTGTATCCGCCCTGCACCCATGCGCTCAGCGTGTACGTCGAGTTGGGCGCGACCTCCACCGTCTGGGTGCACTGGGCGTTGTCCTGCCCGGCCGGCGTGGCCTTCAGCGCGGCCGAGCCGCCGTGCACGGGAGAGGAGACGGTCGTACCGCTGCCCGCCGAGCAGGTCCAGTTGCCCAGGCCCGACTCGAAGCCCGCGTTCCTCGCGTTGTTGACGTCGGCGGCCTGTGCCTGGCCGGCGCCGGCGAAGGAGAGGGCCAAGGAGAGGGTGAGGGTGAGGGCCGCGGTGGCGGCTTTCCAACCGATGCGCGGCGGCCGGGGCCGTCCGGGTCTGGGCATGCCTGGTACGCGGTCCACTGGGGCCTCCGGTGGGGGAGAGGGGAGGGAGAGGGGAGGGAGAGGGGAGGGCATGACTACGGTGGCCACCGTCTGGTCGTACAAGTTGGTCCAGACCATTTGCCTTGTCAAGAGGTCCAGACCAAATATGGTGCCACCGTCAACTTCCTTCTCCCGGCGACCCCTTGACCAGTGATCCCCTTTGTCTCGTACGCCCCTTTGTCTTGTACGCCTCCTGTCTCAAACGGCCCCTGCTGCCGGCCCTTCCCCGTCCCGCCAGCGGTCCAGCAGCATCCCCACCGCGCACCCCGCCAGCAGCACCCCCGTCGACATCCAGAACGCCAGGGACGCCGGCCCCGCCCTGTCCCAGCGCAGCGACAGCGTCAGCAGCTGGGCCGCCGCCGGCACCGCGCACGCCGCCACCGCGTGCCGCACCGGCACTTCCCGCCACGGCTCCGGATGCACCCGGGCCGCCGCCCACGTGGCGAGCACGACGCAGACGAGGTTCGGCAGGTGGACCAGTGCGAGCGCGGCGCCGAAGGAGCCGACACCCCCCGGGCCGGCCAGGGGCCCGTACAGCAGCGTCATCTGGAGGTACTCGGTGACGACGAGGACGACCACCCCCGCCGCCCAGGAACGGACCAGCGGCAGCAGCATCACTTGCCTCCCCATGCCTGAAACAGAAGCACCGCCGTGAAACCCAGCGCTGCCAGCCCGCAGCCCGCCGTCAGGGCCAGGGACTGAAGCACCGGCGCCCAGCTGCCCCGGCCCGCGATCGTCGCCGTGCCCCGCGGGTCATGGGGGTCGTAGGTGACGGTGACCGGCGTGCCCTCCGTCATCGACCAGCCGGCCAGGTCCTCGAACTCCACCCGGCCGCCGTCCGCCGTGCGGAAGGCGAAGCAATAGCGGGTGGCGTCCGACCGGTTGAACGGCTCCGTCACCACCCGGACGCACTCGCCGTCCGTGCGGACCCCCTGCCGCAGTACCCGCGCCAGCACCGTCAGCCGGATGGCGTAACGCACCGCCAGTGCGCCGAAGAGGGCCACCAGCAGGGCGAGTACGACGTAACCGGCACCGGGCACCACCATCGTCAGCCCACCCCCACCCCGGTCACTAGTGGACCTCCACCGAGTCGACGATCTTCTGCAGGTCCGCGGCCGGCAGTGCGCCCCGCGCCGTGTCGATCCGTACCGCGAAGGCCTTGGCGGAGGAGTCCAGGCCGGTCAGGATGACGCCCTTGACCGGGGTGCCCTTGGGCGGGCCACCCCCCTCCCCGGTCGAGGTGAAGGTGAAGTCCACGCGCTTGGCCCGGTCGGTGCCGGCCAGCTCCACGTCCTTCTCGCCCTGCACCTTCGCACCCATCCGGATGCCTGCCTCGGCGGCGATGGCGGCCTGTTCGGCCGAGTCGGCCCGGGTGAAGGCCAGTTGCACGGTGATCATCGAGACCGTACGGCCCGCCTCCTTCCGTACGGCGGCCGCCGCGTTGTACCTGCTGCGCTCGGCCGCGCCCTGCTCGACGTACCCGCCGACCCCCCGGGGGTACGACACGGAGACGCCCTTGGTCCTCAGCGTGCCCCAGCCGCCGGGCACCGAGGCGGAGCCAGCGCCGCCCGTCCCGCAGCCCGAGAGGGCCGCCGCGCCCGCGCCCGCGAGCAGGCCCGCGATCAGCAATCGTGTCCTCATCGGCGTTGCCCTGCCCTCCTGTCGGCGACGACCACTCCGACGACCGTTGCGACGGTTGCTGAGACGACCGCTGCGACGGCTGCTGCGGGGTCCGCAGCGAGTCCGCCGCGAGTCCGTTTGCGAAGTCCGCTGCGGCGATCAACACGGCGGTCACTTCGCACAGTAGCCGTAGGGGACGTAACTGCGGCTGCCGCCTTGCGGAGCGCCCAGGAACTGCGCGTCCGTCAGCGTCTCCGACTTCTTCTCGGTGCTGATCGACAGCCCGAGGCTGAGCCCGAGGTTCAGCTCGAAGCCGTACTCCGCGGCGTTCACCTGGCCGGTGTACGTCATCCTGCTGGACCTGCCCCTGTCGAACATCAACTGGCCGAAGGGATCGTCGTTCCCCGGCCGTCTCGTGGGCGCGTGGTCGTCGAACATGTACTGCAATGGCGTCACCAGCTGCTCGTTGCTGCTGTCCAGCCACTTCTCGGCCACGGCCCGGTCGGCGTCGCCCGCCGGACCCGGGTCGAAACTCAGGGAGTTGCTGACGATCCGGACGCCGGTGGTGTTGTCGGTGCCCTTCTCGCTCACTCCGCCACCGCGTTTGTCGGGGCCCGGCCTGCCGTTGTCACCGCCGATCCTGGCGCCGTCCTTCTGGCCGCCCTGCTCGACCGTGCGGGTCATGTCGATGCGGACCAGTTTGCCGGTGGTCTTGTCGTAGGTGACGGTGATGGTGCCGGTCTGGGTGGTGGAGGCGGAGTGGTCGCCGCTGAGCGGGCCGGCCTCGTAGCCGACCTTGGTGCCGTACTCGATGGACGAGGAGTACGTGTACGACTTGGTGTTCTTGTAGGCGTTGTCGGTCCAGGTGACCTCGGGGGAGTACTTGAAGTTGCCGCCGAGCGCGGCGCTCAGCTTCTTCTCGTCGCCTGCCGAGATCTTCAGGCCGGCTGCCGCGGAAGCCTCCAGGCCCACCTTGCCGTAGGTGATCTTCCGGTTGTCGCCCAATGCCCTCTTCACCCGGTTCTCCGTGTCCTCCTCGTCCTTGAGCGGGCCGGTGCCGAACAGGTAGAGGATGCTGTCGCCGACGCTCGCGTCCGCGCCGCCCGGCGACTCGCGCCGCATCTGGTACATCTGCAGCCTCTCGATGTCGGCGCGGAACCTCTGCGCCTCCTGAGGGCTCTCGAAGACCCAGGTGTCACCGCTGGTCACCTTGATCCCGGCCCCCAGCTCCACCTTGTCCGTGCCGAACCTCCCCACCTTCATCCCGGGCTTGAAGTCCTTCTTCGCGGCGATCGAGGCCGCGTCGGTGAAGGTGAGGTAGACGAGTTCGTCCTTGTCGTCGACCTTGCCGTCATGGTTTACGTCCGTGTGCGCCTTGAGGTGCTGCTCCTGGAAGCCGTACTCCTTGCCGACCTCCCAGAACAGGATCTTCGCCTTGGAGCCCGCCTTGTCGGTGACGGTCGAGACCTGGCACAGCGCCGGCTCGAAGTCGGCGTCGGTCAGCGGCCTGCCGCCCGCCCGGCCGTTCCCGGTGCCGCAGTCGCCGCCACCGGTGACCCGGCAGATCTCCGCGGAGATCTTCTCGTAGACCGTGTGGCCGATGCCGGTGGCGGAGATGCCGAGGACGAGGGCGACGGTGACCACGACCATGCCGAGGTACTCGGTGCCGGTCGCGCCCGAATCGTCGTACCCGTGCGTCCTGCGGGACGCGCTGCCGTGCGGACCGCGGTGCGGTACGCCGTACGTCCTGCCGGACGTTCTGCCGGACGTTCTGACGTGCGGTCCGACGTGCGGTCCGCCGGACGTTCCGGCGTAGGTTCCGGCGTACGGTCCTCCGGACGTTCCAGCGAATGGTGCGCAGGACGTTCTGTCGGACGCCCTGCGGTACCTCCTGCGGTACCTCCTGCGGTACTTCCTGCCGTCCGTTCCCTTGTGCGTCGATCTCCGGTGCGCCGTGTCGTGCGCTCTCCCACGGGCTCTGCCGTACGTCCGTATGCCGCCCCCGTCCGTCATACGGCACCCCTCCCAGCCCACCGGCAACACCTCTTCGTGGAGGCCGAGAGTAGGAACGGGCCCTCGGGAGGGCGTGGGCCCGCGGGCCCAAACGCGGGCCCAGAGTCAACGAGTTGTACCGGGCCCATGCTTTTGGGTCCGGGCAGGATGCTCGGCCTGCCCCGTTTTGACGTGACTTGTACAACGACAGTTGCCACCCAGCTACAGAATCGCTGTTCTCCGGTCACAGAGGCGTGGATACAGTGCTGAGGTAGTCACGCAGTGAAGTCAACTCGGTGTGCCGGAGGAACGACGGCAGGCCGCGAGGCGTGAAACGGGGAGCTGCGCGTGTCAACTGCCATTGCTGTGACCAGCGCCGACATGGCGCTGCCCGCGCAGGACGAGCGGACCGTGCCGGCCGTCGTCCTGCGTGACCTGGACCGACAGCCGCTCGAGCAGTCGCTGGACGCGGTCCAGGGGCTGATCGAGTACCACGGGCACGTGATCGTCGTGTGCTCGCACGCCGTGCCCAACGGGGTGGAGCGGCGGCTGCACACCGTCCGTTCCCTGCTGGAGAGCGACCGCATCGCCCTGTTCCGGCCCGGTCTGCCGCCGCTCGGACTCGCCGTCCTCGCCCGCCAGTTACGGCAGCTCGCCTCCTGTGACCTCAGCCCCGGCGTGCTCGCCTCGGCCGGCCGGCTGCTCACCCACTACATCCACTCCGGCGCCGTCCTCAACTCCGTCACCCGCCTCGACCGCGTCCCCGTCGGTCTCAAGGCGCACGCCAAGTCCTGGGTCCCGGGCAGTCAGTTCGGCGTCATCGCCCATCCCGAGCCCCAGCTGGTCCGGATCGGCCCCGAAGCCACGCTGGCGGGACCGGAGTTCGGTACCTGGATGCTGGTGGCCAAGGGCCAGCTCCAGTCCGACTGGGTCGGTGCGAGCCTCGCCCCCGCGTGGAACGTGCTCGGCCTGCGCGAGGCAGCGCTGCCGGCCGAGTCCGCGAGCTGGTGGGGGACCGGAAAGCTGGTCGAGTTCTGCACCTACCTGCCCGACCTGTCGGTCCTCTACCAACTGGTCACCTCGGTGCGTCAGGGCGTCTGCCACTGGTGCGGCGTCGACGTCATCGGCGACCGCTGTGTCTTCTGCTCCGCCACTCCGCCCGTTCACGAGAGTCATACCCCGACCGGGTAGCCCCCGGCCCCGGGTACGGGCCCCGGGTACGGGCCCCGGGTACGGGTCCGGGATCCGGGTACGGATCCGGGATCCGGGGCCGAGTCCCGGTTCCCGTACCACCGTTCAGACTGTTCGATCCGCACGGCCCCGCACGGCCCCGCACGGCCCCGCCCGACCCCGCACGATTCCCTTTGACTCCGCTCGACCGATATCCCCAACGAGGTTGTACGGTTCATGAACTCCCGTCAGCGCCGCGGCGTGATACTCCTGATTCTGTCCGTCATCTGCGCCCTCGGCGCGTTCGCGGGCGTGCTCTCCGTCATCAGCGACGTGAAGTCCAAGGTCGGCCCCGAGGTCACGGCCTATCGGCTGAGGACCGACGTGAAGCCCTACACGACGCTGAACACGAGTCAGTTCGAGAAGATCAAGATGCCCAGGCGGTGGCTGTCGTCCAACGCCGTCACCGACCTCGCCCAGATCCAGGGCAAGATCGCGGTCACCACCCTGCGCACCGGCTCCCTGCTGCAGAGCGACATGATCGTGAACCAGCCCGCCCTGCAGCCGGGGCAGCAGGAGGTCGCCATCATGATCGATGCGGCGACCGGCGTTGCCGGCAAGATCACGCCGGGCTCCACGGTCAACGTGTACGCCACCTTCGCCGGACAGCGGGAGGGTGATCCCGCCCAGTCCAAGATCATTGTAACCAATGCCAAGGTGCTCGACGTCGGCCGGATCACCGCGCTGGAGCCCGACGCCGGCAACAAGAACCAGCAACCCACGGACGCCGTCCCCATCACCTTCGCGCTGTCGACCATCGACGCCCAGCGCATCACCTACGCCGAGTCCTTCGCCCAGCGGGTCCGCCTCGCGCTGGTCGCACCCGGCAGCGACACCAGCGTCCCCGCCAAGGACCGGACCTACGAACTCGCGAACGACAAGTGAGAGGCCGCGCCCATGCCCACCAGGATCCTCCCGGCAGTCGGCGACGCGGACGCGGTCCGGTCCATCACCACCCTGCTCAGTCAGCTGCCCGACGCGGAGCCGGTGACCCCCGTCGCCGACTCGACCCAGCTGATCGACACCCTCGCGCGCCTGGCCGCCGAGTCCGTCGACGAGCTGCCCGAGGTCGTGGTGGTGCATGAGCGGATCGGCCCGGTCCCGGCCCTCGAGCTGATCCGTGAGGTGGCACTGCGCTTCCCGGCGGTCGGCGTCATCCTCATCACCTCCGACGCCGGCCCCGCCCTGTTCTCGGCCGCGATGGACTCCGGCGCGCGGGGCCTCGTCGCCCTGCCCCTGAGCTACGAGGAACTGGTCAGCCGTGTGCAGGCGGTGGCCCAGTGGTCGGTGGGCGTAAGACGTCATCTCGGCCACGGTGGGGACGTGTTCACCGGGGTCGGCGGGCGTGTGGTGACGGTGAGCGGGGCCAAGGGGGGAGTCGGCGCGACACTGACCGCCGTCCAGCTCGCCCTCGCCGCCCAGGCCTCGGGCCACAGCACGGCCCTGGTCGACATGGACCTCCAGACCGGTGACATCGCCTCCTACCTGGACGTCCAGTTCCGCCGCTCGGTCGTCGACCTCGCCGCCATCACCGACATCTCCCCGCGCGTCCTGGCCGACGCCGTCTTCCGCCACGACACCGGCATCGCGCTGCTGCTCGCCCCCGGCGAGGGCGAACGCGGCGAGGAGGTCACCGACCGCGCCGCCCGCCAGATCGTCAGCGCCCTGCGCTCCCGCTACGAGGTCGTCGTCCTGGACTGCGGCGCCCAGATGAGCGGGGCCGGCGCGGCAGCCGTGGAGATGGCCGACACGGCCCTGCTGCTCACCACCCCCGACGTGGTCGCGGTGCGCGCCGCCAAGCGGACCGTAAGGATGTGGGACCGGCTGCAGATCCGCAAGGCAGAGGAGACCACGATCGTCGTCAACCGCCACAGCCGCGGTACGGAGATCCAGCCGCCCCTCATCCAGAAGATCACCGGCACGGCGGTGGCGGGCACGGCGATCCCCGCCAACTTCAAGGAGCTCCAGGGTGCGGTGGACGCCGGCCGGATCCACGAGCTGGACAACAGGAGCATGGTCAAGCAGTCCCTGTGGGCGCTCGCGGGCGAACTGGGCATCGTCAAGGTGCCGGGGGGCGCGGCCCCGAGGGGTGGCGGCCGACTGCGGGGCGGCGACCGGGGATCGGTGAGTTTCCGGCGGCGCAGAGAGGCAGGGGGAGGGTGATGACGGTGATGAATGTGCGGGTGATCGCCTTCAGGCGACGGTCACGGCTCCGCTCGGACAGCGGGCAGGTCGCCATCGAGTTCCTCGGCATGGCACCGACGATCATCATCACGCTGGTACTGCTGTGGCAGTGCGTGCTGCTGGGATACACGTACACGCTCGCGGGGAATGCTGCGGACGAGGCGGTACGGGCGGGGACGGCGGCGGGGGACCAGCAGGGGGCGTGCGTGCAGGCGGGGCTGAAGGATCTGCCGAGCGCATGGCAGGGCGGCGCCGAGATCAGATGTCATGGGGGAGCCCCCGGCTACATCAAAGCCAGCGTCAGGCTGGAGGTGCCCGTCCTCTTCCCCGGCCTGATCGGCTTTCCGATCCCGGTGACGGGCCATGCGGGCGCCGTGGAGGAGGTGAAGGGCCGAGATGCCGTACGAGCGCAGCACCGGACGTGACCGCGGCCAAGTCGCCATCGAGTACCTGGGGTTCATTCCGATCCTGATGCTGGTCGCCATGGCGGCCATCCAGCTCGGGCTCGTCGCCTACACCGCCCAGCAGGCGGGCACGGCGGCCCGGGCCGGGGCGCGCGCGGCCTCGCTCGGGATGAGCGCCCAGCAGGGCTGCCAGGAGGCGGTCGCCGACTCGCTGACCCGCCGCACGATTTGCGGCGAGGCCCGGGGCGGCGACACGGTCACCGTCACCGCCACCATCAGCATCCCGTCCATCATCCCCATGTGGGACCCGATCGGTAGTGCCCGCAAGAGGGCCACCATGCCGCTCGACCACTGAACGAAGAACGGACCGAGGAGCCCAGGAGCCATGAGCCTCCGCGCACGCATCAACTCCCCCGAGGAGCAGGGCAGCCGGGGCGAGGACGGCCACCTCGTCGCCTCCTACCGGGCGAAGCTGCTGGAGGAGATCGATCTCGCGGAGATGAGTTCGCTGGCCGCCGCCGAGCGCAGGGCGCGGCTGGAGCGGGTGCTCGGGCACATCATCAGCCGGGAGGGCCCGGTCCTGTCGACCGTGGAGCGCTCGCAGCTGATCCGCCGGGTGGTCGACGAGGCCCTCGGCCTCGGCATCCTCGAACCGCTGCTCGAGGACGCCTCGATCACCGAAATCATGGTGAACGGCCCGGACGCGATCTTCGTCGAGCGCGGCGGCCGGGTCGAGCAGCTCCCGCTCCGTTTCGCCTCCAACGACCAGCTGATGCAGACCATCGAGCGGATCGTCTCGACCGTCAACCGCCGCGTGGACGAGTCGAACCCGATGGTCGACGCCCGCCTGCCCTCCGGCGAACGCGTCAACGTGATCATCCCGCCGCTGTCGCTCACCGGCCCGACCCTCACCATCCGCCGCTTCCCGCGCTCCTTCACGCTCCAGGAGCTGATCGGCTTCGGCTCGCTGGACGAGCACATGCTGTACCTGCTGGCCGGTCTGGTGCAGGCGAAGTTCAACGTCATCGTCTCGGGCGCCACCGGCACCGGAAAGACGACCCTGCTCAACGCCCTGTCCGGCCTGATCCCCGAGGGCGAGCGCATCATCACCATCGAGGACTCCGCCGAGCTCCAGCTCCAGCAGCCGCACGTGATCCGGCTGGAGGCCCGGCCGCCGAACGTGGAGGGCCGTGGCCAGGTCACCATCCGCGACCTGGTACGCAACTCACTGCGTATGCGCCCCGACCGCATCGTCGTCGGTGAGGTCCGCGGCGGTGAGTCGCTGGACATGCTCCAGGCGATGTCGACCGGTCACGACGGCTCGCTCGCCACCGTGCACGCCAACAGCGCCGAGGACGCGCTGATGCGCATGCAGACCCTCGCCTCCATGTCCGACGTCGAGATCCCGTTCGTGGCCCTGCACGACCAGATCAACAGCGCCGTCGACGTGATCGTCCAGCTCACCCGCTTCGCCGACGGCGCCCGCCGGGTCACCGAGATCGCGGTGCTCGACAGCCACGGCAGCGAGCCGTACCGGCTGGCGACGGTGGCCCGCTTCGCCGCCCGGCCGATGGCGGCCGACGGCAGGATCTACGGCGGCTTCGAGTACTACCCGCTGCCCCGCCGCACCGCGGAGCGCCTCTACATGGCGAACCAGCCCGTCCCGCAGGCGTTCGGCGTCGCCCAGTCCGCAGACCAGCTAGCCACCCGAGAAGCCAGGTAGGCAGGTAGGAACCGTCCCCATGGATCTGAGCACCCTCGTCACCTTCACCACCGGCGTCACCCTGCTGACCTGCGTCCTGGCCGTCATGGGCCTGCACGCCTACGCCATGGGCAAGGCCCAGCGGGCGGCGCTCGTCGACCGGCTCTCGCAGACCGGGCAGATCCCGGTCGGCCGCCGGCGCCGCTTCCGCAACCTCGACCGCCGTCTGCGCCGCACCCAGCCGGGCCGCAAGCTGGAGCTGAAGCTGGCCGCGACCGGACTGGACATCACCCCGGGCGAGTTCTTCGTCTACATGCTGGCCACGGTGGCCGCCCTGTGGCTCATCGGACAGGCGTCCCTGGCCCCCTTCTTCGGCCCGCTGGCCGGACTGCTCGGCATCTGGGCGGCGATGCAGTTCCTCAGCTGGCAGCGGCAGAAGCGCATCGAGAAGTTCATCAACCAGCTCCCCGAACTGGCCCGCATCCTGGCCAACGCCACCCAGGCCGGCCTCGCCCTGCGCACCGCGATCGGCATGGCGGCGGAGGAGCTCGAAGCACCCGCGGGAGAGGAACTGGGCAAGGTGGCCCACCAGTTGGCGCTCGGCGCCTCGATGGACGATGCGCTGGGCGAACTGACCGACCGGCTCCCGTCGCGCGAACTGGTGGTCCTGGTCACCACTCTGGTCCTCTCCAACCGGGCGGGCGGCCAGGTGGTGAGCGCCCTGCGCAACCTCACCGAGACCCTGGAGGAACGCAAGGAGACCCGCCGCGAGGTCCGCACCCAGCTGTCCCAGGTCAACATGACGTCGTACGCGGTCCCGGTGCTGGGCGTCGGCGCGCTGTTCCTGATGAACGGTGTGAAGGCGGGCGCACTGGACCGTATGACGGGCTCCCCGGTCGGCCAGGGCGCGGTGATCATCGCCTTCGCGCTGTACGCGGTCGGCTTCATCCTCATCCGCCGCCTGTCCCGCATCGACGTCTGAACGTCCGCGGAACGACCCACTCACGGAAGGAGGAAGACGGGATGGCACTGCTGCTCGCGCTCGTGATGGGCCTCGGCGTCTGGGGCGTCTTCGCCGGCATCCGCATGTACCGGGCGGACGCCCGGCTGCCCAGCGACCTCGTGCTGGCCCTGGAGGTGGGCTCGACGCGCACCGGCGCCGTGGACTCGGTCATCGACCGCCTCGGCATGCGCTACGCCCCCGCCGTGCTGCGTCTGATGGGCCCCAAGCTGGTCGCCAAGTACCGCCGCAAGATCGACCTGGCGGGCAACCCGGGCGGCCTGACCATCGACCGCTACGCGGCCAGGCGGGCGGTGTACGGCTTCCTGGGCGGCGTCGGCGGCCTGGTGTTCCTGCTACGCGGCCAGTACCTCGTGGCACTGCTGCTGCTTGCCTTCGGCGCCTTCTGGACCGAGGTCGGCATCTGGGCGGCGATCCGCAACCGCAAGGACGTGATCGAACGCACCCTGCCGGACTTCCTGGACGTGCTCGCGGTCGTGGTGAGCGCGGGGCTCGGCTTCCGCCAGGCCCTCGACCGCGTCGCCTCGAAGTACGAGGGCCCCTGGGCGGACGAACTGCGCATCACCCTGCGCCAGATGGACCTCGGCATGAGCCGCCGCCAGGCCTTCGCGGAGCTCAGGCGGCGCAATGACTCCGAGCAGGTGGCGATGTTCGTGACGGCCCTGCAGCAGGGCGAGGAACTGGGCGCGCCCATCGTCGACACCCTGGTCTCCCTGGCCAAGGACATGCGCCGTACCGACGCCCAGAACGCCCGCCGCAAGGCCGCCCGCGCGGTCCCCAAGGCCACCATGATGATCACCACCTTCATGGTCCCGGCCACGATGATCCTCCTCGGCGCGGGCCTGCTGCTGGGCTCCGGCGTGGACTTCAGCTCCGTCACGGGCAAGTAGGAGGGGGCGAGCCGGACATGGCGACGACGGGCAGAGCGACGACGGGCAAGTCGACGAGAGGCACGACGACAGGCAGGTCGACGACGGACAGGTCGACGACGGACAGGTCGACGACGGACAGGTCGACGACGGACAGGTCGACGACGGACAGGTCGACGACGGACAGGTCGACGACGGGCAGGACGACCACGGGCAGGACGACGACGGGCAGGACGACCGCGGACAGGTCGACGACGGGCAGGACCACTACAGGCGGGTCGACGACGGGCAGGACGACGACGGAGGAG
Source organism: Streptomyces sp. NPDC020801 (assembly GCF_044334385.1). Taxonomy (NCBI): domain Bacteria; kingdom Bacillati; phylum Actinomycetota; class Actinomycetes; order Kitasatosporales; family Streptomycetaceae; genus Streptomyces; species Streptomyces sp. NPDC020801. The sequence goes on from NZ_JBIRST010000001.1 coordinate 556,362, forward strand.
CGCACGGGGCTGCTGCGCCGCCGCCCGAAGGCACCCGAGATCACGACACCCCCCGCGGGTACGGTGCTCCCGGCCCACGTACGCACGGGGGCGCCGGACATCCCGGTGACCTCGGTGACGCCGGCGCTGCCGCCGGGGTGGGAACCGGCTCGCACGCCCTCGGAGGAGGGTGTGCGCCTGCCGGGGTTACCCCAGCAGGCGCACGGAGCGACGCCCGCCGACGGCGAACGAACCCCACAGGGACCACCCGCACCCGGACACGAAGGCCGCAGCCGCACGCGTGACGCGGCGGGAGGGAACGAACACCCGGCCGAGGACCGGGTGCCAGCAGCGCCACCTGCGCCCGAGCGACTGCAGATCAGCGCCCTGCAGGCCATGTGCCGCTACGTCTTCGTCTTCCGCCTGGCGATGATCGCCCTCTCCGCCCCCGCCGCCCTCCTCAACGCCGCCCCCGGCCTGGCCACCCGCCTGGTCAGTGCCGCCGTCGTCGTCACCTTCATGGGGTCCTACGTCCTCTTCAGGGACTGGGAACGCTTCGGCCCCCTCCTTCTGCGCCACCCCACCCTCCTGGCCCTGGACACCCTCTTCGGCGCCCTCCTGCTGATCGCGGCGGGCCCGGACAGCACGCTGGCCTACGTCTGCGTCTGCACGCCCCTCCTCGCAGGCCTCGTCTACGGCTGGCGCGGCGCAGGGATCTTCGCCTCCCTCCAGTCGCTGATCCTCTTCGTCGTCTACGCCGCCTCCAAGGAGCTCTCGGCGAACCTGGCCCAGTCCGCCCTGTTCCCCGGCCTGTGCGTCATCGCGGGGGCGGCCGGCGTGACCCTGCGCAACCTGCTCCTCCGCTTCGGCGACGCGACCCAGGCCCTGACGACGGTCCAGGCCCGCCTCGCGGTCACGGAGGCGGTGGGTGCCGAGCGCGCGCGCCTGGCAAGGGAGATGCACGACTCGGTGGCGAAGACCCTGCACGGCGTGGCGCTGGCGGCCGATGGCCTGGCAGGCTCGGCGGGGGCGGACCGCATGGACCCGGGCCTGGTCAAACAACAGGCGGAACTGGTCGCCCGCTCGGCCCGCAGAGCCGCCGCCGAGGCGCGGGAACTCCTGGCGGACCTGCGCCGCGAGAACGACCCGGCCCACGGCACGGACGTACTCGTGGAACTGGCCGCCCGCACCCGGGACTTCAGCACCCGCACGGGCCTGCCGGCCGCCTACCGCCCGACCGGCGAGCCCGGCGTCCCGCCGGTCCCACCCGCGGTGGCCCGCCAGCTCCTGACGATCGCCTCGGAAGCGATGGAGAACGCCCACCGTCACGCGGGGCCGACCAGGGTCGACGTACGAGCGGGCGTCCACGGCGACCTGCTGCGCATCAGCGTGTACGACGACGGCCGCGGCCTGCCCCCCGGCACGACGCTGGAACAGCTCCGCCGAGCGGGCCACTTCGGCCTGGTGGGCATGGTCGAGCGCGCAGCCTCGGTCGGCGCCCGCATCCGCATCGGCCGCGGCTCCCACCCGAAGGGCACGGAGGTCCGCCTGGAACTCCCGCTGGGGGCGCTGCCGACACCGACAGCATGACGTTCGTTCTCCTGATCCCACCCCACGACCCGAGAGGAGGCCGCCGATGCCGGACCAGCCGACCTCGTACCCCGGCCCCCAGCAGCCCCCACCCCCGAACCCCTTCGGGAGCTTCCCGCAACCGGCCCCGCCCGCGCCCCTGCGCGTGGTCGTGGCGGACGACAACCCGGTGGTCCGCGCCGGCCTGACGGCCCTGCTCTCCGGCCGCGCGGACATCACGGTGGTCGCGGAGGCGGCGGACGGCCGCGCGGCCTGGGAGGCGGCCCAGCAGCACCGCCCGGACGTCGTACTGCTCGACGTCCGCATGCCCGGCGTGGACGGCATCTCGGCACTGCCGTACCTGGTACAGATCGCCCCGGTCGTGATGCTCACCTACAGCCGCGAGTCCGAGATCGTCCAGGAGGCCCTGCGCCGGGGCGCGGGCGGCTACCTGGTGCACGGTGAGTTCACGGCGGATCAGCTGGTCGCGGCGATAAGGGACATCAGGGCGGGGCGGCCCCACTTCACTCCCACGGCGGCGGGCGCGTTGCTGGCACAGTTGCGGCAGGACCGGCAGACTGCGCCGGGCGGGCCACTGCCGGAGGGGCTGGGGGATGCGACTGCACATGGCGGGAGCCTCCCAACGGCCCCTCCAACGGTTGTTTCTGCGGAAAACCTTTCGCAACTGCAACCGAATGTGGGACAGTCGTCGTCTGGATGGACAGGTGGCCGCCCGGCCGCCGTCGACAGGTCGAGGTTCCAACTCAGCGCAAGGGAGGCGGAGATCATGGACCTCATCGCGTCCGGCATGACCAACCAGCAGATCGCCGCCACCTGCTTCATCAGCGAGAAGACCGTCAAGAACCACATCAACCGCATCTTCGCCAAGCTCCACAGCACCAGCCGCTCCGAGGCCGCCGCGAAGTGGCTGGGTACGGCCCCGGACTCGTCACGAGGGCTGAGGTGACCTGGGATGACGACGGTGCGGAGGAGCAACGGCCGGGTCTTTCTTTGGGCCCGGGATTGGGTCCTGGGACCCTCTGGCCGACGGGGTGTTCCGGCCTACCTTTCCGGTGTCGCAAGCGGCACCAAGACTCGACCCGGAGGGGAACACCATGAGCGACCTGATGTTGAAGACCGCGGTAGCGACCAAGGTCCGCGTGAACGGCTGGAAGAACACCACGGTGGAGGCGATGCAGCGCCGCGCCGGCGACAGGGGGCAGACCGCGGTCGAGTACCTGGGGATCATCGCGGTGGTCGTGGCGATCGTGCTGGCGATTACGGGTACGAGCATTGGCTCGACGATTCTGAACAAGATTACGGCGCTCGTCGGCAAGGTCGGGAATTGACACGACCGCGACGCTACGGCGACGCAGGGCAGGCCTTCCCCATCTACATCACTGTGGTGGGGGGCCTGCTCTTTCTTGCGCTCGCGTACTTCGCGGTCGGCCAGGCCGCGGTGAATCGAAACGGTGCCCAGACGGCAGCTGACGCGGCGGCACTCGCGGCGGCCCAGGACACCAGGGACCAGCTTGCGGGCGAGTGGACGAAGAACGTGCTCGACCCGACCAAGTGGCAGGACATCCTCGAGGGCAACGGTCAGGCGCTCCAGCCCTCGTGCCGGCGGGCGTATGAGCTTGCCAACCAGAACGATGCCCACATCCTGGGCTCCGATGGTTGCATACCGAACCTCCTGGGCTACACGGTCCGAGTCGAGACCAACAAGCCCATGGGGGATTCCGTCGTTCCTATCACGAGCACGAAGCACTCCAAGGCTTCCGCCACTGCCGTGATCCAGCCGCTCTGCAAGTTCAAGCCGCTGGCTGCAAATGCCGGGACTGATGTGCTGCCCCGCCTGAAGTGCAAGAACAGGTACTGGGACCTGGACCCGAAGCATCTCACCGATCTCCCGAAGCCACAGGACCTTTTCGACGTCCACCTGGCCGACCGATAAGCGAACGACGAGTGATGAAGGAAGCAGAGTGATGAGCATTCGGTTCACTGCCAAGGCCCATAGGAGGGTGATCGCGTTGACCGTTGCGGCGGGTCTGGCCCTCGGCGTGGCCGGCTGCGGCGGCGGTGGCGGCGACGACAAGAAACCGGATGCCTCAGCGTCCGCGTCGAAGGACAGTGGATCCAAACCGAGTGCTCAGGAGGGGAAGTCGCAGACGCCGCTGGCCGAACTCAAGGGCGCGAACGGACTTCTGCTGCAGATCAGCTCCGCCCAGCGGGATTCGGGTGGGTTCGTTACCGTGAACGGGCAGTTCAAGAACGACGGGTCTCAGTCGCAGGTCATCCCGGCCGAACTGCGTGGTGACGAAACCGAGATTCTCAAGCACGGTACGTCCCTCGGTGGTGCCACCCTCGTGGACTCGCAGGCCAAGAAGCGCTACTACGTGCTGCGTGACACCGACGGGCGGCCACTGACGACAACCGGGCTCACGACGATCGAGGCGGGTCAAACCATTCCGGTCTTCATGCAGTTCCCCTCCCCGCCGTCGAGCACCACCGACGTCACCCTCCAACTCCCCACCTTCTCCAGCGGCAACATCAAGATCTCCGGGTGAGGCGGCCCACCATGACCCACACCCGAACCCACCCCCGCCTCGCCCTCACCCTCGCCGCCGCCACCGTCATGGTCGCCGCGAACCTCTACGGCGCCGTGGCGGCCCACGCCGACGGCGGTCCCAGCGAACCGCCCGGCACAGAGCCCTCCGCCTCCGCGCCGGTGAAGATCGACCCGAACGACCCCGATCTCAAGCTCCCCGAGGGCGCCACCCTTGCCGCGCCCAAGGTGCTGGACATCAAGTCGGTGGTCGAGGACCAGGGCGGTGAGGAGCGCCGTGAGGACACCAACACGGACGTGACCTTCGCCCTCCAGGCCGAGGTACTGTTCGCCAAGGACAGCGCGAAGCTGAGCGACCAGGCGAAGTCACGTATCGACGCGATCGCGCAGGAGATCAAGAAGCAGAAGGCGGCCCAGGTCCGCGTATTCGGCTTCACCGACAACCTGGGCACGCACGAACACGGCGTGGTCCTGTCCAAGCAGCGGGCGAACGCCGTCCAGGACGTCCTCTCCCAGGAGCTCAACGACCCGAACATCACCTTCGACGTACGCGGCTACGCCGAGCAGTACCCCATCGCGGACAACTCCACGGAGGACGGCCGCAAGAAGAACCGCCGGGTCGAGGTCACGTTCCCGCGCACACAGAGCTGACCCCTACAGCAGGTGATCGGCCCTCCCCGCCTTGATCTCCCGGATGAGGTTGCGGAGGGCCTCACGGTTGTCGGTCAGGGGGTGGTCCTCCTGACCGGCGACGGCAATGTAGGCGTTGCCTTCGGCGTCGGTGCCTATGCGGAAGCAGTTGGCGCCTTCCCCACAAAAGGGGTCTTCCCAGGTGATGGCAGGCATGTCGATGGCTCCTACAGTTCGGTGGCAAGGGTGCGGATGAAGTCGCGTGACGCAGTGCGAGCGAGTGCCACGGATTCCGCTGCGGCCAGTACGGCCCGGTACTTGCTGAGCTGAGCCTCCGAGTCGATGAACTCCGGCCCGTGGGTGCTGTCGAGTTCCACGGTGTCGAGTTGGGGCACGGGCGCCTCGACGTACACGACCGACTGACCGGCTCCGGGAAAGCCACCCGCTTTGAAAGGGATGACCCGTAGCGTCACGGCGTCGCGCTCGGACATCCGCAGCAGGTGCTCCAGTTGGCGCCGGGCCACCTTGGAGCCGCCGAACTCCATACGGAGGGCGGCTTCGTGAATGATGACATCGAGCTCGGGCGGCGCAGGCCGGTCAAGTACCTGCTGCCGGTCCATTCGCTGTGAGACGCGGACCTCGACCTCTTCTGGTGGCAGCGCGGGGATCACGGCCTCGAAGACCGCGCGCGCGTGTTCCTTGGTCTGCAGGAGGCCGGGCAGATGTACGCTCACCGCGATCCGTACTCGTTCTGCGTGCCACTCCATCTCGGCGATGTCCAGCAATGCCTCGGGCAGTTGGCCGCGGTACGACTCCCACCAACCCTTGTCGCGATCAGCGGCCATGGCTGCCAGCGCGTGGACGAGGTCCTGGTCAGCACAGCCGTAGTTGTCCGCCAGGGTGCGTACACGCTCCGGGCTGATGCCTGATCGGCCGGACTCCATGTTGGGCACGTTCGTGCGTGGAACACCCAGCAGTCCGGCGGCGTACTCCGTCGTCATCCCGGCGGCGACACGCATCTTGCGCAGTTCGAGGCCCAGGCGCCGCTGGCGCGCCGTCGGTGCGCTTCTGGGCGCCATGCTCCCCTCCTACCCAATTGCCTGACGGCGGTCAGTCTGCCCTCGCGGTCGATGACTGGTCCACTCGATGGAGTCGAATTCGGGAAGTTGGTAGTACGTGTACTCCGCGATGCTCTACTTTCTGTGACAGGTCGACTACGACCCTCCGCCCCGGACGGGAAGTGCATCACCCATGCCAAGCCAGGCTCGGGTGACAAGCCACCGTGCGCGCAGGCAGAGACAACCACCCCACTGGCCGACGGAGTTGCCATGCCCACCCCCACGACCTCGACCTGCCTGCCCTCCAGCCCGAACACCACCGACCTCCTGCCACCCGCACCACCCACCCCCGAATCCCTCGCCTACAGCCTCACCCTCCCCGCCGGCCCGCGGACCCCGGCGATCGTCCGCGCGACCATCCGCACCGTCCTTCTAGCCCACGATCTCGGTGACATGGCCGACCCCGCGGTCCAGGTGGCGAGTGAACTCTCCGCCTGCGCCTGCCGTTTCACCCCTGCACCGGAGGTGTACGTCTGCCTCCGCTACCGCGAGGAGGCCCTGCGGGTGGTCCTCTACGACGCGCACCCTCGCCACACGAACCCCCGTCTGGCCGCCGCCTGCGACGCCCGCCGCCGCTCGGCCCTGCGCCTGCCCGCCTGTGTGGTCCGGGCCTGTGGCGGCGACTGGGGCTTCGGGGACGCCCGCCAGCCGGGCGGGGGCACGAGGACGTGGGCGGTACTGCCGAGGGAGGGCACCCGGGCGTACCTGGCCGCCGGATGCGCGGATGGGTGACGGCAGCGCAGACGGCGCCGGGTGAGCGTCGGGGGATGACCGCCGACGAGGTCGGCCGGGGCCATCGAAGTGGGCGGGACGCGGCGGGGTTTGGGTGCCGGTTTGGGTCCACGGGCCCATCCTGGACAGGCGTTCGCTTCCTAACCTCCCCTTAGTTGTGCACCAACGTGGGGGGAGCGGGCATGGCCTCGGTCGGGGGAGTGCCGGAGTTCGAGGGGGCGTGGCCGTCCGGGCGCGGGGGGCGGCGGGAGTTGCCACGGTCGCTGTCGGCGGCGTTGGTGCTCGTGCACGCGCTGTTCGTCGCCACGGTGCTCGGCGGGGTCGGGCTGTTGCTGACCGCCTCGTCGTACGACGCCCTCGACGGTGGTGTGATCGCGCTGGTCGCCTACTCGGCCGCGCCCGGCGTCCTCGGGTGGTGGCTGGCCCGCCGGACGTGGGAGGGCGGGGTCTGGGTCCGGCGCGCGCTGATCGGCGTGCAGGTGTGGCTGATCCTCGGCGGGCTCGCCAACCTCACCGCGGGGTCCGCCCGCGGTGGCGTCCAGCTCTTCCTGCCGATCCTCATCGTCTACTTCCTGCTCCAGTCCGAGAGCCGTGAGTGGTACGAACTCCCGGAGCTGGACCGGGCCGAGCGCCGTCCGTTCTCGTTCGCCCGGATGATCCGGTGGCGGCGGGGGGACGAGGGGCAGACCGCGGTCGAGTACGCGGGCCTGGTCGCCATCGTCGTCGCCATCGTGACCGCGCTGGTGGTCAGCGGTCTCGGTACGCAGATATTCGGCGGTATAGAGGCCCAGGTCTGCAAGGTCGTCGGCATGGGCTGCCCGGCCCCGTCGGGCGGCACCGGCAACGGCGGCACCGACACCAATGCCACCGGCACCGGCACCGACGCCGGCAAGAACACCGGTCCCGGCAACGGCAACACGACCACCGACAGCGGCAGGAACGGCAACGGCAGCAACAAGGGCGGCAAGAACGGCAACGAGAACAGCAACGGCGACGGCAACGGCGGCAAGAAGGACGACAACGGGGGCGGCAAGAAGAAGGACGACGGCTGCTTCTCCGGCGTAGGCGCCTTCTTCGGCTGTGCGGGCAACCAGGTCAAGCAGGTCGGCGAGGGTCTCTTCGTCGACGGTGTCTGGGGTGACGTCACCGGCATCTACGGCATGGTCCGCCACCCCCTCGACACCATCAAGGGCATCGGGGACTACGGCAAGCAGCTCGGGCAGGACTGGTGGGACAACTCCAAGGGCGCCCGCGACAAGTGGTCCAAGGGCGACTACTTCGGGGCCGTCTGGGACTGGGGCGGTGCCTCGCTGAAGACGGGCGGAACGGTCCTCTACGACCTGTTCATCGGTGACGACGTCGCCAATGACTGGAAGAAGGGCGACAAGACCCGCGCCGTCACCCACGTCATATGGAACGTCGGCTCCCTCTTCATCCCGGGCTACGACGGCGCCAAGGTCGTGGAGAAGGTCGGCGAGCTGGGCAAACTCGGCAAGCTCGCGAAACTGGGCAAGCTCGCGGAGAAGGCGGGCAAGGCGGCCGAGGACGCCAGGAAGGCGGCCAAGGCGGGGGACGTCGAGGGCGCCGAGAAGGCCGCCAAACAGGCCGACGCGGCGGCCGACGAGGCCGAGAAGAAGGCCCGGCAGTCCGGCTGCACCATCTCCGCCCCGGCGCGCAGGGTCCCGTACGGCGGCGGCCCGAGCGGCGGCACCACCCCCGGCCCCCTCACCGGCTCCGCCGGCACCGGCACCACCGTCCTGGCCGCCGGTGCCTCCTCCCCCTACGTCGTCCTCGCCGAAGACGGCTGCGACGAGAAGGCCAAGAAGGAGGCCGAGGAGGCCCGCAAGCAGGCGGACGAGGCGGACCACGCGGCCGCCGGTGCGGATGTCCAGCAGGCTGCGGACGAGGCCAAGAAGACCATCGCGGAAGCCAAGGACAAGCAGAAGACGCCCAAGGGCGACAGGTTCCAGCTCGACGAGAAGAAGATCGACGACCTGGTGGCCAAAGCCAAGGACCACCCGGACCTGAGCAAGGGTGAGATCGGCAAGGAAGAACTCGCTCAGTCCCTCAAGGACCTTACGGACATGCTCAAGAACAAGGGCATCGACAGTCAGAGCCGTGGCGCGCTGGGCGGTCCCGTGCTCAGGGCCGGTGACCGGTATCAGCTGGCCGAGGCCATGGCGGAGGTCAGGGCGGCGAGGCGAGCCGTGGACGAAGCCGCCGAGGGCACCAAGGTCTATGCCGGGGTCGGCGCGAAGAAGGGCCGCAAGACAGTGGACCTGGGCGACGGAACCACCGCCGATCTCAGCGCCATCGATGACGCCGATGTCGTCTACAAGGGGAAGGACGGCAACATTCACGTCGTGGAGGTCAAGAACACCGGGCAGGCCGCCACGCAGGCTTCCATGCGTGCCCAGGCCCAGCGGCTGGCCGAATGGCAGAAGGCGAACCCCGGCCGGAGGGCGCGCTACGAGATCGAGACGCAGCAGGGCTGGGACAAGGTCTTCGACGGCTTCCAGAAGGACAAGAAGACCGGCGAGTTTCCTCCCGGCACGCCTGCGGAGACCCTGGCCGACAACGGCCTCGATCTCCGCGTCGCCGGACAGGACATCTCGCCACGGCAGCTCAAGGCGATGAATGACGCGTGGAGCAGGAAGACCGAGGCCGAGAAGCAGGCGGCCCGGAACTCGGGCAAGATGAAGGATCCGAAGACCGCCATGGAGTACCTGGGTGTTTCCTGACGCGGAGAGGGCGAGCGCACGACGACGGGAAGGGAGCGGCCGGCCTGTGACCCCGCACCGTCTGCTGCCCGCGGGCATGAGCCAACTTCCCCTGCCCTGGTCCGACCTGACCCGGGAACGGTCGCAGAGACTCGGGGCGCTGGAGCACACGGAAGCGAACGAGCGGGCCGCCGTCGACGCGCTTGATGCCGCCCTGTCCGCCCCGCACACGCCGGCGAAGGGCCTCTGGAACGACGAGTCCTGGGAACTCTTCGACCGGGTCCGCCGGGACACCGCGCATCGGCTCGCTCGGACCATGCCGACATTCGGCGAGTTCACTCGCGAGGGTGTCGCAGCCGTGATCGAGGAGTGGGCGCGGACGGCGGAGCCGGCGGTTCCGGGCTGGTGGGTCCAGGAGCAGATGGATCCGATCGCAGGGACCCTGGCCCGCTGCGCGCTCTCCGACTGGGCCGATGACGTACTGCGGTGGCTGCGTCAGGAGCCATATGACACGGCAGGTGTCGCGGCCGTGGCCGAGCGTTGCATCGACAGCGGGCTCGCACCTCGCGAGGCGGTGGATCTGCTGCACGCCCTCGGCGCACCCGACGGTGAGCGGGCGCTGCTCAGGGCCGTACGCAGCACCAGGGTGAGTGAGTACAACCGCTCCTGGGCGCGGGAGGCGCTCGTGGGGCTGCGCCGCCCCGGCTACGAGGCCCGGGCGCAGCAACCGGCACGGGGAGAGGCACCCCTGTTGCCCCCTGCCGTACGAGACCTTCCCTACAGCTGGGGCACGGGCTTCCAATGGCCGGCCGATCTGCCTGAGACCGAGGAGAACGTGGCGCGTGCGCGGGCGCTTCTCCAGGCCCTCGCGCCGGCCGGGCGGTTGCCCGAACCGGTCCCCGACCCCGTATGGAGCGGGGACGAGGACGAGGAGTCGCCCAGCTGGCTCGAGGTCCGCAAGGTCATGTGGGAGCTGATGCCCTACGCGTGCCACGTCACCAGGGAGCGGATGACCGAGGCGATGCTGGAGTGTGCGCTGCTCGGCATCCCCGGCGTACCGCAGGAACCGGACGGCGAGGAGGCGGCACGGTTCGTCCGGCGGTGGGTGACGTGGATCGGCGGCTGGATCGCCGGCGAGGTCTTCACCTGGCTCGGCATGTACGTCGACGACGACGCTCTCGTCACCCCGTGGGCGATGGAGCTGGCCGAGCGGTACGCACGGTGTGGCCTCGCCGCGGAGCGGGCCGTGAGCATGCTCCGCTGGCACGACACGGTGACGCCCAGCCGCGAGGCTCTCACCCGTATCGCGGCCGACGAGACACTTCCCCCGCACGTGCGCGAACAGGCCGCACTACTGTGACCGCCCGTATCGGTGAGCCCTTCGGGCCGGCCCGGGTGTTCGGGCGGCCGCCCCACCGCTACCCCGCCTCCACTCCCGCCGCGACCTCCACCCGCACCCCCGCCCGCAGTCCCCACTCCGCCATCGCGCCCGCCTCCGCTTCCAGGACGTGGCGGGAGCGGAGGCGGGGCAGGCCCAGGCGGCCCGGTTGCATGGTGACGACGGTGAGGACGCGCAGGTCGCGGTCGAGGTAGGCGACGTCGATGGGGATGCGCATGCGGAAGGTGTGCACGCTGTTGGCCGGGGAGAGCAGAATCGCGCCGTCGACCGCGTCACGGCCGAGCAGGCCCTTGGTGCGGGCGCGGTAGGAGGTCGCCAGTTCGAGGGGGACCGTCACCGGGGCCGGCCCGCTCGCTCCGTCTCCGTGCCGCCCCTGTCCCTGTGCCGGTTCCTGTTCCTGTTCCTGTTCCTGTCCCTGTGTCGGTTCCTGCTCCTGCCCCTGCGCCTGCCCCTGTTCGTGTCCCTGCCCATGCACCGTCAGCCGTCCCCGCCCGTCGCGCCAACGCCGTGCCATGCCCGAGCCCCCTCGCCGTGTGCGGTCTGCCGCGAACCGACCGTATCCGTGCGGCAGTGGGCCCCGCATGGGTCCACGGGCCCATGCCGACCGAGGCGCAGACGGCTTAGGGTCCCCGCGTGCGCGTACTTCTGATCGTCGTGGCTGCTGTGTGGGGCGCGGGCGCCGGGCTGCTGCTGCCGCGCGCCGCCCACCGGTTCTCCGTCGAGGCGGAGCAGCCGTGGCGCTGGGACTGTCCGGGTGGGCATCCCATCACGGGGGCGTTCGGGGGGTGGGTCGGCCCGGCCCGCTGCACCGCTGACCCGGACTGCGGACCGTACGGGCCGGGCGTCCCGGTCGTCGCGACGGTGACCGCCCTCGTCTGCGCCGCCCTCGCCGCCGCCACCGGGCCCCGCCCGGAGGCCCTGGTCTGGCTGCTCGCCGCGCCGTTCGGTGTGCTGCTCGCCCTCGTCGACCACCGGGTGCACCGGCTCCCTGACGTGCTGACGCTGCCGCTCGCCGCCGCCACCGCCGCGCTGCTCGGCCTCGCCGCCCTGCTGCCCGCCGCCGCGGGTTCCTGGGCCACCGCCCTGCTCGGCGCACTCGCCCTCGGGGCGGCGTACTTCGTCCTCTTCCTCGTCAACCCCTCCGGCATGGGCTTCGGCGACGTCAAGCTGGCCCTGGGGCTGGGGGCGGCCCTGGGCTGGTACGGCTGGCCGGTCCTGGTCGTGGGCGGCTTCGCGGGGCTGCTCTACGGCGCCGGGTACGGGCTGGGGCTCGTGCTGCTGCGCCGGGCCGGGCGCAAGTCGGCCATACCGCTGGGGCCGTTCATGCTCGGCGGGGCGTTCACGGGGCTGCTGCTGGGCGCGTTCGCGGTGGCGTGAGTGAGGGGTGCGGTGAGTGGGGAGGACACCCGCATGACCGGACTCGGTGCTGTCTTCCGTCCCCAACTGCCCCCCGAGCGGCTGCGGTCGATCGCCCGTCTCGCCGACGACACCGGGCTCGAGGAGCTGTGGCTGTGGGAGGACTGCTTCCTGGAGGGCGGGATCTCCACGGCGGCGGCCGCGCTCGCCTGGACCGAACGGGTGCGCGTCGGTGTGGGTCTGCTGCCCGTGCCCCTGCGCAACGTCGCCATCACCGCGATGGAGGCAGCCGCCCTGCACCGGATGTTCCCGGGGCGCGCGACCGTCGCTGTCGGGCACGGCGTGCAGGACTGGATGGGCCAGGTCGGCGCGCGGGCCGAGTCCCCGCTGACCCTGCTGCGTGAGCATCTCACCGCCCTGCGCGGCCTGTTGCGCGGAGCGCGGATCACGACCGAAGGCCGCTACGTCCGCCTGGACGACGTGGCCCTGGACTGGCCGCCGCAGACCGCCGTCCCGGTCCTCGCCGGTGCCACCGGCCCCCGCACCCTCCGCGTGTCCGGCGAGGCGGCGGACGGCACGATCCTGACCGCGGCCACCTCACCGGAGGGCGTACGCCGGGCCCGCCGGCTCATCGACGAGGGACGGCAGTCGGCGGGCCGTACGGACGACCACCGGATCGTCGTCTACCTGCTGACCGCCACCGGCCCCGGCGCCGAGACCCGGCTGCGCGCCGAGCTGACCGCCGAGGGCCTGTCCGCCGTTCCGGACCTCGGCGTGGCCGGCGACGGGTCCGCCGTCGCCAAGGCCGCCCAGGATCTCGCCGACGCGGGCGCCGACGCGGTGATCCTCCAGCCCACGGCCGACGAGCCCGACCCCGAGGGATTCATCCGCTTCACGGCCCAGGAGGTACGGCCCCTGCTGCCGTGACCGTGATCCCTCCGAAAATTCAGGAGCGGACGGTGACCGTTGCCTGGGACGATCACCTCATGGCGGACCAGCACCATGAGCAGCGCTCCTTCGAGGACCTCGTCGCCGAAGGCGCCGCCGTGCCCACCGAGGGGTGGGACTTCTCCTGGTTCGAGGGGCGGGCCAGTGAGGCCCGGCCCTCGTGGGGGTACGCCGTGTCGCTGGCCGCGCGGCTGGCCGGCGCGCGGGCCGTGCTGGACGTGCAGACCGGGGGAGGGGAGGTCCTCGACTTCGCCCTCGGCCGGGCCGCGCTCGCTCGCGTGCCCGCGCCTGCCGTCCCCGCCGGTGTGCCCGCGCCTGCCGTCCCCGCTCGCGTGTCCGCGCCCGCGGTCCTCGTCGCCACCGAGGGCTGGCCGCCGAACGTCGCCAGGGCCACCGAACTGCTCAGCCCGCACGGCGTCGTGGTCGTCGCCTCCCCTCAGGACGCGCCGCTGCCGTTCGCCGCCGGTGCCTTCGACCTCGTCGTCAGCCGGCACCCCGTACGCCCGCACTGGGCCGAGATCGCCCGCGTCCTCGAGCCCGGTGGTACGTACTTCGCCCAGCACGTCGGGCCCGGCAGCGCCTACGAACTGGTCGAGTACTTCCTCGGGCCGCAGCCCGGGGCGTCGCGCAACGCCCGTCACCCGGACGGGGAGCGGGCGGGCGCCGAGGCGGCCGGGCTGGAGATCGTGGACCTGCGTGCCGAACGGCTCCGTATGGAGTTCCACGACATCGCGGCCGTCGTCCACTTCCTGCGCAAGGTGATCTGGATGGTTCCCGGTTTCACGGTCGAGGCCCACGAGCCGCGGCTCCGTGCGCTGCACCAACGGATCGAGGCCGAGGGCCCGTTCGTGGCCCACAGCACCCGTCATCTCTTCGAGGCTCGCAAGCCGAAGCGATGACAGGGGTGGATGGCCTTGAATCGGCGTTCGAACCGGCCTCCGTCCGCTTCCGTCCGCCCCAGTCCGTCTCCCTCCACCCGCGCTCGCCGCCCGCTCGCGGCCCACCTCGGTGCTCCCGGTTTCCACATCGTTATCGGTCGCCCCTCGCGTCACCCGTTCGCCTCGAGTAAGTTCAGACCAACGAAATTCGCGTGAGCAAAGCTGCGCGGGCGGCATCGCGCAGTGGAGGGGGCTGCGCGGCGCCGGGCCCCTGGTGGCGGCAGGTGCGGGAGCCTCACGCGGGCGCCGGGCGGCACCGGTTTCGTCAAGCGGGCGTTCGCGGGTGGGTCGCCCCTGGGAGGGATGGCGGCGCAACTCGCCGAGGGGCCCCCGGATGGGTCAAAGCCTCAGGATCTGGCTGTATCCCGCCCGTTCCTCCTGGGAATCCGTCGTGAACCGGCCATGATTGGGCCCGGAATGACGGCTTCCAACCCTCTCCCCGCGTCGCCGGGTGATTCCGGAGAGTAGTTGTGGCGCGCCGATGCACACAGCACCACTTACGAAGGGTTATGGTGGAAACCCCCCCTCGGGCCGGTCCGTCTCCCCCCCACGGACCGGCCCGTTTCTTGTAGGAGCGGCGGGGGACGCGTCTGATACACCAAGGCGCGCGTGACGACCCGTTGGGGGACCCTGGGTACGTCGGGGGTAGGCTTCGCCCCCGGGGACCGCCATACGGACCAGGCCGCCGCACGGACAGGGAACGCCCCCGGCCGCGCCTGTCCGATCCATACGGAGGGGCTGACGAACACGTGAACCTGCGCGACAAGCTGCGCGGCCTGCTGGTCGGGCTGTACGCACGCCGGGTGGAAGGCCACCTGGACCACGCTCAGGTGCCCAAGCACATCGGTGTCATCATGGACGGCAACCGGCGCTGGGCGAAGGCCGCGGGTTCCACCACCGCCCAGGGCCACCGGGCCGGCGCGGACAAGATCGAGGAGTTCCTCGGCTGGTGCAGCGAGACGGAAGTCGAGGTCGTCACCCTCTGGCTGCTGTCGACGGACAACTTCGACCGCCCACAGGAGGAGCTCGGCCCGCTCCTCGGCATCATCGAGGACGTCGTGCGTTCCCTGGCCGCCGACGGCCGCTGGCGTGTGCACCACGTCGGCACGATGGACCTGCTCCCGCCCGCCATGCAGGCCACCCTCAAGGAGGCCGAGGAGACCACCGCCCACGTCGAGGGAATAGTGGTCAACGTCGCCATCGGCTACGGCGGCCGCCAGGAGATCGCCGACGCCGTGCGCTCCATGCTCCTCGACGCCCAGGACAAGGGCACCTCCCTGGAGGACCTGGCCGAGGCCGTCGACGTCGAGATGATCGGCCGCCACCTCTACACCAAGGCCCAGCCCGACCCCGACCTCGTGATCCGCACCAGCGGGGAGCAGCGGCTGTCCGGATTCATGCTCTGGCAGACCGCGCACTCCGAGTACTACTTCTGCGAGGTCTTCTGGCCGGCCTTCCGCAAGGTCGACTTCCTGCGCGCCCTGCGCGACTACGCGGCCCGTCACCGCCGCTACGGCGGCTGACGGGCCCCCACCGGGCACCGGCGACGTACCTTCCTTCACGAGGAGTTCATCCGTGTGCCATTCCATGCATTTGCATGGCGGCGCATTTTCGAGGGCATAAGCCAGACAGGTCGACTCCCGAACCACGGGTGTCGGATCTCAGCGGACGGCTCGGGGCCGTCCGCCCGGGAGGCCCTTTGCACCAGCCCGACCGTGCGGTCCCAGCACGGACGAAGACGCGGAGGGCCGGTTCACGGCCCGCCGTGTGCGGGGCCGTCGACCGGCCTCACTGGTTCCCGCCCGCCCGCCGTCGCTGGATCCCGCCCTCCCGGCCCTGTCTCCATCTCGTCGCTCCCCGACCTCATCCGAGGGGGTACGTCCTTCCGTGGTGACCAGCACAAAGCGCCACAAGCCAGACCGGCGCACCTATGTTCTCGACACCAGCGTCCTGCTGGCGGACCCGAACGCCCTGACCCGCTTCGACGAGCACGAGGTCGTGCTCCCCGTCGTCGTGGTCACGGAACTGGAGGCCAAGCGGCACCATCCCGAACTCGGCTACTTCGCCCGGCAGGCCCTGCGCCTCCTGGACGACTACCGGGTCCGGCACGGCCGCCTCGACGCCCCCATCCCGATCGGGGACCTCGGCGGAACGATCCGCGTCGAGCTCAACCACTCGGACCCCAGCGTGCTGCCCACCGGCTACCGCCTGGGGGACAACGACTCCCGAATCCTCGCGGTCGCCCGCAATCTGCAGGCCGAGGGTTTCGACGTCACCGTCGTCTCGAAGGACCTGCCGCTCAGGATCAAGGCGTCGTCGGTGGGCCTCCTCGCCGAGGAGTACCGGGCGGAACTCGCCATCACGGACTCCTCCGGCTGGACCGGAATGTCCGAACTGACCCTGCCGGGCGAACAGGTGGACATCCTCTTCGAGGAAGGGCACGTCTACGTCCCCGAGGCCGCCGAGCTGCCCGTGCACACCGGCCTGACCATCCAGTCGGAGCGCGGCAGGGCACTGGGGCGCGTCACGCCCGAGGGCAACGTCCGCCTGGTGCGTGGCGACCGGGAGGCGTTCGGCATCAAGGGGCGCAGCGCGGAGCAGCGCATCGCCCTGGACCTGCTGCTCGACCCGGACGTCGGCATCATGTCGATGGGCGGCCGGGCCGGCACCGGCAAGTCCGCGCTCGCGCTGTGCGCGGGCCTGGAGGCGGTCCTGGAGCGCCGTCAGCACCAGAAGGTGATGGTCTTCCGCCCGCTGTACGCGGTCGGCGGGCAGGAGCTCGGCTATCTGCCCGGCAGCGAGGCGGAGAAGATGAGCCCCTGGGCGCAGGCCGTCTTCGACACCCTGTCGGCGGTCACGTCCCGCGAGGTCATCGAGGAGGTCACCGCGCGCGGGATGCTGGAGGTGCTCCCGCTCACCCACATCCGCGGCCGGTCGCTGCACGACGCGTTCGTGATCGTGGACGAGGCGCAGTCGCTGGAACGGAATGTGCTGCTGACCGTTCTGTCCCGGATCGGCGCCAATTCCCGGGTCGTTCTGACGCATGATGTGGCGCAAAGGGACAATCTGCGGGTGGGTCGCTATGACGGTGTCGTCGCCGTGGTGGAGAAGCTGAAGGGTCATCCGCTCTTCGCCCATGTGACGCTGACCCGGTCCGAGAGGTCCCAGATCGCTGCCCTTGTGACCGAAATGCTGGAGGACGGGCACATCTGATCCGATCCGCCCGCTGATCCGCCCATCCGGGTGCGGTCGCAGGGAAGTTGGAAGTCGGCGCCGTCCGGCAAAGGCCGAAAGCCTAGCCGGGCGGCGCCTTCGCGTGT
Source organism: Streptomyces sp. NPDC020801 (assembly GCF_044334385.1). Taxonomy (NCBI): domain Bacteria; kingdom Bacillati; phylum Actinomycetota; class Actinomycetes; order Kitasatosporales; family Streptomycetaceae; genus Streptomyces; species Streptomyces sp. NPDC020801. The sequence continues at coordinate 573,637 of NZ_JBIRST010000001.1, forward strand.
GGAGGTTTCAGGAAATCCCGAGGGTCGAACGAGGTGTGAGCTTTCACACGTATCCCGGAATTGCCTTGCGGCGTTTGGTTACGGCAGAGTCTCACTCCTGTCAGGCCCCGCATACGACACACCTGTACCCCCAGCGGTGCAGAACCACGTGAGCACCACCTCAACTCCATAGCGTCGTCGTATGCCGCCCGAGCACCACGCGGCACTCCCGTGAAGGGAGTTGCCCACCGGGCCCGCGCCTCCCGTGACCCCGCAGTTGGGAGGCCAGTGCCAGGGGCACGATTGCGTCCGCCAGGGTCACCGAAGCGGGCGATGCTGGAAGGAAACCGTGTGAGCCGGATCTCGGTCCGGGGATTCGCAGTGGCCTCGGCCACCGCGGTCACCGCTGTCGGAAGCGTCGTCGGTGTTGCCTCGGGCAGTACCGCGCAGAACAACGACGCCGAGGCGACGGCAGCCGACGCGACGCTTCTCGCGGACATACCCGCGGGCCAGCAGGCCCAGGTGCAGACCGCCTCCCTCGCGCAGCAGGCCGACGCCCAGGCGATCGCCGCGGACGCGAGCGCCAAGAAGGACGCCGAGGCGGCGGCGCGCAAGGCGGCCGCCGAGACTGCGATCGCCAAGAAGGCCGCCGCGGAGCAGGCGGCCAAGGAGGCCAAGCAGCGTGCCGAGGCGAAGACGGCGGCCAGCCGCAGCGCCACCCGGAGCGCCTCCGACTTCCCCGTCCAGAGCTCGTACACCGTGGCTCAGGTGCAGGCCATCGCGCGGCAGATCGTGCCGAGCGGGCAGTTCCAGTGCTTCAGCAACATCGTGACCCGCGAGTCCACCTGGAACTACCAGGCGGTCAACGCCTCCTCCGGTGCGTTCGGCCTCGTCCAGGCCCTGCCCGCGGGCAAGATGGCCTCCGCGGGCGCCGACTGGCGGACCAACCCGGCCACCCAGATCAAGTGGGGCCTCAGCTACATGAACGAGCGCTACGGCAGTCCCTGCGACGCCTGGTCGTACTGGCAGGCGAACGGCAACTACTGACGGCCCGCCGCCGCTCTCAACCTCGCGCAGCCCCTCCCCGTCCTAGGGGGAGGGGCTGTTGCCATGTAGCGTCTGACGGAACGACTCCGGGAGGGAGTGGTGAGGAAGGACGGGGGAAGAGGACGAATCATGTCGCGAGTGCCAGGGTGGCTCGGCCGGCTCGGCGCCGGACTGACCGAGATGGGTGAACGGCTGGACGAGCGCCGTGCCGAGGTGGAGCAGGAGGACGCCGACTCCGGGCCGGAGCCGGCGTCGGAACCACCGGTCGCGGACGCCGTGCCGCTTCCCGGCCACGTGACCGTCGTCCCGGCCCGCCCCGACCCCGCTCAGGCCGTGCCCTGGGGCGTGCGGGTGGCGGCGGAGACCGGCTGGCGGGTGCTGGTGCTGGCCGGCACGGTGTGGGTGCTGATGCGGGTCATCAGCGCCGTCCAGCTGGTGGTGCTCGCGTTCGTGGCCGCGCTGCTCATCACGGCGCTGATGCAGCCGACCGTGGCCCGGCTGCGGCGCTACGGGCTGCCGCGCGGGCCGGCCACCGCGCTCACCGCGATCCTCGGCTTCGTCATCATGGGGCTGATCGGGTGGTTCGTCACCTGGCAGGTCATGGAGAACATCGACACGCTCTCCAGCCAGATCCAGGACGGCATCGACGAGCTGCGCAAGTGGCTGCTGCACAGCCCCTTCCACGTCACCGACAAGCAGATCAACCAGATCGCCAAGAACCTGCGGGACGCCATCGGCGCGAACACCGACCAGATCACGTCGGCGGGCCTGGAGGGCGTGACGGTGGTGGTGGAGGCGCTGACCGGCATTCTGCTCACCGTCTTCTCCACCCTCTTCCTGCTCTACGACGGCCGGCGGATCTGGGAGTGGACGCTGAATCTGGTGCCGGCGGCGGCACGCCCGGGGGTCGCCGGGGCCGGTCCGCGCGCGTGGCGCACGCTGACGGCGTATGTGCGGGGCACGGTGATCGTGGCGCTGATCGACGCGATCTTCATCGGCCTGGGGATCTACTTCCTGAACGTGCCGATGGCCGTGCCGCTGGCGGTGTTCATCTTCCTGTTCGCGTTCATCCCGCTGGTGGGCGCGGTGGTCTCGGGCGCGCTGGCGGTGGTCGTCGCGCTGGTCACCCAGGGCGTGTTCACGGCGGTGATGGTGCTGGCGGTGGTGCTGGCCGTGCAGCAGATCGAGGGGCATGTGCTGCAGCCGTTCATCCTGGGGCGCGCGGTCCGCGTCCACCCCCTGGCGGTGGTCCTCTCGGTCGCCGCGGGCGGGATGATCGCCGGCATCGGCGGTGCCGTCGTCGCGGTCCCGCTGGTCGCGGTGACCAACACGGTGGTGGGCTATCTGCGCAAGTACGCACAGGAACAGACCCTGCGCCAGTCCGCCCGGCCGCAGGGCGCGACCGCGCCGGCCGCCCGGCCGCAGGAGGCGACCGCGCTGTCCGACGCCGTGCCGCCGCAGGCGGAGGAACGGATGCAGCCCCGCTCACCGGAGGGGTGAACGGGGCTGGGGGAGAGGGTGCCGGCCGCGTTACCCGGCCAGCACCGCCTCCGCGTCCAGGGTCGTCGCCACGGCCTGCACGACCGCGGCGATCTTGAAGGCCTCCTGGACGACCTCGCGGCCGACGCCGGCCTTGCGCAGCACCTGCTCGTGGGAGTCGAGGCACATGCCGCAGCCGTTGATGGCGGAGACGGCGAAGGACCACAGTTCGAAGTCGGCCTTGTCGACACCGGGGTTGCCGATGACGTTCATCCGCAGACCGGCGCGCAGGTTGCCGTACTCGTGGTCGGAGAGCAGGTGGCGGGTGCGGTAGAAGACGTTGTTCATCGCCATCACCGCGGCGGCCGCCTTCGCCGCCGTGTAGGCCTCCGCCGAGAGGTTCTGCCTCGCCTCCGGCTCCAGCTCACGCAGGACGATCGGCGAGCGCGCGGCGATCGCGGTCGCCAGCACCGTGCCCCACAGCTGCTGCGCCGGCAGGTCGCTGTTGCCGATGACCGAGCCCAGGTTGAGCCTCAGGTCCTTGGCGTAGTCCGGTATCGACGACTTCAGGGAGTCCAGGGACATCTCGTCACTCACCGGCCAGCAGCTCGACCGGGTCGAGCGTCTCGTCGCCCTTGCTCCAGTTGCAGGGGCAGAGCTCGTCCGTCTGCAGGGCGTCCAGGACCCGCAGGACCTCCTTGGGGTTACGGCCGACGGAGCCCGCCGTCACCATGGAGAACTGGATCTCGTTGTTCTGGTCCACGATGAAGACCGCGCGCTTGGCGAAGCCCTCCTCGTCCTCGATGCCCAGCTCGCGCATCAGCTCGTGCCTGGAGTCGGCCATCATCGGGAACGGCAGGTCGCGCAGGTCGTCGTGGTCCTTGCGCCAGGCGTGGTGGACGAACTCCGAGTCACCGGAGAAACCGAGGACCTGGGCGTCGCGGTCGGCGAACTCGTCGTTCAGCTTGCCGAAGGCGGCAATCTCGGTCGGGCACACGAAGGTGAAGTCCTTGGGCCAGGCGAAGACCACCTTCCACTTGCCCTCGTAGGTCTTGTGGTCGATCTTCTCGAACTCCCTGCCCTTCTCCAGCGAGACGCAGGCGGTCAGTTCGAACTCGGGGAACTTGTCACCGACAGTGAGCACACGCTCTCCTTGCAGCGAGGGAACACCGATTTTGTCGGTGTGTCCCTTGGGTTGGACCTTGCCGATGTTGGCACAGGGTGCATTGATTGCGGAAATAGCTACACTCGGTCGCGTTGATCGGAGGTAGTTATCAGTGACCGTTGGTAATGCCGGAAAGAGGAGGCAGCAGCCCAGTCTGTCCCAGCTGCGCGCCTTCGCCGCCGTGGCCGAGCACCTGCACTTCCGTGACGCCGCCGCCGCGATCGGCATGAGTCAGCCGGCCCTCTCCGGCGCCGTGTCCGCCCTGGAGGAGACACTCGGTGTCACCCTCCTGGAGCGTACGACGCGCAAGGTGCTGCTCTCGCCCGCCGGAGAGCGCCTCGCCGCCCGGGCCAAGGCGGTGCTCGCCGAGGTCGGCGCCCTGCTGGAGGAGGCCGAGGCGCTCCGCGCGCCCTTCACCGGCGTACTGCGGCTCGGGGTCATCCCCACCGTCGCGCCCTATCTGCTACCCACGGTGCTGCGGCTCGTCCACGACCGCTACCCCGACCTCGATCTTCAGGTGCATGAGGAGCAGACGGCCAGTCTGCTGGAGGGGCTCGCCGGCGGGCGGCTCGATCTGCTGCTGCTCGCCGTGCCGCTGGGAGTGCCCGGAGTGGTCGAACTGCCGTTGTTCGACGAGGACTTCGTGCTCGTCACCCCCCTGGACCACTGGCTCGGCGGGCGTGAGGGCATTCCCCGCGAGGCACTGAGGGAGCTCAACCTGCTGCTCCTGGACGAGGGCCACTGCCTGCGCGACCAGGCCCTCGACATCTGCCGCGAGGCCGGGCCGGGATTGAAGGCAGTGGGGCGAAGCCCCTCCGCCGGGGGTGGTGGTGGGCGACGGGAGGGTGTTCCGGTGACCACCACGGCCGCGGGACTGTCCACCCTCGTCCAACTGGTCGCCGGCGGGCTCGGCTGCACGCTGCTGCCGCGCACCGCCCTCGAGGTCGAGACCTCCCGCAGCAGCCGGCTCCTCACCGGCTGCTTCGCCGACCCCGCCCCCTCCCGCCGGATCGCCCTGGCCATGCGTGCCGGCGCAGCCCGCGGCGCCGAGTACCAGGAACTCGCCGCCGCCCTGCGCGCCGACCTCCGGCCGCTGCCCGTCCGGGTGCTCGACGGCGACGCCCGCTGAGCCGCCCGCATCCGGTTCCGCAATCGGTCAAATGAGCGCCGAACAAATCTTTTTGTCGTGCTCGGCGGCTCAATTTCCGTCAGGTGGAGGCAGGTCGGAAGAGCGGGACCGGCGCACGGTCACCGCCTGATACACATACCCCCTCAGTGCGACATGTCAGGCGTATGTGCGACGGGCCAAGGGGAGTGATGGCGGATTTCGCGGATACCGGGGATGCCGTCGATTCCCTCGGGCGGGCGGGGTACGCCGGGCTTTCGCAGGCTCTTGGCACCTGCGGGCGTGAGGGGTTCACCGGGGAACTGCGGGTGTCCGGCCGGCCCGGTGGCGCCTTCCACCTGCGCGACGGACTCGTCGTCGCGGCCGAGACCCCGGGCGCGCCGGGCGCCATGGCCCTGCTGCTGCGCTCCGGGCGGATCGACGGCGAGCAGTGGACCGGGCTGGTGCGGGAGTCGGGCGGCGCCCGCTGGCCGGCGGCCGCGCTGGTCGCGCACGGGCACGCCGGCCCTGCCGAGCTGCGGGTCGTGTGCGTGATGGCGCTGCACGACGCGGCCTTCGCGATCGCCGCCGGTCAGGTCGACGGCTGTGAACGCGTCCCCGGTGGCGAGCCCGTCGCCCCGGTCGAGGTCGGCGAGGCGCCCACCCGGATGCTCCAGGACGCGGCCCGCAAGCTCGCCGCCGTCGCCGCCCTGCCCCACCCGGTGCGCCCGGACCGCGAACGGCCCCTGCCCGTGCCTCGGCCCGGCGCCCGGCTCACCGAGCTCCAGCAGGAGCTGATGGACCACGCCGACGGCCGCCGCACCGTTCGCGACCTGGCCTTCCGCACCGGTCGCGGGGTCTACACGGCGACGGTCGAAGTGGCGCGGATGCTCGGCGAAGGACTACTGCGGTGCCCCGCCGAGCCCGCCGCGATACCGGTCCGGATGCCGCCCGAGGCGCCCGCCCTCGTCGCACGGGAGCCGCCCGTGCCGCCCGAGCCGGCTCCGCCCCCACCGGCCCCACCGCCGCCCGAGCCGATCCCCACCCCGGGGTCCCTGCCCCGCCGCACCCCCGGCGCCAGCGGCATCACCGAAGTGCTCACCCCGCAAAAGCACGGGGCGAGTTGGAAAGGGTTCTTCCGCCTGCGGAACGGAACCGCGAAATGGAGTTGAGTACATGGACCAGGAAGCCCTGGCGATGGAAATGCGCGACCTGCGCGAGCAGGTGACCGGAATCACCGACACGGCACTGGCGGCTGCCGACGGACTGCTCATCGCCGCCGACACCGCCGACTCGATCGACCCGGAGTCGCTCGCCGCCCTCGCGGCGGCCGGCCTGGGGCTCGCCCGGCGCACCGCGCAGGCCACCGCGCGCGGCGCGCTGCGGCAGACGGTGACGTACGGCAGCCACGGCTGTGCCGCCTTCTACGCCGTCGGCGACACCGCCCTGATGGTCGTGCTCGGCGACGAGGGGATCGACGTCGACCGCCTGCACCGTGCGACGCAGCCCGCCCTGCGGCGCATCGACTCGATCCTGACCGAGAAGGCCTCCGAGGGAGTGTGAAGGGATGGCGACGAAGCGAATGACCCCCGGTTTCTCCGATCAGGTGATGGGCCTGGTCAAATCTCTGCGTACCGACGCCCCAGACTGTGTGGCCTCCGGCGTGGTCGACATGTCCACCGGCATGCTGTTGTCCTACGAGACCGTGGACAACCACCCGCCCGAGGTCCTGGACCTGCTGGCGGGCGCGACCCTCGACCTGTTCCAGGGCCGTACGGTGGTGATGATCGAGGACGTCTTCAAGGAGCGCCGCGGGATCACCGGTGACAACCACTTCTTCCAGGAGATCCTGGTCAACAGCGACAACCTGACCCACCTGTTCGTGCGGATGATGGAGCAGCAGGACGTCGTCGCCGTGGTCGTGTGCCGCAAGTCCGTCAACGTCGGCATGCTCTTCGCCCAGGTCCGGCGGGTGGTGAAGGAATACCGCCTCTGAGGCGCGCACGCGCGGGACAGGCCCCTCCCGTGCCGGGGAGGGTCCTGTCCCGCGCGTGGGTGTGCGCTACTCGGTGCGCAGCCCGTCCGGGCGCATCAGCCGCAGCAGCGGCGGCAGGCTCAGCAGCGTCACCGCCAGGACCACCGCGGCGCCGATGCCGGTCATCGTCAGCACGCTCGCCCAGTCCACGCCCACGGTGGTGTCCGTCATCTTCAGCAGCACCGCGCCCAGCGTCAGCCCCACGACCGAGGCGAGCAGCAGGCCCAGCGCGATCGGGATCGCCGTCTGCCACAGCACCGACAGGCTCAGCGTGCGCCGCCGGGTGCCGAAGGCGACCAGCGATGACAGCAGCTTCCTGCGCTCGCGCAGCTGCTCCAGCTGCGACACCAGCAGACTCGCGCCGATCAGCGCCAGCACGCAGGTCGCGCCGACGAACAGGCCGGTGCGGATGGAGGTGAACTTCTTCGACTGCTCGCTGGACGCCCACACCGAGGCGTCCGTCATCGCGTCGACCGCCGCCGCCGTGTTGCGCACGTACTCGTGCACGTCCGGCACCGACTCGTCCAGCGACAGGTAGACCGTGCCGGCGACCGCCGGGGCGGCCTTCGCGGGCACCGCGGCCGGCGTCATCAGGAAGCCGCCGCGCCTGACGCCGGTCGGGTCCTTCACCGAGCGGGCGGTCTTCAGGGTGGCCGGGACGGTCCACCTGACCTCCACGCCCTGGCTGGTGCCGTAGGTGGTGTTGAAGTAGAGCCTGCGGCCGGGCCTGGCCAGCTTCGCGGTGCCGGTGTCGCTGTCGGCACCGCTGACCGCGAAGACGTCCCCGTTGTGACAGGAGGACAGGGCCGCCACCTGGCGCAGGGCCGCGCAGTCGCCGATCGTCACCTGCTCGGCGGCGTTGGGCCCCTGGTTGCTGCTCCAGGTCCCGTCGCCGAGCTCGGCCTGGGACAGCGCGGTGACCTTCCGTACGCCCTTGGTGGCGGTGAACTCCTGCGCGGCCGGGGCGAGCGCCACCCCGCGCGGCACGGTGACCTCCATCTGGGCCCGGGAGAGGTCGTTGCGGGAGTACTTGGTGTAGTCGCCCTGGACCCCGGCGAACAGCATCTGCAGGGCGATCGCGCCGGCCACCGCCACCGCGATGCCGTTCACCATGCGGGCCGCCGTGCCGCTGCTCAACTGCAGCCGCCGTACTGCCAGTTGCCAGGCCACCCCGCCCGGGCCGAGCCGGGCGACGACCGTCTCCACGATCCACGGCAGCAGCGCGGTCACCCCGACGAGCAGCAGCATCACACCGCCGATGACCAGGTACTGGTTGAAGTTCCCGCCGGTACGGCCCTGGCCGATCATCGGGTAGAGCATCGCCAGGCCGGCCAGTGGCAGCAGCAGCCGCCACCACAGCCTGCGCCGCGCGGGCTTGGCCGCACGGACCACGCCCAGCGGCTCGATGACCACGCCGCGCAACGTGAACAGCGTGACCAGCACCGCCGCCGCGGGGACCGCGACCGCGACCAGCACGGCGAGCGCGGGCGAGGGGTTGAGGTAGCTGGGGAACACGCTGATGCCGAGGATCTCCACGGAGCCCGCGACCTCGCGGCCGATCAGGAAGAAGACCGTGCCGAAGACCAGCCCGAGCAGTGCGCCCGCGAGCGCCTCACCGGCCGCGATCCGGCGGGTCATCCGGCTGTCGGAGCCGACCAGCCGGAGCGCGGCGAGCCTGCGGTCGCGCCGTTCACCGCCGAAGCGCACGGCGGCGGCGATGAACACGGCGACCGGCATGAGCAGCACCACGAAGACCACCAGCACCAGCAGGATCAGCACCGGGTCGTTCTTCTCGGACGACGTCTGCCCACTGCCGAAGGAGCTGATCCGGGCGACCTGCCAGCCGTTGATGCGTGGCGCCAGGTTCTTGGCGCCCGCGTAGTAGGCGAGTTCGCGCGAGCCGACGAGCCCGCTCTCGCCGATCGTGCCGGCCACACGGTAGGGCAGCCGCTCGCGCAGCAGCTTTCCGGAGCCCGAGTCGAGCAGCTCCTTCAGCGCGGGGGAGACGACCATGTCGCCCGGCGCCGGGTACTTCGCCAGACCGGGCGCCAGCGGGGCCCGCGGCCCCTCGGGCTCCACCAGCCGGCCGCGGACGTCCTTGTCGCGGAACGTGGAGTCGATGTCCGCGATCACCAGGGTGTCGTCGGCCTTCGCCCGGGGCTTCTGGTCGTAGGTGTAGTCCAGGCGCGCCGCGTCCCGGTGGTGCCGTACCGCGAGCGCGTTCGGTATCGCGGTCGTCAGCAGCAGCAGCGCCACGCCCAGCCCGACGCCGACCGCCGTCAGCAGCACCCGGATCCAGCCCTCGCGCCCGCCGGTGAGCGCGAACTTGGCCCCCATGCCCAGATCTCTGGCCCACCGCCAAGGCCTCGGCTCCGCTCGAGCAGGGAGGTGCCCCCATCGCCCGTTCATACGATCCGCTCCATGTCCCGGGACTTGCCGTCCCGTACGACGATCTCGCGGTCGGAGTAGGCGGCCACCCGCGCCTCGTGCGTGACCAGCACGACGGCGGCGTTGGCGGACCGGGCGGCCTCCGTGAGCAGCTCCATCACGCGCTCGCCGTTGAGGGAGTCGAGCGCGCCGGTCGGCTCGTCGGCGAACAGCACACGCGGGCCGGTGACCAGCGCCCGCGCGACCGCGACCCGCTGCCCCTGACCGCCGGACACCTCGCCCGGCCGCTTCTTGCGCAGGTCGTCGACCTCGAGCCGCTCCATCCACCCCAGCGCGGCCCGCTCGGCCTCCTTGCGGGAGGTGCCGTTCAGCCGCAGCGGCAGGGCCACGTTCTCCACGCAGGTGAGTTCGGGCACCAGCTGGCCGAACTGGAAGACGAAGCCGAACTCCGAGCGCCTGAGGGCGCTGCGCTGGGCGTCCGTCATCGTCGACAGCTCGCGCCCGGCGTAGTTGATCGACCCCGAGTCGGGGGTGACGATGCCGGCGAGGCAGTGCAGCAGCGTGGACTTTCCGGAGCCGGAGGGGCCCATCACGGCGACGATCTCGCCGGGGTGGATGGAGAACTCGGCACCGTCCAGCGCGGTGGTCGGGCCGTAGGCCTTGCGCAGGTCCTCGGCGGCCAGCAGGGAGCCGGGGGGAGGAGTCATCGGGTCACCGCCTCACGGAGCTTGTCGAGGCGCGCGGCGGTGAGCTCCAGCCAGCGCAGGTCGGCCTCGAGATGGAAGAGTGCGTGGTCGCAGATCAGCTGGTCCGCGAGGTCGCCCCTGCGCTTGCGGTCGGTCAGGATCCGCATGCTGCGCAGGTGTTCGGCGCGCTGGGTGTCGAGGATGTCGCCGGCGTCGCGGTGGGTCAGCAGCGCGAGGACGACCTTGGTGTAGAGGGTCGACTGCAGATACGGCTCGGGCTTCTCCGGCGTGGCCAGCCACCGCTCCACGTCGGTGATGCCGGACTCCGTGATCGCGTACCGCTTCCGCTCCGGGCCGCCGCCCGTCTCGATCCCGTCGACCTCGACGAGCCCGTTCTTCAGCAGCCGCGACATCGTCGAGTAGACCTGGCCGTAGTGCAGCGGCCGGTCGTGACCGAACTTCTCGTCGAAGGCCCGCTTCAGGTCGTAGCCGTGGCGGGGCCCGGACTCCAGGAGCCCTAGGAGGGTGTGACCGATGGACATGTCAAGCACTCTACACATGGTGTATACGCCCTATGTATACGCCGAGTGTCTAGATCATGGCGGGGTGTACGGCCGTGCAGGTGGGCGGTGATTGTCACGGTTCTGTCACAGAGGTGGCGCCCCGGGGCCGGGCTAGTGCGGCCTGGGCGGATTCCCCGGCGGCCGGCCCCGGCGCGGCAGCGGACCGGCCTCGCCGGGCAGCCGGCCCGCCTCCGCGAGCGCGCGGCGCAGCAGGAACTCGATCTGGGCGTTGGCCGAGCGCAGCTCGTCCGACGCCCAGCGCGCGAGCGCGTCGTACACCGACGGGTCCAGCCGCAGCAGCACCTGCTTGCGCTGCTGCGGCCGGCGCCGGGGGGCTGCCTCCTCGGGGCCCTCTGCGGAAGCCGTCACTGGTAGAGCGTTCCGGTGTTGAGTACGGGCTGCGGCGCCCGGTCCCCGCACAGCACCACCATCAGATTCGACACCATCGCCGCCTTGCGCTCCTCGTCCAGCTCCACGATGTCCCGCTCGGCGATCCGGGCGAGCGCCGCCTCGACCATGCCCACCGCGCCGTCCACTATCTCCCGCCGGGCCGCGACGACCGCGCCGGCCTGCTGCCGCTGGAGCATCGCGGAGGCGATCTCGGGAGCGTACGCGAGGTGAGTGAACCGCGACTCGATGATCCGCACCCCGGCCGCCTCCACACGCGCGTGCAGCTCGGCGGCGAGCTTCTCGGTGATCTCCTCGGCGTTGCCGCGCAGCGACAGCCCGTCCTCCTCGTGGGCGTCGTAGGGGTACTCGATGGCGATGTGCCGCACGGCCGCCTCGGTCTGGGTGGCGACGAACTCCAGGTAGTTGTCCACCTCGAAGGACGCCTGCGCGGTGTCCTGCACCTTCCACACCACGACCGCGGCCAGCTCGATCGGGTTGCCGTAGGCGTCGTTGACCTTCAGGACCGCGGTCTCGTGGTTGCGCACCCGGGTGGAGATCTTCTCGCGGGAGGTGAACGGGTTCACCCAGCGCAGCCCGTCCTCGCGGATCGTGCCCCGGTAGCGGCCGAAGAGCTGGACGACCCGGGCCTCGCCCGGCGCCACCATGTTCAGCCCGCCCATCGCGAACAGTGCGGCGATGCCAACCAGCAGGCCGGCGGCGATCAGTGCGGCCTTGGCGCCGGCGACGGCGACCGTCGCGCCGCCCGCGACCAGCGCCACCGCCACCAGCAGCCCGAGCAGGCCGAGCAGCAGTGCGACGCCGCCCTTGATGCTGTGCGCCGGGAACTCCCGCACCCGCGGCGCGGGCATCTCGGGTATGTCGACGGCGGGCTCGGCAGTGGGTGCGGCGTCCTGTGCGGTCGAGTCGTGCGTGGACATGGGGGTCCCCCGTTTCCGCTGCGCGTCTGCCACGCGCAGCCAATAGCTTCTGTCTAGCTAAGTGATAGCACTTTATCGCGTCCTGGCAACCCTGGGCCCTTCTTGTACGTCGGTTCATTGGGGCGGGTGCCGATTGTCACGTCCGCAAAGTGCGGATCGAGGGCCCTTTGTCACAGAGAGCGGTGTTAGCTTTCTGAGCTGACCCGAGCCACGGACCTGAGTGACAGCCGAGACGGAAGCGGAGCGGACGGACGCATGGGACGAGCGGAAGAGAGACGAGCGCGACAGCGCGGTGGCCGCCGCGCGGCGCCCAGGCGCTCGTCCGGGACGCCGGCTGTCGGCGTGGCGGGTGGCGCGCCGGATGGTGGGCCGGGCGGCCGGGCGGCTGCCCGGCGGGCGGCCAGACCGGCCAAGGCCCGCAAGAGCGGTATACGCCGCCTGTTCACCTGGAAGAAGATCCTCGGCACGTTCTTCGGCGTGTGCCTGCTCGGCATAGGCGCGTTCATCGTGCTGTACCTGATGGTGGACATCCCCAAGGGCAACGCGGTCGCACAGCGCGAGAGCAACGTCTACAAGTACAGCGACGGCTCCGTCCTGGCCCGCGACGGCAAGGTCAACCGCGAGAGCGTGTCCCTGGACAAGGTGCCCAAGGACGTCCAGCACTGCTTCGTCGCGGCCGAGAACAAGACCTTCTACCACGACTCCGGCGTCGACCTGAGGGGCACGGCCCGCGGTCTGCTCAACACCCTGACCGGCAAGGGCACCCAGGGCGGCTCGACCATCACCCAGCAGTACGTCAAGAACTACTACCTCGACCAGAACCAGACCGTCACGCGCAAGCTGAAGGAACTGGTCATCTCGTTGAAGGTGGACCAGAAGTACACCAAGGACCAGATCCTCGCGGGCTACATCAACACCAGCTACTACGGCCGCGGCGCCTACGGCATCCAGGCCGCCGCGCAGGCCTACTACCGGGTCGACGCGCAGAAGCTCACGGTCGCGCAGGGCGCGTACCTGGCCGCCCTGCTCCAGGCGCCGAGCCAGTACGACTGGGCGGTGGCGACCCCGACCGGCAAGAAGCTGGTCCAGGCCCGCTGGAACTACGTACTGGACAACATGGTCAAGCAGAACTGGCTCGACGCCGCCACGCGCCAGGCCACGAAGTTCCCCGTCCCCAGGGACCCCAGGGGCACCCCCGGCCTGGAGGGCCAGAAGGGCTACCTGATCGACCTCGCCAACAAGCAGCTCGAGCAGAAGCTGATGAAGGACGAGGGCATCCCGCAGTCCCAGGCGGAGGCCGAGGTCGTGGGCCGGGGCTGGACCATCACCCTGAACGTCGACAAGAAGAAGCAGGCCGCCCTGGAGAAGGCGGTCAAGGCACAGCTGACCAGCAAGCTGGACCCGAAGAAGCGCAAGGTGGACGGCGACGTCCAGGCCGGCGCGGTCTCCGTCGACCCGAAGAACGGGAAGATCGTCGCCCTCTACGGCGGCCAGGACTACTTCAAGCACTACACCAGCAACGCCACCCGGCGGGACTTCCAGCCGGCCTCCACCTTCAAGCCGGTCATCCTCGCCGCCGCCCTGGAGGAGGGCGCCAAGACGCAGGACGGCCTGCCGATCAACGCCAACACGGTCTACGACGGCACCAGCGGCCGCCAGGTCCTGGACAACGGCACCAAGGTCGGCTTCGGCCCGCCCAACGAGGACGACCAGAGCTACGGGAACATCACCGTGCAGAAGGCGATGAACCTGTCCGTCAACTCCGTCTTCGCGCAGATGGGCGTCGACGTCGGTATGGAAAAGGTGATGAGCACCGCCGGCAAGCTCGGCATGGACACCGAGGGCATGCAGGCCGTGCCCGCCCAGACCCTGGGCTCCATGGGCGCCAGCCCGCTGGAGATGGCCGGGATCTACGCCACCCTCGACAACCACGGCAAGAAGGTCACCCCGAGCATCGTGGCCAAGGCCGAGCAGACGAACCGCTCGGTCGCCATGCCGGACGCCGTCGGCGACGAGGTGATCAGCCACCAGGCCGCCGACACCGTCACCTCGGTGCTGACCGGCGTGGTCGACGACGGCACCGCGAAGACCTCGGTCGCCGACAACCCGGTCCGCAACGGCCAGGAGGTCGCCGGCAAGACCGGTACGTCCGACGAGGACAGGTCCGCCTGGTTCACCGGCTACACCCCCGACCTGGTCACCTCGGTCGGCCTCTTCGGTGAGCAGGCCAAGCCGCCGTACCGGCACGTGAGCCTGACGGGTGCCACGGGTCTCATCCCGGGCCCGGGGCGCATCAACGGCGGCGGTTACCCGGCCCAGATCTGGGCGGCGTACACCTTCGGCGTGACCGACAGGGCCGAGTTCGAACTGGACACCACGCAGGGCGCGGCGGTCCAGCCCCCGCAGACGCCCTCGTTGTCGCCCTCGCCGTCCCACTCGCCCTCGCAGTCGCCGTCCAGCCACGCGCCGTCGCCCTCCAAGTCGCCGTCGCAGTCGCCGTCCAAGTCGCCCAGCCAGTCCCCGTCCAAGTCGCCCAGCCAGTCGCCCTCGCAGTCGCCGAGCCAGACACCGTCGGGCGGCCCGGTCACCGACAACCCACTCAACCCGAACGACCAGCAACAGCTGAACGGCAGACAGCCGGCCCAGTAGCCGCGCACGGCGCGCTGCATACGGCGCGCTGCATACGGCGCGCTGCATACGGCGCGCTGCATACGGCGCGCTGCATACGGCGCGCTGCATACGGCGAAGGGGCGCCCGGTCCGACCGGGCGCCCCTTCGCCATGTCCCGTCCGCCTCGGCCTCAGCCCCGGTTCAGCTCGAACCAGACCACCTTGCCGGTGCTCAGCCGGGTCGCGCCCCACCGCCGGGCCAGCCGATTGACCAGGTACAGCCCGCGGCCGCCCTCGTCCGTGGCGCGCGCCTGCCTGAGGCGCGGCAGCTGGGGCACGTCGTCGCCGACCTCGCACCGCAGCACGTCGGTGCGCAGCAGGCGGAGGGTGACCGGGCGGGAGGCGTAGCGCACGGCGTTGGTGACGACCTCGCTCACCAGGAGCTCCACGGAGTCGGTCAGCTCCTCCAGACCCCAGCGGGCCAGCGCCCGGCGGGCCAGCCGGCGGGCCCGGCCGGGAGCGGAGTCCTCCGGCTCCAGGAACCAGTACGCCACGTCGCTCGGCGCGATCCCGTCGAAGCGGGCGGCGAGCAGCGCGATGTCGTCGTCCCGGTCGCCCGGGCCGAGCATGTCGAGCACCTCGTCGCACAGGGCTTCCAGCGGCGGCGGATGGTCGGGTCCGGTGAGCTGGGCGGTCGCCGACAGCTTCTCGCGCAGCTGCTCTATTCCGGTCCACACGTCCCGCAGGCGCGACTCCACCAGACCGTCGGTGTACAGCAGCAGGGTCGCGCCGGCCGGCGCGTCCAGTTCCACGGCCTCGAAGTCGACGCCGCCCACGCCGATCGGGGCGCCCGGCGGCACCCGCAGCACCTCGGCCTCGCCGCCCAGGTGCAGCAGGACGGGCGGCGGATGGCCTGCGTTGGCGATGGTGATGCGGTGCGCGACGGGGTCGTAGACGGCGTACAGGCAGGTCGCCATGCGGTCGGTGCCCAGGCGCTGCGCCTGCTCGTCGAGGTGGTGCAGCACCTCCTGCGGGGGCAGGTCGAGTCCGGCCAGCGTCTGCGCGGTCGTACGCAACTGGCCCATGATCGCGGCGGAGGTCATGGAGTGCCCCATGACGTCGCCGACGACGAGGGCGACCCGGCTGCCGGGCAACGGAATCGCGTCGTACCAGTCGCCGCCGACGCGCGCGGTCTCGGCTGCGGGCAGATAGCGGGACGCCAGGCGGACGCCCGTCGGGCGGGGCAGCGTCTCCGGCAGCATGGTGCGCTGCAACTCGTCGGCGATGTAAGCCTCGCGCCCGTACAGCACCGCCTTGTCGATGCCGAGCGCGCTGTGCGTGGCGAGCTGGGCGGCGACCAGCAGGTCGTCGGGCTCGAACGCCAGGCGCTCGGGGCGGCGCAGGAAGAGCGCGGCGCCGATCACGCGGCGCCGGCCGCGCAGCGGGGCGAGGATGGTGCGCTGCCCGTCGGGTACGGCCAACTCCGAGTCCTCGCCCAGCAGTTCCTCCAGGGCTGCGCGGGCGGGCGGGGTGTCCGTGAACACCGGCCTCACCCCGCGCAGCACCTCACCGAGCGCGCTGCCGGGCCGTACCTCGCACAGCTCGTTGGTGACCACCGACAGCTCGGCCGGCTGCTCCGGGACCGCCGGGGGCACGTACACGCCCTCGGTGTCGCGCTCCGTCGGTATCCGGTCGGTACGGCGCAGCCGCAGCACGAGCGGGCCGACCGGCCGCTCGTCGCCCACCGGCAGCGGTTCGCGCAGATAGACGAGGATGGCGTCGGAGAAGGTGGGCACGGTGGCCCGGCACAGCCCCATCACGATCTCGTCGAGGTCCATCCCGCGCGCGATGCGCCGCGTGGCCGCCCCCACGAACCGCAGCCGGTCCCCGTCCCGCCGCATGGGCAGCGGCCGCCCGGGCGGCAGCCCCTGCCCGGTACGGCGCTCCTGGCCGGTGGGCGGCAGACCTTTGCCGGTCCGGTGCTCGCGGTTGTCGGGCTGGCGGTTGTCGGGCCGGCGGTTGTCGGGTTCGCGGCTGTCGGACTGCGGGCCCCGCCCCGCGCGCCGCTCCCGGCCGTCGGGCGGCGGCTCCTGTCCGGCCCGGCGCTTCTGCCCGCCGGGCCCGCTCCCCGCCCGGGGCGCCTCGGCACCCGCGCGGGCGGCCTCGGCGCCGTCCGGGAGCCCATCGCCGGCGCTCCCGCCGTCGGGGATCCGGCCGGCGGCGGCCCGGTCTCCGGTGGCCCGTCCTCCGGCCGTCGTGCCCTCGTCGGCCCGTGCCTGGGCGTTGCCCGCCCCGGAGGTCGTGGTGTCGGGGGTCGCGGCCCCGGAGGTCCGGGCGGCGGAGGTTCTGGCGCCGGAGGTTCTGGCCGCCGCGTCCGGCTGGGCCGGGATGCCGTCCGGCACGGGGCGCGGGCGGTGCGGGTCCGGCTCGGGCTCGGCGGACGCGGGCTGGGAGTGCTCGGACGCCGAGCCGACGGGAGCACCGGAGCCGCGCGGAGCCGGCGAGGCGGCCGCGTGGCCGCCGGCCGACGGACCGGAGCCGCGGCCTCCGGGAACGGGTGCGCCGGAGCCCCGGGCCGCGCCGGCCGGCGCCGCTTGGGTACTCCCGGCCTCGTGGCCCTCGGAGCCCACCGGAGCGGCCGGTACGTCGTTCCCCGCCGTCCCCGCCGTCCCCGCCGTCCCCGCCTTCCTCGGCTTCTCCGTCTTCTCGGCCTTTCGGGTCTTCTGACTCTTCTGACTCTTCTGGGTCTTCTGGGCCTTGTCGGTCCCGCGGCCGCCCGCGGGCCGCGACGACGCGGGCGGGCAAGGCGGTACGTCGCCCTGGCGCGACTGCAGCGGTAACGCCGGGGCGCCCGTGGCCTGCGGCGGCTCGGGGGTACGCAAGAGGGCCCCACGGGCGTCCGCGGGGTCGGGGCCCGCCTGGGGGCGTTCGAAGGAGGTCGGCTGCTCCGTCACGCGTGTCGAATCCATCCGTCCGGGGCTGCGCGCCGTGCGCACAGTACGTCCCGCCGAAGACCCGATACCCGGAATACATGTCCCAGGAACGGATTTACGGCGTGGTCAGAGGCTGTTCCTGTGCCACCGGCGGACCGTCTGCGGCCCGCACGGGTATTGCCCTGGTACCCCTCGCTCACGTCCTGCCGCCCCTCGGTGACGTCGGGTCAGACTCCGCAGACCGTCACGGAGTTGCATCTGTGCGCCCTTGCGGAGGACGATCCTACGTTTATTGCCCGGGGGCGCATCAAGGGTCTCATGAGGACACGTGCGCGGGCGTACGGTCCCAGTCCTCCGGCAGTGACGGTACCGTCCAGGCGGGGTCCGGGCGCCAGTGCTGCCAGCCCTCGGAGAACGGCGGCCGCCAGGCGCGGATCGCCTCCACCGCGTCCCGGCCGGCCTCTTCGACCCGCCTGGCCAGCCCGGCGTCCACCAGGCCGTCCCGCTGGGCCTGCGCGAACTCGTCCTCGTCCCGCCAGTGCCAACTGCGGTCCGGGTGCACGGAGATGTCCAGAAAGTGATCCTCGGAGTCGACCCCGCCCGCCCAACGCGCCAGCGGTTGTTCAAGATTGACGTACCAGTTCTTGAACCGCCAGCCCGGCTCCCAGAACAGCCACACCGACCACGGCTCACCGGGCCGGGCCAGTTTCAGCACTCCCGTGCCGAACCAGCGGTCGCGCTGCACCGTACGCGGCTTGGTGTAGCGCGAGGCCAGCGGTTCCAGGTGCACGGGCGTGCCGTCGGCGAGGACGGGCTTCACGCACTCGGTCCCGGGTGCCATCCAGACGGCCAGCAGCTCCGGGTCGTCCCGCACGACGGTGACCGGCCGCGCGATGTGGAAGCGCGCGCCGCCGTTCTCCCGGTAGCGCCACAGGATCTGGCTTCCGGGGGTCCAGTGGGTTGCCGCACCGCCCGGCGTCACGCGTCTCACCGCTCCGTCGTCTGCCATGCACAGATATTAGGTGCCCCGGGCATACGACGCTGCGGCGAGCGTCACGGTTCACGCCCGGGGCGGACCGGTCACGGGCGCGTCATCCGCAGGACGTCCAGCGCCTCGTCGAGCTGCTCGGCGGTCAGGTCGCCGCGCTCGACGTACCCGCTCTCGAGCACGACCTGACGGATGGTCTTCTGCTCGGCGAGCGCCTTCTTGGCCACCTTGGCGGCCGCCTCGTAGCCGATGTACTTGTTCAGCGGCGTGACCACGGACGGCGAGGACTCGGCGTACTCGCGTGCCCGCTCCCGGTGGGCGACGATCCCGTCGACGGTCCGGTCGGCGAGCAGCCGGCAGACGTTCGCGAGCAGCCGGACCGACTCCAGGACGTTCTTGGCGATGACCGGCAGCATGACGTTGAGCTCGAAGTTCCCGGAGGCGCCGGCGGTCGCGACGGTGGCGTCGTTGCCGACGACCTGGGCGCACACCATGAGCACGGCCTCGGGGATGACGGGGTTGACCTTCCCCGGCATGATGGACGACCCCGGCTGGAGGTCGGGCAGGGCGATCTCGGCGAGCCCGGTCCGGGGCCCCGAGGACATCCACCGCAGATCGTTGGCGATCTTCGTCAGCCCCACGGCGATGGTCCGCAGCTGCCCACTGGTCTCGACGATCCCGTCCCTGGCGCCCTGCGCCTCGAAGTGGTCGCGGGCCTCGGTGAGCGGCAGCCCGGTGACGCGGGCGACCTCCTCGATCACGGCCGCGGAGAACCCGGGCGGGGTGTTGATGCCGGTGCCGACCGCCGTCCCGCCCAGTGGCAGCTCGGCCAGCCGGGGCAGCGAGGCGCGCAGCCGCTCCACGCCGTAGCGCACCTGCGCGGCGTACCCGCCGAACTCCTGGCCCAGGGTGACGGGCGTGGCGTCCATGAGATGCGTCCGCCCCGACTTCACGACGTCGGCGAACTCCTCGGCCTTGCGGGCGAGGGCGTCGGCGAGATGGTCCAGGGCGGGGATCAGGTCCCGGGTGACGGCGGCGGTGGCGGCGATGTGGATGGAGGAGGGGAAGACGTCGTTGGACGACTGGGAGGCGTTGACGTGGTCGTTGGGGTGCACGTCCCGGCCGAGCCGCTCGCTCGCCAGGGTGGCGACGACCTCGTTGGTGTTCATGTTGGACGAGGTCCCGGACCCGGTCTGGAACACGTCCACGGGGAAGTGCTCGTCCCACTGCCCCCCGGCGACCTCCGCCGCCGCCTCCTGGATCGCCCGGGCGACGTCCTTGTCGAGCACGCCGAGCTCCGCGTTGACCTTGGCGGCGGCGCCCTTGATCCGCGCGAGCGCCTCGATGTGCGCCCGCTCGATCCGCTGCCCGGAGACGGGGAAGTTCTCCACGGCCCGCTGCGTCTGGGCGCGCCACTTGGCGTGGACGGGGACCTGGACTTCGCCCATGGAGTCGTGCTCGATGCGGAATTCGTCGCTCATACCGGGTACAGCGCGGGAGCGGGCGCGGATGTTCCGGGGTTGCGCCGAACGGGGGTGCTACCGGCCACGGTTGGCGGCGCCCAGGGGTGCCCGGGTGCCCAGCGATGCCCGGGAGTGCCCAGCGAGGCCAGGGCGTGCCAGGGAGGCCCGGGCGTGCCAGGGAGGCCAGGGAGTGCCCGGTGGGCGGGAGCGGCGGGGTGAGAACCTGGCCCCGCCGCATCCGGAGGGCTACTACGCCTTCCCCGGCCCCCGCACCGGGATCGACGTGAACGTCGGCTGCGGGGCCGGCCGGGAAGCCGCTGTCAGCAGCTCCACCTGGGCTTGTGCGCTGTCGTAGATCGAGAATGTCTCCAGTGGCCACATCCTCTCTTCGAGCGCACCCGAACCTTCCGGATCTACTGCTCCAACGTGGTGCCTGGCCTGCTCCAGACCCCCGCGTACGCAACCGCGCTGCTGACTGAGATCACCGACTTCCGGCAGACGCCCAATGACGTCACGGAGACTGTGGCCGCCCGCATGGATCGGGCACGGGTTCTCCGCGAAGGGGATCATCGGTTCGCCATCCTCGCCGAGGAAGCCGTCTTGCGGTAGCGACACAGCAGCCTCCCGGGCTACGCGGATTGCACGGACTTCTACGCACGGATCCTCCCGATGCTGCCGTGCTGGCGCCAAGGGTGCGCTTCAAGCCACGGGAGCGGGGGCTCATAGCGCCACCCACGGGACAGCAGCAGACCCCCCGGCGGCGCCGAGGGGTCTGGGAGGCTCTTAGGGGTGGCTCAGGACAGGCCGGGGCCCCGCACCGGGATGCTGGTGAACGTCGGCTGCTCAGGCTCCCGCGAAGTGAAGAAGTCGTTGCCCTTGTCGTCGACGACGATGAACGCCGGGAAGTCCTCGACCTCGATCTTCCAGACGGCCTCCATGCCGAGCTCCTCGTACTCCAGGACCTCGACCTTCTTGATGCAGTCCTGCGCGAGACGGGCCGCCGGACCGCCGATGGACCCCAGGTAGAAGCCGCCGTGCGCGTCGCACGCGTCCGTGACCTGCTTGCTGCGGTTGCCCTTGGCCAGCATCACCTTGGAGCCGCCCGCCGCCTGGAACTGCTCCACGTAGGAGTCCATGCGGCCGGCCGTGGTCGGGCCGAAGGAACCGGAGGCGTAGCCCTCGGGAGTCTTGGCCGGGCCGGCGTAGTAGACCGGGTGGTCCTTGAGGTACTGCGGCATCTCCTCGCCCGCGTCCAGCCTCTCCTTGATCTTCGCGTGGGCGATGTCGCGGGCCACGACCAGCGGACCCGTGAGGGACAGCCGGGTCTTCACCGGGTACTTGGTCAGCTCGGCGAGGATCGACTCCATCGGCTGGTTGAGGTCGATCCTGACGACGTCGCCCTCCGACTCCAGATGCTCGTCCGTGGTCTCCGGCAGGAAGCGCGCCGGGTCCGTCTCCAGCTGCTCCAGGAAGACGCCCTCGGCGGTGATCTTGGCGACCGCCTGGCGGTCGGCCGAGCAGGAGACGGCGATCGCGACCGGGCAGGACGCGCCGTGCCGCGGCAGGCGCACCACGCGCACGTCGTGGCAGAAGTACTTGCCGCCGAACTGCGCGCCGATGCCGATCTTCTGCGTCAGCTCGAAGACCTTCTCCTCCAGCTCCTTGTCCCGGAAGCCGTGGCCGAGCGGCGAGCCCTCGGCCGGCAGGTTGTCCAGGTAGTGCGCGGAGGCGTACTTCGCCGTCTTCAGGGCGTACTCGGCGCTGGTGCCGCCGACCACGATCGCCAGGTGGTAGGGCGGGCAGGCGGCCGTGCCCAGCGAACGGATCTTCTCCTCCAGGAACTTCATCATGGAGGCCTCGTTCAGGACGGCCTTGGTCTCCTGGTAGAGGAAGGACTTGTTGGCCGAGCCGCCGCCCTTGGCCATGAACAGGAACTTGTACGCGCCGCCGTCGGTGGCGTACAGCTCGATCTGGGCCGGGAGGTTGGAGCCGGTGTTCCTCTCCTCCCACATGGTGAGCGGAGCCATCTGCGAGTAGCGCAGGTTCAGCCTGGTGTAGGCGTCGTAGACGCCGCGCGAGAGGGCCTTCTCGTCCTCGCCCTCCGTGAGCACGTTCTGGCCGCGCTTGCCCATGACGATCGCGGTGCCGGTGTCCTGGCACATCGGCAGCACGCCCGCCGCCGCGATGTTCGCGTTCTTCAGCAGGTCCAGCGCGACGAACTTGTCGTTCGCGCTCGCCTCCGGGTCGTCGATGATGCGGCGCAGCTGGGCGAGGTGGGCCGGGCGCAGGTAGTGCTGGATGTCGTGGACGGCCTCCTCGGCCAGCTTGCGCAGCGCCTCCGGCTCGACCTTGAGGAACGTACGCCCGTCGGGCCCCTCGACGGTGGAGACGCCCTCCGACGTCACCAGCCGGTACGGGGTGGTGTCCTCACCCTGGGGCAGCAGATCGGTGTACGCGAACTCAGGCATCTCAGCCCATTCCTCACTCGGCAGACGGCACCCGCCGACGCTGGCGGGCGCTCACCAGCGTAGAACCTGCCGCCGGCAGCGAGTCTGTGAGGTCCGGCTCAGTCGACGTCCCCGCGGCTCGTGCCTCCGGCCTCGCGGCCTTCCGGCCCCGGGCTGCCGGGCTCGCGACCCGCGGGTCGTCCACAACCCTAGTCGCGATCTATCGCGTTTCGGTACGCTGCTGTCGTGGACCTTCAGAAGCAGACCGAACCGCGTCCGGCCGCCGCCCGCGTCGCCGAGCTGCGCGCCTCGGACGCCGACCGTGACCGGATCGCCGACATCCTGCGCGACGCCCTGGCCGAGGGGCGGCTGACCGCCGACGAGCACGCCGAGCGCGTCGAGGGGGTGCTGAGCGCCAAGACGGTCGGCGAGCTCGAGGTCTTCATCCAGGACCTGCCCGCCGGCCAGCGGGGCCGTACGGCTCCGGCGCCCGCGTACGGTCCCGCCCCGAACCACCCGCCGGCCGGCGCGATACCGCCCGAGGCCGACGAGAACGTGGTGGCTGTGTTCAGCGCGGCCATGCGCAGGGGCCGCTGGCGTGCCGGGCGCAGGCTGCACGCGTACGCGATCTTCGGCACCGTCGAGATCGACCTCAGTGAGGCGCTCTTCGAGTACCAGCAGGTCGTCATCAAGGCCGTCTCGGTCTTCGGCGACGTCCAGATCCGTGTCCCGGAGAACGTCTCGCTGCGCGGCACCGGCGGCGGTGTCCTCGGCAACTTCGAGGTGCACCCACTGGATTCGGCCGAACCCGACGCGCCCGTCGTCTACGTCGACGGCTGGGCGGTGCTGGGCAACGTCGAGGCGCGACCCAAGCGCGGCAAGCTCGTCGCGGACATACTCGATCGCGTTCAGCGCAAGGTCGACAAGGGTTTGCGCAAGCACTTGTGACATTGACGGTTGTGAACCGGACCGCTTCCGGAGCGAAGCGGTCCGCCCCGGCTCCGTCCGGCTGCCGTGCACTTCAGGCCCCCGGCCGCTCTCCGGATCCAGCGGTCGGGAACTCAGTGCATAGGCGCGCGCACAGCGGGTAGGCCTTGCTGCATCGTCTCTCGCTCGCGAAGCCGTCGTCAGGAGAAGACCGTGCTGCAACCGCCGCATTCGTCCCTGCAGGTCGCTGCCGTCCCGGCTCAGCGGGTGCCTGTGCGGGACAGGGACCAAGACGCCCCCTGGCACACCGAGGCTGTGTGCCGGCGCGACGAGGCCGGCCTGTTCTTCGCACCCTCGAAAGAGCCCACCGCCGCCCGGCTGTCCCGTGAGGAGGCGGCCAAGCGGGTCTGTGCGCGCTGCCCGGTGATGGTCGAGTGCCGCGAGCACGCGCTGCTGCAGCCCGAGCCGTACGGCGTGTGGGGCGGTCTGACCGCCGCGGAGCGCCGCGTCGTCCTGGCCCGGCGCCGCCGCCGCGACCTGGAGCTGAAGAAGACGGCACGCGCGACGGGCCCGATCGCGGCAGCCGGCTAGGGCAGGCCCCGGACACCGGGACACCCGGACCCCGGACACCCGGACCCCGGACACCCGGACCCCGGACACCCGGACCCCGGACACCCGGACCCCGGACACCCGTCGTCATACGCGACCGGACACCCGTCGTCATACGCGAATGGGGCGCCCCCTCCGCACCGGGAGCGCCCCATCGCCGTGACCGGCCCGCGGGCCGGGTTACTTGGCGCGGTCGAAGTCGATCGCGCTGTACGCACGCAGCTTGCTCAGCCGGTGCTCCGAGTCGATCCGGCGGACCGTGCCGGACTTCGACCGCATGACGATCGAGTCGGTCGTGGCGGTCTCCGAGCGGTAGCGCACGCCGCGCAGCAGCTCGCCGTCGGTGATGCCGGTTGCGACGAAGAAGACGTTCTCGCCGGAGACCAGGTCGTCCGTGGTCAGCACACGGTCGAGGTCGTGCCCGGCGTCGATCGCCCGCTGCCGCTCCTCGTCGTCCTTGGGCCACAGCTTGCCCTGGATGGTGCCGCCCAGGCACTTCACGGCGCAGGCCGAGATGATGCCCTCGGGCGTGCCGCCGATGCCGAGCAGGAGGTCGATGCCGGTGCCGTCGCGCAGCGCCAGGATCGAGCCGGCGACGTCGCCGTCGGAGATCAGCTTGATGCGGGCGCCCGTCTCGCGGATCTCCTTGATGATGCCCTCGTGCCGTGGCCGGTCCAGGATGACGACGGTGACGTCCTCGGGGGTGGACCGCTTGGCCTTGGCGACGCGCTTGATGTTCACGGACACCGGCGCGTTGATGTCGACGAAGTCGGCCGCCTCAGGCCCGGTGACCAGCTTGTCCATGTAGAAGACGGCAGACGGGTCGAACATGGCGCCCCGCTCGGTGGCGGCGAGCACGGCGATCGCGTTCGGCATGCCCTTGGCGGTGAGCGTGGTGCCGTCGATCGGGTCGACGGCGATGTCGACCTCGGCCCCGGTCCCGTCGCCGACGCGCTCCCCGTTGAAGAGCATCGGGGCCTCGTCCTTCTCGCCCTCGCCGATGACGACGACGCCGTTCATCGACACGGTGGAGACGAGGGTGCGCATGGCGCGTACCGCGGCGCCGTCGGCGCCGTTCTTGTCACCGCGCCCCACCCAACGGCCCGCGGCCATCGCCGCGGCCTCCGTGACCCGGACGAGTTCCAGGGCGAGGTTGCGGTCGGGGGCTTCGGAGGGGACATCGAGCTCGGACGGCAAGTGATGATGCTCGGTCATCGGAGCGCACCTTTCTGATACGACGACGGCCGGATGAGGGTTCTGGCCCCGACTCTATCGCCGAGCAGACAAAATGAGCAGGGGACCCCACGGATGAGCGGTTCGGACACCTGCGACGATAGGGGGCGTGGCAGGTTCGAACGGCAAGCAGAAGACAGTGCGGAGCATGATCCTCTCCCTGGGCGTGACCGCGCTCGCGGCGACGGTCGTCTACCTCTTCATCCCGCACAACGATCAAGCTCCCGACATCAAGCGGGTCGACTACCGCGTCGAGCTGCTCACCGCCCGGCGCGCGGCCTCCTACCCGGTGGCCGCGCCCGAGGGCCTGCCCCAGAGCTGGAAGGCCACCTCGGTCCGCTACCAGAGTGACCAGTACGACCGCTGGCACCTGGGTTTCCAGGATCCCGAGGGGCAGTACGTGGCGATCGAGCAGTCCACTCAGCAGCGCAGGGACTTCGTCGACGAGGCCAGCCAGGGTGCCCACGCCACCCGGGTCACCCAGAAGATCGGCGGACGGACCTGGACCCGGTACACCGGCGGCCGCTACGACGCCCTGGTGCTGGAGGGCGCCAAGGGCTCCACCACGGTGGTGACGGGCACGGCATCCTTCGACCGGCTGACGGCGATGGTGCAGGCGCTGAAGACGTCCTGAGCCCAGCCGCGAGTCCGCGTCCTCAGCCCGGGTCACGAGGCCCGGGTCACGAGGCCCGGGTCACGAGTCCGGGCCGTGAGTCCGGGCCGTGAACCCGCATGCTGAGCCGGGCTGCGAGTCCGCGCCCCGGGTCCGAGCCGCGAGCCTGGGACCCGGGTCCGGCCCGCGAGGCCGAGCCCGGACGGGCCCTACTCGGAGGACTCCGCCTCCGCCCCGCCCTCTTCCGCTTCCCTGGACTCCTCGGCCAGGGCCGCGTCCAGCCGGGCGCGCGCGCCCTCCAGCCAGCGGCGGCACACCTTGGCCAGTTCCTCGCCCCGCTCCCACAGCGCGAGGGACTCCTCCAGGCTGGTACCGCCCGCCTCCAGGCGCCGGACCACCTCGATCAGCTCGTCCCGCGCCTGCTCGTAGCCGAGCGCCTCTTCCGCCGGTGCTGCCTTGCTTGTCATCCGCCCACCCTATGTGTCGACACGAACCGTGAACTCGCCCTCGGCGACCCGCGCGCGCAGTGCCTCGTCCGCGGTCACCTCCGCCGGATCGCGGACCACGTGCCCGTCGGCCTTCTGCAGCACGGCGTAGCCGCGCCGGAGGGTCGCGGCGGGGGAGAGGGCCACCACGCGTGCGTGCGTGTGCGCCAGCTCCGAGTCGGCGCGGTCCAGCAGGTGGCGCAGCGTGCGCCGGCCGCGGTCCAGCATCGAGGCGACGTGGTCCGCCCGCTCGCCGATCATGCGGTGCGGGTCCTCCAGGCAGGGCCGGGCGAGCGCGTGGGCGAGCCCACGCTCCTCCCGCTCGAGATGTGCCCGTACGCACCGGCGCGCCCGGTCGCGCAACTGCCGTACCCGCTCGTACTCCTCACCGACGTCCGGGACGACCTTCTTGGCGGCGTCGGTCGGGGTGGAGGCGCGCAGATCGGCGACGTAGTCGAGCAGCGGGGTGTCCGGCTCGTGCCCGATCGCGGAGACGACGGGTGTACGGCAGGAGGCGACCGCGCGGACCAGCTGCTCGTCGGAGAACGGCAGCAGGTCCTCCACGCTGCCGCCGCCGCGCGCCACGACGATCACGTCCACGTCGTCCATCTCGTCGAGCTCCTTGACGGCCTGGACGACCTGCGGGACGGCGTGCACGCCCTGCACGGCGACGTTGCGCACCTCGAAGCGGACGGCGGGCCAGCGGTGCCTGGCGTTCTCCAGCACGTCCCGCTCGGCGGCCGAGGCCCGCCCGCAGACCAGGCCGATCAGCTGGGGCAGGAAGGGCAGCGGCTTCTTCCGCTCGGTCGCGAAGAGCCCCTCGGCGGCGAGGGACTTCTTCAGCTGTTCGAGCCGGGCCAGCAGCTCGCCGACGCCCACCGGCCTCATCTCGGCGGCCCGCAGCGACAGCTGCCCGCGCGGGGCGTACCACTCCGGCTTCGCGTGCACGACGACGCGGGCACCCTCGCTGACCACGTCGGCGATCGCGTCGAAGACCTGGCGGTAGCAGGTCACGCTGACGGAGATGTCGTACGACGGATCGCGCAGCGTCAGGAACACCACGCCCGCGCCGGGCCGCCGCGACAACTGGGTGATCTGCCCCTCGACCCACACGGCGCCGAGCCGCTCGATCCACCCGCCGATCAGCCGCGAGACCTCACCGACGGGCAGGGGAGCCTCTGGGGACGTGGAGACAGCCATGCCCGCGAGCGTAGCCGCCGCCACCGACAACACGGCGCCGTCGCAGCCACCAGGGGCCGCAGGACCGCGGTGGAACAGGCCACCCCCCCGGCCGCTCCCCCCGCCACCCTGGTCGCCCCGCCAACCCCTGCCCCACCGCCGCCCGGCCACGTGGGCCGTCAGTCCCCGCCCGGGCGCGATCTTCGAGCGGCCGAACGCGGCCTTACGATGGGGGGCATGACTGCTTCGCCTGGCCGCCGTGTCCTGCTCGCCGCCCCCCGGGGCTACTGCGCGGGCGTGGACCGCGCCGTGATCGCCGTCGAGAAGGCCCTGGAGCAGTACGGGGCCCCGATCTATGTCCGGCACGAGATCGTCCACAACAAGTACGTCGTACAGACCCTGGAGAAGAAGGGCGCCGTCTTCGTCGAGCGGACGGAGGAGGTGCCTCCGGGCAACATCGTGATGTTCTCGGCGCACGGTGTGGCGCCCGTCGTCCACGAGGAGGCCGAGCGCGGCCGCCTCGCCACCATCGACGCGACCTGCCCCCTGGTCACCAAGGTCCACAAGGAGGCCGTCCGCTTCGCCAAGGAGGACTACGACATCCTCCTGATCGGGCACGAGGGCCACGAGGAGGTCATCGGCACCACCGGCGAGGCCCCCGAGCACATCCAGCTCGTCGACGGTCCCGAGGACGTCGCGGACGTCGAGGTCCGCGACGCGTCCAAGGTCGTGTGGCTGTCGCAGACCACGCTCTCGGTCGACGAGACCATGGAGACGGTCGACGCGCTCAAGGAGAAGTTCCCGCAGCTGATCTCCCCGCCCAGCGACGACATCTGCTACGCCACCCAGAACCGCCAGCTCGCGGTCAAGCAGATGGGTGCCCAGGCGGACCTGGTCGTCGTGGTCGGCTCCCGCAACTCCTCCAACTCCAAGCGGCTGGTGGAGGTCGCCAAGCTGGCCGGCGCCGCGCAGGCCTACCTCGTGGACTTCGCCGACGAGATCGACGAGGCCTGGCTGGAGGGCGTCTCCACGGTCGGCGTGACCTCGGGCGCGTCGGTGCCGGAGGTGCTGGTCGAGCAGGTGCTGGATTGGCTGGCCCAGCGCGGTTTCCAGGACGTGGAGATCGTCAAGGCGGCCGAGGAGTCCATCACCTTCTCGCTGCCCAAGGAGCTCCGCCGGGACCTGCGCGACGAGGCGGCGACGCTGGTCGCCGAGCGCGGCGGCTCGGGTACTCCTCAGGCGTGACGCGGTTGGCGCAAGCGTGATGCGGTTGGCGCAAGCCCGACGCGGGTGGCGCAAGCCCGACGCGGGTGGCGCAGACGTGACCGCCGGCGGCCGGGCCGGACGGGGCACCGGTGTCCGTGACGTGACTGTCAGTCGCACGTCGTAACGTGGAGCCATGCAGATCTTCGGCGTGGACATCGGCGGATCGGGGATCAAGGGCGCCCCCGTGGACCTGGACAAGGGCGACCTGACCCAGGAGCGCTGCAAGGTGCTCACCCCGCAGCCGGCGGCGCCCGACGGGGTGGCCGACGGCGTCAAGCAGGTCGTCGACCACTTCGGCTGGACGGGACCGGTCGGTCTGACGTTCCCGGGCGTGGTCACCGGCGGCGCCACGATCCGTACGGCGGCCAACGTCGACAAGAGCTGGATCGACACCGACGCGCGCGCACTGTTCGGCGAGCGGCTGGGCGGCCTTCCGGTGACGGTGGTCAACGACGCCGACGCGGCGGGCGTCGCCGAGATGCACTTCGGCGCCGGCCGGGACCGCAGGGGCACGGTGATCCTGCTGACCTTCGGCACCGGCATCGGCAGCGCGGTGTTCGTCGACGGCGTCCTCGTGCCCAACACCGAGCTGGGCCATCTGGAGCTGGGCGGCCACGAGGCGGAGAAGCGGGCCTCCAGCAAGGCCAAGGAGGACGACGAGCTGACCTGGGAGCACTGGGCCCGCCGGGTGCAGAAGTACCTCGCCCACGTCGAGATGCTCTTCACCCCCGAGCTGTTCATCGTCGGCGGCGGGGTCAGCCGCAAGGCGCAGAAGTTCCTGCCGCTCATCGAGGGCCTCAGAGCGGAGATCGTCCCCGCCCAGCTGCAGAACAACGCGGGCATCGTGGGGGCGGCGATGCGCGCGGCGGAGGTGGCGTAGCC
Organism: Streptomyces sp. NPDC020801; assembly: GCF_044334385.1. NCBI lineage: Bacteria > Bacillati > Actinomycetota > Actinomycetes > Kitasatosporales > Streptomycetaceae > Streptomyces > Streptomyces sp. NPDC020801. The sequence goes on from NZ_JBIRST010000001.1 coordinate 603,046, forward strand.
GGCCGTGGGCGCGGGAGCGACCGGGGGAGGCTGGAGCGGCCGGGGACGGGGGCAAGCCGGGGACGGGGCAAGCGGGCAGGGGCCCGCACCGCACGTGCGCCTCACGCCGGACATGACGTGGGGCTCACGCCGGACATGACGTGGGGCTCACGCCGGACATGACGTGCGCCTCACTTGCGCCTCACGCCGAACGCGACGTGGGGCTCACGCCGTACGGCGGCTGCGCGGCGCCCGGCGGCGGATCAGCGCGGCACGTCGCACCAGCGCCGTCACCCCCGCGACCAGCGTCCCCCCGTACAGCCACACCGCCTGGGTGGCGAGCGCGGTCACCAGTCCCATCAGCCCGCCGAGCACACCGTCGCCCCCGTCGGCCACCGGCAGCAGCCCCACGGTGAACCCCAGCGGCGCCACGACGGGCGCGATCAGCAGATCGCCCTTGCGCACCCACACCGCCGTCAGCAGGCACACCGGCACGAAGAGCACGCCGTACACGGTCAGCGACCCGCTGAGCAGCAGCAGGTCCAGACACCCCAGCGCGAACATCACCGCCCCGCAGAACAGGCCGCTCCCGAGTCCGGTCAGCCGTGGATTGGGCAGCTGCCGCAGTCGCCGCAGGGCGGGTACGGCCGTCGGCGGGGCCGCGGACGGGTGCCGTACCGCCGCCGGGCGCCGAACCGCGGGCCGGCCGGCCCGCCGGTCGCTCCCGGGCCGGCCCCGGGCCGCCTGGGAAGGCACCGGCGGCCCGCCGCGTCCGCCGCGTCGCGGTCCGTACTGCTGAGGTCGCGTCCTGTGTTCCTCCACTGGACCAACCTAGGTCTGTTTATGTGCCGAATAGGCCGTCTGACACGCCGGGCGGCGCGGCTTGGCCAAGCGTTCGAACCGTCGCCGGGGCCGGGTGCGACACGCCGTAGACTGGTGGATCGGCCGCCTGGCCCTCAAATCTCCTCACGTACGGGAAGTCGCAACGTGTCGCTCACGATCGGAATCGTCGGTCTGCCGAACGTCGGCAAGTCGACCCTGTTCAACGCCCTGACCAAGAACGACGTGCTCGCGGCCAACTACCCGTTCGCCACCATCGAGCCGAACATCGGTGTCGTGGGCGTCCCGGACGGTCGCCTCGCCCAGCTCGCCTCGATCTTCAAGTCGGAGCGGATCCTCCCGGCCACCGTCGACTTCGTCGACATCGCCGGCATCGTGCGCGGCGCCAGCGAGGGTGAGGGCCTGGGCAACAAGTTCCTGGCGAACATCCGCGAGTCGGACGCCATCTGCCAGGTCATCCGCGCCTTCAAGGACGAGAACGTCGTGCACGTCGACGGCAAGGTCTCGCCCAAGGAGGACATCGAGACGATCAACACCGAGCTGATCCTCGCCGACCTCCAGACGATCGAGAAGGTCCTTCCCCGTCTCCAGAAGGAGTCGCGGATCAAGAAGGACGTGGCGCCGAAGGTCAAGGCCGTCGAGGAGGCCAAGGAGATCCTTGAGAAGGGCGACACGCTCTTCGCGCACGGCATCGTCCAGGGCACCGAGCGCAACGAGCTGCTGCACGACCTGCACCTGCTCACCTCCAAGCCCTTCCTCTACGTCTTCAACGTCGACGAGGACGAGCTGGTCGACGAGGACTTCAAGAACGAGCAGCGCGCCCTGGTCGCCCCCGCCGAGGCGATCTTCCTCAACGCCAAGCTGGAGGCCGACCTCGCCGAGCTCGACGAGGAGGAGGCCCTGGAGCTGCTCCAGTCCGTCGGCCAGGACGAGCCGGGCCTGGCCACCCTCGCCCGCGTCGGCTTCAACACCCTCGGCCTGCAGACCTACCTGACGGCCGGCCCCAAGGAGTCCCGCGCCTGGACCATCAAGAAGGGCGCCACCGCCCCCGAGGCCGCCGGTGTGATCCACACCGACTTCCAGAAGGGCTTCATCAAGGCCGAGGTCATCTCCTTCGACGACCTCCTCGCGACCGGCTCGGTCGCCGAGGCCCGCGCCAAGGGCAAGGCCCGTATGGAGGGCAAGGACTACGTGATGCAGGACGGGGACGTGGTGGAGTTCCGCTTCAACGTGTGAACGTTTCATCCCTTGGCCTTTGTGCGTGAAACCGCAGGTCAGGAGATTCTCGTGCCCTATAGGCGGTGAGTCTTGTGGTGTTCTCCCGGAACGTTGAAGATCCCGGGCGACGACACCTCCGTTCAGGCTTCCGCAGGTCGGCGGCGTGACATGGCCGTCGTGCGTGCGGTAAGTGATGCCGTGGTCACGGGGGCGGGTTGCTGGATTTCTGCTGGGTGATCTGACGCATGGTCATCCATCGTCGTCCGGTGTTCGGTGCGGGCGGCGGCCGAGGAGTGCCGGTGACGCGCGGGCTCGACCTGGCCGGGCTGACCGTCCGCCCCTCCCGGCTGCGGGGCCGTATCCGCCTGGTGCCGCTGGTGCGTGAGGGGTCGGTCGCTCTCGATGTATTGATCACGAACGTTTGCAGAGCGCTCCCCGCACGTCCCGCCTGTCTCTTTCCGGCCGAAACTCCCGTCGGAGGCTTCCCGGCCGGGGTAGGTGTTTGCCTACCCCGGAAGTAGGTTTCGGCCCATGGCGCCCGCAAGCCCCCTCGCAGCAGCATGATCTCCAGGCCGCAGCGTGTGGCATGGATGACGAGACGGGGGGCGGATATGTGGCCGTTTCCGGTGGACGGGGCGGCGCCCTGGCCGGGGGGCGTGCTCGTGGCGTTGACCGCGGTCTGCGCCGTGCTGGCCTTCAGGGCGGAGCAGGCGCGGGACCGGCCGGGGCGCCTCGCGCGACCGGCTGGGCGGATCGGGTGGCCGGTCGTGGCGGGGCTGGTGGGTACGGCGGCGTACGGCAGTGTGCCGACCCTGCTGTTCGCCCTGCACAACTCCGCCGGATCGGGCGGCTACGTCGTCACCGTGCCGGATCTGCAACCCGACGGGCTGCTCCCGGCGGCGCTGCTGATGGCCGGCCTGCTGGCCACCACGCTGCTCACCTCGGCGAGCGTGCCCAGGCGGTGGGTGCTGCCCGTGGTCGCGGCGGTGACCGGCGAACTGCTGGAATTGACGTACTGGCTCACGCATTCCTCTGCCGGCTATGGGCAGACGCTGCTCAACGTCCTGGTGGGCTGTGTGAGCGTCCCGGTGCTCGCCGCCTTCGCCGGTGCGGCTCTGCTCCGGCCGGCGAACGGCAGGCCCGCGCGTCTGGCCGGAGCCGGCGCGTCGAGGCCCGCGTGCTGGGCCCTGCTGCTGCCCGCCGTCGTGGTGATGACCGGTGACCTGCTCGGCCTCGATCTGTGGCAGTTCGCGTCACCGGGCACCGGGATCGGGCCGGCAGCGGTGGGTTACCTGGCGGGACTGGCGCTGCTGGCGGCCGTCGTGGCCGGGCTGGTGCGGTGGCCCAGGGTGGCGGCGAACCTGGCTGTCCTGGGGCTGGTGGGGATCGGGGCGTACGACGTCGCCCAGAGCGGGTTCGGACAACGCCTGGTGGTGGTGCGGAAGTTCGGCTCCCCGCCCGGGCCGGCGCCGTCCCTCCCCCTGGAGATTGCCCACCATGCATCGGTACTCGGTGGCATCCAGGGGGCGGTGCTACTGGCCCTCGGGCTCTGGCTGCTGCCCAGAACCGTGCTGGCGGATGCCGGACGGCTGTTCGGGAGGGGGCCTGACCCGGCGCTGGCCCGGCGGGTGCGGGAGCTGACCGAGACACGGGCCGATGCGGTCAGCTCCGCGGCCGCGGAGCTGCGCAGGATCGAGCGAGACCTGCACGACGGCGCACAGGGACGGCTGGTCACCATCGGGATGAACCTCCGGGCCGCGGAGGAGATGATCCACAGCGATCCGCATGAGGCCGCCGCACTCGTCGTGGAGGCTCGCGTCGCCTCGGCGGCGGCACTGGAGGAACTGCGTGGCCTGATCAGAGGGATGCACCCGCCCATGCTGGCCGACCGGGGCCTGGGGGAGGCGGTCCGGGCGCTCGCGCTGGACCTGCCCCTGCCGTGTGAGACCGAGATCGAGCTGCCCGGGCGGCTCGACGCCCCGCTGGAGTCGGCCTGCTACTTCGCCGTCGCCGAGGTGGTCACCAACGCCGTCCGGCACGCTTCGGCGCACGGCCTCCAGATCCGGATGGCGCGGACAGACGGGCTGCTGCGTATCGAGGTGGTCGACGACGGGGTGGGCGGCGCGGATCCCGCCCGGGGCACCGGGCTGGCAGGGGTGGAGCGACGGCTGGCGGCCTTCGACGGCATCCTGGCGGTCAGCAGCCCGCCCGGGGGGCCGACGATCGTGGTCATGGAGGTGCCGTGCGGGTAGTCGTTGCGGAAGATCTCTTCCTGCTCCGGGAGGGGCTGGTCAGGCTTCTCAAGGCGCGTGGGTTCGAGATCGTGGCGGCCACCGACAGCGCTCCGGGCCTGCTCGGCGCACTGCTGGAGTTCCGGCCGGACCTTGCGATCGTGGACATCAGGCTGCCGCCCACCCACACCGACGACGGACTCCGTGCGGCGCTGTCCGCCCGGGAACGGATACCCGGGCTGCCGATCCTCCTGCTCTCGCAGTACGTCGAGCAGATCTACGCCCAGGAGCTGCTCGCCGACCAGGCCGGAGGGGTCGGCTACCTGCTCAAGGACCGGGTGTTCAGCGACGACCAGTTCATCGACGTGATCCGTACGGTCGCCGCGGGCGGCACGGTCATGGACCCCGAAGTGGTCACCAAGCTGCTCGGCCGCCGCAGCCGCGGCGAACGCGGGCCCCTCTCCCGGCTCACCGAGCGGGAGCGCCAGGTGCTTGAGCTCATGGCCGAGGGACGTTCCAACAGCGCCATCGCGAACCGGCTCTTCATCAGCGAGAAGGCCGTGTCCAAGCACAGCACGAGCATCTTCACCAAGCTGGAGCTCGCCCCCTCCGACGACGACAACCGCCGCGTGCTGGCCGTGCTCGCCTACCTCATGTCCGCGCCACGTGAAGGCCGCATGCCACCGGGCCACTGAGCCGATCAGGACCGAAACACTGCCGGCCCGGGCCGGCGACCCAGGCACTGGGCGTGGCCCAGTGCTGCCCAAAACCCAGGGAGGTTCCGTGACAACCACGCCGTTCATGAACCAGGGAGGACCGACACGCCGCCGCATGCTCACAGCCGCGCTGGCAGTCGGGGCCGCCGTGCCGATCGGCGCCGCACGCCGGGCGTGGGCGGCTTCGACCGCCGCGGGGCCGGTGCAGCTCACCCTGCCGGCGCCCACCGGACCGTACCCAGTGGGCACGGTGCCCCTGCACCTCGTCGACGCCTCACGTCCCGATCCCGTGGCCGGCCCCGGGCACCACCGCGAGTTGATGGCCGCCGTCTGGTACCCCGCCCGGGGCGTCAAGCGGTATCCACCGGCCCGCTGGACGTCCCCCGCCGTGGCACGGGCGCTCCTGACGTCGGCGGACTTTCCGGCCGATGTCGCGGTGGCGCCGCTCACGGCCGGCCACGAGGGCGCACCGGTGCTGCGAACGCGCCGACGACTGCCCGTCGTCGTCTTCTCGCACGGGGCGCACGATCACCGGGCGGACACCACCATCGTGGTGCAGGAGCTCGCCAGCCACGGGTATGTGGTGGTCACGGTGGATCACACGTACGACGCGTTCAGCCTGTTCCCCGACGGCCGGCTCACGGTCCCGCTCGACCGCCCCTCCCTGACACCACGAGACTTCGCCACCGACATCCGGTTCGTGCTCGACCGCGTCGAGGACCTCGCCGCTGGGCGCAACCCCGACGCCGAACGCCGAACGCTGCCGGCCGGCCTGCTCGGCGTGCTCGATCCGCAGCGCATCGGCATGTTCGGCTGGTCGAAAGGCGCGACGGCGACGGCCTTCGTGATGAGCGGGGACCGGCGCATCCGGGCCGGTCTGAGCATCGACGGGCCGATGCAACCGACGGTCACCACCGACCTGGACCGGCCGTTCATGCTGATGACCGCCGAGTTCCCCCGGGCCACGCAGCCGAGCGTCGCCGAGTTCTGGTCGCGCCTGCGGGGATGGCGGCTCAACGTCCAGGCGGAAGGCGCGGTTCACTCGTCGTACTGCGACGTCCAGTTCCTGGTCCCGCAACTGGCACAAGCCGTCGGGATGGGCGCCGCGGACCTTCAGGGCTGGATCGGCACCCTCGATCCCGCCCGGGCAGTGCGGATCCAGCAGACCTACCCGCTCGCCTTCTTCGACCTGCACCTGCGCCACCACCGAGGGCACGTGCTCGACGGCCCGTGCCCGGCCTTCCCGGAGGTGAAGTTCATCCCATGAAGCGAGAGACCGCGTCGCTCCCAGCCGGCTCGCTGCCATGACACCCAACATCTCCGTCACGGACTCCGCGTCGGCACACTCGCTCCGGCGCAGGGCGTGTCACACCCTGGCTCGTCTGCTGGGCGAGGCCGCAGACGCCGAGGGGCTCGTCCCATGGCTGCACGGCCTGCACGAGGCAGGGGCGCTGGAAGCGAAGTCGTGGCCGCGGATTCGGAGGCCCACACCGCACGGACCGCGCCGGGCAGGGACGCTGCCCTCTGGCCGGCCCTCTTGCTTCCCAGCACGCCCGACGCGCAGGAAGAGAGCAGTGCCAGGACGATCCACCCGAGCGCCCCGCGTACCGCCGGTGGGATGCGCAGGCGCGGTGGCCGGTACGAGCCCGGCCGGATCAGGAACTCGTCGAGTTGCACGCCGTCTTGGCTGACGGCGAAGGCGAGGGCTCGGCCGGTGGTGCCTTCGATCACCAGGCCGTCGCGGCTCTCGCGTATGCCGACGACGTCTCCGACGCGTGCGAGCGTGACGTCCACGATCTCGTCGAGCCGTGCGCGGCCCAAGGCGGTGACCACGCGCGGCGCGAGATGCTCCCGGCGGGCGGGCGGGCTCGGCGGTGAGGAACCGGTACAGGGCATTCGCCGCGGCACTTGCCGGGCCGGGGTCCGGTTGTCCGGCCTGACGGGGGATTGCCGATTCCCCGTTCGCCTCACGCATCGGCCGCACCGTCCTGCCCGGCCGCCATGGCCACGGGGGTCATGCCGAGTGTGGGCAGCGGTGTCCAACGACGTTGCGGCAGGCGTTTCCTGACGGTCCAAAAGCCCCGGGCGAGCCATCGGTGGTCCTCGTCACGCAGGCAGGTGCAGTCCGCGCCGATCGTCGGCAGGCCGAAGCACATGAGGCCCATGAGGCCCATGAGGGCCACGTGCAGGCCCTCCAGAGCCACCGTGTTGGCCTTCGGGACCCATGGGCGGGCGGACAGCATGGCGAAGGGCAGCGCGAGTTCGATGAAGATCGTGAAGTAGCAGACGGCGGTGCCCACGAAGGCGTTGTCCATGAGATGCGCATGGGCCGATGACATCTCGAAGCCGGTGACCCGGCTGGTGCGGTACATGGTCACGCCGTCCTGCCACATCTTCCCGGTGCTCTTCCAGTAGCCGGCGGTGAGGTACAGCACCGCGGTCCGGAAGACGATGAGAAAGGCGGCCGGGTTGTGCCGCACGGTGGCGCCGGCCGCCGCAGGGAAGCGGCCCTCAGCGGTGCAGTACGGACCCGGCGCGATCCGCAGCGTGCGGTCGCCGTCGAGCCGGACGTCCACGACCCCCTGCCGGTTGTCGCGCGGAGGGGGGTGACGGACGCGTCGCCGGCCATGAGCCCTCCTGAGTGACAGGGACCCGCGTACACGCGGGGCAGGGAGATCCGCGCTTGCCCCGCGGGTTGCGGTCAGGGTGATTCACAGCGCGACTGCCGACGCCAGGGCCGCCGGCACCGCGGGTTTTCGGTCAGCCTGCCGAACGGGGGCTTCGGCCGCCCGGTGGCCGCCGGCTCCGGGCGCTGCGGCGCGCGCCCCCTGCCGCGCCCCTCGCACGCCCGGAAAGCGTCAGGCCCCCGTCCTTCGATAGCCCCCCGATAGCGGCGCCATAGCCGCCGCGGTCCGGGCCGATAGGGAGGCACGGGAGATTGGTTCTCGCCAAGAGCAGGGCCCTGGAAGCGGCCACGGACACGGTGAGGACTGAAGATGATGATAGAGACTCAACGCCGCCCGGCTTCGGGGGAGGTGACGTCCCCGGATGCCGCCGTGCTCAGCACGGTCGTCAAGCGCTTCACCAACGCCAAGGGCGAGGAGTTCACCGCCGTCGACGGGCTGGATCTGCGGATCCGGCGCGGCGAGATCGTGGCGTTCCTCGGGCCGAACGGCGCCGGCAAGACGACCACCATCGACATGCTGCTGGGACTCACCCGGCCCGACTCCGGTCACGTGGAGCTGTTCGGCCAGGCACCGCAGCAGGCGGTGCGCGCCGGGCGGGTCGCCGCGGTGCTGCAGTCGGGCGGGCTGCTGCCCGACCTGACCGTCGAGGCGACCGTGCGGATGCTCGGTTCGCTGCACCCCGGCGCGGACGCCGAGCACGTCATGACCCGGGCCGGGATCACGGCGCTGCGCCACCGGCGGGTCGCCGAGTGCTCCGGCGGCGAGCAGCAGCGGCTGCGGTTCGCCGTCGCGCTGCTGTCGGACCCCGACTTCCTGGTGCTGGACGAGCCGACCGCCGGCATGGACGTCGCCGCCCGCCGTGAGTTCTGGGCCACGGTCCGCGAGGACGCCGAGCGCGGCATGACCGTCATGTTCGCCACCCACTACATGGAGGAGGCCGACCAGTTCGCCGACCGGGTCGTCATGATCGACCGCGGCCGGGTGGTCGCCGACGGGTCCGCCTCGTCCATCCGCGCCGCCATCAGCGGACGTACCGTCTCCGCCCGCATCAGCCCGCGCGACGCCCAGGCGGTGGCCGCGTCGGCCGCCGTCCTTTCGTGCGCGGCCCGAGGCGACCGCCACTACTTCGACACCACCGACTCCGACGCCCTGCTGCGCCTGCTGGTCAACCAGACCTCGGCCACCGAGATCGAGGTCGCCCCGCGCAGTCTCGAAGAGGCCTTCATGGCCATCACCCACCAGGGCCGGACCGCCCAGGAGGGCCCCCGATGAGCACCCTGACCGCGCCGACGGCTCCCGTCCGCTCCCGCACCTCGGCCCTCAGCGGCGTCAACCCCACCTTCGTCCGCTACGAGCTGCGCCGGCGGTTCAACCGCCAGACCACCATCTTCACCCTGCTGCTGCCGGCGGTCCTCTACCTCGCCCTGTTCCGCACCGCCCCGTCCCACGGGTCCGTGCCGCACGGCAACTTCGCCGCCTGGATGATGATCGGCCTCGCGGTGTACGGCGCCGCGATGGCCGCGACCAGCTCCGCCGCCACCATCTCGGTGGAGAAGTCCGCCGGCTGGATGCGCACCATCGCGCTGAGCCCGCTCGCCCCGCCCGGATACCTGCTCGTCAAGGTGCTCTGCTCGGTCGTCATGGCCGCCGTGCCCGTGGCCATCGTCGGGGTCCTCGGCGCCGTCACCGGGGCGCACGCCGACCCGAAGGTGTGGGTGGTCTCCCTGCTCGTCGCCTGGATCGGCGCCGCGGTGTTCGCCGCGCTCGGCATCGCGATGGGGCTCGCCCTGAAGCCCGAGGTCGTGATGCACATGCCGGGCCTGACCATGACCGCGCTGGCCTTCCTCGGCAACCTGTTCATCCCGCTCAGCGGGACCATGCTGGAGATCTCCCGGTACACGCCGATGTACGGCGTCTCGACGCTGGCCCGCTACACCCTCACCGACGGCTACACCTTCAGCGGCGAGCACTCCAGCCTGGCCGGCGCCGTGTTCAACATCGTCGCCTGGTTCGCCGGCTTCTCCTTCATGGCGGTCCGCCGCTTCGCCAAGAGCACGGGCCGTCAGTAGTCCCGGGCTTCCCGGGCCCAGTGGCCACGGGGCCGGCCGGCGCCGGGTCCCAACGCTCCGGCCCACAACCCCGGCCCCCCACCACCCCGGCCCACTGTCCCGGGTCCAGCAGCCCTGGCCCAAGAGCCCTGGCCCAAGAGCCCTGGCCCAAGAGCCCCGGCCCAAGAGCCCCGGCCCACTGGCTCCGGGCCCAGTAGCCGCACATCTCCGTATCGCACCGCCCGTACCGACCGCCGGCCCCGCGCCGCGCGATGGGTACTCAACACGAAAGGGGGATAGAACAAATGTTCGCAATCATTGCGCCGGGTCAGGGGTCCCAGACACCCGGCATGCTGGCCGGCTGGCTGCGCGACCCGGTGCACGCCGAGCGCGTACGGGCCTGGTCCGAGGCCGCGGACGTGGACCTGGTCCACCTGGGCACCCGGGCCTCGGCCGCGGAGATCGCCCGGACCGAGCACACCCAGCCCCTGCTGGTCGCCCAGGGCCTGCTGGCCCACGAGGAACTGGCCCCGGTGGCGGCCGAGCGGGCCGTGGTCGTGGCCGGCCACTCCGTCGGCGAGCTCACCGCGGCCGTGTACGCCGGGGTCCTCGCCCCCGCCGACGCCGTACGGCTCGCGGCGGTCCGCGGCCGCGCCATGGCCGCCGCCTGCGCCGAGGTCCCCACCTCGATGGCGGCCGTGGTCGGCGGCGAGGAGAGCGAGGTGCTCGCCCGGATCGCCGAACTCGGCCTGACCGCCGCCACGTTCAACGGCCCCGGCCAGATGGTCGCGGCCGGGCTCGCCGAGGACCTGGCGAAGCTGGCCGCTGCTCCGCCGCCCGAGGCGACCGTCAAACCGCTCCAGGTCGCCGGGGCCTTCCACACCCCCTACATGGAGCCGGCGCGGCGGACGTTCGCCGCCGCGGCCGCCGCGACCCCCTTCCAGCGGCCCCACGGGCTCCTGCTCTCCAACGCCGACGGCGAGGTGCTCGCCACCGCGGAGCTGATCCGCGGCCGCCTCGTCGACCAGGTGGTCCGGCCGGTGCGCTGGGACCTGTGCCTGCTGAGCCTGGCCCGGCTGGAGCCCGAGCTGACCGTCTCCCTGCCGCCGGCCAAGACCCTCTCCAACATCCTCCGGCGGCGCCACCCCGAACTCGCCGTGCTGCCGGTCGGCTCCGTCCGCGACATCGGCAAGGTCCACGCCCGGCTCGGTGCCACCGCCGACGCCGCCGTCCGGAAGGAGGGGGCCGTCCATGCCGGTGTCTGACCTCCTCGCGCACCGCCGCGCCGACCGCGGCGACCACCCGGCCGTCGTCGACGCCGAGGGCTCCCTCGGCTACGCCGGGCTCGGCACGGCCGTGGACCGGGCCGTGGGCTGGCTGCGCGCCCAGGGCGTCACCGCGGGGGAGCGGGTCGTCCACGCCGGCGGCAACGACCGCTTCTTCCTCGCCCTCTTCTACGCCACCCTCCGCATCGGCGCGGTCTTCGTCCCCGTACACCCCGACCTGACGGACACCCAGCTCGCCCACATCGTCGGCGACTGCTCGGCCGCCCTGGCCATCTGCTCGCCCGGTGCGGGCGACGGCGCCCGGCGCACCGTCGAGCCGGCCCGGGCCCGGCAGGAGGCCGGGCAGACGCCCGCCGACGACTTCGCGGCCGACGTCCACGACGACGACATCGCGATGCTGATCTACACCTCCGGCACCACCGGCCGCCCCAAGGGCGTCGTCTGCCCGCACCGGCAGATGCTCGCCTCCCTCGACGCCATCAACACCTGCCTCGGCTACCGGGCCGACGACGTGGTGCTGTGCCGGCTGCCGCTCTCCTTCGACTACGGCCTCTACCAGGCGCTGCTGTGCGCCCTGACCGGCGGCACACTGGTGCTCGCCGAACGCGCCGGGGACATCGGTCTGTTGCGGGCCGTCGAGCGGCACGGGGTGACCGTCGTACCGCTGGTTCCCTCGCTCGCGCAGATCCTCGCCCTGCTGCAGCGCAAGCACCAACGGCCCACCCGGGTACGGCTGTTCACCAACACCGGGGCCCGTCCGGGCCGCGCCGTCATGGCCGAACTGCTCGACGCGTTCCCCGGATCGGTCTTCGCCCCGATGTACGGCATGACCGAGTGCAAGCGCATCTCGATCCTGGACCCGGCGGAGTACGCCGCCCACCCCGACTCGGTCGGCCGGCCCATCCCCGGCGACCACGTCCGGATCGTCGACGCGGACGGCACCACCCTCGGGCCGGGACGGACCGGTGAGATCGTCGTCCGGGGCGCCACGGTCATGGCCGGCTACTGGGGGGTCCCCCTCGAGGAACAGCGGCGCTACGTCCGCCGCGCCGACGGCTCCCTCGAACTGCACACCGGCGACCAGGGCCGGCTCGACGAGGACGGCCGGCTCTACTTCGTCGGCCGCGACGACGACATGATCAAGCGGCGCGGCATCCGCCTCGGCCTGACCGAGATCGAGGACGCCGCCGAGCGGATCCCCGGAGTGACCGCGGCGGTCGCGCTGCGGCCCGACCCCGAGGACGGCCCGCTGCACCTGGCCGTGCGCAGCACCCTCACCCCCGAGGAGATCCGCGCCCATCTGACACTGCGGCTCGACCGGGCCCGGATGCCCGACCGGATCACCCTCATCGACACCGTGCCGCTGACCGCCAACGGCAAGCCGGACCGCGCGGCCGCCAGGCTCCTGGTCGATCCGCCCGACCCGGGGCGGCACAGCCCGGACTCACCCTTCGCACCGCCGACCCAGACGAGGACCAGCCATGCACCAGTCACAGTCTGACCAGCCGACCCAGTCGCAGTTCGACCAGCTCGTCGAGCGGGTCTGCGCCGTGACGGTCACCGACCCCGAGACCCCGCTCGTGGACCTCGGCGTGGACTCGCTCCACACCATCGCCCTGGTGATGGCGGTCGAGGAGCGGTACGGCATCGAGATCGACCCCGAGGTGATCGGCGACCCCTCGCTCACCTCCTCCGCCGGCCTGTGGCGGTCCGTGCAGGACCAGCTGGCCGCCGCGCTGCCGGCCAGAGCCGGGAACTGATCGCCATGTGGACCGACATACGCCCCGCGGTGGAGATGCCGCGGCTGTTCGAACGCGGCGGGGACGTGGTCTCGTTCGCGGGTGGCCTGCCCGACCTGGACGTGCTGCCCCTGGAGACGATCTCCACCCAGCTCTCCCGGCTCGTCCGGCTCGGCGGAAAGCTCGCCCTGCAGTACACCACCCCGCACGTGGCCCAGGCCCTCGTGCCGGCGATCAGCGACCTGATGGCCCGTGAGGGCACCACCGCCACCGCCGAGCAGCTGGTCCCCACCGGCGGATCGCAGATGGGCCTCATGGCCGTCGCCCTCGGGATCGGCGCACCCGGCGAGACCGTCCTCGTCCAGACGCCCGCCTACCCGGGCGCCGCGGCGGCCTTCCGCACCGCGGGCCTGATCCTCCACGCAGCCCCGGAGGACACCGACGGCCTCGACCCGGCCGCCCTGCGGGAGACGGTGCCGCGGCTGCGCGCGGCCGGCCGGACCGTACGGCTGCTGTACTGCAACCCCACCTTCCAGAACCCGACCGGCGCCACCCTCGGCGTCGCCCGCCGCCAGGAACTCCTCGCGGCAGCGCGCGAGCTGGACCTGCTCGTCATCGAGGACAACCCCTACGGGCTCCTCTCCTTCGACGGCCGGACCACCACCGCCCTGCACGCCCTCGACCCCGACCGCGTGGTCTACCTCGGCACCTTCTCCAAGGTCTTCGCGCCCGGCCTGCGTTGCGGCTGGATCGCGGCGCCCGGACAGCTGGCGCAGACCCTGCGCCGTACCACCGAGGTCATGGCCCTGTCGCCGTCCGCGCTGGCCCAGGCCGCGCTCGCCGCCTTCCACACCCGGGCCGGCTGGACCGGCCTGCTCGACGCCTACCGCGACAGCTACCGGGAGCGGTGCGGCCTGATGGCCGACGCGCTCGAGGCCGGGCTCGGCACCGACGGGCCCTGGCGGTGGGAGCGTCCGAGCGGCGGCTTCTACATCTGGCTGCAGCACCGCGACGGCGTGGACACCTCCCGCTTCGCCGCGGCCGCCGCCGAGCACGGGGTCTCCTTCGTGCCCGGCAGCCACTTCGGCATCGACGGCGAGCACGCCGACGGACTGCGGCTGTGCTTCAGCCACGTACCGAGGAAGCGGATCGCCGAGGGGGTCGCGCGGCTCGCCACGGCCCTGGCCGCACCCCTGCCCTCCCTGGAAGGAGCGGCCCGATGACCGCGGCCGCGCCCGAAGCGGCGCACGCCCTGGACCGGCCGGACTTCGCACCGGCGTACCGGCTCGGCGACAGCCACTGGCGGGTGTGGGGCGTCGGACTGCTGCGCAGCGCGGGCTTCCCGGTCTCCGGGCTGGGGCTCCTGGGCGGGCCGCGCGCGGCCGCGGCGGCGGCCCTCGTGGCCGACGGCCGTGCCGCCGGAGGCGACGGGTTCTCCGCCGCCTATCGCGCCGACACCGCCGCCGAGTCCGAGCGGCTGGCCCGCCTCGCCGCCGACGACCGTCTCCGCCGGGCCATCGCCTGGCAGAACCGCACCGTCTACCACCTGCTGGACTCCGTCGCGGCCGGCAAGGGCCCCGAGTCCAAGCGCCGGCGGCGCGAGCGCACCCTCGCGATGTACTGGCTGCGCTACTGCGCCAAGGCCGAGACGATCGGCTTCTTCGGCCCGGCGGCCTGGATCAGCGTCGGACAGGGGCAGCGTGCCGTCGACCTCGACCACGGCCCGGCGCTCACCAGCGCGAGCCGCACCTTCCTCGAACGCTGGACGGTGGCCGCCCTCGCCGACTGGATGGCGGGGCAGCCCGGCGCCCGCTGGTGGTTCCCGCCGATGCTCCGGCCCGACGTCCACCTCGACGGCGACCGGCTCCTCATGCAGGGCGGCCGTACGGTGCGGCTGCGCGAGGACGACGTGGCGGTGCTGCGGCTGGCCGACGGCGACCGCGGCGGCGAGGCCATCGCGGACACCCTGACGGACACCGCCGGCTGGGACCCCGCTACGGCACGCCAGCGGGTCGAGAAGGTCCTCACCCGGCTGCTCAGACAGCGGGTGCTGACCTGGGACGCCAACATCCCCGTGGACGTGCGCGCCGAGGAGGTGCTGCGGCGGCGGGTGGCCGCCATCGGCGATCCCGGGCTCTTCGTGCGCTGCGAGGCCATCCTCGCCGAAGTGGACCGGCTGCGCGCCGGCATCGACCGCGCGGCCGATGCCGAGGAGCTCGTCGCGGCCCTGGACCGGCTCGACGACTTCTTCGTCCGTACGACGGGACAGGCGGCCTCCCGCGAGGAGGGCAAGGCGTACGCCGGCCGCACGCTCTGCTACCAGGACTCCCTGCGCGACTGCCGGATGGACCTCGGCCGGGACTTCTTCGACGCGATCGCCCGCCCGCTGGCCCTGGTCGCGGACGCGGCGGACTGGTTCGGCAACCGGCTCGCCGAACTGGTGGAGACGGAGGTCGCCGGCTTTGTGCGCAAGGCCGCGGCCCGCCGCACGGACGTGACCCTGGCCGACGTCTGGCCGCAGGTGCTCGGTCTGTTCTGGGGGGAGCACGCCACCCCGGTGCACACCGCGACCCGCGAACTGGCCGAGAAATGGCGGGAGGTGCTCGGCCTCGACCCGGCCGCCCCGGGGTCCGTCCCGGTGCGGCTGAGGGTCGCGGACATCGAGGAGCGGTTCCGCGCCCTGTTCGCCACCGGGCCGGTGCGCTCGCCCCATCTCGCCGTGCACAGCCCCGACCTGCAGGTGGTGGCCGCCTCCCCGGACGCGGTCAACGCCGGTGAGCACACCGTCGTCCTGGGCGAACTGCACGCCTGCCTGGCCACGCTGGACCTGCCCTTCCTCGACTGGACCAGCGACGCCGGCTCACTGCGGGACAAGGTCAACGCGGCGCTCGACGCCCCGCGCCTGGTACCGCTGCTGCCGGTGGAGTGGAGGCGCAACAGCGGCCGGATGGTGCCCGCGCCGATCGGGGCGGGGGACCGGCTGATCGGGTTCACCCGGGCGCCCTGCGACGACCGGACCTGCGTCGACCCTGCGGCGGCGATCGCGCTCGCCGAGACGGACGGCACGGTCACCGCGACCACCCCCGACGGACGGGAGTGGTCCGTGGCCGAACTGCTCGCGGTGCCCATCTCCATCATCGCCGCCGACGCCTTCAAGATCGGGCTCGACCGGGCGCACGCGCCGCGCGTGACCCTCGACGACCTGGTCCTGTTCCGGCAGAGCTGGCGGCTGCCGGTCGCCGGGATCGCCCTGCCGGAGAAGGCCGACCGGGAGCGCGACTACCTCGCCGTACGCCGCTGGGTGGCCCGGCACGCCCTGCCCGACCGGCTCTTCGTGAAGTTCCCCGAGGAGACCAAGCCGTCCCTCGTGGACTTCACCAGCCCGACCCTCGTGCTCGCCTTCGCGGGCCTCGTCCGCACCGCGCGCCGCCTCGACCCCGGGGCCGCCGTGACCCTCGGCGAACCGCTGCCGGACCCGGACGACTCCTGGCTGACCGACGCCGACGGCGAGCGCTACGTCAGCGAACTGCGGCTCCAGATCAGCAGAAAGGTGCCGGAATGACCGTCCTCGCCTCCGACGGGGCGGCGCTGGCGCTCGGCGCCACCCGCTCCCGGGACCCCGACATCGTCGCGACGATCGGCGGGACTCCGCTCGTCGCCCTCGACCGGCTGTTCCCGCCCGCCCGGTTCCAGGTGTACGCCAAGTGCGAGCGCTTCAACCCGGGCGGGAGCATCAAGGACCGTGCCGCCAAGTCGATGATCGAGCAGGCCATCAAGGCCGGCAAGCTCGTCCCCGGGGTCTCCACCGTCGTGGAGTCCTCCTCGGGCAACCTCGGCATCGCCCTCGCCCAGCTCTGCAACTTCTACCGGCTCGATCTGATCTGCGTGGTCGATCCCCGGACCACCGCGCAGAACGCCGCCATCATGCGGGCGTACGGCGCGAAGGTCGAGGTCGTCGACCGCGACCCGGCCACCGGCGAGTACCTGCCGGCCCGGATCGGCAGGGTCCGCGCCCTGCTGGAGAGCGTCCCGGACGCCTACTGGCCCAACCAGTACGCCAACGAGTACAACGCCCGCGCCCACCACCACACCATGCGCGAGATCTGCGAGGCGCTGCCCGGCGGCCCCGACTACCTGTTCCTGGCGGCCGGCACCACCGGCACGCTGCGCGGCTGCGCCGAGTACATCCAGGAGCAGGGCCTGGCCACCCGGGTCGTCGCGGTGGACGCGGTGGGCAGCGTGATCTTCGGCCCGCCGGAGCCGTGGGAACGCGGGCACCGGCGCACCATCCCCGGGCACGGGGCGGCCGTCGTCCCGCCGCTGCTGCGGCCGGGCCTGGCCGACCGGGTCGTCAAGGTCACCGACCTCGACTGCGTGCACGGCTGCCGCCGGCTGCTCGCCGAGGAGTCCATCCTCGCCGGCGGCTCCTCCGGCGCCGTGATCGCCGCCCTGCGAGGGGCCGGCGACTGGCTTCGGACGGGCGCCACCTGCGTCGCCGTGCTCCCGGACGGCGGCGACCGCTACCTCGACACCATCTACTGCGACGCGTGGGTCGAAAGCCGCTTCCAGGGACAGCACCCCCACCCCCAGCCCGACCCCGACCCCGACCAAGACAAGGAGTGAGCCGTGAAGATCCTCGGACGGGACGACGTCAAAGCAGCCCTGACGGGTCTCGAACCCGCCGTCCTCGACGCGGTGCGCACCGCCTATGTGCTGCACGGCCAGGGCCACTCGCAGGTGCCGTTCTCCAGCTTTCTGCGCCCGCCGCGGCCGTCCGGCTCCCGCATCATCTCCCTGCCGGCCTACCTGGGCGGACCGGAGCCGGTGATGGGCCTGAAGTGGATCTCGTCCTTCCCCGCCAACGTCGAGCAGGGCCTCCAGCGGGCCTCCTCGGTGCAGATCCTCAACGACCTGAACACCGGCTACCCCAAGGCGCTTCTGGAGGGCAGCCAGATCTCCGCCTCCCGCACCGCCGCAAGCGCCGCCCTCGCCGCCGGCGCCCTGCACGGCGGCCGCCGGGTGCGCACCGCCGGCCTGATCGGCTGCGGCACCATCAACCAGCGCGTCCTCGCCTTCCTCAGGCTGACCCACCCGCACCTGGAGAGCGTGGTCCTCCAGGACGTCGTACCGGGGCGTGCCGAGGTCTTCGCCGCCGAACTGGAGTCCGAACACCCGGGGATCGCCTTCCGCACCGGTGACGTCGGCGACGCGCTCGGCGCCGAGACCGTGAGCATCGCGACCACCGACTCGACGTACTGGCTCGACCTCGGCGAACACCCCGAGCGGCCCGCCGGCCAGGTGATCCTGCACCTGTCCCTGCGCGATCTGAGCACCTCGTCCGTGCTGGGCGCGTACAACGTGGTCGACGACATCGAGCACGCGATCCGTGAGCAGACCTCCCTGCACCGGGCCGAACTGGAGGCCGGCCACCGGGAGTTCGTGCACGCCGAGATCGCCACCGTGCTGGGCTGCACCGAGCCGCCGGCCACCGGCCGTACGGTGGTCTTCTCGCCCTTCGGCCTGGGCATCCTCGACCTCGCGGTGGCGCAGGCCGTGCTCAAGGCCGCCACCGGGGCGGGCCTGGGCACCGAGGCCGCCGGCTTCGACCCGGGCAGCCACCGGGTCACCGCCGCGATGCTGGGGGGCGCGGCATGAGCGCACCCGCAACCCTGTTCGCCCAGGGCACCAGGGCCCTGGTCACCGGCGCCTCCCGCGGCATCGGCGCGGCGATCGCGATCGCGCTGGCCGAGCACGGCTGCGACGTCGCCCTCAACTACCGCTCCAACGCCACCAAGGCCGAGGAGGTCGCCGAGCGGGTCCGCGCCCTGGGCCGCGAGGCCCTGCTGCTGAAGGCGGACATCTCCGACGAGGCCCAGGTGGCCGCCATGTACAAGGAGTTGAGGACCGCCTGGCGCCGTCTGGACGTCGCCGTCCTCAACTCCGGGGTGACCGCGGACGGCCATCTGGCCGCCATGAGCGGCGCCAAGTGGCAGGAGGTCATCGGCACCAACCTGACCGGCACCTTCTTCACCGCCCGCGAGGCGACCAAGCAGATGTACGCCGGCGGCGGGGCGATCGTGTTCATCGCCTCCACCAGCGGCATCGCGGGCCGGGCCGGCCAGGCCAACTACGCCGCCAGCAAGGGCGGGGTGATCTCGCTGGCCAAGACCCTGGCGTACGAGGTCGCCCCGCGCGGAATCCGCGTCAACGTCGTCGCGCCGGGCTTCATCGACACCGACATGGTCAGGAAGGTGCCACCCGCGCAGATGAAGGAGGCCCTGCAGGCGATCCCCATGGGACGCATGGGCACTCCGGCAGAGGTCGCCCAGGCGGCCGCCTTCCTCGCCGCCCCCGCCGCCTCCTACATCACCGGCAAGGTGCTCACCGTCGACGGCGGAATGATCCCGAACTAGCCCGGAACCAACCGGTCACAGCCCTTACCCGATCACCCTCATCGAAAGGAACACCCATGTCCGTCGCCACCTTCGAGGACATCCGCAGCCAGGCCGAGACGCGCCTGGAGAAGAACATGAAGGTCAAGTCGATGATCATCGACCGGCTGGGCCTGGACGTGGAGCCGGCCGTCGTCTCCGACAACCAGCCGCTGTTCGGCCGCGGCCTGGAGATGGACTCGCTGGACACGCTCGAGATCGTCGTCATGGTCAACAACGAGTACGACGTGCTGATCAGCGACGACGACTTCGAGGCCTTCGGCTCCATCAACGCCCTGGTCGACTTCGTCGAAGCCCGCGAGGTGTGAGCATGACGGTCACCCCCGAGGCCCCCGCCAGGGCCGCGAAGAAGAAGTTCAGCTACTCCTCCGACGACATCAAGCGGATGCTCCCGCACCGCTGGCCCATGCTGATGATCGACCGCGCCTACGACGTCGTGCCCGGTGTCTCGGGCCGCGGGGTGAAGAGCGTCTCGGTCAACGAGCCCTTCTTCGCCGGCCACTACCCGGACCACTCGATCATGCCCGGCGTGATGATCGTCGAGGCGATGGCCCAGCTGGTGGCCGTCGTGTACGTCGCCGAGATCGTCGAGTCGCCCGAGCCGCCGGCCGAGGGCGGCGACCCGTCGGCCAGCGTCGGCTACCTCGGCTCCATCAGCTCGATGAAGTTCTCCCGGCTGGTGGTCCCCGGCGACCAGCTCACCCTCGACGCCAGGCTCGGCCAGCGCCTGGGCGGTCTGCGGCAGGTCCAGGTCCGGGCGAGCGTCGGCGGCGAACCGGCGGCCGCCGGCTCCCTCATCGTCACCACGGGACGCAAGTCCTAGCCATCCGGCCGGACTTGAGCCCGACCCGAAGAGAAGGAGGTGTGCAATGTCCATCACGATCCGCCCGTACCAGGAGGGCGACGCGCATGACATCGCGGAGCTCTACAACCGCCACCGCGACAACCCCAACCCGGTGGCCGGAGGCATCACCGGCGAGGAACTGGAGCGCGAGCTGGCCGAGCGGGACACCGGTACGTTCCTGGTGGCGGTGGACGGCGGGCGTGTGGTGGGCACCTTCGGCCTGTTCCACAACACCGGCCGGCGCTCCGCCCGCGCCGGCGAGCTCATCGCCGACATGTTCTTCGTCGCCCCCGCCTACCGCAACGGCGTGATCACCGGACGGCTGTTCACCGAGGCCGTGGAATGGATGGTGCAGTCCGGCTGCCTGGTGCTGCGGCTCACCGTCAACCCGGCCAACGCCGTGGCGTTCAAGCTGTACCGGCGCGTCGGCTGCGTCTCCGTCGGGCAGACCGTGCCGGGCGAGGACGGCAACGTCGAACTGCACAACTACATCCCGCTGATCCTGCGCAGCGTCTTCGCCGACCTCGGACCCGAGGTCAAGGCGGCCCTCGGCGGCCTGAACAGCTTCGCGACCGTCACCGAGTCCCGCGACGACGAGCTGCGCTCCGACGTCCGCCCGGTCGACGGCGTCCGCACCGTCGCCTACTGCCTGGCGCTGGGGGAGTTCAGGCTCACCGCCAGCGTCGACGTCGACCGCGGCGTCGTACGGGAGGCGGAGGTCACCGGCGCCGACGGGGTGAGCCGGGCGCTGCGGCTCGCGGAACCGCCCTACCGCGTCCGGGCCGCGCGGGAGGCGGCACCGTACCGGTTCGCCGACGGCGACCTGGCGGTGGAGGTGGACGGCGACGACGGGACCGTGCGGGTGCTGGCCGACGGCCACCACGGGCCGCTGTTCGTCTCCACCTGGCCCAGCTGCCGCGCCGAACGCTCGGCGGGCTGGCGCGAGGGCGAACCGCGCGACCTGGAACTCGTCCCCGTCGAGCACGGTGTACGGGTCACCGAACGGTGCGGGGACGACGAGGTGGTCGGCACGATCACCCTCACCGGGGGAGTGCTGGGCCAGGACTTCGCCTTCACCCGCCGGCCCGGCCGGATCTTCCAGACCGTGGGGCTGCGCCAGGGCACCTTCGCCCAGGACGGCGACCGGCCCCGGCCCATCGGGCTCGGCATCGGCGTCCGCGACGCCTCCGAGGTGGTCGCCGCCGCACGGGTCGCCCAGCCCGGCGCCGATCTGACCTGGAACGGCGCCGCATGGAGCGTGCGGGTGCCGGTGCGCGAGCCCGTCCGGCTGGTCCACAGCGCCCTGCTGGAGCGCGGCCTGGCGGCCGGGGCGGACGGGGTGGCCCGGCTGCGCACCGGGTTCCGGCGGCAGGACGCACCCGCCGGGCCCGCCGCCACGGTCCTGCGGCCCGTGGAGGGCCCCCGCCGTATCCAGCTCGACGCCTCCGCCGCCGGCGTCACCGCCTGGAAGGAGGGCACGGTCAAGGTCCTGCGCAGCCCCTTCCCGCGCACCCGGGCGTTCGGCAACAACCCCCGCTGGAGCGCGGGCATGTGGGTCACCGCCGAGCACAGCAGGTACGGCCGCGCCGGGGGCCTCGGCTGGGGCGTGCGCTCCACCGCCGCCTGGGAGGAGAAGCACCCGCTCGGCCTGTACGGCCCGCAGGAGGGAATCGGCTGGGAGCTCACCGCGCCCGAGGACACCACGCAGCCGGTCCGCGTGGACATTCAGGCCCCCGCCACCGGGGCCGACGAGGAGGTCGTCCTCTGGCTCACCCCGAACACCCCGCGCCGAACCACCGTGGTGATCGACTCCGCCGGCACCCGGTGGGAGCTGGACTCCCCGGAGTTCCGGCAGATCTGGGCCACGGCGGCCGCCGTCCGGCTCACCGACGGCAGCTGGCTGCACTGCCGGCCCGCCGGCTCCGGCCCGGCCGGGGCGGAGATCGTCCTGCGTACCACCCCCTCCGGCCTGCTCCTCGGCTGTGTGTCCCCGGCGTGCCGGGAGAACGCCTGGCACCTGGCCGTGAGCAGCGAACCCGGGCTCTGAGCACCGCACTTCACACACCATCACGTACCGAGAGGAACCACACCGCCATGACCACCGCCCCGCTTCGCACCGAGACGGACGACTACACCACCGTGCGCACCACCGTCGGCGCCTACCGGATCACCGCTCCGCTGGTGCGGATCGCCGGCGACGAGCGGATCACCCTGCTGGACCAGTTCCTGGCCAAGTCGGGCGAGTTCGTCGAGCCGGACACCGTCCGTGAGGCGCTCGCGCTGAACGCCGACGGCACCCCCTTCGCGATCCTGCTGCACTTCGAGATCGGCGACGACGCCTGGCTGCTGCCGCGCACCGAGGTCACCGCGGACGAACTGCGCGTCTACCTCGAGCAGTTGGACGTCCCCGAGGACGTCACGATCGAGGTCGAGCCGGAGGGCTGGGGCGCCAGCGCCTTCGAGGGCCCGACCGCCTGGTCGGTGGCCGCGGACTTCGTCGACTTCGACATCTCCGGCCTGACCCTGCACGCCGTCACCGAGTCCGCGCTGCCCGAGGAGTCCGCCGCGCTGGCCCACCTGGCACGCGTCGGCACCACCGGCGAGTACGGCTACCTGCTGCTGTCCAACGCCCCCGAGGCCGCCCACGAGGCCGTCCTCGCCGCCGTCGCCGGGCAGGGCGGCGCGCCGGTCGGCCCCAGGGGGCTGGCCCGGGTGCAGGCCGAGGCCGGCATGGCCGTGTACGCGGCCGGCTTCGCGGGGCTGACGGTCAACGAGGCAGACCTGGCCTGGATGATCGACTGGAACCGCATCGGCGAGTTCCACGGCTCCGGCGGCCTGGAGCGGCCGACCACCGGGACGGCCCGGCTGACCGCCCTGGCCGCCCCCGCCGAGAGCCGGTTCGCCGCCGGTGCCAAGGTGAGCGCCGCCGGTGAGGCCGTCGGCACGGTCCTGTGGCAGGCGCCCTCCGCCAACCCGGAGGAGGAGCTCGTCCTCGCCCTGCTGGACGCCCCGTTCTGGGTCCCCGGCCTGGAGCTGGCCGCCGGGGACGAGCAGGGCGCCGGGCGTCCGCTGCGCACCGTCACCCTGCCCCGCGTAATCGCCCGCTCGCTCACCACGAGGATCTCCTGATGACCACGCCGAGAATCGCCCTCACCGGCCTGGGCCTGATCACCGGGGCCGGGGACGACGTCGAGAAGGGCTGGTCGTCCATCACCGCCGGGGCCTCCGGCATCCGTACCAACACCCTCTTCGACACCTCCGAGCTGCTGACCGAGTGGGCCGGCATGGTCACCGCCGAGCAGCCGGCCGACCTGGACCGCTGCTACGGCCTGGCCGCCACCGCCATCCGGGAGGCGCTGCGCACCAGCGGCCTCGACCTCGACACCGTCGACCGGAACCGGGTCGCGGTCGTGGTGGGCTCCAGCCTCGGCGCCATGCCGACCCTGGAGGGCGTCCACGCCGGCCTGGTGCACGAGGGCAGGCTGGACGCGCAGGCGGCGGCCGCCTCCCAACTGCCGTGCGTCGGCGACTACATCGCCGCCGAGTTCGACCTGCGTGGCCCGCGCGTGGTCCTCTCCAACGCCTGCGCCGCCAGCGCGGTCGCCCTGGGCTACGCGGCGGAACTGCTGTGGAAGGAGGACGTCGACTACGTCATCTGCGGAGGCGTCGACCCGCTCGCCGCGCTGTCGGCGTACGGGTTCAGCGCCCTGGGCGCGCTGGACGCCGAGCCCTGCTCGCCGATGTCGGCCTCCAGCGGGCTGACCCTCGGCGAGGGGGCCGGGTTCATGGTCCTGGAGCCGGCCGACCGCGCCGCCGAGCGCGGCGCCCGCGCACTGGCCGAGCTGGGCGGGTACGGCCTGTCCTGCGACGGCTACCACCAGACCGCCCCCGACCCCAGCGGCAAGGGCGCCTGCGCCGCCATGGCGCAGGCCCTTCAGACCGCCGGCCTCGGCCCGGACGACGTCGACTACCTCAATCTGCACGGCACCGGCACCCCCGCCAACGACGCCTCCGAACCCAAGGCCGTGAAGCTGCTGTTCGGCTCGTCCGTCCCGCCGGCCAGCTCCACCAAGTCGATCATCGGCCACACCCTGGGTGCGGCCGGCGCGGTCGAGGCGGTCGTCAGCACCCTCGCGATCGACCGCGGGACGCTGCCGCCGACCATCAACACCCGTGGTGTCGAGCAGCCGTTCGGCCTGGACGTCGTCCCGGACGCCGGGCGACCGGCGTCGCCCGGGGTGGTGCTGTCGAACTCCTTCGCCTTCGGTGGCAACAACGCCTCCGTCGTCCTCAACCGCCCGGGCCGCCCCGGCTCGGCGCCGCGCCGCACACGGTCGGTCCACGACGTCGTGGTGACGGGCGTCGCGGGTCTGGCCGGCGCGGCCGGCAGCACGGCCGACCTGCTTGCCGCCCTGGCCGAGGAGCGGGCCTGCTTCACCGGCGCCGAGCACGTCGAGGGCGTCGGGGAGGTGCCCGTCGGCCGGATCGACGTGAAGTCCGCCGCCCGGGGCATCAACCCCAGCCGGGCCCGCCGCATGGATCCCCTCAGCCTGCTCGCCGCCGCCGCGGTCGCCGACCTGTACGGCCGGCACGGCAAGCCCTCACGGGCCGAGGCCGAGGGCACCGGCATCGTCTTCGCCACCGGCTACGGCCCGGTGACGTCCGTCCTGCAGTTCCACAAGGGCGTTCTGCAGCAGGGCATCAACGGCGCCAACCCCGCCCTGTTCGCCAACACGGTCGTCAACGCGGCCGCCGGGCACGTGGCGATGCTGCACCGCTACCGCGGCTACACCGCCACCATCGCCAACGGCGGTACCAGCTCGGTGCTCGCGCTCCAGCTCGCCGCCCGGGTCATCGCCCGCGGCGCGGCCGACCGGATCATGGTCGTGATCGCCGACGAGTTCCCCGAACAGGCCCTGGCCACCCAGGCCGGTCTGCCCGGCTACGCCCGCACCGCACGGGTGGTCCCCGGCGGCCGCACCGGAATGGTGCTCAGCGAGGGGGCCGCCGCGATCCTCCTGGAAAGCAACGAGTCGGCCGCCGCCCGCGGCGCGGACGTCCTCGCCCGGGTCCGCGGCTACGGCGCCTCCGGCGAACCGGCCGGCATCGGCCGCCTCGGCCGTGACGGTGAGGCCTGGGCACGGGCGCTGCGCGCGGCGATGGCCGAGGCCGAGGCCGGCCCGGACGAGATCGGCACCGTGGTGTCCGCCGCCTCCGGCTACAGCCTGGTGGACCTCGCCCAGTCCCGCGCCCTGCGCCTGGCCGGTCTCGACGGCCGCCCGGTGGTGGCCCCGAAGGCGCTGCTCGGCGAGACATACGGCAGCGCGGGTGCCCTCGGCCTGGTCGCCGCGCTCGGCGGCGAGCACCCGCGGGGCCGGCTGCTGCTGTCCAGCTTCGCCTACGGCGGCAGTTACGCGGCCGCCGTGTTCGACGCGGGGGCGTGATGGGCAGCCTGATGGGGCTCCCTGCGGACTCCGGTGCGGCGATCCGGGGCCGTCCGGTGATCGAGGGCGAGGCCGTCCGGGCCGGAGGGGGGTCCGGGGGCGTGGCCCCCGGGGACCCGTGCCCCCACCGGCCCGCGGTGATCGACTGCCTGGTCACCCACCACCCTCATCTGCCCCGCGACCGCATGGGCCACCGCATGAGCCGCTCGGGCCGGTCCCTGATCGTCGAGGCCGTACGGGCCGTGCACGGCCTCGACGTCACCGCCCGGGACCTGGTCCGGGACGTGCACAAGCGGTGGAGCGTCCCGGCGTACGGCCTGACCGTGTCCGTGGCCCACTGCGACGCCTACAGCGCCGTCGCGCTGTCGGCCGGGGCGCGCGTCGGTGTGGACCTCCAGGACGAGCGGGACCGTCCTTACGCCATGCGGTGGCTCGGCGAGCTGCTCGGCCGGACGGAACCGGCCACCATCGGGGACTTCGCCGAGTGCGAGGCGCTCATCAAGGCCTCGCACGTGACCAAGGAGACCTTCGCCGGAGTCCGGCTGCCGGCCTGGCAGCCGGGCTGGCGGGCCACCAACGTCCCGCCCTACCGGGTCCGTTCGGCCCACCTCGGCCGGAACATGCACCTCGCCCTCGTCGCCGACCGGTCCGCCCCCGTCCGCTGGTGGTGGCGGGCCGGCCGCGCCGCGCGGGCCACCCGTACCGACGCCCTGACCCTGGAGGCGGCATGACAGCGACAGCGACCGAGGTGCGGCGGCCGTACACCCGCCGTATCTCGCAGATCGAGCGCGGCTATCTGAACGCGGCGGCGACCGGCACCCCGCAGCTGATCCAGATGGTCGTCGAGGGAGCGGGCCGGATCGGCCCCGGGGCCCTGCGGGAGGCCGTACGGACGGCCACCCTCGCCAACCCGGGCCTGGCGGTGCGCCGGCGGGCCGCGGCCTGGCGCGCCGACGGCCCCCTCCCGCCGGTCGTCGAACTGCCGGACGGCACCGGCTTCGAGGCGCCCTTCTTCCAGCGGGACCTGGACGTCGTGACCGGACCGGTCTGCGAGGTCGGGCTCGTGAACGGTCCGGTGACCCGGCTGGTGGTGCGGGCCAGTCACATCGTGACCGACGGCCGGGGGCTGAGGCAGTGGATCGCCGACGTGTTCCGGGCGCTGCGCGGCGAGGAGCCGCTCGGCGCGGACGCGGTGGTCGACGACGCCCACTTCCGCAGGGCGGCGGGCACGGTGCCCCCCGCCGAACCGCCGGCCCGGCTTCCGGGCCTGCCCGCGATCCTCGGCGACGGGCCCGCCGACGGCACCCCGCTGTGGCTCCGGCGCCGGGTGCCGGCCTGCCCGTCCGCGGTCACCGCCCGCGTGGCCGCCGCCCTGTCCGGGCACCTGGCCGGTGACACCGGCCGCCTGATCGTCCCGGTGGACCTGCGCCGCCACGACCCCACAGTGCGCTCCACCGCCAACCTGACCTCCCAGCTGGTGCTCGACCTGAGCCGGGACGACGACTGGAAGGCGCTGCACGGCCGGATCGTGCGCGCCCTGCTGCGCAAGCGCGAAGTGGCCGCCCTCAGCCGGGACTTCCTGCGCCAGAACCCCTTCGCCAACACCCTGCGCGAGGCCCGGGAACTGGACGGCACCCGCTTCCCCTGTACGGCGATCATCACCGACCACGGCCGGATCGACACCGGCGAACTGCGCACCGAGGGCTTCACGCCCACCGCGTTCGCCACGCTGCCGATGCTGGTGCCCTATGCCGAGATGTTCCTGAGTGCCTGTCGGATCGGCGCCGAAACCGAGCTGACCCTCTCCTGCCGGAACCGCCCCGGCGCCCGCGAGGCGGGCGAGACGGTCCTCGACGACATCGAGCGCGCGCTCGCCTCGGCGGACTGAACCGCCCTTCCCAACCCGTCGACTTCCACAAGGATGCGCCCACATGTCGCTGACCGACCACCAGACCGGCGAGGAGGCTCGTCCCGAGCCGTCGCCCCCCGCCACCGCCAAGCCCTCCGGCCCCACCGCCGTGACGATCGCCGTGGCCGTCACGGGCGGCTTCCTCGCGCTGCTCGACACCACCATCGTCAACGTGTCCCTGCACGAGACCACCGCCCGGTTCGGCGCCATCGACCGGGTGCAGTGGGTGGTGACCACGTATCTGATCGCGCTGTCCGCGCTGATGCCGGCCACCGGCTGGCTCGCCACCCGGTTCGGCGTCAAACGTGTCTTCGCCGGTGCGGCCACGCTGTTCGCCCTGGGCTCGGCGGCCTGCGCGGTCAGCCAGAGCCTCCCGGAGCTCATCGCGGCCCGAGGGGTGTCGGGGGCGGCGGCCGGTGTGCTCACGCCCGTGTCCACGATCCTGCTCACCAGCGGCGTACCGCGTGAACAGCTGGGCCGGGTACAGGCGTTGAACGGCAGTGTGATGCTGATCAGCCCGCTGCTCGGCCCGACGATCGGAGGCCTCCTGGTGCAGGCCGGGGGCTGGTCCGCGGTGTACGCGGTCAACGTCCCGCTGTGCGCATCCCTGCTGGCCGTCACCCTGCGCTTCGTGCACGGTGACGCCCCGGCCGGCAAGGAGGCCAAGCCGCTGGACGTGGTCGGGCTGGTGTCCTCGGCCGTGTGCACGGTGAGCACCGTCCTGGCCATCCACGCCTTCTCCGGCGCCGGACTGCACGCGCGGGCGTCCCTGCTGGTGCCGCTGGCGCTCGCGGTGGCGAGCGGCGCGGTGTTCGTGGTGCGCCAGCTGCGGGCCCGTTTCCCGCTGCTGGACCTGCGGCTGTTCGCCCACCGCGTCTACCGTACGGCGGCGGTGAACATCTTCTGCCTGGGCTTCGTGCTCTACTCGCCGATGATGCTCATCCCGCTGTACTTCGAGTCCGCGCGCGGCGAGAGCGCGGTGACCACCGGTCTGCTGATGTCCACGGGCGGGATCGGCGTGGTCACCGCCGCCTGGCTGTGCCGGGTCCTGATGAAGCGGCTGGGCGGTGGCGGCACCGTCGTCGTCGGCATCTCGCTCACCATGGTCGCCACCGTGCCGCTGACCCGGCTGTCGGCCGACACCCCGTACGCGCTGCTGTGCGCGAGCCTCGCGGTGCGCGGCCTGGGTACGGGACTGACCATCGTGCCGGCGATGACCAGGGCGTTCCAGTCGATCCGGGCGCAGTCCATCCCGGACGCCTCCTCCCAGCTCAATCTGATCCAGCGGATCGGCGGCGCCGTCGCCCTCGCCGCGGTGACGGTGGTGCTGGACGCGGCGGCGCGACAGCGCCACGGACTGGTGCCGGGCGCCTTCGCCCACTCCTTCGGCTGGCTCCTCGGTGTCTACGCGGTCACGCTGCTCCCCGCCCTGGCGCTGCTCGCGGCGGACCGCCGCGAAGCCCGCCAGGAGGCGGAGCAGGCGTAACACGGCGAGGGCGGGGGAGGGCCCATGGTGCGCGGACGCCCGCGGTCACCGGGAGGAGGGGAGCCAGCCGTCCTGGACGGCGTGCACTCCTGCCTCGAAGCGGCTGCGGGCGTCCAGGCGTTCCATCAGGTTGGCGGCGATGCGGCGGGCGGTGCGCGGCGAGACACCGAGCCGCTTGGCGATGGCCTCGTCGGTGTAGCCCTGGGCGAGCATCTTCAGCACCGCCCGCTCCTGCGGCGGCATGTCCTTCGCCCCGCACTTGGGTGTGCTGCCCAGGGGGATCGCGGTGTGCCACACGCTCTCGAACAGCGCGCACAGCGCCGCCACCGTCCCGGCGCCGCGCAGCACCACCCCGCCGGCCCGGGCGTCGGAGGTGTCGATGGGCAGCACCGCCTGGCTCCGATCGAAAATGATCATCCGGATCGGCAGGTCGGGCACCGTGCGGACCTGCCCGCCGTGCTGGTGCAGCCAGCTGACGTGGTCCAGCGTGGGCGCGTGGTTGCGCACGCTGTCGAGGTAGACGGTCCGCATCCGCACGCCGCGGCCGAGCAGGTCGGCGTTGGGCCCACGGCTGGCCGCGAGGTCCTCCGCCGAGTGCGCGCCGCCGGGCGCGAAGGTGGTGACCTCGGTCTGGGCGGACCTGGCCAGCTCGGCCAGCCGCTCCCGGATCGCGTCCGGACCGAGCAGCTGTTCGGCTGCGTGGTCGAGGGCACGCGGGCGCAGCGCCGAGCACTCGGCGATCAGCTGGGCGGCCGCCGCGCGGGAGGCCTCCACCCGCATCTGCTGGGCGGCCAGCTCCGCCTGCTGGCGGGCGAGCAGCACCTCCATCGCGGTCTCCGGGCCGACCGCCCGGAAGCCGATCCCGTCTCTGCCCGGTCCGCCGTCCCTGCCCGCTCCCTCCTCGCCTCTTCCTCCTGCCCGTCTTCCGGAGGGCTGGATCAGCGCCAGCTCGCTGAGCCGGTCCAGCCCTCTTCGAACCTGTTCCTCCGTCAGGCCCAGCCGGGCGGCCAGTGCCGCCACGCCGTCCTGGGGATTGGTCAGCATCCCCCGGTAGATGGCTTCGGCAACGGCATCGAGTCCCAGAACGTCCAACATGATGCGATCCCCCTGGCCAGGATCAAACTCACTGAGTTCGA
This sequence comes from Streptomyces sp. NPDC020801, assembly GCF_044334385.1. Taxonomy (NCBI): domain Bacteria; kingdom Bacillati; phylum Actinomycetota; class Actinomycetes; order Kitasatosporales; family Streptomycetaceae; genus Streptomyces; species Streptomyces sp. NPDC020801. The sequence continues at coordinate 633,061 of NZ_JBIRST010000001.1, forward strand.
AACTTAGTGCCCCGAAGCTTACTGATGTTGAACTCAATGGAACCGCCCGGATGACGTCGAGGCCGGTTCCGGCCAAACTGACGAACATTCAGCCCGTCGGGGACGGGGACTGCCGCTCGGAGGGGGGTGGCGAGGCGTATGCGGTTCGTCCGGGGATCTGCGGGCCGGACACCGACCGGACGGTCGTTGCCTGTTGAATTTTCCGGCCGGACCCGCCCCGTCCGGGCGGCCGGCACGCCCCTTCGCATCCGCGTCAATTTATGGGGTCCGCACCGGCCCGGCGAGTGACGGTTCAGGCCATGGCACAAACCGTCCAACCCGAGCTGCTCCCATGTGCAAATCCCACGCCCAAGAATTGGGGTATGTATCTCATCCACGTGCGCCTGAAGGGCCCCGACGGCACGGCCGAGCGACCCGACCTGGCCGCGATCATCACGTCGTACGCGGAAAGGGCGGAAGGCCTGGAGCACGTCACCGTCCATCCGAGCCCTTCCGGGGACGTCACGCTGGGCCTTTTCCTGCTCGCCGACAGCCTCGCCACGGCAGAGGAGAGATCCGCGCGACTGGTGCGGCGGGCCGTCGCCGGCCATCCGCGGCTGTGTGGCTTCCGCGTCCTTCAGGCCGAGACGGTCCTGGTGCCCGGCCCCTGGTGGGACGCCTGAGCCCAGCCGTCGCCGCAGGTCGCGGTGGACGTCTTAGGACAGTGCATGTTCCGTCCAGCCGTTTGCCGTTCCCCCCGGCCCGATGGCCGAGCAGGGTGGAGGCATCGGCGGAAAGGAAAGCGGCCGCCGAACACCCGGGTGATTCCCCCGGGTATCCCCTCGTCGTCGAAGGAGAAATTCCGTGCTGGCTACCCGCGTCTGCAAAATCGTCGCCGCCGCCCTTCTCGCCGCCGGTGGAATGACGCTCTCGGTGACCGTCGCGGATCATGTCGCGCACCTTCCCGGAGTTGCCGAGGCCGGGCAGGACGCGGGTACCACCACTGCCGTCGTGACCCCCGACGACGTCACCTGGGGAAAGTGATGGACCCGCGCAGCCGGCGCTGAACCGCCACGCACCTCGGGGACGGAAGAAATGGAATTCCTGGTCCTGGGTTCTCTGGAGACCCGCGAGTCGGGTCAGCTGATCCGCGTCCGGGGCATGCGCCAGCAGAAACTCCTGGCGTTGCTGCTCCTGAACGCCAACCGGGTGGTCCCGGTGGACGTGCTGGTGGACGAGTTGTGGGAGGACCCGCCGCCGTCGGCGCGTCCCCAGGTCCACAACGCCATCCGCGACCTGCGCCGCATCCTGTCGGGGGCGGACGGGACCAGCCTGGTCACCATGGACGTCGGATACCGGCTCATGGTCCCCGACGACGCCGTCGACGCCCGCCGCTTCGTCAAACGGGTCCGCGGCGCCGGAGCGGCCGAGCGGGAGGGCCGGTGGGCCGACGCCATCGGCATCCTGCAGTCGGCGGTTGACCTCTGGCGTGGCGACGCCTTCGCCGGCATCCACTGCCCCTCCGTGACCTCCGCCGCGGTCAAGCTCAACGAGCAGCGGCTGACCGCCCTGGAGGACCTCATGGCGCTGCGCCTGCGGACCGGTGAAGCCGCCTCCGTGGTGGGGGAGTTGCACGCGCTGCTCGCCGAGTACCCGCTACGGGACTCCCTGCGCGGCAGCCTGATGCTCGCCCTGTTCCGCAGCGGCCGGCAGGCCGACGCCCTCGCGGTCTACGAAGAGGGCCGGCGGTTCCTGGCGGAGGAGCTCGGCCTGGAACCGAGCCGGCACCTGCGGACCCTGCACGCGGAGATCCTCGCCGACGCCCCGACGGCTCGCGGCCCGGCCCCGGCCGACCTCGCCGCGCGCCGCGCGCGAGCCCGCCGGGAGGACGATCCCGTACGCACCTGCCCGGCGCCCCCGGACGGCAACCGCCGCAACTATCTGCCCCACGACCTCACCGACTTCACCGGCCGCACCGCCGAACTCGGCTCCCTGCTGGACGCGGCCGGCCAGGCGCCCGGCACGTCCCCGCTGATGATCGCGATCGACGGCATGGGCGGGGTCGGCAAGACGACCCTCGCCGTGCGCGTCGCCCATCGCGTCGCGGCCCACTACCCGGACGGCCAGTACTTCATCGGCCTGCACGGCTACAGCGCCGACCGCCCACCGGTGCCGCCCCAGCAGGCGCTGGCCAGCCTGCTCCAGGCGAGCGGTGTTCCCCCGGAGGCGGTTCCGGCCAGCCTGGAGGAGCGCAGCGCGCTGTGGCGGTCGCGGCTGGCGGGCGAGCGCTGCCTGGTCGTCCTCGACGACGCGGCGGACACCGCGCAGGTCGCCCCGCTGCTGCCCGGCAGCGGCGGCGCGCTGGTGCTGGTGACCAGCCGCCGCAAGCTCACCGCGCTGGACGGCGCGGTGCCGCTGTGGCTGGACGTGCTGCCGTCCGCGGACGCCGTCTCGCTGTTCACCCGCATCGTGGGGGAGCAGCGCGCCGCCCGCGAGCCCGCGCAGACGGTCAGGGCGGTCGAACTGTGCGGTCATCTGCCGCTGGCCATCCGGATCGCCGCGACCCGGCTGCGCGGCCGGCCCGCGTGGGCGATCGCGGACCTCGTCGACCGCCTGGCCGGCGGCCCGCAGCGGGCCGGCTGCCTGCGGACCGCCGACCGCGACCTGATGTCCATGCTCCGGACGTCCTACCGGTACCTGAGCCCGTCCCAGCGCCGGTTCAGCCGTCTCATCAGCCTTCACCCGTCCCCGTCCTACGACCTCGACCACGCGGCCGCCGTCACCGGGCTGCCGGCCGGTGACGTGGAACGCCACTTCGACACCCTCGTCGAGAACAACCTCATCCGCGAGGACACCCCTTCCCGCTTCTCCTTCCACAGCCTGATCCGGGACTGCACCCGCGAGTTGCTGCCGGAGGAGCCGGACACCGGGGCCGCGGCCGCGGGGCCCGTTCCGGCGCCTGTTCAGGCCGCCCGGACGCAGCTCCCGGCCACGGCGTAGGGCCGCCCGGACCGCCGCCCGGTCCGGCGCCGGTCCCGCCGCGCTCCGTCAGATCCCGCTCACCCGCGCCACCGTGAAGGGCGCCCGGGGGGTTCCCGGACCCATCGGCCCGCCCTTGTCGAACTGGGAGCGGACGACCAGCAGGCGGCCGTGACGGCGGGCGAGCGTGGTCGGGATCTGCAGCGCGGAGTCTGTGACCCGCCGCTCCAGGCGGGCCGCGGTGGCGTCCCCCGTCAGGCGCCAGCGGCTGATGGTGTTGACGGCGTTGTGCGCGGCCCACAGCGTGCCGTGGGACAGTTCCAGGCCGTCGCCGTGCTTCAGATCGCCCCCGTGCAGCGCCACTTGGCGGACCCTGCCGCTTTCGGGGCCGATCCGGTACAGCCCGCCGCCGGTCATGTCGACGGCGAGCAGATGGCGGCCCGCCGGGTCGGCGACGATGCCGTTGAGGGTGAGCGCCTCTGACGTCCTGGCGTCGCGTACCCGGCTCAGGTCGTGGCTCACCCGCAGCGAGCCGGACCCGTTGCGGGCGCGCGCCAGGTCCGCCGGCGTGACCGCGTAGACGACCGCGCGGGTGCTGTCGGTGAGGTAGGCGGTGCCGTCGGGGGCGATCGCAAGGTCGTTGACGAAGCGCGGCCCGTCCCCGGGCACCCGGAACCGGGCGAGGAGCGCGCGGTCGCGCATGCCGTAGACGTCGACGCCGGCGGTCGAGTCGATGACCCAGAGCCGCCCGGCCCGGTCGGCCTTCAGTCCGTTGGCGGTCTGCCGGCCGTCGGCACCCGCCGGGAGGAACACCTCGGCGCTACGGCGGCCCGCCGCGGCCCGGTAGACGGCGCCGGTGGTGTACGAGCCGACGTACGCGTCGCCGGTGCGCGGGTCGAGGGCGATGCCCTCGGGGTAGGCGCGGTCGCCCGGGAGGGTGAACGCGGTACTGACACGGGATGCCGTGGCCGCCTGCGCGGTGGCGCCGGCCGTCGCGGTGACGGTCAGGGCCGCGGTCGTGGCGAGGAAGGTACGGCGGTGGATCGAACGGGACACTGCGGTGCCTCTCGGTTCGGCTGCTCGCGGTTACGAACACGAATCTAAATTAGAGTTCTAATCTTCGTCAATATATTAACTTCGACGTGAGGTCTCATTGATGAGCGTGCCCGCTACCATGCGTGAATGACATCCATGCCCGCGTCCGAGCGCCTCGGCGCCCACCTCAAGCGGGCCGAACAGGCCCTCAACGCGACGAAGCACGCGGTGCTGAAGCCTGCGGGTGTGACCGTCGCGCAGTACGCGGCGCTGCTCCATCTCTCCGGGAACCCGGGCATCTCGGCCGCCGCTCTGGCACGGCTGTGCGGGGTGACGCCGCCGACCATGAACACGGTCCTGAAGAACCTTCAGGACCGTGCCCTGATCGAGCGCACCCCGCACGAGTGGCACCGCAACGTCCTGGAGACCCGTCTCACGGAGGAGGGCCGCGTCGCGCTGGCCGACGCCGACGCGCGTGCCGTAAGGGTGGAGCGGGCCCTCGCCGCGGAGTTCACCGCCGAGGAGCGCGAAACGCTGATCGCCCTGCTGGGCCGCTGTGTGTCCCTGCTGGAGAAGGAACGCCCCTGACCGCGCCGGGGGGCGGGCGGCGGACGGCGGCCGGACCGGGGTCTCCCGGTCACGGCTACGGGCGCGCGATGCCCGACTTCAGCCCCGCCCCGCACAGCGGCACCACCGCCGACCTGCCGCCGAGCGCGCCCTCGCGGACCGCCGCCCAGCAGGCCACGCCCGTGGCCTCGACGTAGAGGCCGCGGGAGGCCAGGTCCAGCTGGGCGTGGCGGATCTGGTCCTCCGTCACGGTCAGGAAGGTGCCGCCCGAGTCCCGTACCGCGCGCAGGATCTGGCGGGCCCGGGGCGGGCGGGGGATGGCGATGCCCTCGGCGTACGTGGGCGCCACGGGGGTCGTCCCGACGAGCTCCTCCGCGCCCTCCGCCCAGGCGTGCGCCAGCGGGGCGACCGCGGCCGCCTGCACCGCCCACAGCGCCGGGCGCCGGTCCAGCAGCCCGGCCCCGTACAACTCGGCGATGGCCAGCGCCGCACCCAGCAGCAGCGTGCCGTTGCCCACCGGCAGTACGAGGACCTCGGGAAGGCGTCCGCCGAGGTCCTCCCACAGCTCGTGGACGTAGGTCTTGGTGCCGTGCAGGAAGTACGGGTTGTAGACGTGCGAGGCGTAGAAGGTGCCCTCCTCGTCCGCCGCCGCCCGGGCCGCGGTGCCCGCCGCCTCGCGGCCGCCGTCTACCACCTCCACCCGTGCCCCGTGCGCCTCGATCTGCTCCAGCTTCTTCGGCGAGGTGCCGAGGGGGACGTAGACCGTGCAGGGCAGGCGGGCACGGGCGCAGTACGCGGCGACGGCCGTGCCCGCGTTGCCGCTGCTGTCCACGACCACCCGGTGCGGCCCGGCGCGCAGCGCCAGTTCGGTCAGCAGCACCGCGCCCCGGTCCTTGAACGACAGCGTGGGCATCAGGAAGTCCAGCTTCGCCGAGACCTCGTCCGTCAGCGTCACGAGCGGGGTGCGGCCCTCGCCCAGGGACACCGAGGGTGACGACAGCGGCAGCGTTTCCGCGTACCGCCACAGCGAGTTCACCCGTCCGGTGAGGGACTTCAGCGATGCCGGGGTCGGCGCGAAGTCGAGGTCGAGGGGGCCGTGGCAGGACGGGCAGCACCAGGCGAGGGAGTTGCTGGGGACACGGGCGCCGTCGATGGGGCAGTAACGGTCCGGCAGAGATGTCATGTCCGCAGGTTAAGGGCGGGCTTCGTGCGGGCCGCGGTATGACGGCCGCGCGGCACGTCTGTCACTCCCCGCCGTCCTCCCGCGCGGGCCGCCGGGCCTCACGAGGGTGTGACGGCCGCCATAGTGGGGAGAAAATGCCTGCGTGAAGCGTTCAGGCTCCCCATGTCATCACATCGAGTGATTCTCTGGCCTTTGCTTGCAAGTACAACCGACGGTTGCCAGTCTGTTGCTGTCTGTACAACCTGATGGGAGCGGCCAGTGACTTTCGGTGAGCAGCCGGCGTACCTGCGCGTCGCGGGTGATCTCCGCAAGAAGATCGTCGACGGTCAGCTGCCCCCGCACACCCGGCTGCCCTCCCAGGCCAGGATCCGCGAGGAGTACGGCGTCTCGGACACGGTCGCCCTCGAAGCCCGCAAGGTGCTGATGGCCGAGGGTCTGGTCGAGGGCCGCTCCGGCTCGGGGACGTATGTGCGTGAGCGCCCCGTCCCGCGCCGGGTCGCCCGCTCCGGGTACCGCCCGGGTGACGGGGCCACGCCCTTCCGCCAGGAGCAGGCGGACGCCGGGGCGCGCGGCACCTGGGAGTCGCGCAGCGCCCAGGCCGAGGCCAGCGGCGCGATCGCCGAACGGCTCGGCATCAAGCCCGGCGACCGCGTGATGTGCACCAAGTACGTCTTCCGGGAGGCCGGCGAGGCGATGATGCTCTCCACCTCCTGGGAGCCGCTCGCCGTCACCGGGCGCACCCCCGTCATGCTGCCCGAGGAGGGACCGCTCGGCGGCATGGGAGTCGTCGAGCGGATGCGCGCCATCGATGTCATCGTCGACAACGTCACCGAGGAGGTCGGCGCCCGCCCCGGCCTCGCCGAGGAACTGCTCGCCCTCGGCGGCGTCCCCGGCCATGTGGTGCTGGTCGTCCAGCGCACCTTCTACGCCTCCGGCCGCCCCGTCGAGACGGCGGACGTGGTGATCCCCGCCGACCGCTACCGGGTGGCGTACCACCTGCCCGTGAAGTAGGCGGAGCAGCGGGGCGCGTGTCACTGCTGGTGTCCTTGTTCACGCCGTAGTGCACGCCCCCGCGGCGGTCGCCTCGCACGCCCGTCCCGGGCGCCGCCCCGCCCGGGGGCCGGAATCCGGCCGTTCTCGCAGGTCGCCTGGTCGGGCGCGATACACCTCTGACCGGACCCACCCACGCCCGCAAACGGCGCGTTCGCGTATCTGCGCCCCCTGTGTACTGGCCGGTTGCATACCTCTTTGTGAAAACCCGTATTCGCTGCGTAAAGGTTAGGCGTAGGGTCGGGCATATGCGGACTGCGGTTTCCTCAGCGGGCGGGGCAAGGCGGAGGCCGGGAGCCGGGCACGGGCGGTCAGGGCCGGGAAGGAGCAGTGGGGCGCGATGAACGACGGCACGATCACTCTTCCCTGGCTCGTCGTCCGGCAGGACGACAACGGCAATCGCTACCGCGTGGGCAGGTACGCCACCCGAGCCGAGGCCCAGAAGATCGCCGACAGCCTCGACAGCCGTGGCCACAAACAGCTCTACTGGGTCGAGCGCATCGGGCAGCACGGCGGCGGGGCGGGCGACGACGGCTGACGCTTCGCCGGTGACCGCCCCGCTCCCGTAGGCTCCGGCGCATGACCGAACGGATCGTGGTGGTGGGTGCCGCCCTGCTCGACGGCGGCCGTCTGCTCGCCGCGCGCCGCAGCGCGCCCCCGGAGTTGGCCGGACGCTGGGAGCTGCCCGGCGGCAAGGTCGAGCCCGGCGAGCTCCCCGAGGCCGCCCTCGTACGCGAGTTGCGCGAGGAACTCGGCGTCGACGCCGAGGCCGTGGAGAGGATTCCGGGCGGCTGGCCCCTGCGGCCGCCCTACGAACTCCAGGTGTGGACCGCCCGGCTGCGCCCCGGCTCCGCCGAGCCCAAACCCCTTCAGGACCACGACGAACTGCGCTGGCTCACCCCCGCCGGGATCTGGGACGTGCCCTGGCTGGACCAGGACGTGCCCGCCGTGCGCGAGACCGTCGCGCGCCTCGGCGGCGGCGAGGAACACGGCGCCGGCCAGGGGCACGGCACCGACCGGGGGCGGGACGCACCGGGCGCGTGAGGGCGTGAGGGCGTGAGAGCCGGTCCCGGACACCGGCGCGCGAGGCGTGCCGCGCGACGCGCGGGTACTGCCGGGTGCCGCACGCCGGATGCCGCACGCCCGGTGCCGCACACCGTGTGGTGACGCGGAGCGCATCAGGTGCCCGGGCGCGAGTCCCACGCGCCTCGTCCGCCGTCAGTGCCACAACGCGCCGTTCGTGGGCAGCACTGGTGCAGTACTGGCTCCCGAAGCGCGGTACTGCCCCCTGGATATCGGGTATGTGCCCATTAACCCCATGAAATCGGACATGGGTGGGCTCGCTGGCCTGGGAAGTGATCGGTGTGATCGACACCGAAGGCGACTGCGCCGAGTGGACCTTTTCCGCGGATCCCGGCGCGGTGCGCACGGCCCGCGCCGCCGTCCGCAGCCAGCTGCGCACTTGGAAACTCGACTCGCTCGGCGACACCGCGGCCCTGTTGGTGAGCGAACTCGTCACCAACTCCCTGCGGCACGCCACCGGTCCCATCGTCGTCCGCCTGGTGCGCCCCGCCGGGCTGCCGGACGTCCTGCTGGTCGAGGTCTCCGATCCGCTCCCGGACCCGCCCCGCGAACGTCCCGCCCGTCCCGACGACGAGAGCGGCCGCGGTCTGCAACTGGTCGCCTCCTCCTCCCGCCGCTGGGGCACGCGGCCGGACGCGGCCGGCAAGACGGTCTGGTTCGAACTGGCGGTACCGGGCTGAGCCGGGCTGTACACGCCCCAAGACGCTGTCGAACGACCGGAACGGACCGGTGAAGGTTGTCATCGGACGGGATTCGACGGGGTGTCGCCTGGTTAGAAGACAGGTTGTGTTGTCGCAGGCCGGACCGAAAAGCATCGGGATGGTCCTGTGATCGTGAACACCGTGTTGTGCGGCGCCGTAGTGCTGGATACTGCGGGCAGCCGCCCCCGGTGACCGGTGCCGGACGCGGTGAGCTGGAGGGGACGGTTCGCGTGAGCGAGATACCAGCGAAGGCCACGGAGTCCGAGGACCCGTCGGACGGCGCGAGGACGGAGTCCACGGGCGGTGACGCCGCCGCCGATGCTCCGCCCACCGACGCGATGTGGCAGAGCAGTCCGCCCGGCTCCATGTACGACTACATCAAGGTGGCGTCCTTCTCCATCGGTCCCGACGGTCATGTCGACCAGTGGAGCCTGCGCGCCGAGCACATCTTCGGCATCCCCGCCGCGCGCGCGGTCGGCATGGACCCCATCGAGGCCTTCGTCGACGCCGACCTGCGCGAGCGGGGCCAGCGCAAGATGGCCGAGATCCTCGACGGCCGGGAGTGGACCGGCGTGGTCCCTTTCCGGCTGCCGGACGGCGAGGACGGCGAGCGCGGCGAGGAGGGGCTCGCCGAGGTCTATGTGATGCCGACCCGGACCGCGGAGGGCGAGAAGGCCGCCGTCTGCACCGTGGTCGACGTCCGCACCCTGCGTCGCATTGAAACCGACCTTGCCGCCTCTCAGGCTATTTTCGGACAATCCCCCTTCGGCTTCCTGCTCATCGACACCGACCTGCGGGTCCGCCGCGCCAACGAGCGCTTCGCCTCCACCTTCGGCGGCACGCCCGACGACCACCGGGGCAACGGCGTGCACGACTACCTGCCGCGAGGCGAGGCCGAACGCGTCGCCGCCACCCTGCGCCGGGTCCTGGACAGTGGCGAGTCCATCACGGACATGCACGTCACCGGCTTCGTGCCGGGTTCCAACGAGCGCCGCCACTGGTCCGTCAACCTCTACCGGGTGCACAGCGGAAGCGGTCGGCCCATCGGCATCGCATGGCTCGGCACCGACATCACCGCCCGCCGAGCCGCCGCCCGCGAGGCCGCAGCCGCGCGGCGCAATCTCGCCCTTCTCAATGACGCCGGCGCCCGTATCGGCAACTCCCTGGACCTGGAGACCACCGCCCGCGAACTCCTCGACGTCGTGGTCCCCGGCTTCTGCGACCTCGCCACCGTCGACCTCTACCAGGGCCTGCTGGCCGGCGACGAGACCCCGCCCGGACTCGCCGACGGCAGCGCCGAACTGCGCCGCGTCGCCTTCGCCAGCGCCGTCTCCGAAGCCCCCTTCACCGGCACCGGCGCCCCCGTCGAGCTCGGCGCGGTCCACCACTACCCCTTCAACTCGCCCTGCGCGGACGCCCTGCGCACCGCCCGCCCGCAGAACGTGCCCGGCGAGGAAGGCGGCCTGGTGCAGTCCACGCTGGCCGTCCCGATGGTCGCCCACGACACGGTCGTAGGACTCGCGCAGTTCGCCCGGACCAAGGGCAGCGAGCCGTTCGGCGACCGGGACCGCGACCTCGCCGTCGAACTCGCCGCGCGCGCCGCGGTCTGCATCGACAACGCCCGCCTGTACCGGCGCGAGCACGAACGCGCGTTGATACTGCAGCGCTCCCTGCTCCCGCCCGGCGACCCCGAGGCCTCGGGCCTCGACATCGCCTGCCGCTACCTGCCCGGCAACGCGGCCACCGGCCGGCCCAGCGAGGTCGGCGGCGACTGGTTCGACGTCATCGAACTCCCCGGCCACCGCACCGCGCTGGTGGTCGGGGACGTCATGGGCCGCGGCCTGCGTGCCGCCGTGGCCATGGGTGAACTGCGCACGGCCGTACGCACCCTGGCCCTGCTCGACCTCGAACCGGCGGAAGTCCTGTCCCAGTTGGACGAGATCGCCCGCGGCCTCGGCGCCCCCGGTGGTGTCCAGCAGGCCACCCGGGCGGCCCGCCGCCCCCGCGAGGCCGACCTCTCCGAGGTCTACCTGGCGACCTGCATCTACGCCGTCTACGACGCGGTCACCCGAAGGTGCACCTTCGCCAACGCGGGCCATCTGCCGCCGGTCCTGGTCGAACCCGGCGAGTCCGCGCTGATGCTCGACGTCCCGCCGGGCATGCCGCTGGGTGTCGGCGGCGAACCCTTCGAGGAGGTCGAGGTCGAACTCCCCGAGGGTGCCCTGCTCGCGCTCTACACGGATGGACTGGTCGAATCGCGCGACCACCCCCTGGACGAGGGCCTGCAGGCCTTCGTGGGCGCCCTCACCGAACCGGGCCGCCCCTTGGAGGACGTCTGCGACCACGTCCTCAACACCCTCGGCAGCCACCACGGGGAGGACGACATCGCGCTGCTCATGGCGCGCGTCCAGGGCCTGCCCGCCGAGTCCGTCGGCGACTGGACCCTGCCGCGCGAGCCGCGCAGTGTCGGCCGCGCCCGCGAGTACACCCGCTCCCAGCTGCTCGCCTGGGACATGGAGCCGCTGGTCGACACCACCGAACTCCTCGTCAGCGAACTGGTCACCAACGCTCTGCGCTACGGCGAGGGCGAGATAAGACTCCGCCTCCTCCTCGACCGCACACTGGTCTGCGAGGTGTGGGACTCCGGACTCGTCCAGCCGCGCCGCCGCCGCGCCCGCGACACCGACGAGGGCGGCCGCGGTCTCCAGCTCGTCGGGCTGCTGAGCGCCGCCTGGGGATCCCGGCGGACCCCGCGCGGCAAGACGGTCTGGTTCGAACTCCCGCTCCCGGGCGGCGAGAACGGACTCGCCGACCCGGCAGAGGCGCTGCTGAGCCTGTTCTGAGCGGGTGCGGCAGGAGGCTGCGGGGTGTCGTCCGGCGGCGCCCCGGGGCCGCCACCTGGACGAACCCGTTCGGACCCAGCTTCGGCACGTCTGCACGCACTCGCCGCCCCCTGCGGCTTTAGTGATCTCGTCATTCCGGCTGTTCCATGGTCGTTTCCGTGCAACTCGGGCGGCCCGTGCCGGACGCGCGTTCACGTGGGAGGTGCAGTGAGACCGTCAAGACGGTGTGCCGGCTTCGCGGCCGGGGTCGGCCTGGCCGGTTCCCTGGTCATGGGCCTTTCCGCCCCCTCGGCCGCGACCGCGGCCGAGGACGGCGGCCGGGCGGGTGCCCTCGGGCAGGTCCGGCCGGGCGTGCCGGCGCCCCGGCCGGTGGGGCTGCTCGCACAACCGGGGCCGCAACAGGGGGACGGGCCCGACGAGCCCGGGCGGCCGCCCGTGTGCAGCGGCCTGGTGCCGTACCCCATCGCCGAGGCCTACCGCTCGTACTACTTCTGCCGTGACTGGCGGCTCGGCCCCAGGCGGTTGCCGGTCCGTGGGGTGCTGGGGAACATCCTCGAAGGGTACGACCGGCTCGGGGGTCTCACCGCGGTGAGATTCCTGGACGAGTGGTGGGACCCCACCCTCGATTCGGGCCAGGGCGACTGGAACTACCCCAAGGACGACGGCTTCGCGCACGACGCCCAGGGCGGCGTGATCGCGGCGCCCCTGACGCTCCTGGCGGGCCAGAACCTGACGGTCGACCGGTTCGGCAACGAGACCGGCCGGTTCCTCTCCCCGGCCGGCACGAAGTTCGGGCGGCGGGCGATCCCGCCGTCGAACCTCAACACCTCCGACCCCCGCTACCCGTACAGCTACCACCTGTACAGGGTGGCGAAGGACGTCACCGTGTGCGCGGGGCCGGCCGCCCCGGCGTTCGAGCAACCGGGCGGGGCGGTTCAGTACGCCACCAGCAGCAAGGTGTGCCCGACCATCCCCTTCACCACCGTGGCCAACCTGGTGTCCAACGGCACCCTGGTGCGGCTGAAGGTGCCGGCGGACAGGCAGGCCACGTCGGTGGGCGCGAAGGCCGCATCGCGCTGACCCCGTGAAGCCGGGCCCGGCCCCACGGCCGGGCCCGGCGCCGTCCGTGATGGGAGACTGGCTCCATGGACCGGTCCCAGCTGTGCAAGGCTCTTCGGGCGGCCGGGGTCCCCGAGGCGTACTACGAGATCCCGGGCTGCACCCACGGTCCCCACCTGGCCGCCGATCGCTACTTCCTGGAAGAACGCGGCGGCCTGTGGTGCGTGGGGGTCCATGAGCGGGGCACGCGCGAGGTGGTCGAGCGGTTCACGGACGAGGACCGGGCGTGCCGGTGGCTCCACGACCGCCTGACCGACGAGGGTCCCGCCTCCGTCCAGGCCACGCCCGAGGAGATGGACGCGCTCCTGCACCACAGCGACGGCATCCAGCGGCGGGCCCGCGAGGAGCTCGAGCGGGCCCTCGCCGAAGCCCGCCGCCGGACCTCCGGGCAGGGGTCCTCTCGGCCGCGGCCGAGGCGGCGGCCCCACTCGTAGGCGCCGCGGTCCCGTGGGCTCCAGCGAGGTCGGCCGGCCCAGCACCTCGCCGGACACGAGCGGGAGTCCGCACCGCTGCAACCGGAGCGGCCGTACCGAATGTCGTCACCACCGGCGCCGGCGAGGCGTGATGCGTCACAGCCGCCACCGCACGACCGGAGTGCGGCGCCGGCTCGGGGAGGGGACGGCATGGAGCGGGCGGCGGGGGACGAGGCTCCCACCGGAGCGGACGGCCCGGAGACCGGCGCCGCAGCGGCCGAAGCGGAACCCTCCGGCGAAGGACACCCCTCCGGCCGATCCGGCGCTGACACCGCGCGATCCCCCGACCCCGGCCCCGACCCCGCCTCCGCCTGGCGCGGCGCATCGCCCTCGCGCTGGTCCTCGCCCTGCTCCTGCCCCTCCTCGCCGGCCGTGGTCGGCTCCACCCGCGCGATCCTGGCCGCCGGCTTCGACGGCGCCCACTTCGACCTGGAGCCGCTGCACTCCGGCGACCGCCACTACCTGGACCTCCTGGACGACCTGCGCGAGGTCACCCGCGCCCACGGCGTCCCCCTGTCGGTCGCCGCGCACCAGATCGGCCCGCTCCCGGCGTTCCACTCCGTGTGGGGCACGCTCACCGGCCACCCCAAGTGGTGGTCGCAGGCGTACTTCGGGCAGGTCGCCCGCCGCGTCGACCAGATCGCCGTGATGTCGTACGACACCATGCAGCCGCTGCAGAGCCTGTACGGCGGCTACGTCGCCGAGCAGACGTCGCTAGCCCTGGAGGTCACCCCGCCCACCACCGGCCTGCTGATGGGCCTGCCCTTCTACCACGAGAACCGCTTCGGCCACCGCGCCGCCGCCGAGACCGTCCCTGCCGCCGTCCGCGGCGTCCGCCTGGGCCTGTCCCGCACGGACGCGGACCGCAAGGCCTTCGGCGTCGCCCTGTACGTGGACTTCGCGGCCACGCAGGACGACTGGACCGCCTACCGGGAAGGCTGGGTCCATCCGTCATGACCGCCGCCCGCACCCCGCTGACCACCGCCGCTGGCACCCCCGGCCCGCTCCGCCTGCTCGACGGCGACTTCCCGGAAGGGGAGGCGATGCGGGGATCGCGGAGTACAACCTGGCGCGGGCCCTGGACCTGGTGGGACGATGATCGTCATGCACACGTTCTTGGAAGTGGCGGGGGCGGTGGTCGTGACGATGCTCGCGGTGAGCGGCATCGCGACGGTCACGACCGGCTGGGTGATGCCGATCGGCCGGCACCGGGTCCTGCGGCCGAGGTTGTGGGGGTACGGAACGCTGGTGTGCGCGGCCGGGGCGGGCGTGTTCCTGTTCCTGGGCCCGCTCGCCAACGCCTACGGCCCCCTGCCGTGGGCCGGCTGGATCGCGTTCATGGCGGGACTGGGACTCCAGTGGATGGGCCAGCGCCCCGGCCGCGTCCCCTAGGAGCGCCTCCTGATCTTCGACCCCAGCCACACCAGCGGGTCGTACTTGCGGTCGACCGCCCGTTCCTTCAGGGGGATCAGGGCGTTGTCCGTGATCCGGATGCCCTCGGGGCAGACCTCCGTGCAGCACTTGGTGATGTTGCAGTAGCCGAGGCCGTGGTCGTCCTGGGCCGTGCGTTTGCGGTCCAGGCCCGTCTCGTCGGCCGCGTCCAGGGGATGCATGTCCAGTTCCGCGATCCGCATCAGGAAGCGCGGACCCGCGTACGCCCGCTTGTTCTCCTCGTGGTCGCGCACCACATGGCAGACGTCCTGGCACAGGAAGCACTCGATGCACTTGCGGAACTCCTGCGGCCGGTCCACGTCCTCCTGGAACATCCGGTACTCGCCCGGGCCCAGATCGGCGGGCGGTACGAAGGCCGGGACCTCCCGCGCCTTGGTGTAGTTGAAGCCGACGTCCGTCACCAGGTCCCGGATCACCGGGAAGGTGCGCAGCGGGGTGACGGTGACCGTCTCCTCGCGGGTGAAGACCGACATCCGCGTCATGCACATCAGCCGGGGACGGCCGTTGATCTCCGCGGAGCACGAACCGCACTTGCCCGCCTTGCAGTTCCAGCGCACCGCCAGGTCCGGCGCCTGGGTGGCCTGGAGGCGGTGGATGATGTCCAGCACGACTTCGCCGTCGTTGACCTCGACCTCGAAGTCCTCCAGGCCGCCGCCCTGCGCGTCGCCCCGCCACACCTTGAAGCGGGCCTCGTAGCTGCTCAATCGAAGAGCTCCTCTTCGGCGAGGTACTTGACCAGCTCCTCCTTCTCGAAGAGGGCGAGCAGGTCCGGGCGGATGGGTTCGGTGGTCTCCCGGGAGAGCGTGATCTGGCCGCGGACCGGGTCCGTCGCCGCCAGGCCGCCGGTCGGGTCGGCCAGCCGGCACAGCAGGTTGACCGGGCGCCACTTGCGGTCCATCGACGGGTAGTCCTCACGGGTGTGCCCGCCGCGCGACTCGGTGCGCTCCAGCGCGGCCCGCGCCACGCACTCGCTGACCAGCAGCATGTTCCGCAGGTCCAGCGCGAGATGCCAGCCGGGGTTGAACTGCCGGTGCCCCTCGACCCCGGCCCGGCGTGCCCGCACCCTGAGCTCGGCGAGCTTCTTCAGTGCCTGCCCCATCTCGCCCTCGCGGCGGATGATGCCGACCAGGTCGTTCATGGTCTGCTGGAGCTCCTGGTGGAGGGTGTACGGGTTCTCCGGGATTCCCCCGGCCACCGCCTCCTCCCCGGCCTCCCCGGCCTCCCCGGCCTCCCCGGCCTCCGAGTCCTCCGCGGAGAAGGGCCGCAGCGCCTCGGCCGCCGCCGTGTCGACCTGGGTGTCGTCCACGGCCGGGCGGTCGTGCGCCAGCCCCTGCGCGTACTGGGCCGCGTGCCACCCGGCCCGGCGGCCGAACACCAGCAGGTCGGAAAGCGAGTTGCCGCCGAGCCGGTTGGAGCCGTGCATGCCGCCGGCCACCTCCCCGGCCGCGTACAGCCCGGGCACCCCGCGTGCGGCCGCGGTGTCGGAGTCGACCGCGATGCCGCCCATCACGTAGTGGCAGGTCGGCCCGACCTCCATCGGTTCCGCCGTGATGTCGACGTCCGCCAGCTCCTTGAACTGGTGGTGCATGGAGGGCAGCCGGCGCCTGATGACCTCGGCGGGCATCCGCGTCGAGACGTCGAGGAAGACGCCGCCGTGCGGCGAGCCGCGGCCCGCCTTCACCTCGGAGTTGATCGCGCGGGCCACCTCGTCACGGGGGAGTAGCTCGGGCGGGCGCCGGTTGTTGTCCGGGTCCTCGTACCAGCGGTCGCCCTCCTCCTCCGACTCGGCGTACTTCTCCTTGAAGACGTCGGGGACGTAGTCGAACATGAACCGCCTGCCTTCGGAGTTGCGCAGCACCCCGCCGTCGCCGCGCACCGACTCGGTGACGAGGATGCCCTTCACCGACGGCGGCCAGACCATGCCGGTCGGATGGAACTGCACGAACTCCATGTTCAGCAATGGTGCCCCGGCGAGCAGCGCCAGCGCGTGCCCGTCACCGGTGTACTCCCACGAGTTCGACGTCACCTTGAACGACTTGCCGATGCCGCCGGTCGCGATCACGACCGCGGGGGCTTCCAGCACGAAGAAACGGCCGCTCTCACGCTCGTAGGCGAAGACGCCGCTGACCCGCTCTCCGTCCTTGAGGACCCGCGTCACCGTGCACTCCTGGAAGACCTTCAGCCGGGACTCGTAGTCCCCGGTCTCCCGGTGGTCCTCCTGCTGGAGCGAGACGATCTTCTGCTGCAGCGTCCGGATCAGCTCCAGGCCCGTGCGGTCGCCGACGTGGGCCAGGCGCGGGTACTCGTGCCCGCCGAAGTTGCGCTGGGAGATCCGGCCGTCCTTCGTACGGTCGAACAGCGCGCCCCAGGTCTCCAGCTCCCACACCCGCTGCGGCGCCTCCTGCGCGTGCAGCTCGGCCATCCGCCACTGGTTGAGGAACTTGCCGCCGCGCATGGTGTCGCGGAAGTGGACCTGCCAGCTGTCGTGCGAGTTGACGTTGCCCATCGCCGCCGCGATGCCGCCCTCGGCCATCACCGTGTGCGCCTTGCCGAACAGCGACTTGCAGATCACCGCCGTACGCGCCCCGCGCTCGCGTGCCTCGATCGCGGCGCGCAGCCCGGCGCCGCCCGCGCCGACCACGACGACGTCCCACTCCTGCCGATCGACCACGGACATCACAAGGCCCCACTCACTGGAAGGTCACAACGGTCACTAGAAGAAGCGCGGATCACCGAAGACCCCCGAGGCGACCAGGTACACGTAGAAGTCGGCGAGCGCCACGCTCGCCAGGGACAGCCAGGCCAGCAGCATGTGGCGGGCGTTCAGCCGGCCGACGAACCGCCAGGCCCGGTAGCGCACGGGATGCTTCGAGAAGTGCTTGAGCTGCCCGCCGACGATGTGCCGGCAGGAGTGGCAGGAGATCGTGTACGTCCAGATCAGCACGATGTTGACCAGGAAGACCAGGGTGCCCAGGCCCATGTGTCCCCAGCGGTAGTGCTGGTCGCGGAAGGACAGCACCGTGTCGTAGGTCAGCACGCCGGCGACCAGGATCGCCGCGTAGAAGAAGTACCGGTGGACGTTCTGCAGGATCAGCGGGAAGCGGGTCTCGCCGGTGTACTTCTTGTGCGGCTCGGCGACCGCGCAGGCCGGTGGGGAGGCCCAGAAGCCGCGGTAGTAGGCCTTGCGGTAGTAGTAGCAGGTCAGGCGGAAGCCCAGCGGGAAGATCAGGATGATGATCGCGGGGGAGATCGCCCACCAGCTGCCGAAGAGGTCGGCATTGGGCCCCGCGTGCATGGTCCGGCAGTTCGAGGCCAGGCAGGGCGAGTAGAACGGCGAGACGTACGGGGCCGCGTAGTAGTCCGCGTTCGCGAAGGCCCGCCAGGTCGAGTACACGACAAAGGCGAGCAGGCCGGCCGCGGTGGCGGCGGGAGCCAGCCACCAGCGGTCGGTCCGCAGGTGCGGTGCGGTGATCGCGGCGCGCGCCGGGGCGTGGACGCCGCCGCCGCGCGTATGGGGTTCTGTGTCGGGAGGTTCCGTACCAGTGGCCAACGTCAGGACTCCGGTCGGGTCATCGGGTCAGGGGGCGTGGCGGTCGCGGGCGCCGAGTCCCTCGTCGTCCGAGTCCGTCCACAGGGAGATGTCGTAGGGCGCGTCGGAGATGGTGACGAGCGAGGGGCGCTTGGCCGCCACGGGGCCTTCGGAGGCCTCGCGCAGCAGGGCGACACTCTCGCGCAGGTGATCGGCGTCGGCGCGCACGCGGCGCACCTCCAGCCCGCTGCCGATCTGCTGCTCCAGCCGGCTCACCGACCGCAGCAGCTCGTCGACGGTGCGCTGGACCGACGTCAGGTCGTCGTGCACGGACATGACGTGACCTCACTTCCACGGGCCATGGGGCCCTAGGTGCCAACGTTCATGCGCCTGCGAGTGTTGCGCGTCACACGTGTTGGTGGGAAGGCATGTGCATCGATTGGCGGATTGCACACCCCAGCCGCGCGCCCGCACGCGCTCTGTGTGCGCCGGGGGCGTGCGTTGCGCCTAACGGGTGACCTTGCGGGCCCGCGCCGCCGTGTCGTCCCCGGGCGGCGAACCCCTTCCTCTTCAGTGGGGCCATAGATCTGCATAGATCTGATCAGCACCAAAATACCGCCAAATGTGAACAAACCCTACCCGTGTCCACCGGCGGGAGCGGCTCCTCGGAGGTAGTACAGATGTCGTACGACGGTGTCGGGCCGCGCGCGGTCATGCGCTCGGTCGCCTTCCTGACCGCGGGCGCGCTCGCGGTGCCGCTCCTGGCCGGCTGCGGTTCCGACGACAAGGGCAGCAAGCCGCTGGCCGGGCCGGACATCGCGCCCGCCGCCCGCGACCAGGTCGCCGACGGCGGCACGCTGACCTGGGCCGTGGACGCGATGCCGCAGACGCTGAACACCTTCCAGGCGGACGCCGACGCGGGCAGCACCCGGGTCGCCCAGGCGGTCCTGCCCGCCATGTTCCGGCTGGACTCCAGCGGCCGGCCGCAGCGCGACGCCGACTATCTGGACTCCGCCCGGGTGGTGGAGACCGAGCCCAAGCAGGTCGTCGTCTACCGGCTCAACCAGCAGGCCGTCTGGAGCGACGGCCGGGAGGTCGGCGCCGCCGACTTCGCCTCCCAGTGGCGCGCCCTGTCCGGCAAGGACACCGCCTACTGGACCGCCCGCAACGCCGGCTACGACCGCATCGAGAACGTCGAGCGCGGCGCCAACGACCTGGAGGTCAGGGTCACCTTCGCCCGGCCCTACGCCGACTGGAAGTCACTGTTCTCCCCGCTGTACCCCAAGGACGTCACCGGCACCCCGGACGCCTTCAACGACGGGGCGCGCAAGAAGCTCAAGGTCAGCGCCGGTCCGTTCGCCGTGAAGAAGACCGACAGCCAGGGCAGGAACGTCGTCCTCACCCGCAACCCGCGCTGGTGGGGCCGCCCGGCCAAGCTGTCCGAGATCGTGCTGCGCGAGGTGCCGCGCGACAAGCGGGCCGCCGCGCTCGCCGCCGGCACGGTGGACGTCGCCGACGTCGACCCCGCCGACGCCGAGCGCCTCACGCTCGCCGCCGGCGCCCAGGGCAGCTCGCCCTTCCAGGGCCCGGCCGGCGGCCGCACCGCCGCCAAGGCGCTGCGTTCCTGGGCCGTCATCCACGGCTCCGACGAGAAGGCCGCCCGCCAGGAGCTCCTCGCCCTGAAGAAGGAGCGCACGTCGCTCGCCACGTACCTGAAGCAGCAGCAGGCCCTGCGCGACTTCGTGCTCCGCAGGTCGCTGGAGCCCGCCTACACCCAGCTCGCCCTCAACGGCGCCGGCGGCCCCCTGGCCGACGAGCGCGTCCGCCACGCGGTGGCCCACGCGCTCAACCGCCGGGAGCTGGCCGGGATCGCCCTCAAGCCGCTCGGCCTGCCCGCCGTGCCGGTCGGCAGCCACCTCGCCCTGTCCGGCCAGGATGCCTACGCCGACAGCAGCGATGCCCTCGGCGGCCAGGACACCGCCCAGGCCCGCGCCCTGCTCGCGGACGCCGGCTGGGTGCCCGGTCCGGTCAAGGCGCGCAAGGGGGAGAAGGCGGCGGGCCCCGAGGCCGGCAAGTCCGCGGACGCCTCGCCGGACGCCTCGGACGGCGGCGGCGACGACGGCACGTACATCGTCGGCAGGGACGACAACGTCGAGGACAACAAGGGACGCGGCGACCGGGAGAAGAACCGGTGGCAGCCGGGCCGCCAGGAGAGCCAGGAGAGTCACGGGGGCGACGGCGGCGCCAAGCAGCTCGCCCAGGACGGCAGGCAGTACGCCCAGGAGCATCCGAAGCAGGGCGGGGCGCCCGGCGCGTACGCCCCCAGGGGCACCGCGGCCCCGGCCGGCGCCTTCGCCGGACCGCTGGCCAAGGACGGCAAGCCGCTCACCCTGCGCTTCGTGCTCCCCTCCGGCCCCAGTGCGGACACGCTGGGCAAGGTCGCCGACCGCATCTCGGCCATGCTGGAGAAGGTCGGCATCGCCACCGAGATCACCAAGGTCCCCGACGAGAGCTACTTCCGGGACCACATCGCCGCCGGCCAGTACGACCTCGCCCTGTACTCCTGGCCCTCCTCCGCCTTCCCGGCCACCGACGCCCGCCCCATCTACGCCAAGCCCCTCCCGGCCGCCGACGGCTCCCTGAACGTCCAGCAGAACTACACCCGCGTCGGCACCGACCAGGTCGACCAGCTCTTCGACCAGGCCGTCGCCGCCCTGGACCAGGACGAGGCCCGCGCACTGGTCCGCAAGGCCGACTCCCGCATCTGGGCCGCGGCCGGCTCCATCCCCCTCTACCAGCGCCCGCAGCTGACCGCCGTCCGCAAGAACCTCGCGAACGTCGGCTCCTTCGGTTTCCAGACCCCGCTCTACGAGGACATGGGCTACCTGAAGAAGGGCCTGGGGCCGGCACCCGGCCACTCATGACGCCGGGCCTCTCGCGACGACCCTGACCTGCGCCGACATAGCCCGGAAAGCCCCAGCCGCGGCGCACCCGTACCATGGGGTGAGGCCGTGGCGTGTCAAGCCCGGCAGGGCCCGCGTAACACCGACGTACGCGCGTGCCGTCCTCACACTCCGGGAGTACGCCTCAATATGGCTGTGACTGCAACGCGTCACGACATCCGCAACGTCGCCATCGTCGCCCATGTCGACCACGGCAAGACGACCATCGTCGACGGCATGCTGAAGCAGGCCGGTGCCTTCGCCGCCCATCAGCTCGACTCCGTCGACGACCGCATGATGGACTCGAACGACCTGGAGCGTGAGAAGGGCATCACGATCCTCGCCAAGAACACCGCGGTGAAGTACCACCCGAAGGACGGCGGGGACCCGATCACGATCAACATCATCGACACCCCCGGCCACGCCGACTTCGGCGGCGAGGTCGAGCGCGGTCTGTCGATGGTCGACGGTGTCGTGCTGCTCGTCGACGCCTCCGAGGGCCCGCTGCCGCAGACCCGCTTCGTGCTGCGCAAGGCGCTCCAGGCCCGGCTGCCCGTCATCCTGTGCATCAACAAGACGGACCGCCCCGACGCCCGGATCGACGAGGTCGTCAACGAGACCTACGACCTCTTCCTCGACCTGGACGCCGACGAGGAGCAGATCGAGTTCCCGATCGTCTACGCCTGCGGCCGCGACGGCATCGCCTCCCTCACCAAGCCGGAGAACGGCACGGTCCCGGCCGACTCCACCAGCCTGGAGCCGTTCTTCTCCACGATCCTGGAGCACATCCCGGCCCCGACCTACGACGAGGAGGGCCCGCTCCAGGCCCACGTCACCAACCTGGACGCGGACAACTTCCTCGGCCGTATCGCGCTGCTGCGCGTGGAACAGGGCGAGCTGCGCAAGGGCCAGACGGTCGCGTGGATCAAGCGCGACGGCTCCGTGCAGAACGTGCGGATCTCCGAGCTGATGATGACCGAGGCGCTCACCCGCAAGCCCGCCGAGAAGGCCGGCCCCGGTGACATCTGCGCCGTCGCCGGCATCCCGGACATCATGATCGGCGAGACCCTCGCGGACACCGAGAACCCGGTCCCGCTGCCGCTGATCACGGTCGACGAGCCCGCGATCTCGATGACCATCGGCACCAACACCTCCCCGCTGGTCGGCCGCGGCGGCACCGGCAAGGGCGCCGACGCGAAGGCGGCCGTCAAGGACCGCAAGGTCACCGCCCGCCAGGTCAAGGACCGCCTGGACCGCGAGCTGATCGGCAACGTCTCGCTGCGCGTCCTGGAGACCGAGCGTCCGGACGCCTGGGAGGTCCAGGGCCGTGGCGAGCTGGCGCTGGCCATCCTCGTCGAGACCATGCGCCGCGAGGGCTACGAGCTGACCGTCGGCAAGCCGCAGGTCGTCACCAAGGAGGTCGACGGCAAGGTCTACGAGCCGGTCGAGCGCATGACGATCGACGTGCCCGAGGAGCACATGGGCGCCGTCACGCAGCTCATGGGCGTGCGGAAGGGCCGGATGGACAACATGTCCAACCACGGCTCGGGCTGGGTCCGCATGGAGTTCGTCGTCCCCTCCCGCGGCCTGATCGGCTTCCGCACCGAGTTCCTGACCCAGACCCGCGGCACGGGCATCGGCCACTCCATCCACGAGGGCTTCGAGCCCTGGTTCGGCACCCTCCAGACCCGTAACAACGGCTCCCTGGTCGCCGACCGCGCCGGCGCCGTCACCGCCTTCGCGATGACCAACCTCCAGGAGCGCGGTGTGCTCTTCGTGGAGCCGGGCACCGAGGTGTACGAGGGCATGATCGTCGGTGAGAACTCCCGTTCCGACGACATGGACGTCAACATCACCAAGGAGAAGAAGCTCACCAACATGCGGTCCTCGACCGCCGACGTGGCCGAGTCCATCGTCCCGCCGCGCAAGCTCTCCCTGGAGCAGTCCCTGGAGTTCTGCCGCGACGACGAGTGCGTCGAGGTGACCCCGGAGGCGGTCCGCATCCGCAAGGTGAACCTGGACGCCCGCGAGCGCGCCCGCGCCGCGAGCCGCGCCAAGCACGGCTGAGACAGGGGCCGGCCGCACGGCCGGCCGGTCCAGGTGTGACCTGTGGCCGAAAAAGGGGGCCCGCCCGGCAGCACGCCGGACGGGCCCCACCCTTTTCACGGCCCGTCTGTTCGTCGGGCCGTCAGGCCCGTAGAGGGTTTTCCCTACAACCCGGCGTCAGGTCCCTCGCTCTCACCTGTGAGGCGCGCCACCGTTGTTAGAGTGGCCGGAATCTGCGGCATACCGGTCCCTTCGCGCCGGTCTGTCCCGCGCCATGGCGTCGACAGAGCCTCGGCAGAGCGCACTCCGCTGTTCCGCGCAACTGATTTTCCGGGCCCCATGTCCGCTATCCGGACAACGCTGCCCGATAGCTGTGTAACAAGTCCGTTTCGCAGGGATCTTTCACCAAACCCTTTGTCCGAATTTCGGAAGAAGTTAGCGCCAGGTGTGATCGAACCGAGACCTTGCAGGTGTGGTTAGGCCCGGTTCACATGGCAGATAGTTAGGCGCGTAGAGCTCGGGTAAACGGGTCACGCGCTGCTGGCGGCGCCGACTCACGAGCGCGGGGGCACCTGACCATTTCAGGCACCGGTGACGGTGATGTGTCATGTGCCCCTCCATGCGGTGAACCAATGGACTCATGAGGAGGAGCCCCATGCGTGGTGCCAAGAGCGCCAAGTGGGTTGCGATAGCCGCGGTTGTGGCGCTGGGTGCGACGGCCTGTGGCGGTGGCGGAGACAACGGCAGCTCGGGCAGTGGCAAGGGCAACGGCGTGGTCTCGGTGGAGATCGGTGAGCCGCAGAACAGCCTCGTTCCCACCAACACCTACGAGACCGAGGGCGGCCAGGTCATCAACGCCCTCTTCACGGGTCTGACCAAGCTTGACGCCACCAACAAGGTCGTCAACGCCATGGCGCAGTCGATCGAGTCCAAGGACAACAAGGTCTGGACGATCAAGCTGAAGCCGGGCTACACCTTCCACAACGGCGAGAAGGTCACCGCCCAGTCCTTCGTCGACGCCTGGAACTACGGCGCCAACCAGGCCAACGCCCAGCAGACCAACCCGCTGTTCAGTCACATCCAGGGCTACGGCGACCTGAACCCGGGCGAGGGCAAGAAGCCGAAGACCGACAAGCTGTCGGGTCTGAAGGCGGTCGACGACAGCACGCTCCAGGTCACCCTGACCGGCCCGTTCTCGGCGTTCCCGACGCAGCTGTCCTTCACGGCGTTCGTGCCGCTGCCCAAGGCCTTCTTCAAGGACCCGAAGGGCTTCGGCGAGGCCCCGATCGGCAACGGCCCGTTCAAGATGAGCGGCAAGTTCAAGCACAACGAGGAAATCGCCACCACGAAGTACGACAAGTACCCGGACGCCTCGAAGATCGAGGTCAAGGGCGTCGACTTCAAGATCTACTCGAACGTGGACACGGCCTACAAGGACCTCGTCGCCGGCAACCTCGACAACCTGCTGACGATCCCGAACTCGGGTCTGCCCACGTACAAGAAGGACCTGCCGGGCCGCACGATCGACGAGGCCGACTCGGCCGTCGGTTACATCGGCTTCCCGATCAAGTACAACAAGGCCTTCCAGAACCCGGACATCCGCAAGGCCATCTCCATGTCGATCGACCGGAAGACGATCGCCGAGAAGATCTTCCTCGGCGCCCGTACGCCCGCCGACGACTACATCAGCCCCATGATCGACGGCTACCGCAAGGGCGCTTGCGGTGACGCCTGCACCCTGAACCCGGCCAAGGCCAAGGAGCTCTACAAGCAGGCCGGCGGTCTGCCCGGCGACAAGCTGGAGATCGGCTACAACGCGGACGGCGGCCACAAGGAGTGGGTCGAGGCGGTCGCCAACCAGATCCAGCAGAACCTGGGCATCAAGGTGACGGCCAAGCCGTTCGAGCAGTTCCAGACGATCCTGAACGACCTGGACGCCAAGAAGTACCAGGGCGCGTTCCGGATGGGCTGGAGCATGGACTACCCGGACATGGAGGACTACCTCCGCCCGGTCTTCTCCAAGGACGCCATCGCCAACGGCTCGAACTACGCCGGTTACACGAACGAGCAGTTCGAGAAGCTCATCGTCCAGGGCGACAAGGCCCCGTCGCACGAGGCGGCCATCAAGAAGTACCAGCAGGCCGACGACGTCGTCCTGAAGGACATGCCGTACATCCCGGTGTACTTCTACACGCTCAACGCCGGCTTCAGCGACAAGATCAAGTCGATGCAGGTCGCCGGTCACCAGATCCTGTGGGACACGGTCAAGCTCAGCTGACCCGGATCTGAGCAGTCCCGACAAGCGGACAAGGGTGAGCAGGGGGAGGAGGCGAAAGCCTTCCCCTGCTCACCCCTTCTGCCGTCTCCCGTCCGACCGTGCCTCCGCCCCGGCCGCGGGCGGGTCGAGCACCCCCCTCTGGAGTACCCATGGGCCGATACGTCGTGCGCCGCCTCCTGCAGGTGATCCCTGTGGTGATAGGCGTCACGTTCATCATCTTCTGTCTGGTCTTCGCGCTGCCCGGCGACCCGATCCAGGCGCTGGCCGGCGACAAGCGCGCCGACCCCAACGTCGCGGCGATCCTCCGCGCGCACTACCACCTCAACGAGCCGCTGTACCAGCAGTACTGGCACTACATCAGCGGCGTCTTCACCGGTGACCTCGGTGAGACGTACAACGGACGTGCCATCTCCGACATCGTCTCCGAGCGGTTCCCGGTCACTGTGAAGCTGGGCCTGACCGCCTTCGCCGTAGAGGCCGTCATCGGCATCCTGGCGGGCATCATGTCCGCGCTGAAGAAGGGCAAGTTCCTCGACAACGTGGTGCTGGTCGCCACGCTCGTGCTGATCTCGATCCCGGTCTTCGTGCTCGGCAGCGTGCTCCAGCTGGAGTTCGGTGTGAACCTGAAGATCACGCCGGTCGCCGGTATCGAGAGAGGCTGGCCGCAGAGCTACATCCTCCCGGCCATCGTGCTGGCCTCGACCTCGATGGCGTACATCGCGCGACTGGTCCGCACGAGCATGACGGAGTCGATCCGGGCCGACTACGTGCGCACCGCGATCGCCAAGGGCCTGCCGCGGCGCCGGGTCATCGGCCTGCACGCCCTGCGCAACTCCATGATCCCGGTCGTCACCTTCCTGGGCTTCGACCTCGGCGCCCTCATGGGCGGCGCCATCATCACCGAGCGCGTGTTCAACATGCCCGGCATCGGCGGGCAGCTGGCCCAGTCCGTGTATCTGCGCGAGCGACCCGTCGTCGTCGGTCTGGTGACCCTGCTGGTGCTGATCTACCTGGTCGCCAACCTCCTCGTAGACCTGATGTACGCCGTGCTCGACCCGAGGATCCGCTATGAGTGAGAAGACGATAGAGAAGCCCACCACCGACGCGCTGACCGCGGAGCGGGAGGCGGAGGCCGAGGAGAAGGCGGCGGCCCGCCAGGCCAGCCTGCTCAAGGACGGCTGGGCGGACCTGCGCAAGCGGCCCATGTTCATCGTGACCGCCCTGATCATCGTGGGTCTGCTCGCACTGGCGATCGCACCGGGCCTGTTCACGGCGCGCTCCCCGTACTCCGACGGCTTCTGCCAGCTGCAGAACTCCATGAACGGGCCGTCGTCCGGGCACCTGTTCGGCTTCGACGTGCAGGGTTGCGACATCTACACGCGGACCGTGTACGGCACCCGCAACTCCATCGTCGTCGGCGTGGTGACCACCGTCGCCACCACCCTGATCGGCGGTCTGCTGGGCATGCTGGCCGGTCTGGTCGGCGGCTGGGTCGACATGCTGCTGTCCCGGATCACCGAGGTGTTCTCGGCCCTGCCGCTCATCATCGGCGGTCTGCTGATCATGTCGATCTGGCGTACCGGTGACGTGTGGTCGGTGTCGTTCATCATGGCGATCCTCGGCTGGCCGCAGGTCTTCCGGATCATGCGCGGCGAGGTCATCTCCAACAAGTACAACGACTACGTGATGGCGGCCCGGGCGCTCGGCGCGGACTCGTGGCGGATCGCGTTCCGGCACATCCTGCCGAACACGCTCGCCCCCGTCATCGTCATCACCACGATGAACCTCGGTGTCTACATCTCCGCCGAGGCCGCCCTGTCCTACCTGGGTATCGGCATCCAGTCCCCGAACATCTCCTGGGGTCTGATGATCAGTGACGCCCAGGACCGGTTCCTGACCTCGCCGCACGCGCTGATGTTCCCGGCCGGCGCCCTGAGCATCACCGTGCTGGCGTTCATCATGCTCGGCGACGTCGTCCGCGACGCCTTCGACCCCAAGATGCGCTGAGGGAGGCGTACGTGACCATCATCGACCCGACGGACGCCGTCCCGGCTCCGCGATCCGGCGACGCCGAGAAGACCGGCCCGCTGCTCGAAGTGCGTGACCTGCACGTCGAGTTCCAGACCCGTGAGGGTGTGGTCAAGGCCGTCAACGGCGTCAACTACTCGGTGCAGTCCGGGGAGACGCTCGCCGTGCTCGGCGAGTCCGGCTCCGGCAAGTCCGTGACCGCGCAGGCGATCATGGGCATCCTCGACATGCCGCCGGCGCGCATCCCCCAGGGGGAGATCCGCTTCTACGGCCAGGACATGCTCAAGATGGCCGAGGAGGAGCGGCGCAAGCTGCGCGGCGCGCGGATCGCCATGATCTTCCAGGACGCCCTGTCCTCGCTCAACCCCGTGCTCAGCGTGGGCTTCCAGCTGGGCGAGATGTTCCGCGTCCACCAGGGGCTCTCCCGCAAGGAGGCCAAGGCCAAGGCCATCGAGCTGATGGACCGGGTGAAGATCCCGGCCGCTGCCGCGCGCGTGAACGACTACCCGCACCAGTTCTCGGGCGGTATGCGCCAGCGCATCATGATCGCGATGGCGCTCGCCCTGGAACCGGACCTGATCATCGCCGACGAGCCGACCACGGCCCTCGACGTCACGGTCCAGGCGCAGGTGATGGACCTGCTCGCGGAGCTGCAGCGCGAGTACCGGATGGGCCTGATCCTCATCACCCACGACCTCGGTGTGGTGGCGGACGTCGCCGACAAGATCGCGGTGATGTACGCGGGCCGGATCGTGGAGACGGCGCCGGTGCACGAGCTGTACAAGCGCCCGGCCCACCCCTACACGCGCGGGCTGCTGGACTCGATCCCGCGCCTGGACCAGAAGGGCCAGGACCTCTACGCGATCAAGGGCCTGCCGCCCAACCTGCTGAAGGTGCCCAGCGGCTGCGCCTTCAACCCGCGCTGTGAGAAGGCGCAGGACATCTGCCGCACCGAGCTTCCGCCGCTGGTCCCGGTGACCGAGCGGGACGGAAGCGAACTGCCGGGCCGCGCCAGCGCGTGCCACTTCTGGAAGGAGACGATCCATGGCTGACCCGACCAAGGCCGACGAGCCGACGGACGCGACGCCGAACGTCTCCGGCGTGCAGGTCGCCGACGTGCACTCCGAGGAGCAGGCGGTCGCCGCCCTCGACGCGCCCGTCCACCGGGGCGAGCCGATCCTGCAGGTGCGCGATCTCGTCAAGCACTTCCCGCTGACACAGGGCATCATCGTCAAGCGGCAGATCGGCGCGGTGAAGGCCGTCGACGGCATCTCCTTCGACCTGTACCAGGGCGAGACCCTGGGCATCGTGGGCGAGTCCGGCTGCGGCAAGTCGACCGTGGCCAAGCTCCTGATGAACCTGGAGCGGGCGACGGCCGGCGAGATCTTCTACAAGGGCCAGGACATCACCAAGCTGTCCGGGCGTGCCCTGAAGGCGGTCCGCCGCAACATCCAGATGATCTTCCAGGACCCGTACACGTCGCTCAACCCTCGTATGACGGTGGGCGACATCATCGGCGAGCCCTACGACATCCACCCCGAGGTGGCCCCCAAGGGCGACCGGCGCCGCAAGGTGCGGGAGCTGCTGGACGTCGTCGGTCTCAACCCGGAGTACATCAACCGCTACCCGCACCAGTTCTCCGGCGGCCAGCGCCAGCGCATCGGCATCGCCCGCGGCCTCGCGCTCAACCCCGAGGTGATCATCTGCGACGAGCCGGTCTCCGCGCTGGACGTCTCCGTCCAGGCGCAGGTCATCAACCTGATGGAGCGACTGCAGGACGAGTTCAACCTGTCCTACATCTTCATCGCGCACGACCTGTCGATCGTCCGTCACATCTCCGACCGCGTGGGTGTGATGTACCTCGGCAAGATGGCCGAGATCGGCACGGACGAGCAGATCTACGAGCACCCGACGCACCCCTACACCCAGGCGCTGCTGTCGGCGGTCCCGGTGCCGGACCCGGACGCCCGTGAGCACCGCGAGCGGATCATCCTCACCGGCGACGTGCCGTCCCCGGCCAACCCGCCCTCGGGCTGCCGCTTCCGCACCCGCTGCTGGAAGGCGCAGGACAAGTGCGCCGAGGAGGTCCCGCTCCTCGCGGTCCCCGAGCGCTTCAAGTCCTCGGACTCCCCGGCGGCCCACGAGTCGGCCTGCCACTTCGCCGAGGAGAAGGACGTCGTCCACGCGGCGTGACGTCTCCCGGCGCGACCGCCGGATCCCGGTACCCTCCAGGGTGCCGGGATCCGGCCGTTTCAGGGTCCTGCGCGACCGACACGGTCCCGCGCCGCCGTGGGCACGGCCCCGCGCCGCCGTGGGCACGTCCCCCGCCGCCGCGGCACCTCAACCGCCCCCGCGGCCGTGGCAGCGGCCCCCCCCCGGCCGGCCCGCCTCCATACGCCCATCCGGCTGGACTTCCGCCGTCCTCGGTGAGGCGAACGTGCGATAGGTGGCTTATGTGCTGGCATCTCGGCAGCACGCATCCGCGCCGCAGCGCACTCGAGGAGGCACCCCATGCGTGGAGCCACGCGCGCGAAGTGGGCCGCTGGCGCGGTGGTGGCCGCGCTCGGGGTCGCCGCCTGCGGGAGCTCGGGGGCCACCGGCAGCGGGGGTGCGGTGGTCAGTTCCTCCTGGGGTGACCCCCAGAACCCCCTCGAGCCGGCCAACACCAATGAGGTGCAGGGCGGCAAGGTGCTCGACATGGTCTTCCGCGGGCTCAAGCGGTACAACCCCAGGACCGGCAAGGCCGAGAACATGCTCGCCGAGAAGATCCAGACGACCGACTCGCGGAACTTCACCATCACCGTCAAGGACGGCTGGAAGTTCAGCAACGGCGAGGCGGTCACGGCCAAGTCGTTCGTGGACGCCTGGAACTACGGGGCCAGTCTGCGCAACAACCAGAAGAACGCCTACTTCTTCGGCTACATCCAGGGGTACGACAAGGTCCACCCCGACAGCGGCCGGCAGAGCGCCGACACGCTCTCCGGGCTCAGGGTCACCGGGCCGCGGACCTTCACCGTCACGCTCAACCAGAAGTTCTCCACCTTCCCCGACACCCTCGGCTACGCCGCCTTCGACCCGCTGCCCTCCGCGTTCTTCACCGACCACGCGGCCTGGGTGGGCAAGCCGGTCGGCAACGGGCCGTACACCATCGAGTCGTACACCAAGGGCGCCCAGATGTCCCTGAAGAAGTGGGACGCCTACCCCGGCCCCGACAAGGCGCGCAACGACGGCGTGAGCCTGGTGGTCTACACCGACAACAACACCGCGTACACCGACGTGCTGGCCGGGAATCTCGACCTGGTCGACGACATCCCCGCCAGCCAGCTCAAGAACGTCGAGGCCGACCTGGGCGGCCGCTACATCAACACCCCGGCCGGGATCCTCCAGACCCTGGCCTTCCCGTACTACGACGCCAAGTGGAACACCGCCGGGGCGGAGAAGGTCCGTACGGGGCTGTCCATGGCCATCAACCGCAAGCAGATCACCGAGACCATCTTCCGCGGTACCCGCACGCCGGCCACCGACTGGACCTCCCCGGTGCTCGGCACGGACGGCGGCTTCAAGCCGGGGCTGTGCGGCAGCGCCTGCGTGTACGACCCCGCCCGGGCCAAGACGCTGATCCAGCAGGGCGGCGGGCTTCCCGGCGGCCAGGTGAAGATCACGTACAACGCGGACACGGGCTCGCACAAGCAGTGGGTGGACGCCGTGTGCAACTCCATCAACAACGCGCTGGGCAACGACAAGGCGTGCGTCGGCAACCCGGTCGGCACCTTCGCCGACTTCCGCAACCAGATCTCCCAGCACAAGATGTCCGGGCCGTTCCGGGCGGGCTGGCAGATGGACTACCCGCTGATCCAGAACTTCCTGCAGCCGCTGTACTACACCAACGCCTCCTCCAACGACGGCAAGTGGTCCGACAAGCAGTTCGACCAGCTCGTCGACCGGGCCAACGCCGAGAGCGACACTCCCCGGGCCGTCCAGCTCTTCCAGCAGGCCGAAGGGGTCGTCAGGGACCACATGGCCGCCATTCCGCTCTGGTACCAGAACGGCAGCGCCGGCTACTCGGACCGGCTGTCCGACGTGGCGCTGAACCCCTTCAGCGTCCCCGTCTACAACGAGATCAAGGTCGGCTGACCCCATGGGCCGCTACGTCGCCAGACGACTGCTGCAGATGATCCCGGTCTTCATCGGCGCGACACTGCTGATCTTCCTGATGGTGAACGTGATGGGCGACCCCATCGCGGGCCTGTGCGGCGAACGGCAGTGCGACACGGCGACCGCCGCCCAGCTCAAGCGGGAGTTCGGCCTCGACAAGCCGGTGGGGCAGCAATACCTGACCTACATGGGCAACGTCTTCACCGGCGACTTCGGGACCGCGTTCAACGGCCAGCCCGTCACCGAGCTGATGGCGAGCGCGTTCCCCGTCACCATCCGGCTGACCGTCGTCGCCATCCTCTTCGAGATCGTCATCGGCATCACCCTGGGCGTGGTCACCGGGCTCAGACGCGGCCGGCCCGTGGACACCTCGGTCCTCGTCCTCACCCTCGTCGTGATCTCCGTGCCGACCTTCGTCACCGGCCTGCTGCTCCAGCTGCTGCTCGGCGTCCAGTGGGGCTGGATCAAACCCTCGGTGTCCCCGGCCGCGACCTTCGGCGAGCTGATCGTGCCGGGCCTGGTCCTCGCCTCCGTCTCCCTCGCCTACGTCACCCGCCTGACCCGCACCTCCATCGCCGAGAACAGGCGCTCCGACTACGTCCGCACGGCAGTCGCCAAGGGCCTGCCCGGACACCGGGTGATCACCCGGCACCTGCTGCGCAACTCGCTCATCCCCGTGGTCACGTTCATCGGCGCCGACATCGGCGCCCTGATGGGCGGCGCCATCGTCACCGAGCGCATCTTCAACATCCACGGTGTGGGCTACCAGCTCTACCAGGGCATCCTGCGCCAGAACACCCAGACCGTCGTCGGCTTCGTCACCGTCCTCGTCCTGGTCTTCCTGGTCGCCAACCTGCTCGTGGACCTGCTGTACGCCGTACTCGACCCGAGGATCCGCTATGCCTGACCAGCAGCCGTACCGGCCCGAAGGCGCCGTCGCGGGCACCGGCATGGGCGGCGGCATGGACCTCGCGGCGAGCGAGGCGGCCACGCTGGAGCGGGCCCCGGGCGGTCCGGGCGCCGGACCGGAGGGCGCCGGACCGGCGGGCAGACCCCGCAGCCTCTGGTCCGACGCCTGGCGCGACCTGCGACGCAACCCCGTCTTCCTCATCTCCGCACTCGTGATCGTCTTCCTGGTCGTCATCTCCGTCTGGCCGTCCCTGATCGCCTCCGGCAACCCGCTCAAGTGCGACCTGGCCAAGGCCCAGGACGGCTCCCAGCCCGGCCACCCCTTCGGGTTCGACGGCCAGGGCTGCGACGTCTACACCCGCACCGTCTACGGCGCACGCGCCTCCGTCACGGTCGGAGTGTGCGCCACGCTCGGGGTGGCGCTCCTCGGGTCGGTGCTGGGCGGGCTGGCCGGGTTCTTCGGCGGGGCGTGGGACTCGTTCCTGTCCCGGATCACCGACGTCTTCTTCGCCATCCCGGTCGTCCTCGGCGGCCTCGTCCTGCTGTCCGTCGTCACCAGCAACACCATCTGGCCCGTGGTCGGGTTCATGGTGCTGCTCGGCTGGCCGCAGGTCTCGCGCATCGCCCGCGGCTCGGTCATCACCGCCCGGCAGAACGACTACGTGCAGGCCGCCCGCGCGCTCGGCGCCTCCCACTCCCGCATCCTGCTGCGGCACATCGCGCCCAACGCGGTCGCCCCGGTGATCGTCGTCGCCACCATCGCGCTCGGCACCTACATCGCGCTGGAGGCCACCCTGTCCTACCTCGGCGTCGGGCTGAAGCCGCCCAGCGTGTCCTGGGGCATCGACATCTCCGCCGCCTCGCCCTACATCCGCAACGCCCCGCACGCCCTGCTGTGGCCCTCCGGGGCGCTGGCGATCACGGTGCTGGCCTTCATCATGCTCGGCGACGCGGTGCGCGACGCCCTCGATCCGAAGCTGAGGTGACGGCGCGTCATGCTGCTCGAAGTGCGTGACCTGCAGGTGGAGTTCCGCACCCGGGACGGGATCGCCCACGCCGTCAACGGCGTCACCTGCCAGGTGGACGCGGGCGAGACGCTCGCCGTGCTGGGGGAGTCGGGTTCCGGCAAGTCCGTGACCGCGCAGGCGATCATGGGCATCCTCGACATGCCGCCCGGCCGGATCACCGGCGGCGAGATCCTCTTCCGGGGCCAGGACCTGCTGAAGCTGAAGGAGGACGAGCGGCGCCGGATCCGGGGTGCCGGAATGGCGATGATCTTCCAGGACGCGCTGTCCGCCCTCAACCCCGTGCTGAGCGTGGGCGCCCAGCTCGGCGAGATGTTCACCGTGCACCGGGGCACGTCCCGCAAGGAGGCGCGGGCCCGGGCGGTCGAGTTGATGGACCGGGTGCGCATCCCGGCCGCCGCCCAGCGGGTGGGGGACTATCCCCACCAGTTCTCCGGCGGCATGCGCCAGCGCATCATGATCGCCATGGCGCTGGCCCTGGAGCCGGCGCTCATCATCGCCGACGAGCCGACCACCGCCCTCGACGTGACCGTCCAGGCCCAGGTGATGGACCTGCTCGCCGAACTCCGGCGCGAGTACCGCATGGGCCTCATCCTGATCACCCACGACCTGGGCGTGGTCGCCGACGTCGCCGACCGGATCGCCGTGATGTACGCGGGCCGGATCGTGGAGTCGGCCCCCGTCCACGACCTCTACAAGGCGCCCGCCCACCCCTACACGCGCGGCCTGCTGGACTCCATCCCGCGCCTGGACCTCAAGGGCCGGGAGCTCTACGCCATCAAGGGCCTGCCGCCCAACCTCATGCACATTCCGCCGGGCTGCGCCTTCCACCCGCGCTGCCCGATGGCCCGGGACGTGTGCCGCACGGACTTACCGCCGCTGTACGAGGTGGACGAACAGCGGGGGTCCGCCTGCCACTTCTGGAGGGAGTGCCTGAATGGCTGAGCCGATCCTGGAGGTCAGCGGGCTCGTCAAGCACTACCCCCTCCACCGGGGCATCGTGTTCAGGAAGCAGGTCGGGTCGGTGAAGGCGGTCGACGGCGTCGACTTCGTCCTCGGCAGGGGCGAGACCCTCGGCATCGTGGGCGAGTCCGGCTGCGGCAAGTCGACGGTCGCCAAGCTGCTGTGCAACCTGGAGCGCCCGACCGCCGGCGAGATCCGCTACCGGGGGGAGGACATCACCAGGCTGTCGAGCCGGGCGCTGAAGGCGGTCCGCCGCAACATCCAGATGGTCTTCCAGGACCCGTACACCTCCCTCAACCCGCGTATGACGGTGGGCGACATCGTCGGGGAGCCGTACGAGATCCACCCGGAGGTGGCCCCCAAGGGCGACCGGAGACGGCGGGTCCAGGAGCTGCTGGACGTCGTCGGCCTCGACCCGGAGTACGTCAACCGCTACCCGCACCAGTTCTCCGGCGGCCAGCGCCAGCGCATCGGCATCGCCCGGGGGCTGGCGCTGCGCCCGGAGATCATCGTCGCCGACGAGCCGGTGTCGGCCCTGGACGTGTCGGTCCAGGCCCAGGTGATCAACCTGATGGACCGGCTCCAGGCCGAGTTCGAGCTGTCCTACGTCTTCATCGCCCACGACCTGTCGATCGTGCGGCACATCTCCGACCGGGTGGGGGTCATGTACCTCGGGCGGATCGTCGAGATCGGCAGTGACACGGAGATCTACGAGCATCCGACGCACCCCTACACCCAGGCGCTGCTGTCCGCCGTACCCGTGCCGGACCCGGACGCCCGGGAACACCGGGACCGGATCGTCCTCTCCGGTGACGTGCCCTCGCCGACCGACATCCCCTCCGGCTGCCGCTTCCGCACCCGCTGCTTCAAGGCGCGGGAACGCTGCGCGCTGGAGGTGCCCCTGCTGGCGGTGCCGGCGGAGTTCCGCCACGAGACCGGTCCGGCGGCGCACGACTCGGCGTGCCACTTCGCCGAGGAGCGGCGGGTGGTGCCTCCTCAGGAGCGTGACGCCGATGGCCAGAACAGCACAAAAGCGCAGTAACTTCGTTAACACGCAGGCAACTTCGCGGAATCGGCACCGATATACGGACGCGCCACGCTGAACAGCGTACGGCCGTGCGGGTGCCGTGAACGGGCCGGGGCGCATCATGTGCGCCCCGGCCTGTTGTCGTGCGGCCGCCCGGACCGTCCTGGACGTCTCAGCCGAGACCCAGCGAGCGCTTGAGGAAGTCCACCTGGAGCAGGAGCAGATTCTCGGCGACCTGTTCCTGCGGGGTCATGTGGGTGACCCCGGACAGTGGGAGCACCTCGTGCGGGCGGCCGGCGGCGAGCAGGGCGGAGGACAGCCGCAGGCTGTGGGCGACCACCACGTTGTCGTCGGCCAGACCGTGCACGATCATCAGCGGCCGGTGCGGCTCGGCCGCCGAGGACAGTCCGTCGTCGGTGACCAGGGAGCTGTGGGCGTAGACCCCCGGCGTCCCGGCCGGGTCGCCCAGGTACCGCTCGGTGTAGTGGGTGTCGTACAGCCGCCAGTCGGTGACGGGGGCGCCCGCGATGCCCGCGTGGAAGACGTCCGGGCGGCGCAGCACGGCCAGGGCGGCCAGGTAGCCGCCGTAGGACCAGCCGCGGATCGCCACCCGGCCGAGGTCGAGCGGGTACGTCTTCGCAAGGTCCTGGAGGGCCTCGATCTGGTCGTCGAGGGTGACCGTGAAGTCGTGGTGGACCGCCTTCTCCCAGGCGGGGGAGCGGCCGGGGGTGCCCCGGCCGTCGGCGACGACCACCGCGAAGCCCTGGTCGGCGAACCACTGGGAGGTCAGGTGCGCGTTGTGCGCGGCGACCACGCGGGGGCCGTGCGGGCCGCCGTAGGGGTCGAGGAGCACGGGCAGTGGAGTGCCTGTGTCGCCGGGGTAGTCCGTAGGCATAAGCACGGCGCACGGGATTCGGCGTGCGCCCCCCTGGTTGAGGGTCACGCGCGGGGACAAACCGGGATCTTCGGCGTACGAGGGGATGGTGGCCGCCGGTTTTCCGCCGTGCAGCACCCGCACCCGGGTGCCCGGCCGGTCGAGCGTGGCGGAGACGAGGACGGTCACGTCCCCGGCGCGCACCGCCGAGTGCACACCCGGTTCCTGGCTCACGCGCTCCATGCCGAGCTCGTTGACACGGTAGACGTGCACCTCGCCCGTTTCCGGGGCGGCCGCCTCCTCGCCCGCCGAGGCCGAGATCAGCACCTCGTGGTCGGAGACGTCCAGTACGGCGCGGACATGCAACTGCGGTCCGGTCAAAGGCCGTTCGCCGACCGCCAGCACCCGCGCGCCGCCCTCGTCGGCGATGCGCACAAGCTGCCCGGAGGGGGACCAGCAGGGCACTCCGGGGAAAAGATCCAGCCATGTTGGATCTTCGTCCGCGTGGACCATCCGGGTCGCCCCGGAGTCGGGGTCCACGGCCAGGTAGAGCTGGCTGCGCTGGTCCCGCGCCTGTACGAGCAGCAGCGGGGCTCCCGCCGCTGACCAGTGCACATGCGCCAGATAGGGGTAGCGGGCGCGGTCCCAGGAGACCTCCGTGCGTGTTCCGTCGAGCCCGACGACGAACAGCCGTACCTCGGCGTTGCCGGTGCCGGCCGCCGGGTAGGCGACCCGCTGCGGCTCGCGTTCGGGGCGGGCCGGATCGGAGATCCACCACCGCCCCACCGGCGTGTCGTCCACGCGCGCCACGAGCAGCCGGTCCGACTCCGGCGCCCACCAGAAGCCCCGGGACCGGTGCATCTCCTCGGCCGCGATGAACTCCGCCAGGCCGTGGGTGACGCCCTCGGACTCCGGTTCGGCGAGCGCCCGGTCGCCGTCGCCCTCGGCGCCCACCACCCGCAGCGCGCCGCCGGTGACGTAGGCGACGTGCCGGCCGTCCGGGGAGGGCCGCGGGTCGATCACCGGCCCCGGAACGGGCAGTTCACGCGCCGTCCCGGCCCGTAGCTCGGCCGTGAAAAGACGCCCTGACAAGGCGAAGGACGCCAACTCGACCGCTGTGTCGGTGGCGTACCCCACGATTCCGGCGCCGCCCTCGCGGCTGCGCTCCCGGCGGGCCCGCTCCTCGGGCGAGAGGTGCTCGGAGGTGCCGCCGAGGAGGGCGCGCGGGTCGGCGGCCACGCGCTCCCCGCCTTCCGCGATGTCGAGCACCCACAGGGAGTTGGCCCGGTCGGTACCGGAGCCGGAGCGCAGGAACACCACGCGGGAGGCGTCGGGAGCCACGGTGAACGCGCGGGGCGCGCCGAGCGTGAACCGCTGGGTGCGCGCGTGCCGTCGGGGGAAGGAGACAGGCTCGGTCGTCATGCCATGACCATATTGGCCATGCGCCCCCTTGTGCGGCCGTGCGCCGACCGATGCGCGCGTGCGGATAGTTATGATCGTTAGCGCATAGTGGGTATGAAACTGCTGCCCGTTGTGTGGATTTATCTGCCCCCATAGTCCGACCCCCCGACACCCCCCGCGTCCTGGGATCTTTGGAGGTGAGCCGCCGTGGCACTCTCGATTTCGGCGGTGGTGCTGCTGGCGATCATCGTCTTCCTGCTGATCAAGAAGTCCGGCCTCAAGGCCGGTCACGCGATCGTGTGCATGCTCCTGGGCTTCTACCTCGCCTCGTCCACGGTCGCCCCCACGATCCACGAACTCACCACGAACATCGCGGGGATGATCGGCAGCCTCAAGTTCTGAGCGTGCGCGGTCTCCGGCGCCGGACGGTCGGCGCCGGACGGTCGGCGCCGGACTCAGTGTCCGGCAGCGCTCGCGTCCAGCACGTCGGTCCTGGCCGGAGGCCGCACGTTCAACGGCTCGTCGAAGGCGCTGAACGAGATGGTGTTCTGGTAGTCGGGGCCCTTGTAGACGACCTTGAGAAGGTACGGCTTGCCCTCGGTCGCGACGTAGAAGGTGTAGTGGCCCGCCTTGTCTGCTTTGTCGGTCACCGCCAACGCGATCGCCGGTTTGTCGCCGACCTTCGTCCGGCCGCCCTTCGTCGCCGAGCCGAAGGAGGCGAAGGGCCACGTGCACGCGGCGAGCCCGTCTTCCGCCCGCGCCTTGCTCACGGGAGTTCTGACCCAGCGCTTCTGGTCCTTCGTGCCGGCCGCGGACCGCCCCGACCATCGCTCGAGGTACACGCGATTCGGACGGACGTAGTCCGTATCGCCGATCCGGATCTGTTCCAGGCCCGCACCCGTGTCCCAGGTCACCTTGGAGGCGCACCTGCCCTTGAGGTCGGTCGTCTGATGACTGGTGTAGCCGCCGCCGGCGGTCGGGGCGGTGTCCCCGTCGATGGTCACCGACCTGAGTGCCTTCATCGTGGCGTTCGCCCGGTCGAGCATCTGCCCGGCCGAGGCTTCTTCGGTGCCGGTGCCACCCGCGCAGCCCGTCACGGCGGCAGCGACCGTCAGACAGGTCAGTACAGCCGCCACAACGGTCGACTTCGTTCGCACAACTCCCCCTTGCATACAGAGCCGTTCAGGTTACCTGACGGGCTCATGCAAGGGCTTTCGGGGCAGCAGTTCAGCTTTCGGACGCGTACTGCACGAAGGCGGCCCATGCCTCCGGCGCGAGCGCGAGGCGGGGGCCGTTCAGGTGCTTGGAGTCGCGGACGTGGACGGAGGTGGGGGTGGTGGCGAGTTCGAGGCAGGAGTCGCCCTCGCTGCTGCTG
This sequence comes from Streptomyces sp. NPDC020801, assembly GCF_044334385.1. NCBI lineage: Bacteria > Bacillati > Actinomycetota > Actinomycetes > Kitasatosporales > Streptomycetaceae > Streptomyces > Streptomyces sp. NPDC020801. The sequence continues at coordinate 672,077 of NZ_JBIRST010000001.1, forward strand.
CTGTAGCTGCTCTTGAACCAAGCCAGGGCGGAGGCGTCCCCGGACGAGGTGTTGCGGATCATGTCTCCCCCAGCAGGTGTTCGATGAAGGCGGCCGACTCACGTGGGGTGAGGGCCTGCGCCCGGATGATGCCGTAGCGCAGTTCCAGGATACGGAGCTGCCTTGGCTCGGAAACCGGGCGGCCGTTGGCCACCGCCGGTGAACGTCCCACCAGCGAGCCGTCCTCGAACTTCAGCACCTCGATGCCCCCGGCCAGGCCGGCATGCTCCTCGCGGTCCATCGGCATCACCTGCAGTTCGATGTTCCGCAGCCGACCGATCTCAAGCAGGTGCTCCAACTGGGGGCGCAGTTTCGCCATGCCGCCCAGGGGGCGTCGAAGCGTCCATTCCTCAAGGACGAAGCTGAGTTCTGGCGCCGGATCTCGCTCGAAGATGGCCTTTCGGGCCACACGTGCGGTGATGTATCGCTCCACCTCGTCCGCTGAATATGCGGGGCGCCGCATGAGAAGCAGTCCGCGTGCGTACTCGGGCGTCTGCAACAGCCCATGAATGTTCAGCGGGTCGTACAGCTGGAGCTCGACCGCCCGCGCCTCCAGCTTCGCCAGATCCCGCACCTTCTTCGGATACCGAACCCGCTTCACGTCCTCCTTCATCGCAGCGAGCAGCCCGCCCGCTCCCAGCACCTCGTCCGCCTTGTCCAGGTACTCGGGCCGGGGAATCCGCTTCCCGCTCTCGATCTTGTAGACGAGGTCTTCCCCGTACCCCACCGCCAACCCGAACTCGGCGGCCCGCATCCCCGCCGCCTCTCTCCGCAGCTTCAGCTGCCGCCCCACCGTGGCGACCACGGCCACGCCCCAGTCGTCGTCCGGGTCCACCTCCCACCCCGGCTCGTCCGCCTCGCTCCGCAGCCGTACCGCCTCGCCGTCCACCGACATCCGCGCCCCTCCGTAGCAACGCTGCGTACCATCACGCCTTCCCGTGCCCAACGGCCCCGACAGTCAGGACAGCACCGGACAAAGCCTGGACAGTGACCGTACGCAACCGTCTGATCACCCATCACGGTAGGTGCGTTCGGCCACGCTGAGTGACGTGAATCAGGAAATCGCCGAGACCACGGCCCAACGCGACACCGGCATCCACAGCTTCAGCGTGCTGCTGTCGTCCACCCCACGCGGTGCCCGCCTGGCCCGGCTGCTCGCGGCCGACCAGCTCCGCAACTGGGGACTCCCGTACGAGGCGGCGAGCCACGTCGTGGCCGAGCTGGCGGCGAACGCGGCGACGCACGGCCGCCTCCCGGGCCGCAGCTTCCGCCTCACGCTCCACGCCGTCGGCCGCGCGCTGCTGCGTATCGAAGTCACGGACACGCGCGGTGACCGCCGGCCACGGCTGGAAGAGCCGGACGCGGACGCCGAGTCCGGCCGTGGCCTGCTGCTCGTGGACGCGCTGGCCGACCGCTGGGGAATCGACGAAGGGCGCTTCCCGCGCAAGACGGTCTGGGCCGAACTGCACCTGTCACCACCGGACCCCGCCCGGCCTCTGCCGTGACCTGGGGGCCTGGTGACCCGCCTCCCTTCGAATGTCCGTCCAGCGCAAGGAACCGCATGGTCAACTCGTCCCACGAGGCGATGCACCGCATCTTCCAGGAGTACCCCGGCCTGTTCACCGGAGTCTCCAAGGTCCTCGGCCTCCCGTTCATCCCGCCCACGTCCGTCACGGTTCTGCCGACCGATCTCACCGAGGGTCTGCCCGAAGCCGTCGCCGACCCGATCATCGAATTCACCGCACAGGGCCTCGATCGACCTGCTCGACGCAGACCGGTGACCGGCGACGGGGATGCCGCCCGGGAGCGGGGCACCGCCTCGTAGGGTGGACCCCATGACGGAACTGCCCGCCCGGCGTCTGCTGCTGGTGCACGCGCACCCGGACGACGAGTCGATCAACAACGGCGCGACCATGGCCCGGTATGCGGCCGAGGGTGCCCTGGTGACCCTGGTGACCTGCACACTCGGTGAGCTGGGCGAGGTCATCCCGGCCGAGCTGGGGCATCTGGGCGGGGCCGCGCTCGGGGCTCACCGGCGGCAGGAGCTCGCCGCCGCGATGCGGGAGCTCGGGGTCCGGGACCTCCGGCTGCTCGGGGGCGCCGGGCGGTACCAGGACTCCGGGATGATGGGGCTCGCCGGCAACGACGACCCCGGCTGTCTGTGGCGGGCCGACCTCGGCGCGGCCGCCGAACACCTCGTGGCCGTCATCCGCGAGGTGCGGCCGCAGGTCCTGGTCACGTACGACGACGACGGCGGCTACGGCCACCCCGACCACATCAAGGCCCACCGCATCGCCATGCGCGCCGCCGACCTGGCCGCCGACCCCGCCGTACGCCCCGACCTGGGTGAGGCGTGGCACATCGCCAAGGTGTACTGGAACCGTGTGCCGCGCTCCGTGGCCGAGGCCGCCTTCGCGCGGCTCGACGAGGATCTGCCGGGGCTGCCCCTCGCCAAGGCGGCCGGCATCGAGGACGTCCCCGGGGTCGTCGAGGACGAGCGGATCACCGCCGAGATCGACGGCACCGCGTACGCCGCCGCCAAGGCCGCCGCGATGCGCGCCCACGCCACCCAGATCGAGGTGGCCGAGCCCTACTTCGCGCTCTCCAACCAGCTCGCCCAGCCCCTCTTCACCACGGAGTACTACGAACTGGTGCGTGGGGACGCGGACGGCCCCGGAGCGGGCCCCGGGGGCACGGAGACCGATCTGTTCGCCGGGATCGAGGAGGCCTCGTGAGTTCGCAGGGACGGGGCGGCTCCATGCTGGCGCAGCCGCTCAGGCCGCCCTCCGGTGGGCGGATGGCCGCCTACCTGGGGCTGTTCGTGCTCGGCGCGGTGGTCGGCATCGCGGGCGCGCTGGTGCAGGCCGCCTGGTTCCCCGGCGGGCTGCTGCTCGCGCTCACGGGCGCCGCCGGGCTCTTCCTGGGCGGGGCGCGCGCCGCCGGAAGCCGGGGCGGGGCGGTGGCGGGCGCCGTCGGCTGGATGGTCGCCGTCGTGCTGCTCACCGCCAGCCGCCCGGAAGGGGACTTCCTCTTCGCCGCGGGCGGCGGATCGTATCTGTTCCTGCTCGGCGGCATGGCCGTTGCTGTGATCTGCGCCACCCTGGCCCGGGGGCGGCAACCCGATGGCCGCGACGTCCGACTTGGTAAGTGACGTACCACTTCTCCCTGCCGTGCCCGTGCGGGTCCGGTGTGAGTTTCCCCAGCGGTCCTGGGATACGGGTCAGACGTGGCCAGTATGGTGGTGCGCGCCGCCGAGCTGCCCGCGTGAGGTCGCGACGGGCGGCGGAGCCAACCGGGAGAACCTGCCTTGAGTCGTGAAACTGACACTCCGTCCTCCGGGCCCGACGGGCGCGGTGGAGCCGCCTACCCCTCGGGGACCCCGCCGTACGGCATCCCGGCGGTCTCCGACGACGGTACGGACGCGCGCCGTTCGGCCACGCAGCCGGAGGAACGCAAGACCGAGACCACGCTGACGACCCGGATCCGGATCAACATCCCCGGCTCCAGGCCGATCCCGCCCGTGGTCGTGCGCAAGACCGTCCCCTCGGAGGGGGCGGCCGACGGCACGAGTGGCGGCGCGGGCGCCGCGAAGGGCGGCGGCGAGGACACCGGGAGCTTCCCGCGGCCGCCGACGGCCGCCGCGGCCCCGGGCGGCGGCTCAGCTCAGGCACCCGCCGCCGAACCCGCGGCCCGGGCCGGGGAGAAGCCGACCAGCGACTGGTTCGCGCCCCGCAAGTCCTCCGCGGGCAAGGGCGGTCAGGGCGGCGACGCCACCAACGGCACCGGACTGCCCACCGGTTCGGGCACGCCCGCGGCCGGGACCGCCGGGCCCGCGGCTTCCGGCGCGGGCGCCTCCGGTCCGGGTGCCCCCGGCGCCGGTACGGCCGGCGGCCAGCGCCCGGGCACCGGCGGCCGCCCCGGTGGCGTGGTCGGCTCCATGAGCGTGTCCGGCGGCTCCCGGCCCGGCGGCGCGAAGGGTCCCCGCCCCGGTTCCACCAACGGCGCCGGACTGCCCGGGGCCACCGGCGGCCCCGTCGCCCCCGGCCACGGCGGTGGCACCGGCTCGTTCGACGTGACCGAGGCGCTGGCGGCCGGCACCCTCTCGGGCGGCTCCCGCCCCCGTTCCGGTGGCACCGAGCCGAGCCGCGACGAACTGCCGTACTTCTCGGAGAACGGGAGCGGCGGCCAGACCGGCGAGACGGGGCAGAACGGGCAGAACGGTCCGAGCGGTCAGAACGGTTATGGCGGCCCCACCGGCTTCGGCGGCCCGGGCGTTCCCGGCGCCCCGCAGGGGCCCGCGGGCCCGACCGGCGGCCCGGTCACCGGCGACAGCCCCCTGCTCCCGCCCCCGCCCACCGGCGGCGGACCCGCGACCGGCCCCGGCAGCGTTCCGGGCGCTCCCGGCGCACACAACGCGCGTCCCGGCAGCGGCCTGAGCGACGACACCGCGATCCTCACCCCGCAGAAGCACACCCCCGAGCCGGGCCTGCCCGGCTACGGCGGCCGTCCGGACAACGTCTCCGGACACACCGTCACCAGCGGCATCCCCGTCGTACCGCCGAGCGCCAACTCGCCGTTCGCTCCGGGCGCCGGCGGCGACGGACCGCTGCCGCACACACCGCCGAAGCTGCCCGGGACGGCCACGCCGGCTGCGCCCGCCCCCGCGAAGTCCGCCAAGCCCGCGAAGTCCGCCAAGAAGGGCCGCAGCAAGCTCCCGCTGCTCGGCGGCGGCGTGGTCGTCCTCGCCGGGCTCGCCTACGGCGCCGGGCTGCTGATGAACCACTCCGACGTGCCCAAGGGCACCACCGTGCTCGGCGTCGACATCGGCGGCGGCACCCGCGACAACGCGGTGAAGAAGCTCGACGACGCCTTCGGCAGCCGGGTGAACCAGCCGCTGAAGCTGTCGGCGGACGGCAAGACCGTCACGCTCAAGCCGGACCAGGCCGGGCTCCAGTTCGACACCCAGGCCACGGCCAGCGCGGCGGCCAAGAGCGACTACAACCCCGTCTCGGTCATCGGCTCCCTCTTCGGCAACCACCGGGTGGTCGAGCCCGTCATGCCCGTCGACGAGGAGAAGCTCCAGGTCGCCCTGCAGAACGTCTCGGGCGGCGCGGGACTGCTGTCCGACGGCACCATCAAGTTCGAGCCCGGCAAGGCCGTCGCCGTGTACGGCAAGGCGGGCAAGGGCATCGACGCCGCCGGATCGACCCAGGCGGTCGAGCAGGCGTACCGCACCCAGGTGGAGACGGGCGCGGCCACACCGGTCCGGCTGCCCACCACCACCAGGCAGCCGACGGTCTCCAACGCCGAGGTCGACCGGATGATGAAGAAGTTCGCCGAACCGGCCATGTCGGGCCTGGTGACGGTCCGCACGGACGCCGCGCACGCGGTCTCCTTCAGCCCGCAGAAGTCGCTGTGGAAGTTCCTGCGCGTCAAGGCGGTCGACGGCAAGCTCGTGGACTCCTACGACCAGACGGTGCTCAAGCAGCTGTACGGGGGCGCCTTCGACGGGGTGCTGATCTCCCGGGGCAACGGCCAGAAGACGCCCGTCGCGGTCACGGACGTGATCAGCGCCCTGCGCCAGGCCCTGATGAGCACCACCAACCGTGTGGGCGTCATCAGCACCAACCCCAGCTGACCCCGGCCGGCAGGGCCGTAGGAGCGGCAGGAGCCGCAGAGAGGGCACCCGGTGCATCCGTACCGGGTGCCCTCTGTGCATGTCACCCCGCCCGCATGACATCTGTCATGCAGCAGTCAGGACCGGCGACACTGCCGGCCTCCCGGCCCTCGCGGCCAGGATGGGTGACATGACAACGACAGCGGAGACCACCGCCACGGCCACGGTGGTCGGGTTCGACCAGGTGACCAAGAGCTACGGGAACGTGCGGGCCGTGGACGGGCTGACCCTCGCCCTGCACCCGGGCGAGACCGTGGCCCTGCTCGGCCCCAACGGCGCCGGCAAGTCGACCACCCTCGACCTGCTGCTCGGCCTCAAGCAGGCCGACAGCGGCACGGTCCGCGTCTTCGGCACCGGCCCCCGCGAGGCGATCGTCGCCGGACGCGTGGGCGCCATGCTGCAGAGCGGCGGGCTGATGGAGGAGGTCACCGTCGCCGAACTGGTGCGGCTCGCCTGCGATCTGCACCCCCGGCGGTACAAGGCCGACGACGTGCTGGCCCGGGCCGGCATCTCCCAGATCGCCGACCGCAAGGTCAACAAACTCTCCGGCGGCCAGGCCCAGCGCGTCCGCTTCGCCCTCGCCACGGCCGGCGACAGCGACCTGATCGTCCTCGACGAGCCGACCACCGGCATGGACGTCTCCGCCCGCCAGGCCTTCTGGGCCACCATGCGCGAACAGGCCGACCAGGGCCGTACGGTCCTCTTCGCCACGCACTACCTGGAGGAGGCGGACGCGATCGCCGACCGGGTGCTCGTGCTGCACCGGGGCCGGCTGCTGGCCGACGGCACCGCCGCCGAGATCAAGGCGAAGGCGGGAGCGCGTCGCGTCTCCTTCGACCTGGAGGGCGCGATCGACGAGAGCGCCCTGCGCGGTCTGCCCTTCCTGACCTCGATGACCGTGTCCCACAGCGGCTCCGCCGCAGGCAGCGGCCAGACCGTCCGCATCCAGTCCTCCGACGCCGACGCGACCGTCCACGCCCTCTACGGGCTCGGCGTCTACCCCCGCAACCTCGAAGTCGCCGGGCTCGGGCTCGAGCAGGCGTTCGTCGCCATCACCGAGGCCGAGGAGGCCAAGCAGTCGTGAACAGCCTGATCAAGCTGGAACTCGCCCGTGCCCTGCGCAACCGCAAGTTCCTGTTCTTCTCCGTGCTCTACCCCTCGATCCTGTTCCTGATCATCGCGGGCAAGGCCGACAGCGTGACCAAGGTCGACGGCAGCGGCCTGACCCTCCCGACCTACATGATGGTCTCCATGGCGTCCTTCGGCGCCCTGACCGCCGTCCTCATGGGCAACAGCGAGCGCATCGCCAAGGAGCGCGAGAGCGGCTGGGTACGGCAGTTGCGGCTGACCACCCTGCCCGGGCGCGGCTACGTCCTCGCCAAGACCGCCAGCGCCGCCGTGGTCAGCCTGCCGTCCATCGTCGTCGTCTTCGCGGTCGCCGCCGCGGTCAAGCACGTCCGCCTGGACGCCTGGCAGTGGCTCGCCCTCACCGGCGCCATCTGGGCCGGCAGCCTGGTCTTCGCCGCGCTCGGCGTCGCCCTCGGCTACCTGGCCACCGGGGACGCCGTCCGTCCGATCACGATGATCGTCTACTTCGGCCTGTCGCTGCTCGGCGGCCTGTGGATGCCGGCCACCACCTTCCCCACCTGGCTGCAGAACATCGCCAAGTGGCTCCCCACGCACGCGTACGCTGCTCTCGGGCAGGCGATCGAACAGAGCCAGGCCCCGCACACCAAGGACATCGCCATCCTCGTCGTCTTCTTCGCCCTGTTCGCGGGCGGCGCGGCCTGGCTGTACCGGAAGGACACGCTGAAGGCGTGAGTGCCATGACGGACGACCTGCGGTCCGGCGAAGCCCGGGCGGAGCGGCTGATGCGGATGGGGGAATCGCCCCGGAACCGGGGCGAGGCCCTGCGCAAGCTCGTGTGGATCCTGCCCTGGCTGATCTTCCTCAGCTCGCCGGTGAAGGACCTGGTCTGCGGCGCCCACACGACCGCCGCCACCGCGGCCGGCTGGGTGGGGCTGCTGGCGTTCGCCGGGATCTACCTGACGCTGGTGTTCAGGAACATGGGCCGGCAGTTCTCCGAGCCGGTCGTCGCCTGCCTGGTCGCCGTGCTCGGCACGCTCGCCGTCGTCCTGTGCCTCACCCTCGGCGGACAGTGGATCGGCCTCTTCGTGTACGTGTCGGTGACCTGCGGCGCGACCTTCCCGCTGCGCACCGCCTACTGGACGATCCCGCTGACCACAGTCGCCATGCTGCTCATGGGCCTGCGCACCGGCCAGCACGACGGGTGGACCCTGGTCCTGGTGCTGCTGGTCGGCTTCGCGATGACCGGCGTACGGCAGCTGGTGCGCACCACGGTCGAACTGCGCAAGGCCCGCGCCACCGTCGCCCAGCTCGCCGCCAACGAGGAGCGGCTGCGGCTCGCCCGCGACCTGCACGACCTGCTCGGCCACTCGCTCTCGCTGATCACCCTGAAGAGCGAGCTGGCCGGCCGGATGCTTCCCGACCACCCCGAGAAGGCGGCCCAGCAGGTCGCCGACATCGAACAGGTCAGCCGCCAGGCCCTGGTGGACGTCCGCGAGGCCGTCACCGGCTACCGCCGACCCCGGCTGTCCGCCGAACTTGCGGGCGTCCAGGTGGCGTTGACGGCCGCCGACGTCATCGCGGACGTCCCCGCCGAACCCGACCTCACCGGCGTCCCCGAGGAGAGCGAGTCCGCCCTCGCCTGGGCGCTGCGCGAGGCGGTCACCAACGTCGTACGGCACAGCGGCGCGAGCCGCTGCACCGTGGACCTGATCCGCCGCCAGACCCTGGACGGCCCGTTCCTGGAACTGTCGGTCGAGGACAACGGCTCGGGCGGTTCCGGCAAGGGCCCCGGCAACGGCCTGACGGGCCTGACCGAGCGCCTGGAGAAGGCGGGCGGACAGCTGGAGGCGGCCCGCGTCAAGCGCGGCTTCCGGCTCGTCGCCCGCGTGCCGCTCACGTCCGCCGTGGACGTAGGATCCCCGGCATGAGCAGCACGATCAAGGTCCTGCTGGCCGAGGACCAGTCGATGGTCCGCGAGGCACTGGCCGCCCTGCTCGGCCTGGAGGACGACATCGAGGTCGTGGCCCAGGTCGCGCGCGGGGACGAGGTCGTGGCGGCGGCCCGGGCCCACGACGTCGACGTGGCCCTGCTCGACATCGAGATGCCGGGCTGCACCGGCATCGAGGCCGCCGCGCAGCTGCACCGCGAACTCCCCGCGCTCAAGCTGGTCGTCCTCACCACCTTCGGCCGCCCCGGCTATCTGCGCAGCGCCATGGAGGCGGGCGCCGACGCGTTCCTGGTCAAGGACGCTCCCGCGGCCCAACTCGCCGAAGCGGTACGGAAGGTGCTGGCCGGCGAGCGGGTCATCGACCCCACGCTCGCCGCCGCGGCCCTGGCGGAGGGCGCCAACCCCCTGACCGACCGCGAACGCGAGGTCCTGCGCGCCGCCGCCGACGGCTCCACCAACGCCGAGCTGGCCGCCGCCCTGCACCTCTCCCAGGGCACGGTCCGCAACTACCTCTCCACGGCGATCCAGAAGCTGGCGGTACGCAACAGAACGGAAGCGGTGCGGATCGCCAGGGAGAAGGGCTGGTTGTAGCGCCCTGGCGGTGCCGTTCGGACCCGGGGTGATCCAAACACATCCCCTGGCCCCCGCACGGGCCGTCGGCGACAGCGCCGTGCCGTTCGCTGTGTCCGGGACGCTGGCAGACCTGCTTCCCGCTGTCCGGGTCGGTCACGGTCACCTGCCCGTTCGCGCCGAAGGACGCCGTCTCCCGTGCCCGGAGGGGGCCCAGGGAGGTCAGAGCCGTCGAGGCCAGGAGCGCGTCGCGCGGCGAGGTGCTGCACGGCGGCGGAGCGCAGGTGGCCGCGCCGCCCGGCACCAGTCCGCCGGGGTGGGCGCAGGTGGGCTCCGGCGCGGCGGTGGCGCAGCTCCGGTCCGCAACTGCCCCCGTTCGATCGGCCGGCCGTCAGCCCGGTGAGCGGGGGTGGTGCGGACGACGTGGGCGGCCTCGTCCCGCGGGCAGGGCTCCCACTCGATGCCACGCCCTAGTTCAGCATCGCCCGCGCCGCCTGCGCCTGCCCCCGTACCCGCTCGGCCGCCGGCCGGTCCACCGGGGCCACGACGTCCGCGTACGCCTCGAGCTCCTCCGCCCCGGCCACGAAGTCCCCCCGCTGCACCAGCAACTGCGCCCGCTCGTAGCGCAGTCGCGCCGGATGCGACGGCAGCAGCAGCGACAGCTCGACCGCCCACAGCGCCACGTCCGACCGTTCGGGCCGCACGGCCGCCCACGCCCGGATGTTGTTCAGGATCCGCGACACGACCTCCAGCGGCGCCGCGGGCACCAGCATCGAGGGATGCAGCGGCGCCCCCGTCGCCCCGACGACCAGCAGCTCCGCGTCCGCCCCGGTGAGTACCCGGCCTCCGTCGAACGGATCGGCGAGCACCTGTTCCTCCGCCGCCCCGAACCCCACCACGAAGTGCCCCGGCAGCGCGACGCCGTACACCGGCGCCCCCGCCCGGCGCGCGACCTCCATCCACACCACCGACAGCAGGATGGGCAGCCCGCGCCTGCGCAGCAGCACCTCGTGCAGCAGCGAGGACTCCAGGCGCTGGTAGTCCGCGGCCGAGCCGCGGAAGCCGTACCGCTCGCCGAGCAGCCGGCACAGGGCCTGTGCCCAGGCGCGCGGTCCGCCGGGCCGGTACGGCAGCTGCCCCGCCAGCCGGTCCAGCTCCAGCTGCGCCGCGTCCGTGCCCGCCTCGTCCAGCGTCCCGTCGGCCGCCGCGCCCACCAGCAGGCACAGCGTCGAGACGTCGGGCCGCTCGGACCGCGCCTCCTCGGCGAAGAGGCGGCGCAGCTCGGCGGACCGTTCGGGTGGTGGTGGACGGAGGGTACGCATAGCAGGCTCGTGCCCTTTCCCGGCGATCGCTACGACCGGCCGGCGCCGGAGGTTCTTGGCGCGGCCTCCGGACGGGCTTCCGGAGTGGTGTCCGGACGGCCTTCCGGAGCGGTGGCCGGAGGGGCGTCCGGAGTGGTGTCCGGAGTGGTGTCCGGACGGCCTTCCGGAGCGGTGGCCGGAGGGGCGTCCGGAGCAGTGCCCGAATCAGTGTCCGAAGCGGTGTACGCACCGGTCCCCGGGGCGGTGTGCGGCTCGCGGTAGTGGTGGTACGCGTGGTGCGCCGTGAACCCCATCCCGGTGTACAGCGTCCGCGCCCCGGCGTTGTCGGTCTCGACCTGGAGCCAGGCGGCCGACGCGCCCTCCTCCAGGGCGCGCCGGGCGAGGGCGGCCATGACGGTGGTGGCCAGCCCCCGGCGCCGCTGGGCCGGATCCACCTCGACCGCCGCGAAGGAGGCCCACCGCCCGTCGACGACACACCGCCCGATCGCGGCGGGTGCGCCACCGCCTTCCCCCGGCACGGTCGCGAACCACACCGAGGGCCCGCCGGCCAGCACCTTCAGGGCCACCTCGCTCACCCCCTTGCGCTGGTAGCGCGCAAGCCATGCCTCGTCGGCCGTGCGGGACAGCACGACCCCGGAGCCCTCGGCCCGGTCGGCGACCGGTGCGAGCGCCCCGATCCACAGCTCGGCGGTCACCTCGCGCACCCAGCCCCGCCGCTCCAGCTCCGCGCACAGCAGTTCCTGTGTGCCCTCGGCGCCGGTGGTGGCCTGGACGTACGCGGGCAGACCGCGTTCGCCATACCAGCGTCGTACGGCGGCCAGCGCCTCGTCGAGCGGAAGCCCCGGGTCGCCGAGCGGCAGCACGGAGTTGGCCCGCCGGGTGAAGCCCGCCCGTCGCCCGGCCACCACCCCGCACGGACGCTCCCCCGGAGCCGAACGCCCGGGGGGACCCCCGTCGTGCGGCGCCCGCTGCACCGCGGCCCTCAGCTCCCACTCGCCGAGCCGTTCGCTCTCCACCGGCCGCCAGGCCCGCGCCGCGACACGCGCGAGCTCCTCGTACGTGGCCGCCGGCCCGCGTCGCCGGGCCGGGGCCGCCGGCACGACCTTGCCCGCGACCAGCGTGGATTCCGCGATCCGGACGGTCTCGCCGCTCCTCCGTGTGATCAGCAGCACACCGTCGTTCCATGATGTGAGAACACCCACCGTGTCGGTGAACCTCTCACCCGTTCCCCCAGGTTCGCCCAAGCGCCGTATGGAGACCCGTTTGCCCACGTCAGCAGCGGTGATGCGGACCTCGAGACGCCCTGTGGCCGAGATTTCCACTGGTCAGTTCACCCCTCCTGTTCGGATCATGCCCCGGAACGGAGATACTAGGGGCGGGCATCGACGACGCCGCGCTCCCGCGCGCCAGGCGGCGGAGCCTGTGGAGGCCCGCCAGCGCCCTATCGAGGAGGAACGACAGCGTGACCTACGTCATCGCGCAGCCTTGTGTCGACGTCAAGGACAAGGCGTGCATCGAGGAGTGCCCGGTCGACTGCATCTACGAGGGCCAGCGGTCCTTGTACATCCACCCGGACGAATGCGTCGACTGCGGTGCCTGTGAGCCGGTCTGCCCGGTCGAGGCGATCTTCTACGAGGACGACACTCCTGAGGAGTGGAAGGACTACTACAAGGCCAACGTCGAGTTCTTCGACGAGCTCGGCTCGCCCGGTGGCGCCAGCAAGCTGGGGCTGATCGAGCGCGACCACCCCGTCGTCGCCGCGCTGCCGCCGCAGGGCGAGTAACCGTCAGCGGCGCGCAAGCCGCGCCGCCTCGGTCCCGTACGGCCTGATCGCCCGGAGCGCCCCGCGCGTCCTGCGCGCCCGGGGCGCCGTACGGGACCGAGGCGTTTGCCGTACCAGAAAGTGAGCCTGATCCCCGTGTCCGCAGTCTCCGACCGGCTTCCCACCTTCCCCTGGGACAAGCTGGAGCCGTACAAGAAGACGGCCGCCGCCCACCCGGACGGCATCGTCGATCTCTCGGTGGGCACTCCGGTCGACCCGGTCCCCGAGCTGATCCAGAAGGCGCTGATCGCGGCGGCGGACTCGCCGGGCTACCCGACCGTCTGGGGCACGCCCGAGCTGCGCGACGCGATCACCGGCTGGGTCGAGCGCCGCCTGGGCGCGCGCGGGGTCACCCACCGCCATGTCCTGCCCATCGTCGGCTCCAAGGAACTGGTCGCCTGGCTCCCCACCCAGCTGGGCCTCGGCCCCGGCGACCGCGTCGCCTTCCCCCGCCTGGCCTACCCGACCTACGAGGTCGGCGCCCGCCTGGCCCGCGCGGAACACGAGGTCTACGACGACCCGACCGAGCTGGACCCGAGTGGCCTGAAGCTGCTGTGGCTGAACTCGCCCTCCAACCCCACCGGCAAGGTGCTGGGCAAGGAGGAGCTGACCCGTGTCGTCGCCTGGGCCCGGCGGCACGGCGTCCTGCTCTTCTCCGACGAGTGCTACCTCGAGCTCGGCTGGGAGGCGGACCCGGTCTCGGTCCTGCACCCCGACGTGAACGGCGGCTCGTACGAGGGCATCGTTGCCGTCCACTCGCTCTCCAAGCGCTCGAACCTGGCCGGCTACCGCGCCGCCTTCCTGGCCGGCGACCCGGCCGTCCTCGGCCCCCTGCTGGAGATCCGCAAGCACGGCGGCATGATGACCTCGGCGCCCACCCAGGCGGCGGTGGTGGCGGCCCTCGGCGACGACACCCACGTGCGCGAGCAGCGGGAGCGCTACGTCGCCCGCCGCACGGTCCTGCGCCAGGCCCTGCTCTCCCACGGCTTCCGCATCGAGCACAGCGAGGCAAGCCTCTACCTCTGGGCCACCCGGGACGAGTCCTGCTGGACCACGGTCGCCCACCTCGCCGAGCGCGGCATCCTGGTCGCCCCGGGCGACTTCTACGGCCGGGCGGGCGAGAAGTTCGTACGGGTGGCCCTGACGGCGACGGACGAGAGGGTCAGGGCAGCGGTGGAGAGGCTGGCCGGGTAGACGCCCGCACCACCGGCCACACCGGCCACGCACACCGGCCACGCACACCGGCCACGCACACCGGCCACGCACACCGGCCGCACACCACCGGCCGCACACCACCGGCCACACACTCCGACGGGGCCCAGGGAAGCACCCTGGGCCCCGTCGCCGTGCTCAAGCCCGGCGCTCAGCCGAGAGGCAGACCAGCAGCCGGCAGGGACTGCGCGGGCAGCCCGCCCTTCGTCGCCGTCCTGGCGGTGTCACCCAGCACACCGCCCGCGGACCCCGCCGCGTCGCCCGCCGCCTTCTGCGCGACCGGCGCCGCCTTCTTCACCAGCTTGCCGCCGCTCCGGCCCGCGGCCGGGACCGCCTGCTTGACGGCCTTGCCGCCGGTGTCGCCCGCGACCCCGGTGACATGCTGCGCCGCGCCGTCCGCCGCGTTGCCGACGTGCGCCCCGTCCAGGGCGGTCAGCCCGCCGAGGTTGGGGGTGGCCGGCAGCTCGGGGGCAGCGCCGGCGGAGCCGGCCGCACCGACCCCGGCAGCCGCTCCCGCAGCGACGAGCAGTGCGGCACGGGCGATCCGGCGGGTCAGGGGGAGGGACATGTTGCTCCTTCGACGGGAGAGAACGTTGAAGTGTCCGACCGCGCCCGGCAGTTTCGCGTTTCGCCGTCGGCCGTCCAGGCCGCCGGCCGGTCGGGCTCGGACGCAGTGACTACCGCTCGAAGGCCGCGAAGGTTGCGGCGGGCCAACGTAAAGAGTTGCCAATGTGTCGCATTATCGGCTGCAGATAAAAGCGGACAAAGGGTGCCCGGTCCGAAAGTCCGCCGAATCCTTACGGCCCTTTGTTTCCAAGGGCTTCCACCACCCGGGGAGTGACGGTACGAAAACCTGCGCACACGACTGCCGCGAGGCCCTCCGCACAACCCGGGAGGGTGAAGATCCGTACTAGCGCCCAGTGGTGATCCGCACCGCGCCGGCGTCCCGCTCGGCCCCGCCCGCGCCCCCCGCGCCGTCCGAGCGCCACGGGCTGTCGGTGATTCCGGCGGTCCACTCCCGCCCGGCGTACGACACCCGATCGATGTGCAGCGCCGAGGCGTTGGCCACCGCCCAGTGCGCCAGCTGCCAGCCACGCTGCCGCGCGCCGATCCCGGCGGCGGCCGTGCCGGCCGACACGGGCAGCGTCACGGTCCGCCCGCCGGCACCTGAGGTCCCCGAGGAGTCCGGGGTGCCGGAGGAGTCCGAAGTGCCGGAGGAGTCCGAGGTGCCCGAGGAACCGGCCGGCGTGGGCGCCGGCGACGAGCCGCCGCCGTCGCCCACCTCCGCGCCGGCCTCCTGCACCACGTCCCGCCCGAAGTCCCGCATGAGCGCGGCCCGTACCGCGTCCGGGCCGGTGGTGCGGGTGGCGCCCGGGCGGCCCTGGCAGGTCAGCGTGGCCGCGGCGCGCCCGGTGAGCGCGGCGGCGAGCAGCGTGGCGTCCGGTTCGTGCTTGGCGTACGCCTGCGGGAAGCCGCTGCGCTGCACGCGCTGCGCGGCCACGGTCAGCGGCAGCCGGGTGTAGCCGGGGACCTTGGCCAGGTGCGCGTAGAAGATTCCCGCCGCGTAGGCCGGGTCCATGATCTCCTTCGGCGTGCCCCAGCCCTGCGAGGGCCGCTGCTGGAACAGCCCCAGGGAGTCCCGGTCGCCGTGCTGGATGTTGTGCAGGCCCGACTCCTGCAGGGCGGTCGCCAGCGCGATGGTCACGGCCCGCTCGGGCATCCCGCGCCCGGTGCCGACGGCCGCGATCGTCGCCGCGTTCACCCCCTGTTCCGGCGTGAACTCGTACGACGCGCCGTCGCCCTTGCCGGAGACGACCTTGCAGCCGGGACCTCCCGTGCCTCCCGTGAGGTACTGCACCGAGAGGTAGCCCGCGAGCGCGAGCAGGACCGCGACGGCCGCCCCGATCCGGACGAGGCGGCCGCGGCGCTTGGAGGTGGGGGACGGCTCTGGCACGCATACAAGGTACTGGAGGCTGCTGTGACAGCTGAGTCCGGTGTGGACAATATGCGGCGGCATTCGGAAGGTTCGGCGGGTTAAGGTCGAGGTCATGGCCGATACCCCGCTTGACCTCACGCTGGATGCCGCGCGGCTGACCGCGCAGCTCGTCGACTTCCCCTCGGAGAGCGGCACGGAGAAGCCGCTCGCGGACGCGATCGAGGCCGCGCTGCGGGCCCTGCCGCACCTGACCGTCGACCGCTTCGGCAACAACGTCGTCGCCCGGACGGACCTGGGACGCTCCGAGCGTGTGATCCTGGCGGGCCACATCGACACCGTGCCGATCGCGGGCAACGTCCCCTCGCGGCTGGACGAGGACGGCGTCCTGTGGGGGTGCGGCACCTGCGACATGAAGTCCGGCGTGGCGGTCCAGCTGCGCATCGCGGCCACCGTCCCGGCCCCCAACTGCGACCTGACCTTCGTCTTCTACGACAACGAGGAGGTCGCCGCCGAGCTGAACGGCCTCAAGCACGTCGCCGAGGCCCACCCGGAATGGCTGGCGGGCGACTTCGCCATCCTCCTCGAACCCTCGGACGGCGAGGTCGAGGGCGGCTGCCAGGGCACCCTGCGGGTGCTGCTCAAGACCAGGGGCGAGCGGGCCCACTCGGCGCGCGGCTGGATGGGCTCCAACGCCATCCACGCCGCCGCGCCGATCCTGCGGCGGCTCGCGGAGTACCAGCCGCGGTACCCGGTCATCGACGGCCTGGAGTACCGCGAGGGCCTCAACGCGGTGAGCATCTCGGGCGGGGTGGCGGGCAACGTCATCCCCGACGAGTGCGTGGTCGGCGTCAACTTCCGTTACGCCCCGGACCGTACGGAGGAGGAGGCCGTCGCCCACGTCCGTGAGGTCTTCGCGGACTGCGGCATCGAGGAGTTCGTGATCGACGACCACAGCGGCGGCGCGCTGCCGGGCCTGAACCACCCCGCCGCGGCGGCGTTCATCGAGGCGGTCGGCGGCACTCCGCTGCCCAAGTACGGCTGGACGGACGTGTCCCGCTTCTCCGCCCTGGGCATTCCCGCGGTCAACTACGGCCCCGGGAACCCCCACTTGGCGCACAAGCGGGACGAACGGGTCGAAACGGCGAAGATCCTCGCGGGTGAGGAGCGGCTGCGGGCCTGGCTGACGAGCTGAGCCGGGCAGGCGCGCCGTCCCGGCACGGCGGCGCACGGCCGACATCCCGAGATCCCCCGCCCGTAACCCGCGTAGATCTACGCTGAGGCGGAACGACCTGCAAACCGGAGGGAGCGCACATGGCTACAGGCAACCCCGAGGGCAGGAGGCGGCCACCTGAGGAGCAGCGCCTGGGACCGGTCCTCCGGCGGCGGGGCCAGGTCCAGGCGAGCACCACGGACCAGCGGCTGCTGGACGAGCGCGCCCCCACCGACTGGGTGCACACCGACCCCTGGCGGGTGCTGCGCATCCAGTCGGAGTTCATCGAGGGCTTCGGCACGCTGGCCGAACTCCCGCCCGCGATCAGCGTCTTCGGCTCGGCGCGCACGGCGGTGGACTCGCCGGAGTACGAGGCGGGTGTGCGGCTGGGCCGCGGCCTGGTAAAAGCGGGCTTCGCGGTGATCACGGGCGGCGGCCCGGGCGCGATGGAGGCGGCAAACAAGGGCGCGTGCGAGGCCGGCGGAACCTCCGTGGGGCTGGGCATCGAGCTGCCCTTCGAGCAGGGGCTGAACCCCTACGTCGACATCGGCCTCAACTTCCGCTACTTCTTCGTCCGCAAGATGATGTTCGTCAAGTACGCGCAGGGCTTCGTCGTCCTGCCCGGGGGCCTCGGCACCCTCGACGAGCTCTTCGAGGCACTCACCCTCGTCCAGACCCAGAAGGTCACCCGCTTCCCGATCGTCCTCTTCGGCAGCGCGTACTGGGGCGGCCTGGTCGACTGGCTGGAGGGCACCCTGATCGCCGAGGGCAAGGCGGCCCAGGCCGACCTGACCCTCTTCCACGTCACCGACGACGTGGAGGAGGCGGTGGCACTGGTGTCGAAGGAGGCGGGCCGGTAGTCCGGCTCCCCGACGGCCGAGTCGGGTGGTGAGTGGGGTGAGTGGGCACAGGCGCCGGTCCAGAGGGCCGAGCCCCCTGATACAGCGGGGCGCGGCCTCCGGGTACGGCGGGGCGCGGCCTCCGGGTACGGCGAGGCCGGGCCTCCGGGTACGGCGCGCCGGTCTACGCCAGACCCCGCCGGGCCACCGCCGGAGGCCGGTGCCCGGCGATGGCCGCCACCATGTCCACCACCTGCCGGGTCTCCGCGACCTCGTGCACCCGGTACACCTGCGCCCCCAGCCAGGCGGAAACCGCGGTCGTGGCCAGCGTGCCCACCACCCGCTCCTTCACCGGCTTGTCCAGCGTCTCGCCCACGAAGTCCTTGTTGGACAGCGACACCAGCACCGGCCACCCGGTCGCGACCATCTCGCCCAGCCGCCGCGTCGCCTCCAGGCTGTGCCGGGTGTTCTTCCCGAAGTCGTGCCCGGGATCGATCAGCACCGACTCCCGCGGCACGCCCAGCGACACCGCCCGCTCGGCCAGCCCCACGGTCACCTTCAGGATCTCGGCCATGACGTCGTCGTACGTCACCCGGTGCGGCCGCGTCCGCGGCTCGGCGCCGCCCGCGTGCGTGCACACCAGCCCCACCCGGTACCGCGCCGCGACCTCCGCGAGCCGCGGGTCCACCCCGCCCCAAGCGTCGTTGAGCAGATCGGCCCCCGCCTCGCAGACCGCCTCGCCGACGTCGGCCCGCCAGGTGTCCACGCTGATGATCACGTCCGGGAAACGCCGCCGCACCTCGGCCACGAAGCCGACGGTCCGGCGGGCCTCCTCCTCGGCGGTCACCTCTTCGCCCGGCCCGGCCTTCACCCCGCCGATGTCGACGATGGCGGCTCCCTCGGCGACCGCCTGCTCCACACGCGCGAGGGCCGGCTCGTCGCGGAACGTGGCCCCCTGGTCGTAGAAGGAGTCCGGGGTCCGGTTCACGATCGCCATGATCACCGGCTCGTGCGCGTCGAATTCACGCCTGCCCAGCCTGAGCATCCCCTGTGACCTCTCCTTGTACGTCCTGGTCTTCGGCCGCCTGCGACCCTAACTGTCAGCCTCGCATGGCACGATCGGACCCTGACACATACGACAGACTCCGTGGGGACCTCAGCGATGGTTATGTTCTTGTTCCTGGTCGTCGCGCTCGCCGTCGTGGTCGCCGCGGTGACCCTCGCGGTGGTGGGCGGCGGCGAGGGCACCGGACCGCTGCCGGAGGCGGCGCCCGAGCGGCTCCACGACCCCCTGCCGCCGGACCGCCCGGTGGGCCGGGCCGACGTGGAGAGCCTGCGTTTCCCGATGGTCGTCCGCGGCTACCGCATGACGGACGTGGACGACGCGCTCAGCCGGCTCGGCGCCGAGCTCGCCGAGCGCGACGCCCGGATCGCCGACCTGGAGTCCGCGCTGGCCGGCGCCCAGGCCGCCGCGGCCCATGTGCACCTGGCCAAGCGCGAGCCGGAGGAGCAGCAGTGACGGATCGTGCTGTGACGGACGGTGCTGTGACGGACGGTGCTGTGACGGACGGTGCCGTGACGGAAGGTGCCGCGACCGTGGCCGCCGGGGCGGCCGGTGCCGCGGTCGCCGGTCCGGACGGCGGGCTGCGCTGCCCTTGGGCGCTGTCCGCGGCGGAGTACGTGGCCTACCACGACGAGGAGTGGGGCCGCCCGGTCCACGGCGACGACGCGCTCTACGAACGCCTCAGCCTGGAGGCCTTCCAGTCCGGCCTGTCGTGGATCACCATCCTGCGCCGCCGCCCGGGCTTCAGGGACGCCTTCGCCGGCTTCAGGATCTTGGCGGTCGCGGACTTCACGGAGGCCGACCGCGAGCGCCTGCTCGCCGACCCGGGCATCATCCGCAACCGCGCCAAGGTCGACGCGACCCTCGCCAACGCACGCGTGCTCGCCGGATGGTCCCGGGGCGAGCTGGACGCCCTCATCTGGTCCCACGCCCCCGACCCCGCCGGCCGCCCGGCCCCCAGGACCCTCTCCGACGTCCCGGCGGTCACCCCCGAGTCCACGGCCCTGTCCAAGGCGCTGAAGAAGCGCGGCCTGCGCTTCGTCGGCCCCACGACGGCGTATGCCCTGATGCAGGCATGTGGCCTGGTCGACGACCACCTCGCCGACTGCGTGGCCCGCCGCCCCTGACCCCGGCCGGGAGCAGGGGACGGCGGGCCCGTGCCGCGTCCCGGGTCAGCGGCCCAGGTACTTCGGCCTCTCCTTGTTCACGAACGCCTGTACGGCGATGGTGTGGTCCTCGGACTGCCCCGCCCGCGTCTGGAGCTCGTCCTCCTTCTCCAGCGTCTCCTCCAAGGAGTGCGTCAGGCCGAATGCCACGGCCTCCTTCAGCGCCGCGTACGCCACCGTCGGGCCCTCGGCCAGCGACCGGGCCACCTTCTCGGCCTCGGCGCGCAGCTCGGCCGCAGGCACCAGCCGGTTGGCGATCCCGAGCTCGTAGGCCTCCTGCGCGGTGATGCTGCGCGGGAAGAGCAGCAGGTCGGCGGCGCGTGCCGGCCCGACGACGCGCGGCAGCGTCCAGGAGATGCCCGAGTCGGCGGTGAGCGCGACCCCCGCGAAGGAGGTGTTGAAGGACGCCGTGTCGGCCACGATCCGGTAGTCGGCGGCGAGCGCGAAGCCGAAGCCCGCCCCGGCCGCGACCCCGTTCACCGCGGCGACCACGGGCTTCGCCGCCCCGGCCAGCGCCCGGACGATCGGGTTGTAGTGCTCCCGCACGGTGCTCATCGTCTGCCCCGAACCGCTCTCCCGGTCGGCGGCCAGCAGCCCGATGTGCTCCTTGAGGTCCTGGCCCACGCAGAACGCCCGGTCCCCGGCGGCGGTCAGCAGCACCGCCCGCACGGCGTCGTCCCCGGCCGCGTCCCGGGCCGCGTCCCGGAGGGCGACCTTGGTCGCGACGTTCAGCGCGTTCATCGCCTGCGGGCGGTTCAGCGTGATCGTCGCGAGTCCGTCGCTCACCTCGTAGAGCACGGTGTCGGCCATGGGTCATCCCCTCCGGTGTCACGGCTCTGACGTACCGCTCAGTACGTCCTTTGTCCGAGGACAGCATGACGGAGATCACCGGCCGGAGCGCGTACCGGACGTGTGACCTGCGTCAAAGAATTCCGGCGGTCCGCTCGCCGGCGGATGTCCGCGCGGGGGCGCAGTATCGCAGCCACATCGCCGAATTGAGTGGTTTTGCTCGCGCGCGTTGCCCAAGCGATGCCGACTGATGTTGGTCATCGGGTCCTGAGATGCGGGATAATGGCTGGGAAGCAATGTGTTCGATGCCGGTGTCGCGTGTCCTGGGCCGTTTTGGGCAAGGATCGTGCGCGTGCCCTCTCGGTGGGCCGTCGGCTTTGACGATGAGCTGGGTTTCAGGAAGGGGAACGAGCATGGCGGCCATGAAGCCGCGGACGGGTGATGGCCCGCTCGAGGTGACAAAGGAGGGGCGGGGCATCGTCATGCGCGTTCCGCTCGAAGGCGGCGGTCGGCTCGTCGTCGAGCTGACCCCTGACGAGGCCGACGCGCTCGGCGACGCTCTCAAGAAGGTCGTCGGCTGACGCGCACAAGCGACCACACTCTTCCAGCTGCCCCGGTATCCAATGCGGTGCCGGGGCAGCTGCTTTTCCCGAAGTGCCCGGCGCGAGCCGCCGTTCGGTCGTTCTGCGAGCGGGTCAGCCGGTCGTTCTGCGTGCGGGTCAGCGCTTGACCGCGCACAGCAGGCCGTCGCCCACCGGCAGCAGGGACGGCACCAGGTCCTGGCTCTCGCGCACCGTGCGCAGCAGCTCCCGCAGCCGCAGGACCTCCGTCGGCTGCGGTCCGGAGTCCACCGTCCGGCCGTTCGCGAAGACGCCTTCGAAGACGACCAGGCCGCCCGGGCGCAGCAGGCGCAACGATTCAGCGAGGTAGTCGAGGAACTCCTGCCGGTCGCCGTCGCAGAAGACCAGGTCGTATCCGGCGTCCGCGAGCCGGGGCAGCACATCCAGGGCCCGGCCGGGGATGAAGCGGGCGCGGTTGCTGGCGAAGCCGGCGGCGCGGAAGGCCTGGCGGGCGAACTGCTGGTGCTCCGGCTCCGGGTCGACGGTGGTCAGCACCCCGTCCGGCCGCATCCCGTGCAGCAGATGGATCCCGGAGACGCCGGTGCCGGTGCCGATCTCCGCGACCGCCTTGGCGTCCACGGTGGCGGCGAGCAGCCGCAGCGCGGCGCCCGCGCCGGGCGACACCGAGCGCAGCCCTGCCTCACGGGCCCGGTCGCGGGCCCAGCGCAGCGCGTCGTCCTCGGCGACATAGGCGTCGGCGAACGCCCAGCTCGTCTGCCGGTTGCCGGTAATGGCCCTCTCCTGTCCCCACGGTTGCCTGGGCGTGACTGTATCCGTTGGTGCCGGGAACCCGCAGATGGGACCAGTCGTTTGAAGGGGTGAGGCAGCGGCGGGGGATGCGACGGGGGGTATGGGATGCATCGGGACGCCGAGCAAGTGCTGACGCAGCCGGATGAGCCGTGGCAGCGCGTATCAAATTCTCGTAAAACCGCTTATCCGGAGCTAACGGGCGAGGTGGCTATGGTAGGGGCTCCACTGGACACCACCAGAGCCGACAGGGGAGGTGCGGCTGCGCCTGTGGATCGGGGCGGAGTGCTGCGGCGCTTTCTCGGATCGGCAGGCAGGCCGAAATCCGTGAACGACACCGCTGCTGACCCAAGCCACGCCGACGGCTTCGCCCAGACCGCGACCTTCTCCACCGACGCGGACGGGCAGGCGTGGACTCCGCCCACCTGGGAGGAGATCGTCAGCACCCACAGCGGCCGCGTCTACCGCCTGGCCTACCGCCTCACGGGCAACCAGCACGACGCCGAGGACCTCACCCAGGAGGTCTTCGTCCGCGTCTTCCGCTCCCTGTCGACCTACACGCCGGGCACGTTCGAGGGCTGGCTGCACCGCATCACCACGAACCTCTTCCTGGACATGGTCCGCCGCAAGCAGCGCATCCGCTTCGACGCGCTCGGCGAGGACGCGGCCGAGCGGCTGGCCAGCAAGGAGCCCACTCCGCAGCAGCTCTTCAACGACGCGCACTTCGACGCGGACGTCCAGCAGGCCCTCGACACACTCGCGCCTGAGTTCCGCGCCGCGGTCGTCCTGTGCGACATCGAAGGCCTGTCCTACGAGGAGATCGCCGCGACCCTGGGCGTCAAGCTCGGCACGGTCCGCTCCCGCATCCACCGCGGCCGCTCCCAGCTGCGCAAGGCCCTCGCGCACCGCTCGCCCGAGGCCAGGGCGGAGCGCCGCAGTTTCGTGCCCCGCGTTCCCGCGCTGGGGGGAGGGGGCGCGACCGCGTGAGTGGATCACGAGTCCATCCTGCCGCGAGCGGCCTCGCGGAACAGCACCTGGGAGACCGGCTCTCCGCCCTGGTCGACGGCGAGCTCGGTCATGAGACGCGTGAGCGCGTCCTGGCGCACGTGGCCACCTGCCCGAAGTGCAAGG
The DNA here is from genome assembly GCF_044334385.1 of Streptomyces sp. NPDC020801. NCBI lineage: Bacteria > Bacillati > Actinomycetota > Actinomycetes > Kitasatosporales > Streptomycetaceae > Streptomyces > Streptomyces sp. NPDC020801. The sequence continues at coordinate 695,257 of NZ_JBIRST010000001.1, forward strand.
CGGAGGTCGACGCACAGCGCCGTTTGAAGAACGTCTTCGCGGAGGCGGCCCCGCCGCCCCCGTCCGAGAGCTTCCTGGCCCGCCTCCAGGGACTCCCCGGTGGCGGTGACACCGACGACGGCGCACCGCACGACGGAGAGGATTTCCCCGGCGGGCTCTCCCGAATGACGGGACGATCCGGGCTGTCGGCACTGTCCGGGGTGTTCGGCCAGAAGCGCGGCGGCCAGTTCGACTTCGGCTACGTCCCGGCCGGGCCGCACCCCGCCGTCCCAGAACCGGACCGCGGCTTTCGCATCCACCACGTCGGCCGTCCCGACGGCGACCGGCCGGCCTCGCGCGGGCTGCGGTTCGCGTTCGTGGCCGCGGGGGCGGTGTCGCTGGCCGCGGTCGCCCTGGGCGGAGTGACCACCGGTGCGTCCGGCGACACGGCCGCGGAGGCCCGCGGCGGCTCCGGTGCCGGTAGCAACGTGACTCCGGGGCGTACGGCGGGCGCGGGCGCGGCCACGGGCCCCGAGACCGCGCGGCGCCGGCAGTCGACGGGACCGCTCGCGTCCCAGGGGCAGCGGTCCGGTGCGGCGCCGGTCGCGCCGACCACGTTGTCCGCGCCGCTGCTGCCCGGGGTGCCGGCTCCGCTCGCCGGGCAGGCGCAGGACGTACTGCACACCCTGACCACGCCGGTGGTCGCCGGCGCGGCCGTCATGTCCCCGTTGATACGTCCGCTCACCACGGCACCGCCGATCTCCCTGACCTCCTGGTCCACGGAACCGGGCTTCAGGGCGCCCGGCCTGCTCGCCGCACCCGTCCCCGGCGCGGTGCCCGGACCCGCGCCCTCCGCCTTCCCGCACACGGCGCACTGACCGGCGCCGTCCGGACTCTGCGCGGCGGCGCGCGAACCTGGTTGAATTCTGGGTGATTGCGCCCATGACACCGGTCGGGCGCGGAGTCGACGACGCACGGTCACCGCCGACGAGCCGTGCCGGCGCCAGCTGTGGGGAGAACATGAACGAGGGGAAGCCCACGAAGTCCACCCGCCCGAAGTGGTGGAGCCGGCCGCGACCAGTCCCTCCGGGCGAGCCGGAGGAGCCGACCGCGGCACCACCGGCCACGAGTCCGGCACCCGAGCCGCCCGGCACGGTGACCGCGGCAGCGGCTGAGGCGGCTGCAGCCGCTTCCGCGGCCGCGGCTTCCGCCCGGGCGCAGTCCGAGGGCGCGGCGCCGCATCCGGCGCAGGGCAACGAGGCTTCGGATGCGGCCCCGGCCGGTGCCGGGACAGCGCCTCCGGCTCCCGGGCCGGAGGCGGGGGAGCGACGCCCCGCCGCCGACGGGGACTACGAGCTCGAGCGGCCCGTGGGGAGCCCGGACGGTACGGCCGGACCCGCCGGCCGGGACGCGGAGGGCGACTACGAACTCGCCCGGCCTGCCGCACCGGCCGGCGGTGGGGAGAGCGGCCCCGGACCGACGCCTCCCCCCGAGGACGCCGCCGCCGGGCCGCGCAGCGGCCTGCCCGCGGAAGCCGCTTACGGCCCCGGTGGGCCCCTCGCCGCGCCCGGCCCCGCCGTTCCCTCCGCCGAGCGCCCCAAGCCGCTGCACGACCCAGACCCCTACAACACCCCGCCCTACGGCGAACCGGGCCCCTGGGCGCCCGCACCGCCCGTACAGCACCCCGCGGCGGCCCCCACGCCCGGCGTGGCGGCCCCTGCACCCATATCCGCCCCGACGGCACCGTCACCCGCCCCGGGCGCCCAGATGGCGCCTACCGGGCCTCCCACGCCCGTCCCGGGGGCCCCGGCACCCGCAGAGTCCCCCGCCGCTGGCCCCTCGACCCACGACACGGCCTCCCCCGAAGGCGGCGTCCCCGCTGCCGCCGGCCCCGCGGCCACCGCCGAGCCGGCTCCCACGGCCTCCGGCCCGGGCACGCCCCCTGCCCCGGCACCCGGCCCCGACAACGCCCCGCCCCCCACCGGCCCCTGGCAGCGCTACGACCCCTGGGCCGCCCGCCCCCTCCCCGCCCCGCTCCAGCACGGTGGCATGGACGTGCCCACACCGGCGGAGCGGCGTCGGCGGCTCCGGCGGGCGATCGCCGGCGGGGCCCTGGCGCTCGCCCTCGTGTCCGGCGGGCTCGGGGGACTCCTGGGTGCGTACATCGAGCGCGACGGCGGGGTGGGCGCCGTACAGCTGCCGCAGGCCGGGAAGGAGCCCGCCGGGCGTGCCCCGGACAGTGTCGCCGGGATCGCCGCCCGCGCGCTGCCCAGCGTCGTCACGCTGCACGTGACCGGCTCCGGCGAGCAGGGCACCGGCACCGGATTCGTCCTGGACCGCCTCGGCCACATCCTCACCAACAACCACGTCGTCGAGGCCGCCGCCTCCAGCGGCGACATATCCGTCACCTTCAGCGGCGGCCAGACCGCCGGGGCCAGGATCGTCGGCCGCGACGCCGGCTACGACCTCGCCGTGGTCCAGGTGCGCGGCGTCCGCGGCCTCACCCCCATGCCCCTCGGCAACTCCGACAACGTCCAGGTGGGCGACCCGGTCGTGGCCATCGGCGCCCCCTTCGACCTCTCCAACACCGTCACCTCCGGCATCATCAGCGCCAAGGAGCGCCCCATCACCGCCGGCGGCGAGAAGGGTGACGGCAGCGACGTGTCGTACGTCGACGCGCTCCAGACCGACGCCCCGATCAACCCCGGCAACTCGGGCGGGCCCCTGCTCGACTCCCGCGGCCGGGTGGTCGGCATCAACTCCGCCATCCGCTCCGCCGACACCGGCTCCGACCTGCAGACCGGCCAGGCCGGCTCCATCGGCCTCGGCTTCGCGATCCCGGTCAACCAGGCCAAGCGCGTCGCGGAAGAGCTGATCAACAAGGGCAAGGCCAGCCACCCGGTGATCGGCGTGACCCTCGACATGAACTACACCGGCGACGGCGCCAAGGTCGGCGCCAAGGGGCGCAACGGCGGATCACCGGTCACTCCCGGTGGCCCCGGCGCCGAGGCGGGCATCAAGGCCGGCGACGTCATCACCGCGGTGGACGGCCAGCGCGTCCACTCGGGCGAGGAACTGATCGTCAAGACGCGCGCCCACCGCCCCGGAGACCGCCTGGAGCTGACCGTCGAACGCGGCGGACACGAGCGGAAGGTCTCCCTCGTGCTCGGGTCCTCGAACAGCAACTGACCAAAACCCCTCCGACACCTCGGGACGGTACCGGTCGGACACGTGCGCCGGGTACCGTGGATCCGGCCCGGACCACGGACAGCCCCGCACAGACCGGACCACCCGAGGGCCGAGGACCGAGGACATCGCAAGGAGCTTCAGGTGTTCAATGACATAGGACCGCTCGAGCTGGTGACGATCATCGTCCTGGCCGTGCTCGTGTTCGGTCCGGACAAGCTCCCGAAGGTCATCCAGGACGTGACACGCACGATCCGGAAGATCCGTGAATTCTCGGAGAGCGCCAAGCAGGACATCCGGCAGGAGCTGGGCCCGGAGTTCAAGGATTTCGAGTTCGAGGACCTCAACCCCAAGACGTTCGTCCGCAAGCAGCTCGACAACGACGAACTGGGGCTGAAGGAGATCCGCAACGGCTTCGACCTGAAGAAGGAGATGGCCGAGGTCACGGACGCGGTGCACAGCCGCGAGACCGATTCCCCCTCGTCCCCCTCGTCCCCTTCGTCCCCCGGTGCGGGTCCGGCCGGTGGCCGCATCGACATGACCAAGAGGCCCGAGGGCTCCGACCGCGACGACCGGCCGCCCTTCGATGTGGACGCCACCTGAGCGGACGTCACCTGACCCGGCCTCACCCGCCCGGCGTACGACCCGACGGCGTACGCCGGGCGTCCTACGTGACGCGTTTCATACCGGGTTCAGGCCCCGCGCGGCCTGAACCCGCCGTCTTCGCGACCCACGCGCCGGGCGCTTTCCGCGGTTGCCCGAAGCGGGATCGATATGCTGCCGAGTTGTTGTGCGGACCGGACGAGTACGCCCGAAGGGGGGCGGGCCGTCCGGTCCGACGAGAGCGAGGAGGCGTCCGGGCACATGGAGACGACAAGTAGGGCGGTCGCGCAGGCGCCGGCCGCGGAGGGCGGGCGGCAGCTCCCCTCCGCCCGGGGCACGGTCGACGGCTACCTGCTGGCGCCCTTCCCGTGGTACGGCCTCGACGAGGCATTCACGGGGCCGCGCTGGCTGATGCAGGTGGGCACCTCGGCCGACGGTTCCGTGGAACACGGTTCCACCGGGCACGGCGACGAGCCCTCCGTACGCAACGAATACGTGTCCGGGTCGCCGGACGAGCCCAGGGAGAAGTTCGCGGTCGTCGTCACCGTCGCGGCCAACCCGGTGCGGCGCAGCGCGGACGGAACGGGCCTGCTGGAGGCCACCTCGGTGTCCTCGGCGGCCTGGCTGGCCGGAGTCGGGCTGCTGTCCTTCACCTGGCCCGGGCAGATGGACCACGTCCTGCGGGACGACTGGCTGGAGCAGCAGACGGAGACGGCGTGGGTGCTGGCCGACGACCTGTCCGGCCCGGCCTGGTCGACGCTCTCCCTGCCGGTGGACGGCGTCCCGACGCCGTTCCACTACCGGGAGTCCGAGTTCGGCTGGGTGCTCGCCGGTTCGACCCCGCAGGGGGTCCACGTGGGCGCGTACGGCAGAGGGATGAGCGCCTACGGTCTCGGCTTCGCGATGATCAAGGACATCACCACGTACGCCTGACCGGCACGGCAAGCACGACGAAGGGCGCCGTCTCCGCGGGACGGCGCCCCCTTCGCTCGTACCGGAGTCGGTACCGGCTCCGTACTAGAACTTGTTCTTCGGCGTGATCCCCAGCGACAGCCCCGACAGACCGCGCTGGCGTCCGCCCAGCTTCCCCGCGATGGCGCGCAGTGCGGCGCCCGCCGGGGAGTCCGGGTCGGTCAGGACGACCGGCTTGCCCTCGTCGCTGCCCTCGCGCAGGCGCACGTCGATCGGGATGGAGCCGAGCACCGGGACCGTGGTGCCCGTCGTGCGGGTCAGGCCGTCGGCGACCAGCTGGCCGCCGCCCGTGCCGAACACGTCGACCATCTCGCCGCAGTGCGGACAGGGCAGACCGGACATGTTCTCGACCACGCCGACGATCTTCTGGTGGGTCTGCACGGCGATGGAGCCGGCCCGCTCGGCCACCTCGGCGGCGGCCTGCTGGGGCGTCGTCACGACCAGGATCTCGGCGTTCGGGACCAGCTGGGCCACGGAGATCGCGATGTCGCCGGTGCCCGGCGGGAGGTCGAGGAGCAGGACGTCCAGGTCGCCCCAGTACACGTCCGCCAGGAACTGCTGGAGCGCGCGGTGCAGCATCGGGCCGCGCCAGACGACCGGCGCGTTGCCCGGGGTGAACATGCCGATGGAGATGACCTTCACACCGTTCGCCGACGGCGGCATGATCATGTTCTCCACCTGGGTGGGACGGCCGTCCGCGCCGAGCATGCGCGGCACGCTGTGGCCGTAGATGTCGGCGTCGACCACGCCCACCTTCAGACCGTCCGCGGCCATCGCCGCCGCCAGGTTCACCGTCACCGAGGACTTGCCGACGCCGCCCTTGCCGGAGGCGACCGCGTAGACGCGGGTGAGGCTGCCCGGCTTGGCGAAGGGGACCTCGCGCTCTGCCTGGCCGCCGCGCAGGGCGTTCGCCAGTTCCTTGCGCTGCTCGTCGCTCATCACGTCGAGCGTGACGTCGACGCGGGTGACACCCTCGACGCGGGAGACCGCCTCGGTCACCCGCTGCGTGATCGTCTCGCGCATGGGGCAGCCGGAGACCGTCAGGTACACGGTGACCGCGACCGCGCCGTCAGCGCCGATCTCCACCGATTTGACCATCCCGAGCTCGGTGATGGGTCGGTTGATCTCGGGGTCGTTCACCGTCGCCAGCGCTTCGCGCACCGCGTCTTCCGTAGCCATGATGACGATGGTACGGCGCTGCGCGGCGGCCCCGGGACCCCCGTCAGCGGTCGTCCATGTCACGTCGGCGGGGGTGTTCTGCCGGGAATACCCCGTGCCGGTGGTGCCCGTCGACCCGTTCCTCCAGCTCCTTGGCCATGTCCTGCAGTTCCGAGCGGAGCCAGTCGCGGGTGGCTACCTCGCCCAGGCCCATGCGCAGCGCCGCGATCTCCCGGGTCAGGTACTCGGTGTCGGCGATCGACCGTTCGTTCTGCTTGCGGTCCTGTTCGAGGTTGACCCGGTCCCGGTCGTCCTGCCGGTTCTGCGCCAGCAGGATCAGCGGGGCGGCGTAGGAGGCCTGCAGGGACAGCATCAGCGTCAGGAAGATGAACGGGTACTCGTCGAACCGCAGGTGCCGTGGCGCGGCCACGTTCCACAGCACCCACGCGATGATCACCACCGTCATCCAGACGATGAACCGCCCGGTGCCCAGGAAACGCGCGATGCGCTCCGAAAGCCGCCCGAAGGCCTCCGGGTCGTACTCGGGCAGTAGCCGGCGCCGGGGCGGGCGCGGCTGGTCCAGCCGGGCCCGCGGCCGGGTGGCGGCCGTGGCCCCGGCCGGCAGCCGCTCGCGGGTGCTCTCGCGCTCAGGTGCCATGGGTGGCCGCCCCCTTGTTCGCGCCCTTGTCCGCTCCCTCGTCCGTTCCGTCCTCAAGGTGGAACTCCGTCTCCCGCCAGTCGTCCGGCAGCATGTGGTCCAGGACGTCGTCCACGGTCACCGCGCCCAGCAGCGCCCCCGACTCGTCGACCACCGGCGCGGCCACCATGTCGTAGGTGGCGAAGAACCCGGCGATGACCGGCAGCGTGGCGTCGGGGTCGAGTGCCTGCAGGTCGTCGTCGAGCATCGAACTGACGAGGGTGTACGGGGGGTCGCGCAGCAGCCGCTGGAAGTGCACCGTGCCCAGGTACTTGCCGGTCGGGGTCTCGTCGGGCGGCCGGCACACGTAGACCTGGGCGGCGAGCGCGGGGGAGAGGTCGCGGTTGCGGACGCGGGCCAGGGCGTCGGCGACGGTGGCGTCGGGGCGCAGCACGATCGGCTCGGTCGTCATCAGACCGCCCGCCGTGTGCTCCTCGTACGACATCAGCCGCCGCATGTCGGCCGCGTCGGCGGGCTCCATCAGGCTCAGCAGCCGTTCCTGTTCCTCCTCGGGCAGCTCGGCGAGCAGGTCGGCCGCGTCGTCCGGGTCCATCGCCTCCAGGACGTCGGCCGCGCGCTCACCCTGCAGTTTGCCGAGGATCTCGATCTGGTCGTCCTCCGGCAGCTCCTCCAGGACGTCGGCGAGCCGGTCGTCGTCCAGGGCGGCGGCCACCTCGGCGCGCCGCTTGGCGGAGAGGTGGTGCAGCACGTTGGCGAGGTCGGCGGGGCGCAGCTGCTCGAAGGTGGCGAGCAGGTTCTCCGCGCCCTGCCCGTGCTCCTCCAGGGAGAAGCCGGTGACCGCGGACCACTCCACCGTCAGGGCCTCCCCGCGGGCGCGCCGGAAGGCGCTGCCCTTGCGCCCCTTGCGCACGAAGACCCGGTCGATCTCCCAGTCGCGGCGCGCCGGCAGCTGCTGCACCGAGACGTCCAGGACCGTGACCTCCTCGCGCGTCTCCACGAGCGTCACCCGCCGGTCGAAGAGTTCACCGAAGACGAGCCGCTCGGTGGGGCGCTGCTCGAAGCGCCGGACGTTGAGCACCCCGGTGGTGATGACCTGGCCCGACTCGATGCTCGTCACCCGGGTCATGGGCAGGAAGATGCGGCGCCGGGTGGAGAGTTCGACGACCAGCCCGAGCAGGCGGGGCGGCCGTCGCCCGACCCGCAGCATGACGACCAGATCGCGCACGCGGCCCACCTGGTCGCCCGTCGGATCGAAGACGGCGACGCCGGAGAGGTGCGAGACGAAGATCCGGGGCGCGCCCGCTGCCATGGCTGCGCCTCCTTTGCGTGGGCTCTGTGCTGCGTGATGCGTGGTGGATGAGGTGGGTTTCTTTTCCCAATTGCCCGCTCAGGTGGGCTTCAGGCTAGCCCGTCCTGTTCGGATATGCCCTGGTGAGGGGTCCGGACGATCTGGCTCCGCTCGCCCGCCGCGGCCCCGGTACGCTGCCGTACGCCGCTCAGGACACCCGTCAGAAAGGCAGCCCCACCTGTGACTGCGATTCCCCAGGGCCGTACCCGCCGGGCCGCGCTGACGAGCGCGCTGTGCGCTCTGGTCGTCGCGGGGACAGGGCTGACGGGGTGCTCCGGGGACGACCCGGACGCGGGCACCAACGGGGTCGGCAAGCTGCCGCCGGACAGGATCGAGAGCAGAACGCGGGCGGCCGCCGCCTCCGCGGACACCGTGCACCTGTCCGGGAACGTGGTCAGCAACGGCCGTACGTACCGGCTCGACATGCGCCTGAAGTCCGACGGCGGCACCGGTTCGGTCACCTCGCAGGGGGTGACCTTCGGGCTGCTGCGGGTCGGGGCGCAGCTGTATCTGAAGGCGAACGCCGAGTTCTGGAACCACGCCGACGGCAAGGGCAAGGACACCGGGGCCGCCGACAAGCTCGACGGCAAGTACGTGAAGGTGCCGCAGGGCGACCCCGCGTACAAGCGGTTCAGCGGCTTCACGGACAAGAACGTTCTCCTGGAGGGTCTGCTGACGCTGCACGGCACGCTGGCGGCCGACGGCCACCACGAGCAGTCCGGCGTCCGCACGATCCGCGTCACCGGCGACAAGGGCTCCGGCGGCACTCTGGACGTGTCCCTCGAGGGCACGCCCTACCCCCTGCGCCTGGTGCGCGCGGGCGGCGCGGGGACCCTGAGTTTCTCCGACTGGGGTAAGGATTTCTCCCTGAGGGAGCCGGACAAGAGTGAGACCGTCGACTACGGAAGGCAGCTGCCCACGTCGTAGCAGGTTCCCGGTCCGCGGCATCTCGCCCCACTCCTTCCTCCGCCGTTGCGGCACTTGTCCGCGACGGCGGCTCCGGGCGGCGCCGAACCGAATCCGGGCCTTGCGGCTACTTCCGTCGCCGCTTCTTCAGCAGCAGCCGCGGCAGCCCCGCGGGCACCGGCCGGCGGGTCGTCGCCGGGGTCGGCAGCGGAGCCTCGGCCAGCGAGCCGTCCGGCAGCGGCGCGAGCGCGCCCGCCGGCTCCAGACGCAGCACCCGGCATTCGCGGGCCCACCGCCGCGTCATGGCCTCGCCGTCGGGCGCGTTGAGGCGCTTGCCCTTCAGCTCGGCCACCGCCGCCTGCCACGCCTCCGACTCCGGCGCCAGCTCCACGACCCGCGCCGCCCAGGTGACCAGCCGGCCGCCCTTGTCCTTGCTGCGCACGGTCACCTCGGCACTCGCGCCGTCGGCCAGTCCCGGCAGCGGCTGCTCGCCGGGCCCGTCCCCGACCAGGCACGCCGCGCCCTCGTGCCAGACGTGCCACAGGGCACGGGCCGGGACGCCGGGGCCGCCCACCCAGATGAGGCCGGACTTCTTCGTGGCCTCCTCGACGAGGGCCTGGTCGAGCAACGCACGTGTCATGGCAGAAGCCTAACCAGGCACCGGCGAGCGACGAGCCCTCACAGCCAGCCGTTGCGCTTGAGCGTGCGGTGGATGCCCAGGCAGATCGCCACCGTGATGCCCATGATCACTGGGTAGCCGTACTTCCAGTGCAGTTCGGGCATGTACTTGAAGTTCATGCCGTAGACCCCGCAGACCATCGTCGGTACGGCGATGATCGCGGCCCAGGCGGTGATCTTCCGCATGTCCTCGTTCTGTGCGACCGACGCCTGGGCGAGGTTGGCCTGCAGGATGGAGTTGAGCAGCTCGTCGAAGCCGACGACCTGCTCCTGGACGCGGGCGAGGTGGTCGGCCACGTCCCGGAAGTACTTCTGGATGTCCGGGTCGATCAGCCGCATCGGCCGCTCGCTCAGCAGCTGCATGGGCCGCAGCAGCGGCGACACCGCCCGCTTGAACTCCATGACCTCGCGCTTGAGTTGGTAGATCCGGCCGGCGTCGGTGCCGCGCGCGGTGCCGCCCCGGCCGGGCGAGAACACCTCCGTCTCGACGTCGTCGACGTCGTCCTGAAGGGCGTCCGCGACCGCGATGTAGCCGTCGACGACATGGTCGGCGATGGCGTGCAGCACGGCCGAGGGGCCCTTGGCCAGCAGCTCCGGGTCGTCCTGCAGCCGGTGCCGCAGCGCACGCAGGGAGCCCTGCCCGCCGTGCCGGACGGTGATGAAGAAGTCCCGCCCGGTGAAGCACATCACCTCGCCGGTCTCGACGACCTCACTGGTCGCGGTGAGCTTGTCGTGGTCGACGTAGTGGATGGTCTTGAAGACGGTGAACAGGGAGTCGTCGTAGCGCTCCAGCTTGGGCCGCTGGTGGGCCTGGACCGCGTCCTCCACGGCCAGCGGGTGCAGCCCGAACTCCCCGGCGATACCGGCGAATTCCGACTCCGTCGGCTCGTGCAGCCCGATCCACACGAAGCCTCCGTCGCGCCGCACCTGGCGCATCGCCTCCTGCGGGGTGAGCGGCGAGCGCGTCTCGAGGCGCGTGCCGTCTCGGTAGACGGCGCAGTCGACCACGGCGGAGGGCGTGCCCGGGGCGCGCGTGGTGTCGTACGTGCCGTTGTCCTTGCGCGGCGCCGGGCGGGACGGGCGGACCACGGCGCGCAGGTCACGGATCATCGACATGGCAGGGCTCCTTCGCGGCGAGCGACGAAAGCGCCGCCGGCGACGGTTGGAACTGCCCGGAATGAGGACGTCCTGACTTCGGATGTTTGGCGCGTCCACAAAGCGGGGAGCACCGCACCGTCGCGGTGGCGAGCTTCGTCACTGGTACAGATCAAGCAGATCAGGCAAACGAAACGAAGTGCTCTTCCGTGTGACGCGCACGACGGCACGAACGCGAACGAACGTGAGAGGTGGCGGACGGCCGGATCCAGAACAGCTGTATCAGCGGCCGGAAGAGCGGGTGGTACTGCACGGTCGACTTCGATCCATGACAGCCCCACCTCCTCCGGCCGGTCCCTCGTAAGGGAGTCTCATCGGCGTCGGGACCCGATAGCGACGCTTCTGCGTGCTGCCCCGAACCACCGGCTCAGAGTACCAGTCGCCCGACGTGTCAAGGCGCTGCTTTGCCCGCTGCTGACGAGTTCTATGCTCGCCGCATGGTTGACGTTCTTCCCCTGGTCGAGGCCCGGCTGCGTTCCGCGCTGGGCGAGCCGGACGCGCGCGCCGCGGTCACCTTCCTGGGCACGGATCGCCTGGAGGTGCTGCGCTTTCACGAGGGGGACGTCGTCCGGTACGCCACCCTCGGCATGTCCGCCCACCCCATGACCGACCCCACCGCGATGCTCGCCGACCCCGTCCGGGGGCCGCGCGCCGAGCTCGTCCTGTCCGTCCGGGCGGGCCTTGCCGACACCGACAAGGTGCTCCGCCCGCTCGCCGTGCTCGGTGCCTCCCCGCAGGTCGAGGGCGTGGTCGTGGCACCGGGGGCCTCGCTGGACGTGGGCGAGCCGCTGTGGCCGGGCGCGCCCTTCACCTCGGTCCTGGTGGCCGAGCCGGGCGGCCTGGTCGAGGATCTGGAGCTGGACGAGCCGCTGGATTGCGTACGGTTCCTGCCGCTGCTGCCGATGACCCCCAACGAGGCCGCCTGGAAGCGGGTGCACGGCGCGCAGGCTCTTCAGGAGCGCTGGCTGACGAACGGGACGGATCTGCGGGACCCCGCCCGCGGGTCCGTCCCGCTGGAGTGAGCAAGCTCACCAAACTCCGCCCGGGAACGGTCAGTTGGCGAAGACGGTGACGCCGTCCTCGGTCGCGTGCCGGGGCTGCAGCTCCTCCGCCTCGCCGGTGAGGGCCCTGCGCCGTACGGCGACCACGAGCGCGCCCGCCACCGCGGTGGCGCCGGCGACCGCGAACGGGACGTGGACGTCCGTCCACTCCTCGATCTTCGGCGCGAGCCAGGGCGCGGCGGCGGCCGCGAACCAGCGCACGAAGTTGTACCCCGCGCTCGCCACCGGGCGCGGCGCCTCCGACACGCCGAGGGCGAGCTCGGTGTAGACGGTGTTGTTCACGCCGATGAACGCGCCGGACAGGACGGTGCAGATGATCGCGGTGGTGTGGTCGCCGTAGCCGAGCAGCACGACGTCGATCGCGAGCAGCACCAGCGAGCCGCCGAGCACCTTCAGTGAGCCGAACCGCTCCTGCATCCGCGGCGCCACGATCACCGAGAAGACGGCGAGCAGCACACCCCAGGCGAAGAACACCGCGCCCGACTTGTACGGAGTCATGTCCAGCACGAACGGCGTGAAGGCCAGCACGGTGAAGAACGTGTAGTTGTAGAAGAACGCCGAGACGGCCGCCGAGGCGAGTCCGCCGTGGCCGAGCGCCCTGACCGGGTCCAGCAGCGAGGTCCTGCGGGCCGGCTTCGGCTGCTCCTTCAGGAACGCCGTGATGCACAGGAATCCGGCCGCCATCAGGAACGCGGTGCCGAAGAACGGGTAGCGCCAGCTGGCGTCGCCGAGCAGCGCGCCCAGCAGTGGCCCGCACGCCATGCCGAGGCCCAGCGCCGACTCGTAGAGCAGGATCGCCGCCGCGCTGCCCCCGGCCGCCGCGCCGACCATGACGGCGAGCGCGGTGGAGACGAACAGCGCGTTGCCCAGGCCCCAGCCGGCCCGGAAGCCGACGAGCTGGCCGACCGATCCCGAGGTGCCGGCCAGTCCGGCGAAGACCACGACGAGGGCGAGGCCGAACAGCAGGGTCCTGCGCCCGCCGACGCGGCTGGAGACGAAGCCGGTCACCAGCATCGCGAAGGCGGTGATCAGGAAGTACGAGGTGAAGAGCAGGGAGACCTGGCCGGCGGTGGCGTTCAGGCCCTTGGCGATGGAGGGGAGGATCGGGTCGACCAGTCCGATGCCCATGAAGGCGACCACGGACGCGCCGGCCGTCGCCCAGACTGCCTTCGGCTGCCGCAGGATGCTGCCTGCCCCCGCGTCGAAGGGGTCAGCGCCCATGCCGTTCTCCAATCCCGGTGAGGCCCCCGGAGGAACCTTCGTGAGGCAGATGGTTGGTTTATGCACATAGTAAGTTAGCTCGGCTAATTAATGTAACATACATCTAGCGCTTCCTGGTCAGGCGTCGCCCCCGGACGGGTGATCGTCCTTGACGTGACGCATTCGGGGTAGGACCGTGGGGCCCTATGAGGGGCGAACCCAGTTGCCCGAAGTGTGGTGGCCGGGTCAGGGCTCCCGGACTCTTCAGTGATTCCTGGCAGTGCGATGCCCACGGCACGGTGCATCCTCTGCAGCCCGTGATCCCGCCCAGCGTCGAGGCCCTCAGTGTCGTGGTGCACCGCACGCAGGTTCCGGTGTGGATGCCGTGGCCGCTGCCGGTCGGCTGGCTGTTCACGGGGGTGGCCAACGCCGGCGACGACCGTTCCGGCGGCCGCGCCACGGCCGTGGCCTGCTCGGGTCCCGGGCCGCTCGGCGGCATGGGTGAGCTGATCCTGGTCGCCGAGGAGCTGGGCGTCGGCCTGGGTGCGCGCTACGCCGGTATCGACGGCCCCGACCCCGGCTCGTATCTGAACGTCGAGAAGCCCCCGGACGCCAAGGTCCTGGCCGGCGGCCGCCCGACCCCGCTCTGGCATGTCTCCGGCACCCCCGCCGACCGCGCCGTCTTCGCGGGCGAGGCGCGCGGACTGTGGCTGTGGGCGGTGGTGTGGCCCGAGCAGTCCGGGCTGCTGATGTACGACGAACTGGTGCTGGCCGACCTGCGGGACGCGGGCGCCGAGGTCGAACTGGTGCCGTGCGGGGCGCTCTCGCCACGGCTGCTGCAGCCGTAGGTGACCGTGTAGGGGGCGGAACCGGCAGGCGGGTGTGACAGGGCACCCCGGATCCCCCGTTATCCTTGGGTGTCCCCTCCGTCCCGTCACCGCTGGAGTCCGTGTCGTGCGCATCGATCTGCACACCCACTCCACCGCGTCCGACGGTACGGACTCCCCGGCCGAGCTGGTGCACAACGCCGCCGCGGCCGGTCTGGACGTCGTCGCGCTGACCGACCACGACACCACCCGCGGACACGCCGAGGCGATCGCCGCCCTGCCCGAGGGGCTCACCCTCGTCACCGGTGCCGAGCTCTCCTGCCGGATCGACGGCATCAGCATGCACATGCTGGCCTACCTCTTCGACCCCGAGGAGCCCACGCTGCTCGCCGAGCGGGAGCTGGTCCGCGACGACCGGGTGCCGCGGGCCAAGGGCATGATCGCCAAGCTGAACGCGCTGGGCGTGCCGGTCACCTGGGAGCAGGTCGCGCGGATCGCGGGCGACGGCTCGGTCGGACGGCCGCACGTCGCCTCCGCCCTGGTCGAGCTCGGCGTCGTCCCGACCGTGAGCGACGCCTTCACCGGGCAGTGGCTGGCCGACGGCGGCCGGGCCTATGTCGAGAAGCACGAGACGGACCCCTTCGAGGCGGTCCGGCTGGTCAAGGCCGCCGGCGGAGTGTGCGTCCTCGCCCACCCGGCCGCCGCCAAGCGGGGCCGTACGGTCCCGGAGTCCGCGATCGCCGAGCTGGCGGCCGCCGGGCTCGACGGCATCGAGGTCGACCACATGGACCACGACGCCGGCACCCGGGCTCGGCTGCGCGCTCTGGCAGGGGAACTGGGACTGCTGGTCACCGGCTCCAGCGACTACCACGGCAGCCGGAAGACCGTCTCGCTCGGTGAGTTCACCACCGACCCCGAGGTGTACGGGGAGATCACCCGGCGGGCGACCGGGGCGTTCCCGGTGCCGGGGGCCGGCGGGGCCTGAGGCTCGGCCCGCCCCTCGTCCCCCTTCCCTCCCGTACACGCAAGGCCTGTTCACCGATGTTCGATGCTGCCGTCTTCGGCTCTCTCTTCCTGACCCTTTTCGTCATCATGGATCCCCCCGGGATCACCCCGATCTTCCTCGCGCTGACCGCCGGACGCCCCGGCAAGGTGCAGAAGCGGATGGCCCTCCAGGCCGTCTGCGTGGCCGGCGGGGTCATCGCCGTGTTCGGCGTGCTCGGGCACCAGATCCTCAACTACCTGCACGTGTCCGTCCCGGCGCTGATGATCGCCGGCGGGCTGCTCCTGCTGCTGATCGCGCTGGACCTGCTCACCGGCAAGACGGACGAGCCCCAGCAGACCAAGGACGTCAACGTCGCCCTCGTCCCGCTGGGGATGCCGCTGCTGGCCGGTCCCGGTGCGATCGTGTCCGTCATCCTCGCCGTGCAGAAGGCCGGCAGCGTGGCCGCCCAGGTCTCGGTGTGGTCGGCGATCCTGGCGATCCACGTCGTGCTGTGGCTGGTGATGCGTTACTCGCTGCTGATCATCCGGGTCATCAAGGACGGCGGTGTGGTCCTGGTGACGCGACTGGCGGGCATGATGCTCTCCGCGATCGCCGTGCAGCAGATCATCAACGGGGTCATGCAGGTGATCCGGGGCGCCTGAGGCCTTCGCCGAAGGGCGCCGGCGCCCGGAGCCTCTCACGCACGGAAGCCTCTCACGCACGGAGCCCCCGTACGGCATGGGTGCCGTACGGGGGCTCCGAAGCATAGGAGCGGTCCGCTGTTACGAGGCCGAGGTCCCGGCCGGGCGGATCCACAGCCGCTGGCCTGTCGCGGCTGCCTGCTGAACGATCCGGTTGACGGAGGCGGCGTCCACGACGGTGCTGTCCACGGTGGTGCCGTCGACCTCGTCGAGTCGCATGATCTCGAAGCGCACGGGCTTCTCCCTTCGTCTGGTCATCCTCCTGCGGAGAATTACTGGAGATGGATGGTGACCCACGGGGCGGCGGTGCCCGGTGTTCCATACGTATTGAACGGTCTGCGTGTTACAAACATTCCCTACGCTAAAGAAATTTTTCGAACGTCTAATTACTGACTGGTAAGACAGCTTGGATGGACCGACCGGGAGCGGTTGTGTTCGCAGCGTGACCGCCGGGACAATGGAGGGAATGAACGACGACCTCGCGGTGCTGGCCGCCCGCATCGACCGCACGAACGAGCTGCTCGAACGCATGCTCGCCGAGGTGGCGAAGACACCCTCGACCCATGCGATCTTCGTCGACGCCGGGTACCTCTACGCGGCCGCGGGACGGCTGGTGGCCGGCACGGAGGACCGCCGCGCCTTCGACCTGGACGCCGAGGGGCTCATCGACGCGCTCATCGACCGCGCCCGCACCATCTTCGCCGACAGCCGGCTGCTGCGCGTCTACTGGTACGACGGCGCCCGGCGCCGCATCCACACCGCCGAGCAGCAGTCGATCGCCGAACTGCCGGACGTCAAGGTGCGCCTGGGCAACCTCAACGCCAACAACCAGCAGAAGGGCGTGGATTCCCTCATCCGCTCGGACCTGGAGTCACTCGCCCGGCATCGCGCCATCAGCGACGCGGCGCTGCTCGGCGGCGACGAGGACCTGGTGTCGGCGGTGGAGGCGGCCCAGGGCTACGGCGCCCGGGTACACCTGTGGGGCATCGAGGCCCCCGAGGGCTGCAATCAGGCCGAGCCGCTGCTGTGGGAGGTCGACAGCCAGCGCACCCTCGACCTCGACTTCTTCAAGCCCTACGTCTCCCGGCGCACCGCGGCGGCCTACGACGCGACGGGCGCGGCCCGGCCGACCCGCGAGGCAGTGCGCTTCGTCGGCGCGCAGATCGCCGCGAAGTGGCTCGCGGCGCGCGGCAGGGACGCCCTGGTGGACCTCCTCCCCGGCCACCCGTACCTGCCGGGCTCGGTGGACCAGGACCTGCTCGTCGAGGCCGAGGGCCTCCTCCAGTACTCCCTGCGCGGCCAGGCGGACCTGCGGCGCGCCCTGCGGGACGGCTTCTGGGAGCACTTGCAGGCGCAGTTCTGACGGCTTCCGGGGGGCGCCTGAAGGTTGCAGTGCTGACGGCTTCCGGGGGGCGCCTGAAGGTTGCAGTGCTGACGGCTTCCGGGGGGCGCCTGAAGGTTGCAGTGCTGACGGCTTCCGGGGGCGCCTGAACGCGCAGTACCGCGCCGTGCGTGGACCAGTGGATTATTCGCCCGCCCACCCCGGCGGGCATTGTCAGGCGTGCCCCGGCGCCTGGCCGGTGCCCGGTGCCACGCCGTCCCAGAAGCCGGCGAGGGCGCGGGCGGTGGCGAGCGGCTGATCGCAGTTGGGCGAGTGCTCGGCGCCCTCGACGATCGTGCGGTGTGCGCCGAGCCGCCGGGCCATCTCGTCGAGGAGGGACACCGGCCAGGTGTCGTCCAGCGCGCCCGACAGCACGTGGAACGGCAGCGGCAGTGCGGTGAGTTCGGCGACCCGGTCCGGCTCCGTGCACAACTGGCGTCCGGTGGCGAGGAGTTGGGCGGGCTTGTTGCCCAGCCAGCGGCGGCGCAGATCCTCACGGCCGTCCAGACCCGGATCGAGTTCGGCGCCGGTGTCGGTCTCCTCGGGCGTTTCCATCGCCTGGATGGCCTCCCACACCTCGGCCATCGACATCACCTCGAGCGCGTCCCGAAGCAGCTTCACACGCTGCTGCTGTGAGACGGAGATCTGCGCCGGGCCGGAGGCCACCAGGGTGAGCGAGACGAAGGGGGAGTGGTCGACGAGCACGGCCGCGCGGGCGATCTGGCCGCCGAGCGAGTGCCCGAGCAGATGGAGGGGGGTGCCGAGCGCCTCCGCCTGCGCGAGCACGTCCCGCGCCAGTTCCTCCTGCGCGTAGGCCGACTCGTCGTGCTCGGGCCCGTCCGACTCGAACTGCCCCCGTCCGTCCACGGCCACGGTCCGGTACCCGCGCGCCGCGAGCGGCTCGTGCAGCGGGTTGAAGTCCTCCTTGCTCCCGGTGAATCCCGGGAGCAGCAACGCGGTGCCCCGCGCCTGCACACCGGCGGCGACGGGCGCGTCGACCACCGCGAACTCACCCCGGGCGGTACGCAGCTGGTACGCGCGAGCACCGGGCGGCGGGACGAAGGTGGGAGGCCGGCTCATGCGCCGAGGTTATCGGGCCCGTGGGGGCCGCGCGTAACCGGTACGTGAACGCCGGCGGCCCGGTCCCACACGAGGTGGGCCGGGCCGCCGGATCGTACGGGGTCGTACGGGTGCGGTGTGCCCGGGCGCCAGGACGCCCGGGCACCCGGATCAGGCCTCCGCGGACTCCACCGCCGGGCCGGCGGCCTCGGCGGCCGTCGCCTTGCGGGTGCGGCGGCGCGGCTTCGCCTCCGGCTCCGCCGCAGCCTGGGCCGGGATCTCCGCGGCGATCGTCTCCGCCGCCTTACGGGTACGACGGCGCGGCTCGGCCTCCGTGCCTTCGGCCGTGTCGGCGGCGGTTTCCAGGGCGTCCGACGTGGCCGTGGCCGTGGTCGTGGCCTTGCGGGTGCGGCGGCGCGGCTTGGCCTCCGCCTCCGCGGTGGCCGCGGGAACCTCGGCGGCGGCGGCCGTCTTGCGCGTACGGCGCGGCTTGGCCTCGGCGGTCGCGCCCGCCGCGCCCTCGGCCGTGTCGACCGCCGTCGTGGCGGCCTCCGTCACCTCGGCTGCCTTGCGGGTGCGGCGGCGCGGCTTGGCCTCCGCCTCCGCGGTGGCCGCGGGAACCTCGGCGGTGGCGGCCGTCTTGCGCGTACGGCGCGGCTTGGCCTCGGCGGTCGCACCCTCGGCCGCCTCGACGGCGCCCTCGGCAGCGGCGGCTGCGGTCTTCCGGGTGCGCCGGGGCTTGACCTCGGCGGTTTCCGGGGCGCCCGCGGCGGCCGCCGTGGCCTTGCGGGTGCGGCGCGGCCTGGCCTCCGTGACCGTGGCCTCGGCCGTGGCCGGTACCTCGGCCGCCTCCGTCGCCTCGGCGGTCCCGGCTGCCTTGCGGGTGCGGCGGCGCGGCTTGGCCTCCGTGGCCTCGGCGGAGTCGACCGCCGTCAGGGCGGCGCTGTCCGGCCCGCCGGCGGCCTGCGCCGGGATCTCCGCGGCGACCGGCTCGGCGGCCGTCTTGCGGGTGCGGCGGCGCGGCTTGGCCTCCGCCTGCTCCGCGACGCCCTCGGCGACGTCCACCGCGGCCTCGGGAGCCGCGACGGCCTTCCGGGTGCGGCGGCGCGGCCTGGCCTCGGGCTGCTCGGGCGTGCCCTCGGCGGTGGCCACTGCCGTTTCTGCGGCCGGCTCGGCCACCTCGACCGTCTCCGCCGTCCTGCGGGTGCGGCGACGCGGCTTCGCCGGGGTCTCGGCGGTGTCGAGGGCCGGGCCCTCCGCCGTCGTCACCACGGCCTCCGCGGCAGCCGGCTCGGCCACCGGCTCGGCGGCCGTCCCGGTTCCCGTCGCCACCGGCTGTGCCGGGACGCCGGCACGCATGCGCCGACGGCGGCGCGGAGTGCGGGCGGCGGCGTCTTCCGGGGCCGGGGAGTCGACCGACGGCGCGTCGGCGGGCGTACCCGAAGCCGGTGCACCCGTTGTACCCGGGGCGGAGTCCAACGGCGCGCCGCCGCGGGTGCGGCGCCGGCTGCGCGGCGTGCGCGCCGGGCGCTCGCGGTCGTGCTCGCGGTCGTGCTCGCGGCCACGCTCGGCGGAGCGCGCCTCGCCTCGGCCGCCCCGGCCACCGCGACCGCGTGCACCGCGGCCGCCGGTCTCGCCCAGATCCTCCACTTCCTCGGCGTCCAGCCCGGCGCGCGTGCGCTCCGAGCGTGGCAGGACGCCCTTCGTGCCCTCGGGAATACCGAGTTCGGCGAAGAGGTGCGGGGAGGTGGAGTACGTCTCCACCGGGTCGTTGAAGTCCAGCTCCAGCGCCTTGTTGATCAGCTGCCAGCGCGGGATGTCGTCCCAGTCGACGAGCGTGACCGCCGTACCCTTGGCGCCCGCGCGGCCGGTACGGCCGATCCGGTGCAGGTAGGTCTTCTCTTCCTCGGGGGACTGGTAGTTGATGACGTGGGTGACGCCCTCGACGTCGATGCCGCGCGCGGCGACGTCGGTGCAGACGAGCACGTCCACCTTGCCGTTGCGGAAGGCGCGCAGCGCCTGCTCGCGGGCACCCTGGCCGAGGTCGCCGTGGACCGAGCCGGAGGCGAAGCCGCGGCGCTGGAGCTGCTCGGCGATGTCGGCCGCCGTACGCTTGGTGCGGCAGAAGATCATCGCGAGACCACGGCCCTCGGCCTGCAGTATGCGGGCGACCATCTCCGGCTTGTCCATGGAGTGCGCGCGGTAGACGAACTGCTTGATGTTCGCGACCGTCACGCCCTCGTCGTCCGGCGCGGTGGCGCGGATGTGCGTGGGCTGCGACATGTAGCGGCGGGCCAGTCCGATCACCGCGCCCGGCATGGTGGCCGAGAACAGCATGGTCTGGCGCTTGGCCGGAAGCATGTCGATGATCTTCTCGACGTCGGGCAGGAAGCCCAGGTCGAGCATCTCGTCGGCCTCGTCGAGAACCAGGCACTTGACGTGCTTGAGGTTCAGCTTCTTCTGGCCCGCGAGGTCCAGCAGACGGCCCGGGGTGCCGACGACCACGTCGACGCCCTTCTTGAGGGCCTCGACCTGGGGCTCGTAGGCCCGGCCGCCGTAGATCGACAGGACCCGTACGTTGCGCGCCTTGCCGGCGGTCAGCAGGTCGTTGGTCACCTGGACGCACAGCTCGCGCGTGGGGACGACGACGAGTGCCTGAGGGGCGTCGGTGAGGGCCTCGGGCTGGGCGCGCCCCGCCTCCACGTCGGCGGGGACGGTCACGCGCTCGAGGAGCGGAAGGCCGAAGCCGAGCGTCTTGCCGGTGCCGGTCTTGGCCTGGCCGATGACGTCCGTGCCCGTCAGGGCCACGGGCAGCGTCATCTCCTGGATGGGGAAGGGAGTGGTGATGCCGACGGCTTCAAGGGCCTCGGCGGTCTCGGGAAGGATCCCGAGTGCTCGGAACGTCGTAGTCAGGGTGCTGCCTCTTCTGTGTGCGCGGCGCGAGGCGAGCGCGCGGGGGTCGTGTCGTCTGACCGTGCCGGGGACGTCGGCCGCCCTCGGGGGCGGACCGTTGGCACAGGACCACAGCCGACGCTCTAGCGCTCGTACCGCTGAGGGTGTCCCTCCGATCGTCGTACGCACAGTGCCGTACGGTCAGGGAGGGCTGTCGGGTCGGAGCCGATCGGGCCACCGACCGGGCATCCTCATGCGTGCGCCCTGTCGGCGTACGTCGGGAAATGACGGCGTACTCAGCAGGCGCATTACCACCATACCTTGGAATCGCGCACACGCGATGGCCGATTTGGTCACGTAGTCGTCGTCACACTGGTTGACCAGGTCCTTCGAAGGCACGCCGAGCGGGCTATTGTGCGCTTCATGACGAGCTCTGACAAGCCTGGCAACGCCTCCGACGCTCCCGCCGAACACACCGGCATCGCCGCCCAGGACTGGGCGACGGCCGCCGCCGTCCCGCAGTACCGGGCCGCGGTGGTGGATCTGCTCGGCGCGCTGGCGTACGGAGAGCTGGCGGCCTTCGAACGGCTCGCGGAGGACGCCAAGCTGGCGCCCACCCTCGCGGACAAGGCCGAGTTGGCGAAGATGGCGTCGGCCGAGTTCCACCACTTCGAGCGGCTGCGCGACCGGCTCACGGAGATCGGCGAGGAGCCGACCCGGGCCATGGAACCGTTCGTCACCGCGCTCGACGGCTTCCACAAGCAGACGGCGCCCTCGGACTGGCTGGAAGGGCTCGTCAAGGCCTACGTCGGCGACTCGATCGCCAGTGACTTCTACCGCGAGGTCGCCGCCCGGCTGGACTCCGACACACGTGAGCTGGTCCTGGCCGTCCTGGACGACACCGGGCACGCCGGCTTCGCGGTGGAGAAGGTGCGGGCGGCGATCGACGCGGACCCGCGCGTCGGCGGCCGGCTCGCGCTGTGGGCGCGGCGTCTGATGGGCGAGGCCCTGTCGCAGTCCCAGCGGGTCGTGGCCGATCGGGACGCGCTGTCCACGATGCTCGTCGGCGGTGTCGCGGACGGCTTCGACCTTGCCGAGGTCGGCCGGATGTTCTCCCGGATCACCGAGGCGCACACCAAGCGGATGGCCGCGCTGGGACTGGCCGCCTGAGGCGGCCCGGTCGTCAGTGGGCCGGTTGTCAGTGGGCCGGTAGGCCGGTCGTAAGTCGGCCGGCCGTGGGTCGGCCGGCCGTTCGTCCCCGGGGCCGTTCGTCCCCGGGGGCCGACCGTCCTGCGGGCCGAGCGTCATGGGGGATCGCCGGGTGGCCGTTCGCCGGCCGCCGGCTCAGGGGATGCGCCGCCGTCGGCGCCGGCTCAGGCCGGGGCCGATCGTCGGCGCAGTCTTCCCGCGGGACGCAGCAGCAGGGACAGGGAGGCGGCCGAGACGACCGCCGCGCCGAGCAGGCTCGGCAGGATGCTGCCGGAACCGAGCGCGCTGTGGGTGACGAAGTCACCGAAGAGGGCGCCCGCGACTCCGGTCGACAGCACCAGCGGACGCGAGGGCAGCCGGTGGGACAGACGGTGGAACGCGGCCCAGCCGAGCAGCAGACCGAGCACAGCGGAGCCGAGCGCTTCCAAGATCATTACGAGTCCCTCCCAAGCGGTCGGCCGGTGCTGTCGGTCGTAGCCCGTCATACCCCTGACCTGCGGAGGACAACCCTCCCCCATGGGCTGTTTGGGAACCGCCCGTGCGGGAAGAACGAGGGGCCCGGCGGCAGATCCGCCGGGCCCCTCTTCTGTCTCTTCCGCCGCTTCCGCGTTCGCGGCTACAGCGCGCCGAAGCCCACCTTGCGCGGGGCCGGCTCGCCGATCTCCACGTACGCCAGCCGGTCGGCCGGGACCAGGAGCTTGCGGCCGTGCTCGTCCACGAGGCTCAGCAGCTGAGCCTTGCCGGCCAGCGCCTCGGCCACGACCCGCTCGACCTCCTCGGCGCTCTGACCGCTCTCCAGAACGATCTCGCGGGGCGCGTGCTGCACGCCGATCTTGACCTCCACGGCTATGTCCCTCCGACGGTCAGTGAAGTGCGCGACCTTCCGCGCCGTACCCAGCACACATTAGCCCGGTGAGGGGACGAACACGCTCCGCCGAGGAACGCCAGGAGCGAACAGCCGACGGGAACAAGGGACCGGCCCCGTGACCGGCCCCGTGGCCGGACCCTCGACCGGCCGGGCTCAGTGCTGCTGCTCGCTGCCGTGCAGCGGGAAGCCGGCGATGCCGCGCCACGCCAAGGACGTCAGCAGCTGGACCGCCTGGTCGCGTGGCACGCTGCGGTCGCTGTGCAGCCAGGACCGGGCCACCACCTGGGCGAGACCGCCGAGACCCGAGGCGAGCAGCATCGACTCCGCGCGCGAGAGGCCGGTGTCCTCGGCGATGACGTCGCAGATCGCCTCGGCGCACTCGTTCGTGACCTTGTCGACGCGCTCGCGCACGGCCGGCTCGTTGGTCAGGTCCGACTCGAAGACCAGCCGGAAGGCGCCGCCGTCGTCCTCGACGTAAGCGAAGTACGCGTCCATCGTGGCCCGCACGCGCTGCTTGTTGTCGGTCGTCGAGGCGAGCGCGCTCCGTACCGACTGGATGAGCGCCTCGCAGTGCTGGTCCAGCAGCGCGAGGTAGAGGTCGAGCTTGCCCGGGAAGTGCTGGTAGAGCACCGGCTTGCTGACGCCGGCCCGCTCGGCGATGTCGTCCATCGCGGCCGCGTGGTAGCCCTGCGCCACGAAGACTTCCTGGGCGGCGCCCAGCAGCTGGTTCCGTCGGGCACGGCGCGGCAGGCGCGTGCCTCGCGGGCGTGCCGCCTCTGTCTGCTCGATGGCTGTCACGCCGCCTCCCAATGTCGTCCACATGCGGTGTGCGCCGCGCCGCCATCGTACTTTTCGGTAACCGTGCTGTGCGCGGTGCGAGCGCAGAATTTCACGGACCGGACGGTGGCGAAAGCGGTACAGAAGGTTTTGAAGCCCCTCAGGCCGGGCATAGCTCGGCTCCGCTCCTGCTCAGCGGTGGTCTCTCCCGTACGTCGCCCGGTAGGCCACCCGGTTCGCCGTACCGCACCTCACCGGTAGTCGTCCTCGTCGATGGAGACGACCCTCGTCTGCTCGATGAGATCGGCCTCGTTGCCGCGGTCCGGGTCCACGTCCGTCAGAGGTTCGTCTTCCTCCGGGGTGACGTCGGCGTGCTGCTCCGCGGTGTCGTTCTCCGGCGCCTCGACGTCGATCTCCGTGCCGTCGTCGTCCTCGAACGCCTCGGGATCGGTGGGGTCGAATGTCATGCTGGGCTCCCTTCCTACGAACGTCCCTGGGTTCCCTGGAAGAAGCAGGGGCTACATGCGGGTGCCCTGTGTACGAGCGTAGGAGACACCCGATGTGGACGCTATGCGATTCAGGGCCCAGTGTGCGCGCGATCTGTGACGGCGAACACATGAACCACTACGTGATCGTCTCGTAACATTGCCGCATGTCTTCGACCGAGCTGCCCTCCGTGCCGCCCGCCAACGTTCTGCCGAGGGTGGCGCCCGTCGGGGTCGAGGAGGGTGAACGGCTGCGGTCGGTGGGGCTGCCGGGCATCTCGCTGACGGTCCGGTCGAGGCCACCCGCGCGGGAGGGCCTGCCCCCCGCGCTGTACGTGCACGGGCTCGGCGGCTCCTCCCGGAACTGGTCGGCGCTGATGGCCCTGCTCGAAGGTGTCGTCGACGGCGAGGCGCTCGACCTCCCGGGCTTCGGGGACTCCCCGCCGCCGGACGACGGCAACTACTCCGTCACCGGTCACGCGCGCGCGGTCATCCGCTTCCTCGACGCGTCCGGCCGTGGGCCCGTCCACCTGTTCGGCAACTCGCTGGGGGGCGCGGTGTCGACGCGGGTCGCCGCGCTGCGTCCCGATCTCGTACGGACCCTCACACTCGTCTCACCGGCGCTGCCGGAGCTGCGGGTGCAGCGCAGCGCCGTACCGACCGGGCTGCTCGCCCTGCCGGGCGTGGCCGCGCTCTTCACCCGGCTCACCAGGGAGTGGACGGCGGAGCAGCGGGTCCGTGGGGTCATGGCCCTGTGCTACGGCGATCCGGGGCGGGTCACGCCGGAGGGCTTCCGCAACGCGGTTCAGGAGATGGAGCGGCGGCTGCAGTTGCCGTACTTCTGGGACGCGATGGCACGCTCCACACGCGGCCTCGTGGACGCGTACACGCTGGGCGGCCAGCACGGGCTGTGGCGCCAGGCCGAACGGGTCCTCGCGCCCACCCTGCTGATCTACGGCGGCCGTGACCAGCTCGTCGGCTTCCGCATGGCCCAGCGGGCCGCCCGCAGCTTCCGCGACTCCCGCCTCGTCACCCTGCCGGACGCGGGGCATGTGGCCATGATGGAGTACCCGGACACGGTGGCGACCGCTTTCCGTGAACTGCTGGTGGCATCCGGGGAGTTGGACATCGTGGCGACGAAGGGCACAGGCGTGGCAGAGGACGCGGGGGCGGCCGGTTCCGGTGGCGCCGAGGCCGAAGGCGGCGCATCCGGCGTGGGTGCGGGGGGCTGAGGGGCGAGGTGGGACGCCACAGCCGCCGCGGGCCGACGCCCAAGGGCACCGCGGACACAGCCGCAGAACGGGGCGGTCGCGACGGCCGGGACGGCCAGGGTGGTCGGCCGGGGCCCGGCGCGCCGCCGGAGGGCCGGCGGGAGCCGGGCGCCATACCGGCGGAGCGCCGGCCGGGTGCCGGCCCGCGCCCCGGTCCCGGCCCGGGCCCGCTGCCCGGGCAGCAGCAGCCGCGAGGCGGCGGCCCGGCGTACGGAGGACCACGGCTCCCGGACGGCACCCCGGCCCACGGTGCCCCGCGCTTCTTCGACGGCACTCCGGCCCAGGGCATGCCGCGCCTTCCCGGCCAGACGCCCGCCGGCGGCGTCCCGCGTTTCCCCGACGGAACGCCCGCGCGGGGCGTCCCGCGCCTTCCTGACGGTACGCCGGCCCACGGTGTGCCCCGCTTCCCCGACGGCACCCCGGCGCACGGCGTCCCGCATCTGCCGGACGGCACCCCCGCCCGCGGCGTCCACCAAGCCCGCGGCGGTCATCCCGAGCAGCGGGAGGCGGGGGGTGGCTGGGGGCAGCTGGGGGTGCGCGGCGAGGTGGGGAGCCGTCAGGCGCGTGGGGCGGGCGCCGCCGGTCCTGCCGCCGCAGGACAGGGCGCCGCCGCTGGTCCCGCCACATCCCTGCGTCCCGGTGTCCCCTTCCCCATCCCCCGGCAGCGTCAGGCGCCCCCCGACGGGCCGCGGCAGGACTACCTCGACGCCTTCGGCGAGGACGACGACGTCTTCGTGCCCCGGCCCCGCGCCGCCGCGCACGCCACTGCGGCCCCGCCCGCACCCCCGGCCGAACGGGGCGCCGACGCCGGACCCGACGACGACACCGCGCCCCCCACCGGCGAGCCCGCACCGGGCAAGGGCGCCAAGGGGCGGGCGTTCACCGGTATCGCGGCCGCCGCCGTCACCACGGTGCTCGCCGTCATCGTCGCCGGACAGGTCGCCGACGGCCGCACCGGCGCCGGCGCGCGCTCGCAGTCCGCCACCGGCCAGGCCCGCGGCACCACCGGCACGGACGAGCAGGCGAGCCCGTCCGTGACGCCGGGCGTGACGACGCTGACGTACGACCAGAAGATGAGCGCGAAGTACCCGCTGGCTCCCACCTTCAAGGGCTCGGGCAGGTTCGAGGCGGTCCCGGGCTTCGCCAAGGCGCCCGGCAAGGGGCGGAAGTACACCTACCGCGTCGACGTGGAGCAGGGGCTCGGACTCGACGGTCGGCTCTTCGCCGACGCCGTACAGAAGACGCTCAACGACGACCGCAGCTGGGCACACGGCGGCGCCCGCACCTTCGAGCGCGTCTCCTCCGGCAAACCCGACTTCGTGATCACACTCGCCAGCCCCGGCACCACCGCCACGTGGTGCGCCAAGTCGGGCCTGGACACGACCGAGGACAACGTCTCGTGCGACTCGGCCGCCACCGAGCGCGTGATGATCAACGCCTACCGGTGGGCACAGGGTTCGAAGACCTATGGCGACAAGATGTACGCCTACCGGCAGATGCTGATCAACCACGAGGTCGGCCACCGGCTCGGCTACAGCCACGTCACCTGCGACAAGAACGGCGCGCCGGCGCCCGTGATGCAGCAGCAGACGAAGTTCCTGGACCACGACGGAATCCACTGCCTGCCCAACCCCTGGCCCTATCCCAGGAGTTGACAGGCGGCTCGTGGGCCGCACGGACATGCGCCGGAGCGCATCCGGGGGCACGTGAAGGAACTGCTGGAGCGTGTGGGGCTCGATGGGGCGCACTGCGACCGCCATCCGCACGAGTTCAGCTGGGACAGCGCCGGCGCGGGGGCATCGCGCGGGCTCTCGCGGCGGACCCGCGTGTGATCGTGTGGGACGAGCCCGTCTCCGCGCTCGATGCCGGCCGGATAGTCGAGGACGGGCCGGCCGACGCGGTGTACGAGTCGCCGCGAGACCCCTGCACCCAGCAGCTCCTGGCCGCCGTACCGGCTCTGGACCCCGAGACCGCGGCCCGGTGGCGGGCGGCACGACGGGAGTTGGCCGTGGTGTGACGTTTCGTGTCCAAGTGAACTTCTAGCGCGACGAAACGCGACCCGCACGGGAAAGTTACGACCGTTCACCCCTTTTGGTGGCGCGATGGACAACCGTCCGTCGCGCCACCGCCATGTCCGCATACCTTCGTCCCGCTGCGAGCCGCCGGTGCGACGGGCGGCTCCCCATACGGGAGAGAACAGGAGAGGTCGGGGGTGCACGCGTGCGCATCGGACTGGTGACGGAGGGTGGCTATCCCTATGTGAGCGGTGACGCAGGACTCTGGTGCGAACGGCTCGTGCGCGGGCTCGGGCAGCACGAGTTCGACCTCTACGCGCTCAGCCGCAGCCGGCAGCAGGAGGACGAGGGCTGGGTGCCGCTGCCGGAGCAGGTCAGCCGGGTCCGTACCGCACCCCTGTGGACGGCCGAGGACGACGGCGTGGTGCACGGGCGCCGTGCGCGCCGGCGCTTCGCCGAGTGTTACGGGGAGTTGGCGGCAGTCCTGGCCGCGGCGGGCGGCGCTGATCCCGGCGACACGGCCGGGCGGCGCGGCCCGGATGCTCAGGCCCCTCAGGCCCCTCAGGCCGCCCCGGCCGATGAGGCGGACCGTTTCGCCAGCGCGCTGTACGGGCTCGCGGAACTCGCCCGTGACGAGGGCGGCCTGGTCGGCGCGCTCCGCTCGGAAACCGCCGTGCGCGCGCTGGAACGCGCCTGTCGTGCGCCCGGCGCCCCGCGTGCCGCGCGCGAGGCTCGTGTGCCGGATCTGCTCGCCGTGGCCGGGCACCTGGAACACGCCCTGCGCCCGCTCTCGCTCGACTGGTACGAGGACGACGGCCTGGGCGCCGCCGACCTCTGCCACACGGCGGCCGGCGGCACGGCCGCCCTGCCCGGGCTGCTCGCCCGCCATTTCGCCGACGTCCCCCTGCTGGTCACCGAGTACGGCGTACAGCTGCGCGCGCACTACCTCGCCACCGGCGCCGGCGGGACCGCCCCGGCGGTGCGCGCCCTGCTCGCCGCCTTCCACGGCAGGCTCGCCGCCGAGGTCTACCGGCAGGCCGCGCTCGTCACCCATGGCAACGCGCACGCCCGCCGCTGGCAGGAGCGCTGCGGAGCGGACCGCGCCAGGCTGCGCACCGTGCCCCCCGGCATGGACGCGGCCCCCTTCGCCGAGGTCGGCGAGTCCCCGGAGGCCGCCGACCCGGACACGCTGGTGTGGGTCGGGCGCGTCGAACCCGCCAAGGACCTGGTGTCCCTGTTGCACGCCTTCGCGGAGGTGCGCAAGCAGGAGCCCACGGCCCGGCTGCGCATCGTCGGCGCGGCGACCGGTCCCGACGGGGCGGCCTACCTGGGCCACTGCAGGGCCCTGGCCGCGCAGCTCTTCCCGGACGAGGCCGAGGGCCCGCACACCGTCGGCGACAACCCGGTGTCCTTCGAGGAACTCGGTGGCCCGGAGGCCCCGACCCTCGCGGACGTGTACGCCTCGGGCGCCGTGATCGTCCTGTCGAGCGTCGTCGAGGGCTTACCGGTCAGTCTCGTGGAGGCCATGTTCTGCGGCCGTGCGACGGTTTCCACGGACGTCGGCGCGGTCGTGGAGGTCATCGGCGGCACGGGTCTCGTCGTGCCGCCACGCAATCCGCGGGCGCTCGCCGAGGCGTGCGTGACGCTGCTGTGCGACCCCGAGCGGCGTGCGCGCCTGGGCGCCGCCGCCCGTGCCCGCGCGCTCGAACTGTTCACCGTCGAGCAGAACGTCGCGGCATTTCACGGCATTTACCTCGAGGTCGTCGCCCACAGTCCGGTCCGGCGCGTCGTCCTCGACGAGAGCGGCGAACCTCTCCCGTTCGCCACCCCGGCCGAGGCCCACGTACCCGGTTACTGGACCGGCCCCACCGCCCACGTCGCCGTCCGCGGCGGCCCCGGCTGGGCCACCACCGCACCGGCGCGGACCCCGGCCCCCGTCCCCACCACGGAGGCCACCCGATGAGCGGCCCGAAAGCACACGACCACCCCGACACCCCGACCAGCCCCGGCGCCCGGGACCTCCGGTCACGGGAATGGCCCGCGGCGGAGACGGGAGAGACGGGAGAGACGGGAGAGACGGGAGAGACGGAAGAGACGGGGGAGACGGAAGAGACAGGGGGGACAGCAGAGACGGGAGAGGTGGCGGAGACGGGGGAAACGGTGGAGACAGGGGAGGCGAGCGGATCGGGATCCGACGGCGGGGCCCGCGCCCGCCCGGCCCCCGACCGGATGTCGTGGGCAGCAGCCGGCACCGCTGCCCCGGACCGCGCGCCGCAGGGCCCCCTCCACACCCTCGACCGTGCGCCGCGGGAGTCCCGGACGGCCCCCGACCGTGGGCCGAGACAGCCCTGGCGCGCCCTCGACCGGAAACGGCCGATCCCGCCTCGGCGCGGTGCCGCCGACCCCGTCAAGGCGCTGATGCACCGTCACCGTGAGCTGTGCGAGCGGGCCGTCGACCCCCTGGAGATCGCCGCGGGCCTGGAGGCGCACGGGGTCACCGACCGCACCGCCGCCCGCTTCCGGCACCGCGACGTCTTCTCGCTCGCCGAGGAGATGTACGCCCGGGTGTCCCGCGACGCGGAGACGCCGCCGCGCCCCGAGGCCGCCGACGCGCCCCGGGCGCCCTGGACGGGCCTCGCCCGGGCCGCGCTCGGCCTGCTGCCCGGCGGCCTGTGCGCCGCGACGGTGACCGGGCTGCGCCTCACCGGGGGCCGGCCGCGTCTCGTGGTCGCCGCGGTCGGTGTCCTCGCCGTGGCCCTGGGCGTACGGACCGTGCTCCGCCGCGGCCCGCTGAGCGCCAAGAGGCCCACGCCGACCGGCGCGCACCCACCCGGCACCCGTGCCTGGACGTACTGCCTGCTCGCCTACGCCCTTCTCGGCGACGGCCTGCTCGGCGCGGCCGTCAGCGGCGGCCCCGACGGACTTCCCGACGGCACCGCGGCCGGCGCCTGGCCCCTGACCACGGCTCCCGTCCTCGCGCTCACCCTCGCCTGTGGCCCGGCGTCCTGGACCGCCCACCTCTTCGCCGCACGCGCCCGGCGCCGGCTGACGGCAAGCCGCGGCCTCGGGGAGTTCGCCGCCTCCGTACGGCCTCTGCTGCTCGGTGCCTTCGGACTGTTCCTGTGCGCGCTGACGGCGCTGCTCGCCGGTTGCGGCGCGGCTCTGCACGAGCCCGCCGGCTACGCCCAGGCCCTCACGCTGGGCGCCCTGCTGCTGCTCGCCCGCCTCCTCACCACGCACGGTTTCATCCACGCCCCGGCCGTCGCCCTCGGCGCCGCGGCCGCACTCGAGGCGACGGCGCAGGCGTGCGTCTTCGCCGCCCGGCTGCCGGGCTGCCGCCCTCTCGCCGTCCCGGTCGCCGCCCTGGTGGCCGCGGCGGGCCCGGGCGCCGTCCCGGCGCTCGCCTGCGGTGCGGCGGCGCTGACTCTGCTGATCCACGCGACCCGGACCCTGACCAGGGCCTCGGCCCATGCGCGAGTGGAGGGGCAGCCGTGACGGGCACATGGCCGGTCTCGTACTTCCACGCCCGCGCGCCGCACCTGCTTCTCGTCGCCGGAGCCCACCGCATTACCCCCTTGAAGGAGAAGAACAGATGATCACCGCCCGATCCGGAGCGTCCGGAGCATCCGGAGCCACCGGAGCGCACACCCCGGGAGCCGCCCGATGAGGGTTCTGCTGATCGGAGCCAACGGATACCTCGGCCGCTTCGTCGCCGACCGCCTGCTCGCCGACCCGGCCGTCCAACTGACCGCACTCGGCCGCGGCGACGACGCCGACGTCCGCTTCGACCTCGCCACGGGCAGCCCCGGTGCGCTCACCCGATTCCTGGACGCGGTCCACCCCGGCGTCGTCGTCAACTGCGCCGGTGCCACCCGGGGCGGTGCCCGCGAGCTCACCCGGCACAACACCGTCGCCGTCGCCACCGTCTGCGAGGCCCTGCGCCGCAGCGGCTGCGGCGCCCGCCTGGTGCAGATCGGCTGCAGCTCCGAGTACGGCCCCAGCCAGCCCGGCTCCTCCACCGCCGAGGACGCCGTCCCTCGCCCCGGCGGCCCGTACGGCGTCAGCAAACTCGCCGCCACCGAACTGGTCCTGGGCTCGGGCCTGGACGCCGTGGTCCTCCGCGTGTTCTCGCCCGCCGGACCCGGTACCCCGGCCGGGTCCCCGCTCGGGCGGCTCGCCGAGGCGATGCGCCGCGCCATGCAGTCCGGCGACGGCGAGCTCAAGCTCGGCGGCCTGGGTGTGCAGCGCGACTTCGTCGACGTCCGCGACGTGGCCCGCGCCGTCCACGCCGCCTCGCTCTCGGCCGCCCAGGGCGTCATCAACATCGGCTCGGGCCGCGCCGTCCGGCTCCGCGACGCCGCGGCGGTCCTCGCGCGCGTGGCCGGGTACGGCGGCGCCCTCCACGAACTCGACGGGCCGCCCGGCGCCCACTTCAGGGCCACCATCGGCCACCCCCGCACCGAGTCCGACCATCCTGCCCCGATCGCGTATCCGTACCCCGACGGCTGCGGCAGCTGGCAGCAGGCCGACGTGCGCACCGCCCGCGACCGGCTCGGCTGGCGGCCCCGGATCAACCTCGAAGAGTCCCTCGCCGACATCTGGATGGAGGCGGCATGCCGTATCTGACCAGCGCCACGGCCAGCACCTTCAGCACCGACGTCCGCTCCGGTTTCGGTGTCCCCGGCTGTGCGCACCCCCTGCTCGCCCCGGCCGAGTGGAACGCCCTCGCCCGGACCGGCACCCCCCTGCACTGGGTCGTCCTCAACGTCGCCGACGGCCCCGGGGTCCAGCCCGACCCGCACTGCCTGGCGGCTGCCGGACGCCTGCGCAACGCGGGCGTCCGCGTCCTCGGCCACCTCGACACCGCGTACGGCTCCCGGTCCTTCACCGAACTGATCGCCGACGCGCACCGGTACCTCGAGTGGTACCGGGTCGACGGCTTCCTCCTGGAGCGCTGCCCGGCCGACCGCACCGCGCTGCCCGAGGTCCGCCGCACGGTCTGCGCGCTGCGCGCGGTGCGTGACGACGCCCATGTCGTCCTCGGCCACGGCACCCACCCGCACCCCGGCTACGCCGAGAACGCCGACCAGCTGGTGACCTTCCGCGGCCCGTGGAGCGACTACCGCTGGTCGCAGGTCGCGGAGTGGACCGCCGACTACCCGCCCGAACGCTTCTGCCACTTCGTGCACGGCGTCCCGCGCGGCCACCTCGACGAGGCGCTGCGCATCGCGCGCTGGCAGGGTGCGGCGACGCTCTGGTTCACCGATCGCACGGACCGCGGGGGCCGCGCCGACCCCTGGGAGACCATGCCCGGCTACTGGGACGACATTGTCTCGCGTGTCGGAACGGGTGTCTCGGAATGAAGAAGGCCGTGGCAGTGTTACGGGGAGAACAACCGTAGTGATTGACCGACCAACGGAGTCCCCGTGTCGCTGCCACCCCTGGTCGAGCCGGCCCCCGAGCTCACCGTAGACGAGGTCCGCAGGTACTCCCGCCACCTGATCATCCCCGATGTCGGGATGGACGGGCAGAAGCGGCTGAAGAACGCCAAGGTGCTCTGTGTGGGCGCCGGCGGGCTGGGTTCGCCGGCGCTGATGTACCTGGCCGCCGCGGGCGTCGGCACGCTCGGCATCGTGGAGTTCGACGAGGTCGACGAGTCGAACCTGCAGCGCCAGATCATCCACAGCCAGTCCGACATCGGCCGCTCCAAGGCCGAGTCCGCGCGTGACTCCGTCAAGGGCATCAACCCGTACGTGAACGTGGTCCTGCACGAGGAGCGGCTCGAGGCCGACAACGTGATGGACATCTTCAGCCAGTACGACCTGATCGTCGACGGCACGGACAACTTCGCGACCCGCTACCTGGTCAACGACGCGTGCGTGCTGCTGAACAAGCCTTACGTGTGGGGTTCGATCTACCGCTTCGACGGCCAGGCCTCCGTCTTCTGGTCCGAGCACGGCCCCTGCTACCGCTGCCTCTACCCGGAGCCCCCGCCCCCCGGCATGGTCCCCTCCTGCGCCGAGGGCGGTGTCCTGGGCGTGCTGTGCGCGTCCATCGGCTCCATCCAGGTCAACGAGGCCATCAAGCTCCTGGCCGGCATCGGCGAGCCGCTGGTCGGCCGCCTGATGATCTACGACGCCCTGGAGATGCAGTACCGTCAGGTGAAGGTCCGCAAGGACCCGAACTGCGCGGTGTGCGGCGAAAACCCGACCGTCACCGAGCTCATCGACTACGAGGCCTTCTGCGGCGTCGTCTCCGAGGAGGCCCAGGCGGCGGCCGCCGACTCGACGATCACTCCCAAGCAGCTCAAGGAGTGGATCGACGACGGCGAGAGCATCGAGATCATCGACGTCCGCGAGCCGAACGAGTACGAGATCGTGTCCATCCCGGGCGCCCGCCTGGTCCCGAAGAACGAGTTCCTCATGGGCACCGCCCTGGAGGGCCTGCCGCAGGACAAGAAGATCGTTCTGCACTGCAAGACGGGTGTCCGCAGTGCGGAAGTCCTCGCCGTGCTGAAGTCCGCGGGCTTCGCGGACGCCGTGCACGTCGGCGGCGGCGTGATCGGCTGGGTCAACCAGATCGAACCGCACAAGCCGGTCTACTGATCAGCCGTTCCGCTCACCAGCGGGACAGCAGAAGCCCACGGCTCTGACCAGCTCAGATGCCGTGGGCTTTTGTCGTTGTTGGTTGGCGTCGGCTCACCTCGGACGGCCCACAGACGGCCCGGCCGACGGGGCCATGTGCCTACCCGCGTGATCGGCGGAGTCCCCATGGCTCAATCGAGCGGGTGACCGGAGTATCAACGTCCTGTGCCCAGCGGGAGATGATTGCCGCCTCTTGACTTAAAACGCCATCCAATCCGCACCCCGGGACGTATCACCTTTGAACGTGTTGCATAGCGGATTCCAGAAGGAATGTCATGGCGATCTTTACTGCTCTCTTCCCCGCCCTGGGCCGTGACCACGGCCACGGCGACCACGGACACGGCGACCACGGCGATCACGGCCACGGCGACCACGGCGACCACGGCCACGGCGACCACCGCCACGGCCACCGGCACGGCGACAGCGACCACAGCGGCCACAGTGGCCACGACGACTGATTTTGTCCACCACCAGTGATTGGAGCGAAGCGGACCGGAGCCCAAGGGAACCGGTCCGCTCCCTCAGCACGTCCTGAGTCGGCTGCTGTGGATGGGCGTGGATCGGCGGGCGTGGTCTAGAGCGCCTGCAGCCGCCTTCGTGCCAGGTGTTCCAGGCGGGCTCTGACAACCGCCCCTCCGCTTCAGCAGGTACACGAGCGGTCGGTGGAACGGCTTTGGCCGGGAGCTGCTTTGGCGCGAGTGATCACGGCCCCGTAAGCTGCCGGCCGACCAGCGAGGCAGAACAGGCCCATGGCTCCGAGCAGTTCGGATGCCGTGGGCTTCTGTCGTCGCCGGTTGGCGTCGCCTGGACCTCCGGCATCGACCACGATCGGCGCATCCACGGTGCCCGGGCGCCCGCCGTCGTCATGAGCAGACCTTGCCGTCCTTCGGCACCGTTCCGTACAGCAGATACGCGTTCACCGTCGAGTTCACGCAGTCGCTTCCGCTGCCGTAGGCCCCGTGGCCCTCGCCCTTCCAGGTGAGCTCCACGCCGACCCCCCTGCCGAGCCCGTCCGCCATCTTCCTCGCGCCCTCGTAGGGTGTCGCCGGGTCCCCGGTGTTGCCGACCACCAGGATCGGCGCCGCACCCGGTGCACTGACCTGAGGGTGGTCGTACTGCCCGGCCACCGGCCAGTCGTGGCACCAGCCCGCCGTGTCCCAGCCCATGAAGTCGCCGAACACGGGCGAGACCTTCTCGAACCCGGGCAGCAGCTTCTTCGTCTGCTCGGGCGTCGGCCGCTGCTTGTCGTCCAAGCACGATATGACCCGTTGCGAGTGGGTCGTCGTGCCGTAGTGGCCCGAGGCGTCACGGTCGTTGTAGAGGTCGGCCAGCGACAGCAGTTCTGAGCCGTCGCCCTTCTGCGCCGCGCCCAGCGCGCTGGTCAGTGTCGGCCAGCTGTCCTTGCTGTACAGCGGCAGCACGATGCCGGTGAGCGCCAGCGTCTGCGTCAGCTTCCGTCCGGACGAGGTCGGCAGCGGTTTGGCGTCGATGCGCTTCAGCAGGTCCGCGATCTCCTGCGAGCCCTGCTTCGGGTCCTGCCCGGTGGACTTCAGGTAGTCGTCCAGCGCCCGCTGGAAGCCCCTGGTCTGGTTGAGTGCGTGGCCCACCGAGTCGGCGGTCGGGTCGACGACCGCGTCCAGGACCAGCCGCCCCACGTGTCCCGGGAACAGGTGGGCGTACACGCCGCCGAGTTCGGTGCCGTAGGAGATGCCGAAGTAGTGCATCCTGGCATCGCCGAGGACCTGGCGCATCAGGTCCATGTCCCGCGCCGTGTCGGTTGTCGAGACGTGTGCCAGCAGCTTCCCGGCGGCCTTCTGGCAGCCCTTGCCGAAGCCGGCCGCGTCCTGGAAGTAGGCCCGCTCCTCGGCCGGGGTGTCCGGTGTCGCGTCGACCGCCTCGGCGGCCTGGATCTGCCGGTCGCCGCGGCAGCGCACGCCCTCGCTTCCGGCGACTCCGCGCGGATCGAAGCTCACTAGGTCGTAGCGCTGCCGCAGCACGCCGACCGTGGCGGCGTAGGACGGCATGGTCGCCACGCCCGAGGCGCCGGGCCCGCCGAAGTTGAACAGCAGCGATCCGGTGCGCCGGCCGGTGGCCCTGGCCCGGATGAGGGCGAGGCCGATGGTCTCGCCGTCCGGCCGGGACCAGTCCAGCGGCACCTTGAGCCGCGCGCACTGCCAGTCGCCGCCCGGTGCGGGTGAGCCGGACGTGGCCTTGCACCGGCCCCAGCCGAGCCGCTGCGAGGTCAGTGAGGAAGGCAGAACGGAGGGCGGGCTCGCGGACGGCCCGGCGGCCGGCGACGTGGACGCCGGACCGGACCGGCCCTTCCCCTCGTCCCCGCTTCCGCCCGGCGATGATCCTCCGCTGCACCCGGCCAGCAGCACCGTGGCGGCGACCGCGGCCGCCCACTGCACGCAACGCGACATGGCATCCCCCTCACAGGCTCCCCGCGGATCGGCCACGAGGAGCGGTCAGGCCATGGTAGGCGGATCGCGCAGATCCGGCCGAAGCCTGTGGATAACCCTCTGACCTGCTCATTCGGCGCGCGTTCCAGTCGCCGTGCACGCCGTCCCGCTAGCTGCAGACGGTCCCGGCCGCGGGCACCTTCCCGTCGAGGAGGTAGCCGTTCACCGCGTTCTGCACGCACTTGTTCTTGCTGTCGTAGGCGCCGTGCCCCTGGCCGTGGTAGGTGAGCTCGACGGCGACGCCCTTGCCCAGCGCGTCCACCATCTTCTTCGCGCCCTCGTACGGCGTCGCCGGATCGCCGGTGTTGCCCACGACCAGGATCGGCGCCGAACCGGGCGCATGGACGTCCGGATGGTCGGCGGCGCCCGGCACGGCCCAGTCGGCGCAGCTGAGCATGCCCCAGGCCAGGAAGTCCCCGAACAGCGGGGAGGCGGCCCTGAACTCGGGCAGCTTCTGCTCCACATAGGCGGTGTCGTACCGTGGCTTCTCGTCGGAGCAGTTGATCGCGACGTTCGCAGCGGCGATGTTGCTGTACTCGCCGTTCTCGCTGCGGCCGTTCATCGCGTCGGACAGCAGCATGAGGATCTTGCCGTCACCGGCGTAGGCCTGCTGCAGCCCCTCGGTGAGGGGCGGCCAGAGCTCCTTGGAGTACAGGGCCTGGGCGATGCCGTTGGTCGCGGCCGACTGGGTCAGCCGGCGCGGGAAGATACCCGGGATCGGCTTGCTGTCGAGGTTCTTGAGCAGCGTCGCGATGCGGTTCTCGACATCCTGGGCGGAACTGCCGACCGGGCACTTGGTGGACTTCGAGACGCAGTCCTTCGCGAAGTTGTCGAGGGCGAGCTGGAAGCCCTTGGCCTGGCCGAGCGAGCTCTGCTCGGGGTTCTGCGTGGGGTCGACGACCGCGTCCAGCACGGCGCGGCCCACGTGCCCCGGGAACAGATGGGCGTAGACGCCCCCGAGTTCGGTGCCGTAGGAGATTCCGAAGTAGTAGAGCCTGGGATCGCCGAGGACCTGGCGCATGAGGTCCATGTCGCGGGCCGCGTCGGTGGTGCGCACATGCGGCAGGACCCTCGTGGAGTTCTTCTCGCAGGCCGCGTTGAACTGCTTGGTGTTGTTCAGGAACGTGCTGCGCTCGGCCGAGTCGTCGGGCGTCGCGTCCTGCTGGAAGTACTGGTCGAGCTGCGCGTCGCTCTCGCACTCCACGCCCGAACTGCGGCCCACCCCGCGCGGATCGAAGCTCACCAGGTCGTAGCGGGTGCGGAGCTTTTCGTAGTCCTGGGCGACCGCGGGCAGGGTGCTGACGCCGGAGCCGCCCGGGCCGCCGAAGTTGAAGATCAGCGAGCCGATGCGCTCACCGGGTCCGCTCGCCTTCGCACGGATCAGCGCGAGGCCGATCGTGTCGCCCTTGGGCTTGCTCCAGTCCAAGGGGGCCTTCATGGTGGCGCACTGCCACTTGCCGCCGTTCGGCAGCGGCGACGGCGTTCCACCGCCGCCCTCCGACGCGGACGGGGCCGGGCAGTCCTTCCAGTCCAGCTTCTGGGCCGTCAGATCCCCGTCCTTGGGGGCGCTGCCACCGCCACCGCAGCCCGCCAGTGTGGCGGACAGCAGGACGGCGGTTGCGGTCAGGGCGGCGGCACGCAGCCCGCGGGGGGTGTGCATGCCTCCATCGTCGCCCCGCGGGCGGCCTCCCGCGCGGGGCGCGAGCCGTCCGGGGTACCCGCGGTCCGCCGCCTACAGCGCGCCCTTGCGGGTCAGCTGGTTGAAGGCCAGCCAGCCCGGCAGCACCGGCAGCCACAGCGTCAGCAGGCGGAACATCAGCACCGCGGGCGCGGCCACTTCCTTGGGCAGGCCCACGGCGATCAGACCGACCGTGAGGGTCGCCTCGACCGCACCCACACCGCCCGGCGTCGGGGCGGCGGAGCCGAGCGCGTTGCCGGCGAGGAAGACGACGGCGACGCTGGCGATGCTCAGCGAGGCCGAGTGGTCGCCGAAGGCCCGGATCGAGGCGTCCAGGCACATCACGAAGCAGAAGGTCAGCAGCAGCATGCCGCCGATGCCGGTGACGAGCTTCTGCGGCCGCTGCAGTACGTCCAGCATGCGCGGCACGACACCCGCGAAGAGCGAGCGCACGCGCGTGACGACGAACTTGCGCAGGAACGGCACCGAGGTGACCACCAGCACGAGCACCGCGACCGTCAGCAGACCCGCGATGACCGTGCGGGACGGCGACAGCGACGGGGTCTTCTCGGTCCCGGTCAGATAGCCGAAGGACAGCAGCATCAGGATGTGGCAGCCGAGCCCGAACAGCTGCGACGCGCCCACACTCGCCACCGCGAGCCCCGGCCGCACCCCCGCCCGCTGCAGGAAACGCGTGTTGAGGGCCACACCGCCGACCGCGGGCGGTGCCACGATCTTCACGAACGAGCCGGCGACCTGCGCCGCCACGGTCCGCACGAACGGCACTCGCTCCGGCACGAATCCCAGCAGCGCCATGGCCGCCGCGACATAGCTGAGTGCCGAGAACAGCACCGCCGCCACCACCCAGCCCCACTGGGCGTGGGCGAACAGCGTGCCGAACTCGATGTGGGTGAGCTGGGTCAGCAGGTAGTAGGCGCCGATGGCGCCCGCGATGAAGCTGATCAGCGTGCGCGGCCGCACCCGTTCCAGCCGGGCCGGCTCGACCGGCGCCTGTGGCCTGATCCGCAGCACCTGGTGGCGGATCTGTGTGAGCAGGTCCTCCTCGCGGGCCTCGTCCAGGGCCTCGTCGATGGCCCGCTTCTCCGCCCGCGCCTCGGCACGCTCGGCCTTCTTGTCCTTTTTATCCGTCCTGTCGGATCTATCGGGCTTGTCGAGCGTGACCGG
The DNA here is from genome assembly GCF_044334385.1 of Streptomyces sp. NPDC020801. Taxonomy (NCBI): domain Bacteria; kingdom Bacillati; phylum Actinomycetota; class Actinomycetes; order Kitasatosporales; family Streptomycetaceae; genus Streptomyces; species Streptomyces sp. NPDC020801. The sequence continues at coordinate 734,600 of NZ_JBIRST010000001.1, forward strand.
CCCGGCGTCGCTCTCGGCCTGCTCCAGGCGGGCCTGCTTGGCCTGCCGCGACGCCTCCAGCACGGCCTCGCGCTCCCGCTGGGCCCGCTCCCGGCCCAGTCTGCGCAGGGTCGCGCGGGTGGAGCGGGTCAGCGCGATGGGCTGCAGCATGGGCAGGCAGTCGGCGACCGCGTCCGGACCGAGGACCTCGAGCGCGGAGTCCACGGCGCGTTCGGCACCCGCCCTGAGGCCGAGCGTCGTCACCAGCTGGGCGATGTCCATCCGCAGCAGCAGATCGCCGGCCGCGATCTCGCCGCCGCGCAGATCGGTGAGGATCACCCTGCCGGAACGATCCACCACAATCGCGTCACCCGCCAGCCTTCGGTGCGCGATGCGCCGCGACTGCAGGGCCCGCACCTGGTGCCAGGTGTGGCGCAGCAGCTCGTCTGTGATCTCCTCGTCCGCCAGCGAGTCGAGCGTGCGCCCGCCGGTGTGCTCGTAGACGAGCATCACGGCGTCCGGACCCAGCTCGGAGGTCGCGATCAGCTTGGGCGCGTTGGCGCCGGCCGCGATGGCCGCGTAGGCGAGCAGCGCCTCCTGCTCCAGGGCCTGGCGCAGCGACTGCAGGCTGCTGCGGGTGGCGAAGCCGCGCAGCGTGAGGTTGCGCCACACCCGGTAGAAGAAGCCCTGCGCCTGCTGCTCGCGGTCGACGACCGTGACGTCCAGCGGCGGGCCGTCCTCCAGGGTGACGAAGTAGCGGCGTCCCCGGTCGCCGGTGTCCGTGGTCTCCGCCGTCTCCTCACGGGCCGCGCTCACCGGGTGGAAGCCCACCGTCCGCAGTCCCGCCATCAGGGTCCGTCCCGTGGGCCGGACGTTCGGCGAGCCGACCGCGTACAGCGTGCCGTAGGCGACGGTCCAGCCGATCAGCACGGTGAGGATGATCGAGAACGGCGTTGTGTAGCCGGTGACCAGCATCGAGAAGGCGTCGAGCAGCAGCACGATCCAGAGCACCGCGCGCCAGCGCGGTCTGCGGGACATGCCGACGGCCGTCATATAGGCGATGACCGGGGCGAGGTAGCCGTGCACCGGGTCGGTCAGTGCATGGATGTCGCCGGGGGAGGGCTGGGTGAGCGCATCCTGGATGGAGGGCGGAGCGGCCTTGGCGACCCACAGGTCGGTGGCGAGCGTCACCCCGTGTGCGAGGACCGCCGCCAGCACGCCGTCGGCGATCCGCAGCCCGTCCCGCTTGATCAGCCGCTCGATCGCGAACGCGACCGGTACCAGCAGGATCGCGATGCTGGACGCCAGCCCGGCGATCTTGATGAGCAGGTCGGGGGCCTGCCCGGTGCCCTTGTTGATGTCCTGTTCGAGCCCGGAGGTGGTGCCGTGCGCGAACGCGGCGATGGCCAGCAGTACGACGATGCCGAGCACACCCACCAGCAGCCGCATCAGGTCGGAGGGACGGTGCACGCGCGCGGGGAGCAGCGGTTCGTCGCCCTCGAGCTCGTCGATGTGCGTCACATCGGCGCTCTCCTCGCCCTTCTTCTCCGCCTTCTTCTGAGCCGCCGCAGCCTTGTTGCCGGGCTCTCGACCGGTGGCGTCCGCATGGTCCTTGCCGCCCGCCTCGCCGGTGCCGGGGCGCGACGAAACCCCAGAGGTGCCCTCCGCGTCGTCGGGGTGAACACCCTGCTGTTTCATGGTCTCTTCTTGGTCTCGAATCACCGGTCACCGCCCGCACGATGGTGGCATGCCCCACCGACACACAGGGGCATCAGGGTGCATATACGGGGGCGCACAGTCTGCCGGAAGCGCCGCGCGGGTGCGAGGGCCACGCCCCGCCACGTGCGCGTCACACTGTCGGTGGCGTGGGGCAGGATGGGGCGGATGAGCGAAGTGAGCCTTCCGGACGACGGCCCCGCGGCACCTCCTGACGCGCTGCCGGAGTACGCCGAGCGGGTCCTCGAGGTCGCGGAACTGATCCCGCCGGGGCGCGTCATGACGTACGGCGACGTCGCCGAGTGGCTGGAGGAGGGCGGACCGCGCCAGGTCGGCCGGGTGATGTCCCTCTACGGCGGAGCGGTCCCGTGGTGGCGGGTCGTACGCGCCGACGGAGTCCTGCTCCCGGGCCACGAGCTGAGCGCCCTCGCCCGGTACCGCACCGAGGGCACGCCCCTGAAGGAGGCGGCCAGGACCGCCGAGGGCCACCTGCCGCGCCTGGACATGAGGCGCGCCCGGTGGGACGGCGGCGAACGTGCGCAGGGTCACACCTGACAGCTTCCGCCATCCGGCGGTGCCATGGGGAGCTCGTGGCCCGTACGGGGGAATCGGGGCACGTCCGTGGCATGCCGTACGTTCGTGCGTCGAGGGACACACGTGACGGCAGCGTCGGCAGGTGACGGCGGGAAGAAGGGGAAGCACTGCTTCCGCCCCCGGCGCCGGCGTAACGTCGGCTCCACGTGCCCCCCTCACCCCGCAGCCACCGCCCTTCCCCTCAGGCGGTCCGCCCCCTCCACGACGGCGCCCCGCACCGCCCGTGACAGACCCCAGAACACCCACCAGGACCGGCGAACCACGTGAGCTCCTCTTCCTTCACCAGGCGCCTGCCGCACCCCCAGGTGCGACCGGGGAACCGTGGCGCCTACCGGCTGGTGCGCACCCCGCCGGCCAGGCCGGATCCCCCTCGTCTGGACGCAGAACAGCGCGCTGTGGTTGACCACGAGTCCGGCCCGCTGCTCGTCCTCGCGGGTCCCGGCACCGGCAAGACCACCACGCTGGTCGAGTCCGTGGCCGCGCGGATCGCCCGCGGCGGCGACCCCGAGCGGATCCTGGTGCTGACGTTCAGCCGCAAGGCGGCCGTCGAACTGCGCGACCGCATGGCGCTGCGCACCGGGGCGGCCCGTGCGCCCCGCGCCACCACCTTCCACTCGTTCTGCTACGCCCTGGTCCGCGCCCACCAGGACAGCGGCCTGTTCGTGGAACCGCTGCGGCTGCTGTCCGGCCCCGAACAGGACGTGACCGTCCGCGGGCTGCTCGCGGGCCAGGTCGACCTGGAGCGGCTGGGCCTCGCGCACGTGCGCTGGCCGGACGAGCTGCGCGCCTGCCTGACCACCCGCGGCTTCGCCGACGAGGTCCGTGCGGTCCTGGCCCGCAGCCGTGAGCTGGGCCTGGGACCCGACGCCCTGGCGTCCTTCGCGCGCCGCATCGGCCGCCCCGACTGGCAGGCCGCGGCCACCTTCCTCGCCGAATACCTCGACGTCCTCGACCTGCAGGGCGTGCTCGACTACGCCGAACTGGTCCACCGCGCGGTGCTGCTCGCCCGTCGCCCGGAGGTCGCCTGGCGGCTCGCCGCGCAGTACGACGCGGTCTACGTCGACGAGTACCAGGACACCGATCCCGCCCAGGTGCGGCTGCTGCACGCCCTGGCCGGGGGCGGCCGCACGCTGCTGGCCTTCGGCGACCCCGACCAGTCGATCTACGCGTTCCGGGGCGCCGACGTGAACGGCGTCCTCCAGTTCCCGCAGACGTTCCCCCGCGCGGACGGCCGGCCCGCGCCCGTCGAGGTCCTGCGCGTCTCCCGCCGCTCCGGCGCCGCGCTGCTGGCCGCGACCCGCCTGCTGACCCGGCGCATGCCGCTGACCCGCCTGCCGGCCGAAAGGGTGCGCGCCCACCGGGAGCTGACCCCGGTACGGGACGGCGGCCGCGTCGAGGTCCACACCTACCCGACGCCGGGCACCGAGGTGGACAACATCGCCGACATCCTGCGCCGGGCCCACCTGGAGGACGGTGTCCCGTGGAGCGAGATGGCCGTCCTGGTGCGCGCCGGCGCCCGCAGCATCCCGACCCTCCGCCGCGCCCTGACGGCCGCCGGTGTGCCACTGGACGTCGACGGCGACGAGGTGCCGCTGCGTCACGAACCCGCGGTCGCCCCGCTGCTGACGGCCCTGCGCGCGGTGGCGACAGCGGAAGCGGCCCGGCGCCCGGAGGAGGGGACGGCCGCCGAGGAGCCGCAGGAGAGGCCCGAAGAGCAGCCTGAAGGCGAGCCGGAAGAGCAGCCTGAGGGCGAGCCGGAAGACCAGCCGGAAGAGCGCGAAAGCGAGCCGGAAGAGCGCGAAAGCGAGCCGGAAGCGCAGCCCGGAGGTGAGTCTGTGGAGCCCCCGGGGGAGACCCCGGAGCACACCCCGGACGCGGACGCCTGCTGGCTCGAGACCGAAACCGCCCTCACCCTCCTCGCCTCGCCGCTGGCCGGCATGGACACCGCCGACCTGCGCCGCCTGGGCCGCGCCCTGCGCGAGGAGGAGCGGGCCGCGGGCAACCCCCTGCCGCCACCCTCGGACGAGCTCCTCGCGCGGGCCCTGGCGGAACCGGAGCGCCTCGTCGCCCACGACCCCACGTACGCGCGCGGCGCCCAGCGTCTCGGCGCGCTGCTCGCCAGGGCCCGGCAGCGTCTGGCCGACGGCGGCACGGCCGAGGAGGCGCTGTGGGACCTGTGGGAAGGCACGCCGTGGCCCGCGCGCCTGGAGCGGACCGCGCGGCGCGGCGGCGCCGCGGGGCGTAACGCGGACCGGGACCTGGACGCGATGTGCGCGCTGTTCGCGACCGCCGCACGAGCGGAGGAACGCACCGGTGGCCGCGGCGCCCTCAACTTCCTGGAGGAGATCGAGGCGGAGGACATCGCCGCCGACACGCTGACACGGCGCGCCGTACACCCCGACGCCGTACGCCTGATGACGGCGCACCGCTCCAAGGGGCTCCAGTGGCGCCTGGTGGTCGTCGCGGGCGTCCAGGAGGGACTCTGGCCGGACCTGCGCCGCCGCGGTTCCCTGCTGGAGGCCGACCGCATCGGCCGCGACGGACTCGCCGAGCCGCTCACCCCGGGTGCGCTGCTGACGGAGGAGCGCCGCCTGTTCTACGTGGCCGCCACGCGCGCGCGTGAACGCCTCGTCGTCACCGCGGTGAAGGCCCCCGCGGACGACGGCGACCAGCCCTCCCGCTTCCTCACCGAACTCGGCGTCGAACCCAAGGACGTCACCGGCCGCCCGCGCCGCCCGCTGTCCGTCGCGGCCCTGGTCGCCGAGTTGCGTGCCACCACCGTCGACCCGCGCGTGTCCGACACGCTCAGGGAGGCCGCCGCGCACCGGCTGGCCCGGCTGGCGTCGCTCGCCGACGACGAGGGGCGCCCGCTGGTGCCCTCGGCGCACCCCTACCGCTGGTGGGGCATGGCCGAGCCGACCGAGAGCAAGGTGCCGCTGCGGGACCGCGACCAGCCCGTGGTGCTGTCCGGAAGCGCCCTCGACCAGCTCGCCAACACCTGCGCGCTGCAGTGGTTCCTCGGCCGTGAGGTGAAGGCCGACGTCCCCGCCACCGCCGCCCAGGGCTTCGGCAACGTGGTGCACGTCCTGGCCGACGAGGTCGCCTCCCGGCGCGCGCCCGCCGACCTCGCGGTCCTCATGGAGCGCCTGGAGACGGTGTGGAACGCGCTGGCCTTCGACGCGCCGTGGAAGTCGGCGCAGGAGAAGGAGAACGCGCGCGTGGCGCTCGAACGCTTCCTGCAGTGGCACGTCCTGGAACGCACCGGCCGTACCCCGGTGGCCAGCGAGCACGACTTCGACGTGACCCTGGAGGCCGGCGACTACCAGGTGCGCATCCGCGGCTCCATGGACCGTGTGGAGGCCGACGCCGAGGGCCGCGCCTACGTCGTCGACTTCAAGACCGGCAAGCAGGCGCCCACCGCCGCCGAGGTGGCCCGCCATCCGCAGCTGGCCGTCTACCAGCTCGCCGTCCGCGAGGGCGCCGTCGACGAGGCCTTCGACGGGATCCGCCCCGAGCCGGGCGGCGCCGAACTCGTCCAGCTGCGCCAGGGCGCGGCCAAGCGGGACGGCGGCGACGGCCTCCCCAAGGTGCAGGCCCAGGAGCCGCTGGAGGGGGAGTGGGTCGGCGACCTGCTGGCCACCGCGGCCGGGAAGGTCCTCGACGAACGGTTCACGCCGACCGCCGGGCAGCACTGCGCGCACTGTGCCTTCCGAGCCTCTTGCAGCGCGCGGCCGGAGGGACGGCACGTCGTCGAGTGACCGATGTCGGTGACGTGCGTGATGAACGGCACCATCTGGGCTGACCTGCGCTTCTGTCGGCCCGGCAGGCGATCCGGCATCCGTTGTCGGTGCCCGCCGCTAGCCTCTTCGACGTGCCCGCCCGTATCACCGATCCCGAGCAGCTCAAGGAGCTCCTCGGGATTCCGTTCACCCCGGAGCAGACGGCCTGCATCATCGCGCCGCCCGCCCCGCAGGTGATCGTGGCCGGCGCCGGGTCCGGCAAGACGACCGTGATGGCGGCCCGTGTGGTGTGGCTGGTCGGCACCGGCCGGGTCGCCCCCGAGCAGGTCCTCGGCCTGACCTTCACCAACAAGGCCGCCGGCGAGCTCGCCGAGCGCGTCCGCACGGCACTGGTCCGGGCGGGCGTCACCGACCCCGACGCCATCGACCCGGACAACCCGCCGGGCGAGCCGGTGATCTCCACCTACCACGCCTTCGCCGGCCGCCTCCTGACCGATCACGGCCTGCGCATCGGCCTGGAACCCACCTCCCGGCTGCTCGCCGACGCCACCCGCCACCAGCTCGCCGCGCGGGTGCTGCGCGAGGCCCCGGGCCCCTACCCGGCGCTGACCCGCTCCTTCCCCGACCTGGTCAGCGACCTGCTGACCCTCGACGCCGAGCTCGCCGAACACCTCGTACGCCCCGAGCGGCTGCGCGCCTGGGACGCCGAACTGCTGCTGACCCTGCAAGGCGGCAAGCTCAGCAACGCCGATCTGCGCAAGGTCCCCGAGACGGCCGCCGCCCGGCGCGAACTGGCCGAGCTGGTGCTCCGCTACCGGGCCGCCAAACGCGAGCGCGACCTGCTGGACTTCGGCGACCAGATCGCCCTCGCCGCACAACTGGCCCAGCTGCCCGAGGTGGGCCGCATCCTGCGCGAGGAGTTCCGGGTGGTCCTTCTCGACGAGTACCAGGACACCTCGGTCGCCCAGCGCATCCTGCTGGCCGGCCTCTTCGGCGGCGGCACCGGCCATCCGGTGACCGCCGTCGGCGACCCCTGCCAGGCGATCTACGGCTGGCGCGGCGCCTCCGTCGCCAACCTCGACGACTTCCCCGAGCACTTCGCGCACGCCGACGGCCGGCCCGCCACCCGCCAGGCGCTCAGCGAGAACCGGCGCAGCGGCGGCCGTCTCCTCGACCTGGCCAACGGCCTCGCCGAGCCCCTGCGCGCCATGCACGCGGGCGTGGAGGCCCTCCGGCCGGCCCCCGGCGCCGAACGCGACGGACTGGTGCGCTGCGCGCTGCTGCCCACCCACGCCGAGGAGATCGGGTGGATCGCCGACTCGATCGCCCACCTCGTACGGACCGGAAAGGCACCCGGCGAGATCGCCGTCCTGTGCCGTACGGCGACCGACTTCGCCGAGATCCAGGGCGCGCTCGTCGCCCTTGACGTCCCGGTCGAGGTGGTCGGCCTGTCCGGGCTGCTGCACCTGCCGGAGGTCGCCGACCTCGTCGCCGTCTGCGAGGTCCTGCAGGACCCCGGCGCCAACGCCTCCCTGGTGCGGCTGCTGACCGGCCCCCGCTGGCGCATCGGCCCGCGCGACCTCGCGCTCCTCGGGCGCCGGGCACGGCTGCTCGTCGCGCACGCGCGCATGGACGCCGACGACGACCCGGACCGCCGGCTCGCCGAAGCCGTCGAGGGTGTCGACCCGGCCGAGGTGATCTCGCTCGCGGACGCCCTCGACACCTTCCTGGAGACCCCGCTCGACGGCCACGGGGACGACGACGGGCTGCCGTTCTCGCCGGACGCGCGCGTGCGGTTCGCCCGGCTCGCCGCCGAACTGCGCGACCTGCGCCGATCGCTGTCCGACCCGCTGATGGACGTCCTGTACCGCGTCCTCGCGGTCACCGGACTGGAAGTGGAGCTGTCGGCGTCCCCGCACGCCCTGGCCGCCCGCCGCCGCGAGACCCTGTCGAACTTCCTGGACGTGGCCGCCGTGTTCGCCACCAACGAGAGCGAGGCGACCCTGCTGGCCTTCCTCGGCTTCCTGCGCACCGCCGCCCAGTACGAGAAGGGCCTCGACAACGCGCTGCCCGGCGGCGAGAACACCGTCAAGGTGCTCACGGCGCACAGGTCCAAGGGCCTGGAGTGGGACGTCGTCGCGGTTCCCGGCCTGGTCACCGGCACCTTCCCGAGCGGCCAGGGCCGCGAGAAGTGGACCGCCCAGGCCAAGGTGCTCCCGCACGAGCTGCGCGGCGACGCCGACACCCTCCCCGATGTCGGCGCCTGGGACTCCCGCGGCATGAAGGCCTTCCACGAGGCCATGAAGGACCACCAGCACACCGAGGAACTCCGCCTCGGCTACGTCACCTTCACCCGCCCCCGCTCCCTGCTCCTCGGCTCCGGCCACTGGTGGGGCCCGAGCCAGAAGAAGCCCCGCGGCCCGTCCGCCTTCCTCCGGGCCCTCCACGACCACTGCGCCGCCGGACACGGCGAGATCGAGGCCTGGGCGGACGAACCCGAGGAGGGCGAGGTGAACCCGGCCCTGCACCGGGCCGGCGCCGACCGGATCTGGCCCCTGCCCCTGGACGAGGCAGCCCTGGCCCGCCGCCGCGCGGCCGCCGCGACCGTCCTCGCCCACCTGGAGGACCTCGCCACCCGCCCGGAAGGCCACCCGGCGGTCAGGCACGACCCGGACTCCCACGACGACCCGGACTGGCCCCCGCCACCGAAGGACGACGAACCGCCCTACGACGAGAGCGATCCCTTTGCCGAGGACCCGGCGGACTGGGAGGAGTGGACGAGCGAGCGCCCCAAGATCCCGCACCAGGCGACCGCACCGCCACCGCCCTCCGCTGCGCCGCCCGCACGGCACCACCCCAGGGACGCCGAACCCGAGCCGCTCACCCCCGAGGAGGCCCGCATCGCCGCCTCCTGGGACCGCGACCTCGACGCACTCACCGGAGAGCTCCAGCGCGCCCGGCAGAGCGTCACCGACGTCCCCCTGCCGACGACGCTGACCGCGTCGCAGCTGCTGCGCCTGGCCGCGGACCCGGACGGGTTCGCGGCGGAACTCGCGCGCCCCATGCCGCGCCCCCCGCAACCCGCCGCACGTCAGGGCACCCGTTTCCACGCCTGGGTGGAGACCCGCTTCGAAGAGCTGACGCTGCCCATGCTGGAGCCCGGCGAACTGCCAGGCACCGACGCCGAGATCGACGACGAGCACGACCTGGAAGCCCTCAAGGACGCCTTCGAGCGCACCGAGTACGCCCACCGCACGCCCCACCGCGTCGAGGCCCCCTTCCAGCTGGAGATCGCCGGACGCGTCGTGCGGGGCCGGATCGACGCCGTCTACCGGGAGGGCGACGGCGCCGGGACGACGTACGAGATCGTGGACTGGAAGACCGGCCGGGCGCGCACCGCCGACCCCCTCCAGCTGGCCGTGTACCGGCTGGCCTGGGCGGAGCAGCAGGGCGTACCCCTGGAACGCGTCACGGCGGCGTTCCTGTACGTGCGCAGTGGCGAGGTCGTACGGCCGCGGGCACTGCCGGACCGGGCCGCCCTGGAGCGGCTGCTGCTCCAGGAGCCCCGGCACCGGCCGCGGTGTGACGCACCGCCCGAACAGGATGGCACCGAGTGCCGCTAGGCTCGGGAGCATGAGCCAGACCCCGGACAGCGCCGTCCGCACGTACATCGAGCAGCACCGCACCGCCTTCCTCGACGACCTCACCGAGTGGCTGCGCATCCCCTCCGTGTCGGCCCAGCCCGACCACGCTCCCGACGTACGGCGCAGCGCCGACTGGCTCGCCGCCAAGCTCAAGGAGACCGGCTTCACCACCACCGAGGTCTGGCAGACCCCCGGCGCCCCCGCCGTCTTCGCCGAGTGGCCCTCCGACGACCCCGGCGCCCCCACCGTCCTCGTCTACGGTCACCACGACGTCCAGCCGGCCGCCCGCGAGGACGGCTGGGACAGCGAGCCCTTCGAGCCCGTCGTCCGCGGCAACCGCCTCTACGCGCGCGGGGCGGCCGACGACAAGGGCCAGGTGTTCTTCCACACACTCGGCGTCCGCGCCCACCTCGCCGCCACCGGCCGCACCACCCCGGCCGTCAACCTCAAGCTGCTGATCGAGGGTGAGGAGGAGTCCGGCTCCCCGCACTTCCGCGCGCTCGCCGAGAGCCACGCGGACCGGCTGACGGCCGACGCGGTGATCGTCTCCGATACCGGAATGTGGTCCGAGGACACCCCCACGGTGTGCACCGGCATGCGGGGCCTGGCCGAGTGCGAGATCCGGCTGTCCGGTCCCGACCAGGACATCCACTCCGGCTCCTTCGGCGGCGCCGTGCCCAACCCGGCGACGGCCGCCGCCCGCCTCGTCGCCGCCCTGCACGACGAGCACGCGCGCGTGGCGATCCCCGGCTTCTACGACGGCATCGTCGAGCTCACCGACCGCGAGCGCGAACTCTTCGCCGAGCTGCCCTTCGACGAGCGGCGGTGGCTGCGCACCGCCAAGTCGTACGCCACCCACGGGGAGCGGGGTCACACCACCCTGGAGCGCATCTGGGCCCGCCCCACCGCCGAGGTCAACGGCATCGGCGGCGGCTACCAGGGCCCCGGAAGCAAGACGATCATCCCCTCCTCGGCCCTGGTCAAGCTGTCGTTCCGCCTGGTCGCGGGGCAGGACCCCGGGCACGTCGAGAAGGCCGTCCACGATTGGGCCGCCGAGCAGGTGCCCGACGGGATCCGGCAGGAGGTCGTGTTCGGCGCGGCCACGCGCCCGTGCCTGACGCCCCTGGACCACCCGGCCCTGCAGTCCGTGGTCCGCGCCATGGGCCGCGCCTTCGGCAAACCCGTCCGTTTCACCCGTGAGGGCGGCTCCGGACCGGCCGCGGACCTCCAGGAGGTCCTCGGCGCCCCCGTCCTCTTCCTGGGCATCTCCGTCCCCTCCGACGGCTGGCACGCCCCGAACGAGAAGGTCGAACTCGACCTCCTGCTCAAGGGCGTCGAGACCAGCGCGTACCTGTGGGGCGACCTCGCCGAGCACTGGCGCGATGCCCCCTGACGGACGGCCGCCGGCCGGGGCCGTGGCCGTGGCCCGAGCGGGGCACACTGGAAGTGCCGCCGCGCGGGCTCCAGGCCCCGCCGGACCCGGTCGCCGCCCGTCGTACGTCCCGCTGAACCGCCGCCGAAAACAACCGTTGCACCGGGGGAGTTGGAAGCACTCGTGACCACCTGGACCGACCACACCGCCGACCGGCCCATCTCGCTCACCGCGCCCAGCGGCATCGACCGGGCCGCCCACCACCGGCTCGACGAGGCGTGGCTCGCCGCGGCATGGAGCCACCCCTCGACCCGCTGCTTCGTGGTCTCCGGCGGCCAGGTGCTCATCGACGAGACGCCCGACGGCCGCACCGAGCTCGTCATGACCCCCTCCTTCGAGGCCCCCCTCACCGAGGCGCACCGCTACTTCCTGGGCACCGACGCGGACGGCGTCAGCTACTTCGCACTCCAGAAGGACTCGCTGCCCGGCCGGATGGACCAGTCCGCCCGCCCGGCGGGCCTGCGCGAGGCGGGGCTGCTGCTGTCGCCCCGGGACACGGGCCTGATGGTGCACGCGGTGGCCCTGGAGAACTGGCAGCGCCTGCACCGCTTCTGCTCCCGTTGCGGCGAGCGCACGGTGATCGCCGCGGCCGGCCACATCCGCCGCTGCCCGGCCTGCGGCGCCGAGCACTACCCGCGCACCGACCCCGCGGTGATCATGGCCGTCACCGACGACGAGGACCGCATTCTGCTCGGCCGCCAGGTGCACTGGCCCGAGGGCCGCTTCTCCACGCTGGCGGGCTTCGTCGAGCCCGGCGAATCCATCGAGCAGTCGGTGCGCCGGGAGGTCCACGAGGAGGTCGGCATCGCCGTCGGCCGGGTCGAGTACGTCGCCAGCCAGCCCTGGCCCTTCCCCTCCAGCCTCATGCTGGGCTTCATGGCGCGCGCCACCTCGACCGACATCGACGTCGACGGCGACGAGATCCACGAGGCCCGCTGGTTCTCCCGCGAGGAACTCGACCTGGCCTTCGAGTCCGGCGAGGTCCTGCCCCCGTACGGCATCTCCATCGCCGCCCGCCTCATCGAACTCTGGTACGGCAAGCCCCTGCCGACGAGAGGCTTCGTCTGAGACCGGCGCCGCGCCGGGACGACGGGAAGGCGGCCCCTGAGCGATCTCAGGAGCCGCCTTCCACTCGGCTCACGGGCGGTCGGGTGTTCCGCCGCGCCGGGGGCCGTCCTCCGGCCCGGCTCAGACGCCGATCTTCTGCTTGACCTGTGCCAGCGACGGGTTCGTCAGCGTCGAGCCGTCATCGAAGAGCACGGTCGGAACCGTCTGGTTCCCGCCGTTCGCCTTCTCGACGAAGGCCGCGGACGTCGGGTCCTGCTCGATGTTGATCTCGGTGTACGTGATGCCCTCGCGGTCCATCTGGCTCTTCAGCCGACGGCAGTAGCCGCACCACGTGGTGCTGTACATCGTCACAGTGCCCGGCATGTCTCTCGTGCTCCTTCGGAGGCTCGGGGACGTAATGGTCGCAGGGGAGGAACGTACGCCACGAGCCCAGGCATTCCCACCGGGGGTATCGGCGGAGCGTGACGCCTGCCGCATTGGTACGACCGCAGGGGCCTGCCTGTGGACAACCGGCTCAGCCGTCTCCGGAGACCTGGCAGCATGGCCGTGTGACAGCAGCAACGCACTCCCCGCTCTCCTCGCAGGTCCCGGACTCTGCCGACGCGGTGCTCGAAGGGCTGGACCCCGAGCAGCGCGAGGTGGCCACGTCCCTGCACGGTCCGGTGTGCGTGCTGGCCGGAGCCGGCACGGGCAAGACCCGGGCGATCACCCACCGCATCGCCTACGGAGTGCGCGCCGGCATCCTCCAGCCCTCCAGTGTGCTCGCCGTCACCTTCACCAACCGCGCGGCCGGCGAGATGCGCGGCCGGCTGCGCCAGCTCGGCGCGCAGGGTGTGCAGGCCCGCACCTTCCACTCGGCCGCTCTGCGCCAGCTGCAGTACTTCTGGCCGAAAGTGATCGGCGGCGGCATGCCCCGGCTCGTGGACCGCAAGATCCAGCTCGTCGCGGACGCGGCCGCAGCGTGCCGCGTCCGTCTGGACCGGAACGAGCTGAGGGACGTCACCGCGGAGATCGAGTGGTCCAAGGTCACCCAGACCGTTCCGGCCGACTATGCCCTCGCGGCCGCGAAGGCCGGCCGCGAGGCACCCCGCGACCCGGCGGAGATCGCCCAGCTCTACTCCGTCTACGAGGACCTCAAGCGGGACCGCTCGGTCATCGACTTCGAGGACGTCCTGCTGCTGACCGTCGCCGTCCTCCAGGACCGGCAGGACGTCGCCGAACAGGTCCGCGCCCAGTACCAGCACTTCGTGGTGGACGAGTACCAGGACGTCAGCCCGCTCCAGCAGCGACTGCTGGAGCTGTGGCTCGGAGACAGGGAGAACCTGTGCGTCGTCGGTGACGCCAGCCAGACGATCTACTCGTTCACCGGAGCAACCCCCGACCATCTGCTCGACTTCCGTACCCGCCACCCCGGCGCCACCGTCGTCAAGCTGGTCCGCGACTACCGCTCCACCCCCCAGGTCGTCCACCTCGCCAACGGACTGCTAGCCCAGGCCCGCGGCCGCGCCGCCGACCACCGGCTGGAACTGGTCTCCCAGCGCCCCCCGGGCCCCGAGCCGGTCCACACCGAGTACACCGACGAGCCCTCCGAGGCCGAGGGCGCCGCCCGCCGCATCCGCGACCTGATCGCCTCCGGGGTCCCGGCGAGCGAGATCGCGATCCTGTTCCGGACGAACTCCCAGTCCGAGACCTACGAGCAGGCACTCGCGGACGCCGGCGTGCCCTACCAGCTGCGCGGCGCCGAGCGCTTCTTCGACCGTCCCGAGGTGCGCAAGGCCGGCGTCGCCCTGCGCGGCGCCGCCCGATTCGGCGGCAACGACTCCCTCCTGGACGACGCCGTCGACCTGCCCTCCCAGGTGCGGGCCGTGCTGTCCGGCGAGGGCTGGACCTCGCAGCCCCCGGCCGGCTCGGGCGCCGTCAGGGAGCGCTGGGAATCGCTGGCCGCCCTGGTGAACCTCGCGCACGACTTCGCCGCCGCCCACCCGGGTGCCACCCTGAGCGATCTCGTGGCCGAGCTCGACGAGCGGGCGAGTGCCCAGCACGCCCCGACCGTCCAGGGCGTGACGCTGGCCTCCCTGCACTCGGCCAAGGGCCTGGAGTGGGACGCCGTCTTCCTGGTCGGTGTCGCCGAGGGCATGATGCCGATCACCTACGCCAGAACCGACGAACAGATCGAGGAGGAACGCCGCCTCCTCTACGTAGGTGTCACCCGGGCCCGCGAGCAGCTGCACGTCTCCTGGTCGCTGTCGCGCTCACCCGGCGGCCGGCCGAACCGCCGGCCCAGCCGCTTTCTCGACGGGCTGCGCCCCGGCTCGACCGGCACCGCCGGCCGCGCCGCCGCGGGCGGTGCCGGAGGCGTCGAGCGCGGCGTTTCCACCTCCGCCGGCCCGCGGGGAGCCGCGGGAGCCGTCCCGCGGCGTACCCGGCGGAGCCCGGCCCGGTGCCGGGTCTGCGGCCGCACGCTCGCCGAGGCCGGCGAGATGAAGCTGATGCGCTGCGAGGACTGCCCCTCCGACATGGACGAGGGTCTCTACGAGCGGTTGCGCGGGTGGCGGGCGGAGCAGGCGGAGCGCAGCGGGCAGCCCGCCTTCTGCGTCTTCACCGACAAGACCCTGATGGCGATCGCCGAAGCCGTCCCCGACGACGAGCGGGAGCTGGCGCGCATCCCCGGCGTCGGGATGCGCAAGCTCAACCGCTACGGGGCCGATGTTCTGGCCATCTGCGCAGGCCAGGAGCCCGCGCAGGAAGAGGACGAGGACTGATACCAACTCGTCGAAAAAATAGTTTGCGCATGCCCCAGGAATCCCCATAGGTTCTTGGTCACGGGAACAGCGGCCTTCCTGAGGCCCTGATTCCGTGCTCTACTTGCATATCCGCGTGGGCTGGCTCACCCCAGTCCCCCCGAGACGCCGAGAGGAGGCGATTCCAGTGATCAGCATCAACAGCAGCTCCATCAGCACCGCCAAAATGACCGATCGCTCGGTCGTCTCCCTGTGCATGCTCGGCGTCTCCAACCGGGGCACCGGTCTGTCCGGCATCCGTGCCGTGCGTCCGGCGTCCCCTCTGTCTCACACGGGTCTTCCCGTCCGTGAGCGCAATGAGCGACCGACGCAGGCACTGGAAGCAGTAGCGGCACAGGCACAGGCCTATGCCTTTACGGCGGCCGGTGCCGGAATCCGGAAGCAGACGACGCAGCACCACCTGATGTGGGCCTTCCGTGGGCCAGAACCCTGGAGTGATCCAGCCTGATCGCCGATCAGGCCGGCGCCTTCAGGGCCGCGGAACCCCATCCGGGATCCGCGGCCCTTCTGTTTGCCCCGAACGGGGACGACGCAGCGAAGGGGCCTCGGGACAAGAAAAGACCCGGTACCCAGCCGACACCCGGCCCACCGGCCGGACCGACCAGACGAGGAAGACGAACCGTGCAACTCGAAGCGCACGCCCCGTCCGTACCGCCTTCCGACACGATCCCCAAGCCCGGTCTCACGGAGGACCCCGCCTTGACCCCGCTCACCGCGCTCACCGCGCTCGACGACGCCATCGAGAGCCTCGGCGTGCCCGTCCCGTGCCGCTCCTACGACCCGGAGGTCTTCTTCGCCGAGTCGCCCTCGGACGTGGAGTACGCCAAGTCCCTCTGCCGCACCTGCCCGCTGATGGAGGCCTGCCTCGCCGGCGCCAAGGAGCGGCGTGAGCCCTGGGGCGTCTGGGGTGGCGAGCTGTTCGTCCAGGGTGTCGTCGTCGCCCGGAAGCGGCCGCGTGGCCGCCCGCGCAAGAACCCGGTCACGGCATGAACACCGCAGGAACGATCGACCGCCCCCTCACGCACGACCCCAAGAAGCAGGCCCCGATGAAGCCGTCCACCAGCGAGCCCGCCGGCTCCGCGACCGAAGACGTCACCACCACCGGCGCGAACGACTCGCGTCAGAACAGGACCCGAGAGATGCAACTCATCCCAGAAGCCCTGGCCCGTGCGCATATGCACGAGCGACTGCGGGAGGCGGAGCGGGAACGCCAGGCCGTGCGCCTGGCGACCGCCCGCCGGATGCAGCGCCGCGCCGAGCGCGCCTCGCGGCGCGCCCGCCGCGCGCTCGCCATGGCGGTCATGCAGTAACCGGCGCCCGCCGATCAGCGGCGACCTCCGCCAGGCGGCGAAACTGTTTTCCGGGGGCCGGTCCGTGCGAACGGACCGGCCCCCGCGGCGCGTTGTGACCTCTCCCGCGGCCCGTCCGGTCTCGCGGTGCGTTGCGCCCGCCGATCCGCGGCCCGGCGGTATCGTCGACGAGTGACGAGTCCATCCGGCGGCAGTGACCACGGCGGCTCCACCGCGGAGCGCCCGTCCCTGGTGTGCGCGCGCTGCGGCACCACGGCCGCAGACCCGCCCCCCACCTGGACCTGCTCCGTGGAGAACGCCGTACGCCGCTACTTCTGCGACGTCTGCTCCCGCCGGCACCTCCGCTCGATCGAGGGACGCCTCGACTCGGCCTGGTGGTAGGCCCCGCCCCCGCTCAGGCCTCGGCGGCCGACTCCTCTCTCGCGCCGTCCTCCGCCTCGTAGACGAAGCCCGGCAGCCACTCCTCCAGCTCCTCCCTCAGCCGCACCGTGGACCCCAGCTGACACAGGACCCCGATCGTGCTGAGGGTGACACGGTGGATCAGCAGGTAGGCCGGGGGCAGGTTGAGCCGCTTGCCCAGCTGGTAGGCGGGGGAGCGGGGGTCGGCGATACGGGCCGCCTGGCTGCGCATCCAGCCGCGGGTGAAGGTGAACTCGTCGACCTGCGCCGGCTCGATGATCGGCAGGAGGTAGTCCAGGACGGCGTCGGGGTCCAGATCGATCGACTCCTTGACGAAGCCTTCCGTGCACAGCAGTTCGTAGACCGCCTCGGCCTCTCCGTCCAGCGTCATGCGCAGCGATTCGCCGATCGGCGACGGCAGGCCACCGGGCAGGCGGTCGACCGTGCCGAAGTCCAGGACGCCCAGGCGCCAGTCGCCTTCGCCGTCGGGGCCGCCGGGCAGGAGCCGGAAATTGCCCGGGTGCGGGTCTGCGTGCAGCAGTCCGGTGCGGGCGGGGCCGGAGAAGAGGAAGCGGGCGAGGAGCTGGCCGGCGCGGTCACGCTGCTCCCGGGTCCCGTCCGCGATCACCTCCGAAAGGGGGACGCCGTCGATCCACTCGGTGACCAGCACCTGCTCGCGTTGGTGGACCACTGCCGGGACGACGACGTCCGGGTCGTCGGTGAACTCCTCCGCGTGGGCCCGCTGGGCCTGGGCCTCCAGTCCGTAGTCGAGTTCCTCCGAGACCCGGTCCTTGAGCTCGGTGATCAGCGGCTTGATGTCCATGCCGGGGATCAGTGGACCCAGAAGGCGGGCGAAGCGGCTCAATTGACTCAGGTCGGACAGCAGGGCCTCGCCGGCGCCGGGGTACTGCACCTTGACCGCCACCTCACGGCCGTCGTGCCACACCGCGCGGTGCACCTGACCGATCGAGGCCGCCGCGGACGGCTTGTCCTCGAACTCCTCGAAAAGCTCCCGCCAGTCCTCGCCGAGCCGCTCGGTGAGCACGGAGTGCACGGTGCGCGTCGGCATCGGAGGTGCGGCCTCCTGCAGCTTGGTCAGCGCCGCGCGGTAGGGGCCGGCGACCTCCTCGGGCAGAGCGGACTCGAAGACGGACAGCGCCTGCCCGAACTTCATCGCCCCGCCCTTGAGCTCGCCGAGCACCTTGAAAAGCTGCTCGGCCGTGCGTTGCTGCAGTTCCCGGCCGACGAGCTCCGCGGACTCCCCGACGATCCGTTTGCCGAGTCCCCAGGTCGCTCTCCCGGCGAAACCGAGCGGGAGCGCGGCGAGCTTGGCGGTCCGGGTGACCGCCTTCCGGGGAAGATCAGACATGCGCCCTCCAAGTCCCAGCAGGCCGCGTCGCGTCCGCCTGACGGCATGGCGTCGACGACGGCCGTTGCCCCGCCATTGTCGCGCGTGGCCGCCCATCTTCTGAGGTGTCCTCGCCCACGGTATTCTCCGCCGCTCCGCATGGACACGCGGGATGCGGCCGGACCGGCCGTGAGTGCCAGTGCAGCCCGGGCACGGACACCTCCCACCGGACGCCCGCACTGGAGGGCGACTCGCCGTCCAGGAAGGCGAGGGCGTGCGCGGCCGCCAACCCCGCGACGGCCGCGGCGAGAGTCACGTCACAGGGGCGCACCTGGCGTGGTCTCGCGCAGCGCCACTGCGCCACCAGCCGCGGCCAGGTCGCGTCCCGGTCCGTGCGGCCCCGGTGCAGGCAGCCGGCGCAACTCGTCTCGCCGGGCAGGACGAGGGGGCCCACGACGCCCGTGCCCTCCACGACGCCGGCATACAGGTGAGGTGTCCCGGACTCGACGAGGTCGGCGGCCGCCGACGGGTCGGGGGCGTGCACGGCGATGTCGTCCCGCGGGGCGAGGACCACCAGGGAGAAGCCCGGGTCGGCCTCCTCGGCCGGTGCCCGCCGGCCGCGGCGCGCCGGGCGCTCCGGGGCCGCCCGGTGCACGGCCCGCCGCGCCGCGGCGTCCCTGCGCTCGCCGACGGCCTCGGCGGGCAGCCCGCCCGGAGCGACGTCCCAGGGTTCGACACAGCCGCCGTCGCGGACGTCGACCTCGCCGGCCCCCGCACCGGACAGCAGGGCGGCCAGCGCCGCCCCGACCCGGCCGGCGCCCCGTACCTGCACGCGCAGTCCGCGCCGGGCGGCCAGCCGTCCGATCGCCTCGCCGGGTTCGCGCGCGACCAGGGAGAGCGAGGCGAGATCGGGGCCCAGCCGTTCCATGACCTCCTTGTTCTCGCGCAGCGCCGCGGCCGCCGCACCGCCTCCCCGGGCGTCGTCCAGGAGACCGGCGCGGGCCAGCCGCTCCACGAGCCGGTCGACATGGCCCTCGGGCAGGTCCATGCGGTGCCCCTCCTCACGCAGCAGCGGCAGCCCGCGCGTGCCGTTGAGAAGGTCGAGGAAGCTGCCCGTCGCCGTGTCCATCGGCCCCAGCGTGAGCGCGTGCGCGGGCGTCATTCCGAACTGCACGGTGTTGAGATCGCGCCAGCCGCGCCGGAGCGCGGGTTTCACCATCGGATTCACGATCGGATGCATGCAGGCCCCCGTAGCCGGAAGAAAGTCACAGAAAGTCCCGTGTGCCGGTGAAGCCGGTCCTCGCTCCGCCGACGAGTGCCAGCATGCCCGGCCCGGCCGACCGGTGCGGAAAGTTGTCCACAGGTGGGCGGTATTCGTCGTACTGGTCGCATGAATCGGTCGCGAGAATCAGTCGTACGAATCAAACGCTTGGTGGGGGATCGGCAGGGAACCGTTCCGGACCCGGGACTTCTCGCACGTACAACCGGTAACGTCGGGGCGTGTCCGCCGACCCACTGCACCGCGCCGGAATGCCACAGCGCAGCAAGACGAGCCCGCCGCCGAGCGGCTCGGCGGCGAGCGCGATCGAGGTGCGCAGGAGCGCCCGCCGTCGCAGGACGGTCTCCGCGTACCGCGAGGGCGATCGCACCGTCGTGCTCATCCCCGCCCGGATGTCCGAGGCGGAGGAGCAGCGCTGGGTCAACGTCATGCTGGACAAGCTGGCCGCCCAGGAGAGCAGACGGGCCCTCGGCGACAGCGAGCTGGCCGAGCGCGCCGAGCGGCTGTCGGCCCAGTACTTCGCGGGGCGGGCCCGCCCCGCCTCGGTCCGCTGGGTCACCAACCAGAACACCCGCTGGGGGTCGTGCACGCCGGCGGAGGGCAGCATCCGTCTCTCGCACCGCCTGCAGGGCATGCCCGAGTACGTCGTCGACTACGTCCTGCTGCACGAGCTCGCCCATCTGCTCGTCCCCGGACACGGCCCCGACTTCTGGCGGCTGCTGGAGGCGTATCCCCGCACCGAGCGGGCCCGCGGCTATCTCGAAGGGGTGGTGGCGGCGGCCCGGCTGCCGCATCTGCCGGGTGTGCCCGGCGAGTGACCCCTTTGCCGGGCAGGGCGTCCGGCACGGCCGGGCAGGGATTGTGTACCGGGTCTGTACCGACTTCGTCCGGTGTCGGATTTTGCCGTTAGCCTGGCGCGACGCACTCGCATTAGGGATGGGGGACGGTCGTTACGCATGCCCAGGGAATTCCAACGCGGCCACAAGGCCAGGATCAGTGACCTGACCGCGGGCACGGATCTGTACGTCGGCGTGCAGATCTCGGCCCCCGGACTGACCTTCGACATCAGCTGCTTCGGTCTCGACGCCGACGAACGGCTCTCGGACGACCGGTACTTCGTCTTCTTCAACCAGCCGAAGTCCCCGGAGGAGTCCATCCAGCTGCTGGGCGCCCAGGCGGGCGACACGGAGTCCTTCCGCGTCACGCTCGACCGGATTCCGCCGCAGATCCAGAAGCTGTCGTTCACTGCGACGGTCGACGGCACCGGGCAGATGTCGCAGATCAACCCCGGATACCTGCGCATCGTGGCGGGTGGCGAGGAGGTGGCCCGGTACGCGTTCAGCGGCTCGGAGTTCTCCACCGAACGGGCCGTGATGCTGGGCGACCTCTACCTCAAGGACGTGTGGCGGTTCGCCGCGGTCGGCCAGGGCTTCGACGGTGGCCTCGATGCGTTGCTGAAGAACTTCGGCGGCGAGGTCCTGGAGGAGGAGAGCCCCGCCCCGGGCCAGGCCCCTCAGCAGCCCCAGGCCGGTGGCGCTCCCAGCTTCGCCCCGCCCGCCTTCGGCGCCCCTTCAGGACCCGCCGGACCCGCCGCGCCCGCACCGGCCCCGGCCCCGGCCGCTCCCGCGCCACAGCCCGCCGCGCAGGGCTTCGCGCCGCCCCCCGGCGCCACCCCGCCGCCCTCACCCGCGGCGCCCATGCCCTCGGTGCACGCCGCGCCGACCATCATCGCGCCCATGACGCCGCCGGGTGGGACCGTGCCGCCGCCCGCCCCGGCCCCCGCGCCCTACGGCCAGCCCGGCCAGCAGCCGCCGTACGGCCAGGTGCCCGGCCCGGCCGCGCCCCCGCCCCCCGGCTACGCCCAGCCCCAAGCGCCCCAGGCCCCGGCCCCGCCGCCCGGTTACGGTCAGCCCACGCCGCCCCCCGGCTACGGTCAGCAGCCCTACGGTCAGGTCCCGGGTCAGCCCGCACCCGCGCCGTACGGGGCCCCGCAGGGCGCTCCCCAGGGCGCCGGTATGGCCGCCGCGCTGCAGAAGTTCAAGGAGGCGCCCACCGGCCAGCGCTGGACGCTGCAGAACAGCAAGCTGGTCCGCGCCGACCTCGGCATGGGCGGCCAGCCCGTGCTGGCGCGGCAGGGCAGCATGGTGCTCTACCAGGGCAAGGTCGACTTCAGCTACAAGGGCGCCGGCTTCGCCGGCCGCATCGTGGGCAGCGCCACCGGACAGGAGATGCAGCTGATGCGCTGCACCGGCCACGGCCAGGTGTTCTTCGCCGAGAACTCCACCCATCTGCACCCGGTGGAGCTCCAGGGCGACGCGATCTGCGTCTCCGCCGAGAACGTCCTCGCCTTCGACGAGAGCCTGCAGTACGAGGTCCGCCGCATCGAGGGACACGGCATCCCCGGCGGCGCCCTGTTCACCATGCAGTTCCAGGGCACCGGCACCATCGTGGTCAAGACGCACGGCACGCCCGTCGTCCTGCCGGTCACGCCGACGACGTTCGTCGACTCCAACGCGGTCGTCGCCTGGTCGGCCGCCGCGCAGGTGATCGTCTCCAGCCAGGTGCGCATGCGCCGCAACGCCTACCCGGGCCACACCGGAGAGGGCGTCAACCTGCAGTTCCGGGCCGCGCCCGGCAACTTCGTCGTCGTCCAGCCCTACGAGGTCTAGAGGGAGCCCGTCATGAACCAGCCGCTCGCGGGCTACGCCCCCGCACCCGTCACGGCCCGCATGGAGAACCACGGCAGCCACATGCTGAAGGTCGCCATGCAGACCGGGAACGACCTCCTCGCGCGCGTGGGGTCGATGGTCGCCTACGAGGGTTTCATCCAGTACGAGCCCAACCCGCCGGCCGTGCGCCAGATCGCGCGCGACTGGATCACCGGCGAGGGGGCGCCCCTGATGAAGTGCTCCGGAGACGGCCTGCTCTACCTCGCCGACTACGGTGCCAACGTCGTCGTCATCAACCTGGGCGGCGACGCCATCTCCGTCAACGCCACCAATCTGCTGGCCTTCGACGCCAGCCTCCAGTGGGGCGTCGAGCGGGTCAAGGGCCTGGCGAAGTTCGCCGGGCAGGGCCTGTGGAACACGAAGATCTCCGGGCAGGGCTGGGTCGCGCTGACCTCCCGGGGCACGCCGATCGTCGTCGACTGCGGCGGCGGCGAGGACGAGACCTACGTCGACCCGGACGCGCTCGTCGCCTGGTCCCCGAACCTCAAGGTCAAGGGCAAGCGCAGCTTCAAGGCGCAGTCCCTGATCGGCCGGGGCAGCGGCGAGGCCTACCAGATGGCCTTCTCGGGTACGGGCATCGTCGTCGTCCAGCCCAGCGAGGACAGCACCGACCGCCTCCGGTTCCGGGGCTGAGGGGGAGACAGGACACCATGCAGAGCCCGCTTTTCGCCTTCAACGACGCCCAGACCCAGGAACGCTGGAGCCTGCAGAACAAGCAGATGCTGCGCGTCACCCTGGAGGGCCATGACGACATCCTCGCCCGCAAGGGCACCATGGTCGCCTACCAGGGCCTGGTCGAGTTCGACGCCGAGTACCAGAGCAACAGCCACGCACGCGCGCGTGCGTACACGGGCGAGGGCCTGGACCTGATGCGCTGCCACGGGCAGGGCACGGTCTACCTCGCCAACCTCGGCCAGTACGTCCATGTCATGGACGTGGAGCAGGACGGCCTGACGGTCGACAGCAGCTATGTGCTGGCGATGGACTCCTCGCTGCACCACGAGGTCATCGCCGTCGACAGCATGTACGGCATCTCCGGCTCCGGGAAGTACCAGCTGAACATCACCGGCCGAGGCAAGGTCGCCCTGATGACCTCCGGGGCGCCGCTGCTGATGCAGGTGACACCCGACAAGTACGTCAACTGCGACGCCGACGCGATCGTCGCCTGGTCCACCGGGCTGCGCGTGCAGATGCAGGCCCAGACGCACTCCTCCGGAGTGTGGCGGCGCCGGGGCAGCACCGGTGAGGGCTGGGAGCTCAGCTTCATGGGCAGCGGCTTCGCGCTCGTCCAGCCCAGCGAGCTGCTGCCGCCGCAGAACGCGGTGATCGGGCAGGGCCTGGCCGCGCAGTTCGGCATGGGGCAGCAGGGGGCGCGGGGGCAGAACCAGGGCAACGTCTGGAGCTGAACCCGAAGCAGGGGGGTGACCACCGAGGCGGTCACCCCTCACCCGTTGGGCACCTTCAGATCCGGGCCCGCGTGGCCTCCAGCAGCCGGACGACCGACTCGTCGGCCACGCCGGACACCTCGCCGTAGCCGAACCAGCGCAGGTCCAGGGACTCGTCGCTGATCTCCTGGACCGCGCCGGGCGGGGCCAGGACGGCGTACTGGACGTCGAGGTGCCAGTGGCACGGCGGCGGGATCGGATGCCGGTCCAGCCGCACCGGTCCGCCGGGCAGCAGCGTGAGCCCCGCGATGCCCGACTCCTCCGTGGCCTCCCGCAGGGCGGCGGCCTCCAGTGTGGTGTCACCGGGCTCGCAGTGGCCGCCCATCTGCAGCCACATCCGCAGCTTGCGGTGCAGCGTGAGCAGCACCCGGTCGTGCGCGGGATCGATCACGAGGGCGCTCGCGGTGATGTGGCCCGCGCGGCAGGCCTTCCACATGCCGTCCGGATGCGTCTGCAGATGGTCCAGGTAGGCCTGGCGCAGCTCTTCCTGCTCCTCGTACGCCTTCAGTACGAGGACCGCGTCGTCGTACAGGCTCACTCGGCGTCGTCGCCCCTGTCGTCCTCGTCCTTCTTGTGCAGGTCGGGCTTCTGCGCGGAGCCGCCGGCCGCCTCGCCGAGCATCTTGTCCAGCTCGGAGAAGTCCAGATGCTCACGGTGCACGAAGCCGTCCGGGTCGTCCAGGTCGGCCGCCGTCGGCAGCATGTCCGGGTGGGACCACAGGGCGTCGCGGCCCTCGACCCCGCGCGCGTCCGTGAGCGAGGCCCACAGGCGGGAGGCGTCGCGCAGGCGGCGCGGGCGCAGCTCCAGGCCGATCAGCGTGGCGAACGTCTGCTCGGCCGGACCGCCCGAGGCCCGGCGGCGGCGCAGCGTCTCGCGCAGCGCGTCCGCGGACGACAGGCGCGGCTTGGCGGCCGCGTGCACCACCGCGTCCACCCAGCCCTCGACGAGCGCCAGGGCGGTCTCCAGACGGGCCAGGGCGGCCTTCTGCTCCGGCGTGTCCTCCGGCTGGAACATGCCCTGCTGGAGTGCGTCCTGCAGCTGCTCGGGGTTCTGCGGGTCGAACTGGCCGACCACGTCCTCCAGCTTGGCGGTGTCGACCTTGATCCCGCGCGCGTACCCTTCGACCGCGCCGAACAGGTGCGAGCGCAGCCACGGCACGTGCGCGAACAGGCGCTGGTGGGCCGCCTCGCGCAGCGCGAGGTACAGCCGCACCTCCTCCTGGGGCACGCCCAGGTCCTTGCCGAAGCTCTCGATGTTCACCGGCAGCAGCGCGGCCCGGCCGGCCGGGCCCAGCGGCAGGCCGATGTCGCTCGAACCGACGACCTCGCCGGCCAGCACGCCGACGGCCTGCCCGATCTGGGTACCGAACATGGCGCCGCCCATGGAGCGCATCATGCCGATCAGCGGGCCGGCCATGGCCTGCATCTCCTCCGGCAGCACGTCGCCCATGGCGGTGCCGACGCGCTCGGCGACCGGGTCGACGAGCTCCTGCCAGGCCGGCAGGGTCGCCTCGACCCACTCCGCGCGGGACCACGCCACCGCGGAGGCGGCGCCGGACGGCAGGGAGGTCACGTCGTCCAGCCAGTGGTCGGCGAGGCGGACGGCCTCCTGTACGGCGGAGCGCTCGGCGGGGCCGACGCTCGCGTCCTTGGTGCCGTCGGAGGTGCCCTGGGAGACCGTCTGGCGGGCGATCTGCTTGGCCATGTCCCAGTTCACCGGGCCGCCCTCGTAGGAGAGCATCTGGCCGAGCTGCTGGAAGGCGGCGCCCAGGTCGGTGGGGTTCAGCGAACCGAACATGGCTGCGAGCGGATTGTCGGCGCCGGGCCCGCCAAGGCCTCCGGCGCCGGGCAGCCCGAAACCGAACGGGTTGGCCGGTCCCTGGTCACCACCGCTCTGCTGGTCCTTCTTCTTGCCCTCGTCGCCGTCGTCCGGCTCCTCCGGCGGAAGGCCGAATCCGAATGGGGTGTCACTCACGGGGTTCCTCGGCTGGTAAGGCCACCGGTTCTCTCCGGCGGCGCGGCTGCCCGACAACACCACCCAGCCTAGACACCGCGGGCGGATCGGGCCTCGGTGCTTCGCCGACAGGACGCCTGCGGCAGGATGGATGCCACCTGGTACGTACGCGTCATTCGCGTACGTATGGAAGACAACCGCTGGAGACGCCCGGTGAGTTCCCCAGATCCACAGGTTCGCGCAGCGCGAAACCATGAGAGCACTCCCGCCGTGCGCGGGCCCGTCGTCGCGGTCACCGGAGCCGCGGGCGGGGTCGGTGCGCTGCTGACCGAGCGGCTGGCCGCGTCCGGCGAGGTCAGGCAGGTGATCGCCATCGACGAGCGGCGCGGGGAGTGTGCGGCGGCGCAGTGGCACATCCTGGACGTGCGGGATCCCGCGATCGCCGACAAGCTGCGCGGCGCCGACGTCGTGGTGCACCTGGCGCTCGACCTCGACCTGGAGACCGACCCCGCCGCCCGTACGGCCTACAACGTCCGGGGGACGCAGACCGTGCTGACCGCGGCCGCGGCGGCCGGTGTGCACCGGGTCGTGCTGTGCACCTCGGCGATGGTCTACGGGGCGCTGCCGGACAACGAGCTGCCGCTGTCGGAGGACGCGGAGCTGCGGGCGACCGCCGAGGCGACCGGCGTCGGGGACCTGCTGGAGATCGAACGGCTGGCGCGGCGCGCGCCGCGGGCACACCCCGGGCTGAACGTCACCGTCGTCCGGCCGGCGGTACTCGTCGGTGGCACCGACACCGCGCTGACCAGGTATTTCGAGTCGCCGAGGCTCCTTGTCGTGGCCGGGTCGCGGCCCGCGTGGCAGTTCTGCCACGTCGAGGACCTGTGCGGCGCGCTGGAGTACGCCGTGCTGGAGAAGGTCGACGGGGAGCTGGCCGTGGGGTGCGACGGGTGGCTGGAGCAGGAGGAGGTCGAGGAGCTCAGCGGGATCCGGCGGATGGAGCTGCCGTCGGCGGTCGCGCTGGGGGCAGCGGCCCGGCTGCACCGGATCGGGCTCACGCCGTCTCCGGCCGGGGACCTGGCGTACACGATGTACCCGTGGGTGGTGAGCGGCAGCAGGCTGCACGATGCCGGGTGGCGGCCCAGGTGGACCAACGAGGAGGTCCTCGCGGAACTGCTGGAGGAGGTCTCCGGGCGGCACACGGTGGCCGGGCGGCGGCTGGGGCGCAAGGACGCGACGGCGGCGGGGGCGGCCGGGGCGACGGTGGCGCTGCTGGGCGCGGCGGCGGTCGTACGGCGGGCCCGGAAGGCGCGGCGGCGCATCTGATGGGGGCGTTGCGGCCGGCCGGGGCCGGCGGGCCTGTGGGAGGCTCCAAAGCCCCACCCGCGCGTGCCGGGTGATAGCGCCATTTCCCGTGGTCCCGCGCGTGCGGCACGATTGAGTCATGGCACCCACCGATGACCACCCAGGCGAGCATGTCGCCGCCGACCCCATCAAGCTGATCGGCATCCGGGAGACCCCCCTCTCCCTGGACGAGGTCTTCCAGGCCGTCGGGGACGACGCCGCCGGCGGTACCGCCCTGTTCGTGGGGACCGTGCGGAACCATGACGGGGGTGCCGACGTCGACGGGCTCGGGTACTCCTGTCATCCCAGTGCCGAGGCCGAGATGCGGCGGATCGCCGAGAAGGTGGTCGCGGAGTACCCGGTGCGGGCGCTGGCGGCCGTGCACCGCGTGGGGGATCTCAGGATCGGGGACCTCGCCGTCGTCGTCGGCGTGTCGTGTCCGCACCGGGGGGAGGCCTTCGAGGCCTGCCGGAAGCTGATCGACGACCTCAAGCACGAGGTGCCGATCTGGAAGCACCAGAGGTTCTCCGACGGGACCGAGGAATGGGTCGGCGCGTAGCGCCGTCGTTGAGGGGTGGTGGCCGGGTGACGGGAGGGCGGGTCGGCGCGTAGCGCCGTCGTTGAGGGGTGGTGGCCGGGTGACGGGAGGGCGGGTCGGCGCGTAGCGCCGTCGTTGAGGGGTGGTGGCCGGGTGACGGGAGGGCGGGTCGGCGCGTAGCGCCGTCGTCGAGGGTGGTGTGTCCGGCCGAGCCTCCCAACTCCCCTGCAGTTCCGGTTGCGTAACCGGACCCCTGGCGTGAGCGTTGTCAGTGCGGACGGTTAGTCTGCTGATCAGTCGGTTGCGGTCGCTCAATTGGGGTTGGGAGGTCGGCATGGCGGTGCTCGCCTGGTTGCTGATTCCGCTGATGGCTGCGATAGGCGCCGGGCTCTGGGGGACCTGGGCGAACCGGACCCGCAAGGCGCGCAGCGACGGTCCCGAACTGGACGGGTACGCACGTTTCCGCGAGGCCATGGAGAGGTCCCACTCCAGCACGTGAGCAGGGCGGCCCTGACGGTGCGCTGACAGATGCGTCCCGTACTGTCGAGTCATGCCACGCCGCACCGCGACGATGCTCGCCTCCACCCTGATGCTGATCGCGCTCCTGTGCGCGGGAGTCTTCCTCCCCGTGCCGTACTCGGAGATGTCCCCGGGACCGACGGTCAACACCCTCGGTGAGCACGACGGCGAGCCGGT
The DNA here is from genome assembly GCF_044334385.1 of Streptomyces sp. NPDC020801. Lineage (NCBI taxonomy): Bacteria > Bacillati > Actinomycetota > Actinomycetes > Kitasatosporales > Streptomycetaceae > Streptomyces > Streptomyces sp. NPDC020801. The sequence continues at coordinate 762,615 of NZ_JBIRST010000001.1, forward strand.
GCTGCAGATCTCCGGGCGCAAGACCTATCCGACGGACGGCCATCTCAACATGACCACCGTCCGGGTCACCAGCGCCGACTACCGGATGAACCTCGTAGAGGCGGTCTACGGCTGGCTGGCGCACGACGACAAGGTCGTCCCGCACGACACGCTCTACCCGGACGGCAAGACGGAGGAGCAGTCGACCCAGGAGAACGCCGAGGAGTTCAGCCAGTCCCAGGAGAGCGCCAAGGTCGCCGCCCTGAAGGAGCTCGGTGTCCCGGTGCGGTCCTGGGTGATTGTCTCCACGGTCGTCAAGGGCACCCCGGCCCAGGGCAGGCTGCATGCCGGTGACGTGATCAAGGCCGTCGACGGCACGACGGTCAAGCAGCCCGCCGACGTCGCCAAGCTGGTCACCAAGCACAAGCCGGGTCAGGACGTCGTCTTCACGATCGTGCCCGCCAAGGAGCAGGCCGCGGCCGAGAAGGCGCAGAAGCAGGCGACCACCACCAAGGACATCACCATCACGACGGTCCAGTCCGACGACACCGGCGTCAAGCGCGCCATCGTCGGGATCTCCGCCGGGACCGACCACACGTTCCCGTTCACGATCGACATCAAGCTCGCCGATGTCGGCGGTCCCAGCGCCGGTCTGATGTTCGCCCTCGGCATCTACGACAAGCTCACCCCGGGCAGCCTGACCGGCGGCAAGTTCGTGGCCGGCACCGGGACGATCGACGACGAGGGCAAGGTCGGCCCGATCGGCGGCGTGGAGATGAAGACCGTCGGCGCGCGCGACAGGGGCGCCCAGTACTTCCTGACGCCCGCCGACAACTGCGCGGCCGCCGCCAAGGACACCCCCTCGGGGCTCACCCTCGTGAAGGTGAACACCATCGGTGACGCGCTGGGTGCCCTGCAGGACATCCGCTCCGGGCAGACCGCGGACCTCCCCAAGTGCACGGCCAAGGGCTGAGAGGCGCTCGGTAGAGGGGGCGGGGGCGCCCTCTACGTCATGGGCGCCCCCGCCCCCTCTGCCGGAGAGCCGTGCGAGCGGCCTCAGTCCTCGAAGGTCGCCGCCAGGGCCTCCGCCAGACCCGGTACCAGGCCGGCGCCCGTGAGGACCTCCGTGGCGGAGTCCTTCTCGCGCAGGCGCAGGGCCGACTCACGGGCGCCGTCACGCAGGACCGCGACCGTCATACGGACCTCCTGGCGCTCGGGGTGCTCGGCCACCCACTTGGCCAGCTTGGCCCCGTCCAGCCCCTTGGGTACCTGGGCCTCGGCGGTGGGGGGCAGCATCAGACGCTCCACGGTCAGCGCGCATCCGGCCACCGCGTCGGGCCAGGCGATGGTGCCGAGGAACTCGTCGAGCGGCCGGTCCGCCGGGATCTCGTCCTGCTCGATCGGGGTGAGACCGGAGGTCTCCTGCTCGTCCTCCAGGCCGAGCTGGGCCGCGAGGGCGGGTTCCTGGGTCCGCAGCCGCGCGGTGTCTACGAGGGCGAAGAGGCGAGCGGGCTGGTCCCAGCCGAGGCCGGAGGCGTACTCGTCGATCTCGAGTACGGCCCGGGTGAGCGGGCTCGCTGCCATGGGAGTGTTGGACATGGTCACAATCCTGCCTCGTTCCCTCCCGGAATCGGGAACCGAGTAAACGGTGAGTAAGTTGCATAGGTGTGGGCCCGCGATCTCGGGGGCGCACCGTACGGTCCACGGACACCGGGGCCTGACGCAACGACAGCGAACCAACAGCGAACTTCGAGGTGCGCACCTTGGCTTTCCAGATGCCGGACCGCGGCGGAGGCCCGACGGGGCCGCGGATCAGAGTCGGCCGTCCGTCCCGGCGAGTCCGGACCCTGCTGATGACTCTGGGCGTCCTTGCCGTCCTCGGCATGGCGTTCACGATGTTCGCGGGCTTCTGGACGGACTGGCTGTGGTACCGGTCGGTGCACTACTCGTCCGTGTTCACCATCACGCTGTGGACGAAGATCGGGCTGTTCTTCGTCTTCGGTCTGCTGATGGCGGCCGCGGTCGGCTTCAACATCTGGCTCGCGCACCGGCTGCGGCCCCCGCTGAGCGCCATGTCGATGGAGCAGCAGAGCCTGGACCGCTACCGGATGGGCATCGCACCGTACAAGAGGTGGCTGCTGTGCGGCGTCACCGCGCTGGTCGGGCTGATCGCGGGTGCCTCCGCGTCGAGTCAGTGGCGGACCTGGCTGATGTGGGTCAACGGCGTGCAGTTCGGCCAGAAGGACCCGCAGTTCCATCTCGACGTCTCCTTCTACGCCTTCGACCTGCCCTGGTACCGCTTTCTGCTGGGCTTCGGCTTCGCCGCGACGATCCTGTCCCTGATCGCCGCCGCGCTCACCCACTACCTCTACGGCGGGCTGCGCGTCACCAGCCCCGGCGCCCGGGCCACGGCCGCGGCGACCGGGCACCTGTCGGTGCTGCTCGGCGTCTTCGTCGCCCTGAAGGCGGTCGCGTACTGGCTCGACCGGTACGGACTGGCTGTCAAGTCCAGCGACTTCAAGGCGACGGGCAACTGGACGGGCCTCAGGTACGTCGACGCCAACGCCTATCTGCCGGCCAAGACGATCCTCTTCTTCATCGCCGTCATCTGTGCGCTGCTGTTCTTCGCCACCCTGTGGCGGCGCACCTGGCAGCTGCCGGTGATCGGCTTCGGCCTGATGGTGCTCTCGGCGATCCTCATCGGCGGCCTGTACCCGGCGATCGTGCAGAAGTTCCAGGTCCAGCCCAACGAGCAGGCCAAGGAAGCCCCGTACGTCGCGAAGAACATCAAGGCCACGCGTGAGGCGTACGGCATCGACGACGCCAAGGTGTCGGAGTACGCGGGCACGAGCACCGCCAAGGACAAGTCGACGCTGCGCGACGACGTCGACAAGACCGCGAGCATCCGCATCCTGGACCCGAACATCGTCTCGCCGACGTTCCAGCAACTCCAGCAGATCCGGAACTACTACACGTTTCCGAACAATCTGGACGTCGACCGCTACACCAGGGACGGCAAGGTCCAGGACACGGTCCTCGGTCTGCGCGAGCTGAACCTCGCCGGTATCCCGAAGAAGAACTGGATCAACAACCACTTCCGCTACACCCACGGCTACGGCGTCGTCGCGGCCAAGGGCACCGAGGCGGACAGCAACGGCCAGCCCGTCTTCACCGAGTCCGACCTGCCGTCCACCGGTCAGCTGGGGACGTACCAGCAGCGGGTCTACTACGGCGAGAAGACCACCACGTACTCGATCGTCGGCGGTCCCCAGAAGGAGATCGACTACTCCGACAACGACGGTGAGAAGACCACCAGCTACCAGGCCAAGAGCGGGGTCAGCCTCTCCAGCCCGATCAACCGGGCTGCGTACGCGGTGGCGTTCGGCGAGCCGCAGATCCTCTACTCCGGCGCGATCGGGGAGGGCTCGCGGATCCTGTACAACCGCACGCCCAAGGAGCGCGTCGAGGCGGTGGCCCCCTGGCTGACCATCGACGGCGACGCCTACCCGGCGGTGGTGGACGGCCGCATCCAGTGGATCGTCGACGCCTACACGACCACGAACGGATACCCGTACGCCTCCCGTACGACCCTCGGCGACACCACGGCCGACTCGCTGACCGCGACGAACAACTCGCGCGCGGTGGTCGCCCAGCAGAACCAGGTCAACTACATCCGCAACTCGGTCAAGGCGACCGTCGACGCCTACACCGGCGAGGTCAAGCTCTACCAGTGGGACACCAAGGACCCCGTCCTGAAGACCTGGATGAAGGCCTTCCCCGGGACGGTCGAGCCGAAGACCGGCATCTCGCCGGATCTGATGGCCCATCTGCGTTACCCGCAGGACCTGTTCAAGGTCCAGCGTGAGCTGCTCACCCGCTACCACGTGCAGGACGCGCAGACGTTCCTCAGCGGCAGCGAGGTGTGGCAGGTGCCGGACGACCCGACCAACAAGTCGGGCAACGCGGTGCCGCCGTACTACCTGACCATGAAGATGCCCGACCAGGGCGCCCAGGCGTTCTCGCTGACGACGACGTTCACGCCGAACGGCCGGGACAACCTGAGCGCCTTCATGGCGGTCGACTCCCAGGCGGGCACGCCCGACTACGGCCAGATCAGAGTCCTGAAACTGCCGACCAGCACGACGGTCGGCGGCCCGAAGCAGGTGCAGAGCCAGTTCAACTCCAACTCCCAGCAGAACATCGCCGAGTTCGTCCGGCTCATCAGAGGCGGCGACTCCGAGATCGAGTACGGCAATCTGCTGACCGTCCCGCTCGACGGCGGACTGCTCTACGTGGAGCCGGTCTATGTGCGCGGCGGGCAGCTCAAGTACCCGCTGCTGCGCAAGGTGCTGGTGACCTACGGCGGCGCCACCGCGTTCGAGGACACCCTCGGCCAGGCCCTCGACAAGGTCTTCGGAACGTCGGGTGCGACGCCTCCGCCGTCGGACACCGGCACCGGCAATCCACCGGCGTCGGGCAACCCGACGGTCCAGCAGGCCCTGAAGGACGCCCAGAAGGCACTGGACGACAGCCAGGCCGCCCTGAAGAAGCCGCAGGTCGACTGGCAGGCGTACGGCAAGGCGCAGAAGGATCTGCAGGACGCGCTGAAGCGGGCCGAGGAGGCGCAGGCCAAGGCCGGTAAGCCCGGCGGCGGAAACGGCGGGAGCGGCGGCTGACCGCTCCTTGACCGAAGGCCCGGATCCCGCTGCGGATCCGGGCCTTCGTGGTGTGCGAACGCATGTGCCGACCTGTGGGACGGTCGTGCCGCCGCGGGGAGTTGGGCCATCTGTGTTTGACTTGTCTCTCTGTGGGCATGTCGACAAAACGCTGAAGTGACCTCACTGGCTGCGGTATACCAGGTGTACCCAGGTTGCAGGTGGTGCGACGATGGACGTTATGGGGGACAAGGTAACTCTGTTCGAGACAGGGCGATTTGTGCGGGCTTCGGATCCAGGGGAGTCCGCGGAGTCCAAGGCGTCCGCCGGGACCGGGGAGTTTCTGGAGACCGTCGAGTCGGTGGAGAGCGTGGAGGCCGTCGAGTCCGTGGAGTTCGTGGAGGCCGTCGAGTTGGTGGAGCCCGTGGACTCCGCGGGGGCGCTGGTGTCCGCGGAGATCGGGGACGGAACCCGGGACGAGACGGGCGCGGCGGCCGACGAGGTCGCCGAGCTGGCGCGCCGCCGGCTCGCCGCCGAGACGGGCGACGTCGAGGCGATGAGCGTCCTCGGCGCCATGCTGCTGCGCCGTGGCGATCTCGATGCGGCCGAGACCCATCTGCGGGCCGCCACCGCGGCCGGCGACCGCGCCGCCGCCAACAACCTGGGAGTCCTCCTCCACCAGCGTGGATACGCCGACGAGGCCGCCGGATGGTGGCGCATCGCCGCCGTGGCCGGCTCCGCGGCGGCCGCCCACGCGCTCGGACGGCACCACCGCGAGCGGGGCGACGAGCCCGCCGCGGAGTACTGGCTGCGCCAGGCGGCCGAGCAGGGGCACGTGCTCGGCTCGTACGCGCTCGCCGATCTGCTGGAGCACCGCGCGGACGCCGGGGCCGAGCGCTGGATGCGGGTCGCCGCCGAGCGGGGGCACCGGGAGGCGGCGTACCGGCTGGCGCGGGCACTGGACCGGCGGACCGCAGCCGACTGTGACGGTGACAACGGTGTCGGCGGGCTGGAGGAGGCCGAGCAGTGGTACCGGCAGGCCGCCGCGCGCGGCCACCGGCGGGCCGCGCTGCACCTCGGCGCGATCCTGGAGAAGCGGGGGGAGCTCAAGGAGGCCGGCCGCTGGTACCTGACCTCCGCCAAGGACGGCGAGGCGCGGGCCGCCTGCGCGCTGGGGTTCCTGCTGCGGGACGCCGGTGACAGCGAGAGTGCGGCCGTGTGGTGGCTGCGGGCCGCGCAGGACGGCGACGGCAACGCGGCCAACGCGCTGGGCGCGCTGCACGCCGAGCGCGGCGAGACCCAGACCGCCGAGCGCTGGTACCGGGCGGCGATGGACGCCGGCGACGTCAACGGCGCCTACAACCTCGGGCTGCTCTGCGCCGAGCAGGGCCGGACCACCCAGGCCGAGCAGTGGTACCGGCGCGCGGCCTACGCCGGGCACCGGGAGGCGGCGAACGCGCTGGCCATCCTGCTGCTGCAGGGCGGGGACGAGACCGGGGCCGAGCCGTGGTTCTCCAAGGCCGCCGAGGCCGGCAGCGTGGACGCCGCGTTCAACCTGGGCATCCTCTACGCCGGGCGGGGCCTGGAGGCCGAGGCCCTGCGGTGGTACGAGCGGGCGGCGGGCGCCGGGCACACGGAGGCGGCACTGCAGGTGGGGATCGCCCGGCTGCGTTCGGGCGACGAGCAGGAGGCCGAGCGGCATCTGCGGTGCGCGGCCGGGGGCGGCAGCACGGAGGCCGCGTACCGGCTGGCGACCGTGCTCGACGCGCGACGGCCGCCGGTGCCCGCGCACGAGCTCGGGGAGTCGACGGTCCACGAGAAGACCGAGTGCGAGGGGTGGTACGAGCGGGCGGCCTCCCAGGGGCACCGGCGCGCGCAGGTGCGGGTCGGCATGCTGGCCGCCGCCCGGGGCGACGTGGTCGAGGCCGCGCGGTGGTACCGGACGGCCGCGGAGGCCGGGTCCCGCAACGGCGCGTTCAATCTGGGGCTGCTGCTCGCCCGGGAGGGCAGTGAGCCGGAGGCGGCCGTGTGGTGGGCACGGGCCGCGGACGCCGGGCACGGACGGGCGGCGCTCCGGCTGGCTCTCGTCTACGCGCGTCGGGGCGAGCTGGCCGAGGGGCAGCGCTGGGCCGACCGGGCCGTGGCGCTCGGACCGGCTGAGGTCGCGGAGCGGGCGGCGCGGCTCCGGGACGCGCTGCGCGAGGAACTGTCGGCGTGACGCCGGGTCCACCGGAGCGGCTCCCCGGAAGCGATTTGCCTCTTCTCCCGTCGATCACGTAGTGTTCTATTCGTCGACGCGGGGTGGAGCAGCTCGGTAGCTCGCTGGGCTCATAACCCAGAGGTCGCAGGTTCAAATCCTGTCCCCGCTACTGAAGGCCGAGGGCCGGAATCCGATCAAGGATTCCGGCCCTCGGTGTTTGTCCCCCCCTGCCCCCTGCCCCCTTGCCTCCCTCGCCCTCAAGATTCGAGTGCGGCTGCCTCGTCGCCGCCCGAGTGCGGCGAGAACATCGCCCGTGTGCGACGAAACCCCGGCACCTCACTGGTGCCGGGGTTTTCGCGTAGGTCTCGTGCTCGGGCGCCGCCGCAGCCCGCGGTCAGGCCGCCGCGCAGTTCGGGCAGAGCCCGCGGTACGTCACCTCGACGTCCGAGACCGTGAAGCCGAAGCGCTCCGAGTCCGGGAGGTCGGCCAGCGGGTTGCCGCTCGGATGGACGTCGCGGATCGCGCCGCAGCCGGCGCAGACCAGGTGATGGTGCGGCTGGTGCGCGTTCGGGTCGTACCGCTTGGCGCGCCTGTCCGTGGTGACCTCGAGCACCTCGCCGAGCGTCACGAGCTCGCCCAGCGTGTTGTAGACGGTCGCCCGGGAGATCTCGGGCAGCTTGGCGACAGCCCGGGCGTGGACCTCGTCGGCCGTCAGATGGACGTGTTCGCCGTCGAGGACCTCGGCCACGACGCGCCGCTGCGCGGTCATCCGCCATCCGCGGCCGCGCAGCCGTTCCAGAAGGTCACTCATAGCCGCCAGCTTAACAGCAAGGGGAACAGTTTCCGAACGGGTGTGACTTTAGAGCTCAACTTGACTTGGATATTGTCCAATGTAGGATCGAGATCGGCTTTGGCCAAGGGACAGGAACAGACGCAAGTGGCGCAGGAGGCGACGTGACCCAGGGACCGCTCACGACGGAGGCCGGTGCTCCGGTGGCCGACAACCAGAACAGCGAGACCGCGGGCGCCGGCGGCCCCGTGCTCGTCCAGGACCAGCTCCTGCTGGAGAAGCTGGCCCACTTCAACCGTGAGCGCATCCCGGAGCGTGTGGTGCACGCCCGTGGCGCCGGGGCCTACGGCACCTTCACGGTCACGGCCGACGTGACGAGGTACACCCGGGCCAAGTTCCTCTCCGAGGTCGGCAAGCAGACGGAGACCTTCCTCCGTGTCTCCACCGTGGCCGGCAACCTCGGTGCCGCGGACGCGGTCCGCGACCCGCGCGGCTTCGCGCTGAAGTTCTACACGGAAGAGGGCAACTACGACCTCGTCGGCAACAACACCCCGGTGTTCTTCATCAAGGACGCCATCAAGTTCCCCGACTTCATCCACACGCAGAAGCGCGACCCCTACACGGGCTCGACGGAGATGGACAACGTCTGGGACTTCTGGAGCCTGTCGCCGGAGTCCACGCACCAGGTGACCTGGCTGTTCGGTGATCGCGGCATCCCGGCGTCCTACCGCCACATGGACGGCTTCGGATCGCACACCTACCAGTGGAACAACGAGGCCGGCGAGGTCTTCTGGGTCAAGTACCACTTCAAGACCGACCAGGGGATCAAGTGCCTCACCCAGGAGGAGGCCGACAGGCTCGCCGGTGAGGACCCCGACTCCCACCAGCGCGACCTGCGCGAGGCGATCGAGCGCGGCGAGTTCCCGTCCTGGACGGTCGGCGTGCAGATCATGCCCGCCGCCGATGCCGCCGGCTACCGCTTCAACCCGTTCGACCTGACCAAGGTGTGGCCGCACGCGGACCACCCGGTCATCGAGATCGGCAGGCTGGAGCTCAACCGCAATCCGGAGAACATCTTCGCCGAGGTCGAGCAGTCGATCTTCTCCCCGGCGCACTTCGTGCCCGGGATCGGCCCGTCCCCGGACAAGATGCTCCAGGGCCGTCTGTTCGCCTACGGCGACGCGCACCGCTACCGCGTCGGCATCAACGCCGACCACCTGCCGGTGAACCGCCCGCACGCCACCGAGGCGCGCACCAACTCCCGTGACGGCCATCTCTACGACGGCCGCCACAAGGGCGCGAAGAACTACGAGCCGAACAGCTTCGGCGGCCCGTTCCAGACGGACCGGCCGCTGTGGCAGCCGCTGCCGGTCTCCGGAGTCACCGGCGACCACGAGGCGCCGGTGCACGCCGAGGACAACGACTTCGTCCAGGCTGGCAACCTCTACCGGCTGATGACCGAAGAGGAGAAGGACCGTCTGATCGGCAACCTGGCGGGCGCCATCTCCCAGGTCTCGCGCGAGGACATCGTCGAGCGCGCGATCGGCAACTTCCGCCGGGCGGACGGCGACTTCGGCAAGCGGCTGGAGGCCGCGGTGCAGGCACTGCGGGGCTGAGCTCCAGCAACTGGACCGCTTGTCGTGGCCGGTGGGCCGGGTTTCTTCGGGGCCCGGCCCGCTCTCGTCGCGGACCGGCCCTCTCCTGTCGTTGTCCGGCCCGCTCTTGTCGCGGACCGGCGCGTAGGCGGGTGCTCAGGCGGGCACCTGCTCCGCGTGCTGCCGGGCCGGTGCCCAGCAGCGGATGATGTCGCGGACCGAGACGATGCCCGCCGGTTCGCCGCCGTCGAGGACGATGAGATGGCGGAAGCCGCCGTGCGCCATGGCGCGGGCCGCCTCCTCCAGCGTCCAGGACGGGGCGGCGAACACGACGTCGGTGGTGGTGTGGGCATGGGCGGGCTCCGCGTCCGGGTTCTGGCCCAGGCCTACGGAGTTGAGGATGTCGCGTTCGGTGAGGATGCCGATTCCGCCGGCGTCGGGGTCGTAGACCACGGCCGCGCCGACCCGGCGGGCGGACATCAGGGCTGCGGCCTGGCGGAGGGTATGGGCGGGGCCGATGGTGAGGACCACCGTGCTCATGGCGTCGCGGACGAGCATGGGATGGAGCCACCTCCTGAGGAATCCGAGCTAGTTCACGGATTCACAAGTTCACAAGTGGGGGGACTCTTAGAGTTGCAGGTAAAGCGGTAGTCAACAAGAGGGCGCGCGCGGCCGGTTGGGGGCGTGCGCAGGCGTCTCCCGTTTCTCAGTGGCGCCTGTTGAGATACCCCAGCATCTCGTCGTGCAGCAGTCCGTTCGACGCGGCCGCGTTGCCGCTGTGCGGGCCGGGACGGCCGTCCAGGCCGGTGAAGGTGCCGCCGGCCTCCGTGACGACGATCGCGTTCGCCGCCATGTCCCACAGCGACAGCTCGGGTTCGGCACACAGGTCGACCGAGCCCTCGGCGACCATCATGTAGGGCCAGAAGTCGCCGTAGGCGCGGGTGCGCCAGACCTCGCGGGTCAGATCCAGGAATCCGTTCAGGCGGCCCTGCTCCTCCCAGCCGCTCAGCGAGGAGTACGCGAAGGAGGCGTCCGCCAGGTTCGCGACCCGCGAGACCTGGAGCCTGGACGCCTTCGACAGGCTGCGGCCGCTGAACGCGCCGTGGCCCTTCGCGGCCCACCAGCGGCGGCCGAGGGCGGGAGCCGAGACCACGCCCACGACGGGCTGGTAGCCCCCTTCGCCCGCCTCCGTCAGGGAGATGAGCGTGGCCCAGACAGGGACGCCGCGGACGTAGTTCTTGGTGCCGTCGATCGGGTCGACGACCCAGCGGCGGGGGCCGGTGCCCTCGATCCCGTACTCCTCGCCGAGGACCGCGTCGCGGGGGCGGGCGCGTTGCAGCTGGCCGCGGATCAGTTCTTCCGCCGCCTTGTCCGCTTCACTGACCGGTGTCATGTCCGGCTTGGTGTCGACCTTGAGGTCGAGGGCCTTGAAGCGGTCCATGGTGGCGGCGTCGGCCGCGTCCGCGAGAACGTGGGCAAGGCGCAGGTCGTCGAGGTAGTCCGGCATGTAGGAACCGTATCCGTCCGGGGGGTAGGGGGCTACAGGGGGCCGGGACGGCGGGGAGGCGTGGCAGGGACGGCGGGGGACCGTGGCCGGGACGCCGGGACGCCGGGACGCCGGGACGGCGGGGAGCCGTGGCGGTGGGCGCGGGCGGCGCGGACCCGACGCAAGGTGGCCGACAAGCGCCCCCTCGGTGCCTTCACGAACCCTTGACAGTGCATCCGCACGCGTCAAATCTGGGCGCAGAGTCGCTCGCCCCAGGGAGGCGATGATGCCTGCAGCGCGGGAATCCCTGCTGGACGCCGCCTATTCGGCGCTGGCGCGCCGGCCGTGGTCCGCCGTGCGGATGGTGGACGTCGCCGCGGCGGCCGGAGTCTCCCGGCAGACGCTGTACAACGAGTTCGGCAGCAAGGAGGGGCTGGCCCGGGCGCTGGTCAGAAGGGAGGCGGACGGCTATCTGGCCGGGGCCGAGCGCGCGCTGGCCACCCCTAGTGATCCGCGCGAGAAGCTCACCGCCGCCGCCGAGTGGACCGCCTCGGCGGCCCGTGGGAACGCGCTGGTCAAAGCGATGCTCACCGGTTGCTGGAGCGAGCGGCTGCCCTCGCTCACGCTGTCGGCGGTGCCCTCCTCCTCCGCCGTGCCGGCGCAGCGCAGGGCGGACGGACCGCTGCCCTCGCCCGGCGACTTCGTGGCGATCGTCCGCGACCGTGCCGTGGCCCTGCTGGCACCGCCCGGCACACCCCGCGCGGACGGCGCGGACCTGGCCCGCACCTGCGAGCTCGTGGTCCGCCTCGCCCTGTCCTGCGTCGCCGCCCCGCCGGGCGAGGGAGGGGTGGCCGAACTCGTACGCGGGGTCCTCAGCCGCCAACCGGTCTGACGGCCAGCGGAGTTGTACCGCCTCAGTGCGCGGAACCGGACAGCTGCAGCCCGATCACGCCGATGATGACGAGGCTGATCGAGACGATCTTCAGCGTCGACACCAGGTCGCCCAGGAAGACCATGCCGTAGATGGCGGTGCCCGCCGCGCCGATGCCCGTCCACACCGCGTACGCCGGGCCCACGTCCAGCTTCCTCAGGGACAGGGTGAGCAGGCCGAAGCTGCCGAGGGCGAAGGAGCAGAAGGCGATGGTCGGCCAGAGTCTGGTGAAACCGTGGGACAGCTTCAGACACACGGCGAAGCCGGTCTCGAGCAACCCGGCCACAATGACCAGCAGCCACGCCATGTGCTGTCCTCCCGTGCGTTCGCGTGCCGTGACCGCTTCGTCATGCTTGGGGCAGGTCTGGATCCGACTCCGTGCGATTATGCACTTGCCGCACCGCGCCGCAGGCAAACAACGCGGAGGTCAGTCGCCTTCCGTCCGTTCCCGCGTGGCCAGCAGCCGGCGCAGCGAGTACAGCCGCGCCGGGTCCGCGTGCCCCTCGGCGACCCACTGGTCCAGCGCGCAGTCCGGCTCGTCGTGACTGCATGCGCGCGGGCAGCCCTCCGTGCCCGGCCCCAGGTCGGGGAAGGCATGGATGACACGGGAGGGATCGACGTGCGCGAGGCCGAACGACCGTACGCCAGGGGTGTCGACGACCCAGCCTCCGGCGCCGCCCAGCGGCAGCGCGAGCGCCGAGGTGGTGGTGTGCCGGCCGCGGCCCGTCACCGCGTTCACATGGCCCGTCACCCGCCGCAGGTCCTTTGGCACCAGCGCGTTGACGAGCGTCGTCTTGCCGACACCGGAGTGGCCGACGAACGCCGTGACCTTCCCGTTCAGCTGCTCGCGCACCCGGTCGGCGGCGTCGCCGTTCTCCAGTTCCTCGCGGCTGGTGACGACGTAGGGGATGTCCAACGCCCCGTACAGTTCGAGGAGTTGGTCCGGTGGGGCCAGGTCCGACTTCGTCATGACCAGGAGCGGCGTCAGGCCGCCGTCGAACGCCGCCACCAGGCAGCGGTCGATCAGGCGGGGGCGCGGCTCGGGGTCGGCGAGCGCGGTGACGATGGCCAGCTGGTCGGCGTTGGCCACGACCACGCGCTCGTAGGGGTCGTCGTCGTCCGCCGTGCGGCGCAGTACCGAGGTGCGCTCCTCGATGCGGACGATGCGGGCGAGGGTGTCCTTCTTCCCGGACAGATCGCCGACCAGGGCGACCTGGTCGCCCACGACCGCCGCCTTGCGTCCCAGCTCGCGGGCCTTCATCGCGAAGACCGTACGGCCCTCGACGAGGCACGTCAGCCGCCCCCGGTCGACCGTGAGCACCATGCCCTCGGCGGCGTCCTCGTGCTTGGGCCGGATGTGGGTGCGCGGCCGGTTGCCCCGCCGGTTGGGGCGGGAGCGGATGTCGTCCTCGTCGGTGTGCTTGCCGTAGCGGCGCATGACCTGGTCCTCGCGTCCCTACGACCCGAGCATCCCGGTCCACAGCTCGGGGAAGTCCGGCAGGGTCTTCGCCGTCGTCGCCACGTTCTCGATCTGCACACCCTCGACCGCCAGGCCGATGATCGCACCGGCGGTCGCCATGCGGTGGTCCTCGTAGGTGTGGAAGATCCCGCCGTGCAGCCGGCGCGGGCGGATGTGCAGTCCGTCGGCCGTCTCGGTCACATCACCGCCGAGCTCGTTGATCTCCTTGGTCAGCGCGGCCAGCCGGTCCGTCTCGTGCAGCCGCAGATGGGCCACGCCCCGCAGGGTCGAGGGCGAGTCCGCCAGCGCCGCGACGGCCGCGATGCCCGGCGTCAGCTCGCCGACCTCGCCCAGGTCGACGTCGATGCCGTGCACGGACCCCGAACCGGTGAACACCAGGCCGGACTCGGTGAGTTCGCAGGAACCACCCATCTCGGTGAAGATCTGCCGCAGCCGGTCACCCGGCTGGGTCGTCCGGGCCGGCCAGTCCGGGACGATCACCTTGCCGCCGGTGACCAGCGCCGCCGCCAGGAACGGCTGGGCGTTGGACAGGTCGGGCTCCACGGTCAGGTCCCGGCCGAGCAGGGCGCCCGGCGTGACCCGCCAGACGTTCGGCTCGCCGCCCGACTCCGGGGTGTCCACCTGGGCGCCCACCGCGCGCAGCATGTCGACCGTCATCCGGATGTGCGGCATCGACGGCAGGGTCGAGCCGACGTGCCGGACCTCGACGCCCTGGTTGAAGCGCGGGCCGGACAGCAGCAGGGCGCTGACGAACTGGGACGAGGACGAGGCGTCGATCTCGACGGTCCCGCCGTCCAGCGCCCCGCCGCCGTGCACCGTCAGCGGCAGCGCGCCGCGGCCGCCGTCGTCGATCCGGGCGCCGAGGGCGCGCAGCGCGTCGATGACACCGTGCAGCGGGCGCTCGTAGGACCGGGGGTCGCCGTCGAAGCGGATGGGACCGTCGGCCAGCGCGGCGACCGGCGGCAGGAAGCGCATCACCGTGCCCGCGTTGCCGACGTCGACCGTGGCCGGGCCGTGCAGGCCCGCGGGGATCACCCGCCACGCCTCGCCGGAGCCCCCCGCACCGGAGGCGGAGGACACCGTCTCCTCGATGCCGACACCCATCGCGCGCAGGGCGCCCGCCATCAGCAGTGTGTCGCGGGAGCGCAGCGGGCGGCGCAGCCAGCCCGGCTCGGAGGCGAGGGCGGCGAGCACCAGGGCGCGGTTGGTGACCGACTTGGACCCGGGCACGTGGACCGTCGCGTCGACGGCTCCGCTCGCGTGCGGGGCGGGCCAGAGGGCGGTGTGTGCGTTGTTCGGGGCCATGGGCCCACTTTATAAGGAGGTGGTTGCACGGGCCGTCGTCCGGGCGCGGCGCCCGGATCACATCCCCAGCAGCCACCGCCCGCCGCCCATCAGCGAGCACAGTGACACCGCGTGGAACAGGAAAAGCCACATTCCGGCGGGCACGTGCGTCAGCCGGGACAGCTGGTCCGCGTCGGAGTCCCCGGCGTCCCCGTGCGACCGCTTGGACTGGAGCTCGAAGGCCGGGCGCACCCCGCCGAGCAGCAGGAACCACACCACCGCGTACGCGAACGCCGCCTGCACCTGGGAGCCGGCCAGCCACGACACCAGCAGGAACGCGCCGCCCGTGAGGATCACCGTCACCGCCCCGTAGGCGTTGCGGATCATCACCAGCATCGCCACCAGCAGCGCCGTGGCCACCCACAGCAGCAGTGTGATGTGACCGCCCGCGAGCAGCGCCGCGCCGCCCAGGCCCAGCAGCGGGGGAGCGGTGTAGCCGGCGGCCGCGGTGAGGATCATGCCGATGCCGTACGGCTTGCCGCGGCTGACGGTGAGGCCGCTGGTGTCCGAGTGCAGCCGTATGCCGGTCAGGGTGCGGCCGGTGAGCAGTGCCACCAGGCCGTGGCCGCCCTCGTGGGCGATGGTGATCGCGTTGCGGGACAGACGCCACAGGCTGTGCGGGACGACGACGGCGAGCGCGGCGAGCGCGGTGCCGATCACCACCCACAGGTCGGGGTCGGGCTGGGTGCCGATGAGCCGGTCCCAGAGGTCGGGCAGCGCAGAGGCGGCGGTGCTGTCCATGTTTCCCGGTGGCTCCCTGTGCTCGGATCGATGGGGGTCGGCGCGCGGCGCCGTCGCCGGGTGGTGGCCGGGCGACGGTCGGGCCTGGCAGTGTTGCACGTATGTGCGGACGGTATGCAGCGAGTCGCGGACCCGAGGATCTCGCAGGAATCTTTGAGATCGAGAAGTGGGAGCACGAGGAGTCCCTCGCGCCCGACTACAACGTGGCCCCGACCAAGGAGGTCCACGTCGTCCTGGACCGCCCTGTGAAGGACGCCGGGGACCAGCGGCCGGTTCGGCAGCTGCGCAGGCTCAAGTGGGGGCTCGTGCCGTCCTGGGCCAAGACCCCCGAGGGCGGCGCCCGGATGATCAACGCGCGCGCGGAGACGGTGCACGAGAAGCCGTCGTACCGCCGCGCCTTCGCGGCCCGCCGCTGCGTCGTGCCCGCCGACGGCTACTACGAATGGGTCACCGGCACCCAGGAACGGGACCTGGAGGTCGAGGGGAGGCGGAAGCGGCCGCGGAAGCAGCCGTACTTCGTGACTCCGGCGGACGGGTCGGTTTTCGCCATGGCGGGGCTCTACGAGTTCTGGCGGGACCGCACGCTGCCCGACGACCACCCGCAGGCCTGGTGGGCGACCTGCTCGGTGATCACCACGGAGGCGGAGCGGACCCCGCTGGCGGTGGCGCCGGCCGAGGGGCCGCGGTCGCTGGCCGACATCCACCCCCGGATGCCGCTGATGCTGACGCCGGACCGCTGGGACGCCTGGCTGGACCCGGCCCGGACGGACGTGGACGACCTGCGCGGGCTGCTGGCACCCCCGCCGCCCGGGCTGATGCGCGCCCATCCCGTCTCGACGGCGGTGAGCAACGTGCGCAACAACGGCCCGGAGCTGCTGAAGGAGCTGCCCGCCCCGGAAGAGGGCACACTCTTCTGACGTGAGCGAGAACGCCCGGACCGCAGAGACCGCAGAGACCGCAGAGACCGCAGAGATCGCCGAGATCGCCGAGATCGCCGAGACCGTCGAGACGGAGGCGGGCGCGGCCCGCATCACCTGGCACAGGGCCGAGAAGGCGCGGCTCGTCCTCGCCGTGAGTCACGGCGTCGGCGGTGGTGTCGAGGCCCGCGACCTCCAGGCCCTCGCCCGGACCCTCCCCGGGCAGGGCGTGACCGTCGCCCTCGTCGAGCAGCCCTGGCGGGTGGCCGGCAGGAAGATGGCTCCCGCGCCGAAGACGCTGGACGCCGGCTGGCGGGGCATCTGGCCCGCGCTCGCCGGGCCGGGGCTGCCGGTCGTCTCCGGCGGCCGGAGCGCGGGCGCGCGCGTGGCCTGCCGCACGGCGGCCGGGCTGGGCGCGCACGCCGTACTCGCCCTGAGTTTCCCGCTGCACCCGCCGGGCCGGCCGGAGAAGTCCCGCGCCGAGGAGCTGCTCGGGGCCGGGGTGCCCACGCTCGTCGTCCAGGGCGGCAACGACCCGTTCGGCAGGCCCGCGGAGTTCCCGGAGGGCTCGTACGAGCTGATCGAGGTCCCGTACGGCGATCACGGATTCGCCGTCCCGAAGCGGGCGGAGATCACGCAGGAGGAGGCCCTCGGCGTCCTCACCGGCGGCGTCGCCCAGTGGGCCGCGTCACTGGGGTGACGGCTGGGAATGCCGGACGGTCCACCGCTGTTGAGGGCGACGTAAGTGCTGGTCGTCGGCACCGACGTCATAGGAGAGGAAGTCCGCCGCATGGGTTCGACCTTCTGCCCGCCTGCCTCCCGCCACCACCCCGTGGACGGGCTGCGCCCGGCAGAGCCCGATTCGAGCCGCAGCAGCCGCGCTGACCTGGACTGGACAGTGCTGCACGCGGCGAGGACCGCCTCACTTCGGGCGGCGGGCGGACCGGATCGGCAAGCGCCCCCGGCCGCTGGTCGTCTATCCTCCGATTCCAGTGGGACTTCTTTCGGTCTCGCGACATCGTTTGAGGAGGTGGGTCCGGTTCCCGGTACCGACGCAGGGACCGACAACGGCCAGGCGGAGCTGCCCGAGGGCCAGGGCACGGGCGTGGACGCGTCCGCGGAGTCGACCGCCGAGCGCAGTGCGCGCTTCGAGCGGGACGCGCTCGAATTCCTCGACCAGATGTACTCGGCCGCGCTGCGCATGACGCGCAACCCGGCCGACGCCGAGGACCTGGTGCAGGAGACGTACGCCAAGGCGTACGCGTCGTTCCACCAGTTCCGCGAGGGCACCAACCTCAAGGCGTGGCTGTACCGGATCCTGACCAACACCTTCATCAACTCCTACCGCAAGAAGCAGCGCGAACCCCAGCGCAGTGCGGCCGAGGAGATCGAGGACTGGCAGCTCGCCCGTGCCGAGTCGCACATGTCGACGGGCTTGCGCTCCGCGGAGTCGCAGGCGCTCGACCACCTGCCCGACTCGGACGTGAAGGAAGCGCTCCAGGCGATCCCCGAGGAGTTCCGCATCGCCGTCTACCTCGCGGACGTGGAGGGCTTTGCCTACAAGGAGATCGCGGACATCATGGGGACACCCATCGGTACGGTGATGTCCCGGCTGCACCGGGGCCGCCGTCAACTGCGCGGCATGCTCGAGGACTACGCCCGCGAGCGCGGGCTGGTCCCGGCCGGTGCCGGAGAGTCGAACGAAGCGAAAGGCTCGGGCTCATGAGCTGCGGAGAGCCGCACGAGACGGACTGCAGTGAGGTACTCGATCATTTGTACGAGTTCCTCGACAGTGAGATGCCGGAAGTCGATCGCACCAAGTTCGAGCACCACTTCGAGGAGTGCTCACCGTGCCTGGAGAAGTACGGTCTCGAACAGGCCGTGAAGAAGCTGGTCAAGCGGTGCTGCGGGCATGACGACGTGCCCTCCGACCTGCGCGCCAAGGTCATGGGGCGGATCGAGCTGATCCGCTCCGGCCAGCCCGTCTCCGACCGTGACGTGACCGCGGCGCCGGTGACTCCCCAGGAGTCCTGACCCGCCGTCACCCGGGAGTTCCGACCGCCCGCACCCCGGACCGCCCGTCCCGGTCCCGGCCAGTGTGGCCGGGACCGACCCACCTTCACCGCACCACTCCATCTTCACCCGTACGTGCTAATGCGCGGGTTATCGGCCCGCGCACTCCGCCTGCCCGTCCTAGGCTCGCTGCCGCGCACAGGCGCCAACGGGCGTGACCGGGGAGGCGGGGAGGGACGTCATGGAGGCGGTTCCACCACAGGCCCGTGCGTACGTCGCCGGTGTCGTCCTCGCCGCCCTGCTCTGTCTGCTGCCGCTGTCCGTGACGCACACGCCCTGGTGGGTGGTCGGCCTGCTCGCCACGGTGTACGCGGGCTGCAAACGGCTCGCCGGACGGCGCGCCGTCGGCCCCTTCTACCCGGTGCTGCTCGCCGCGGCCTTTCTGCTGCCTCCGCCCGCCGCCGCGCTGGTCCCGCTGCCGGCCGCCCTGCTCGTGCCGGCCGGACAGCGCCCCGAGGGGCTGCGCCGGATCTGGCGGGCGGCCCAGCTGGCCCTGGCGGTGTGGGCAGCCGCCCGGACGCACTGGGCGCTGGGCGGCCGGGACGCCGTCGTCGGCTCCGACTTCCCCTACGCCCTGGTCCCGGCCGGGGCCGCCGTGGCGGCGTTCTGCCTGGTACTGACCGCGCTGGACGGCGGGATCCTCGCGCTGGCCGAGCGCGTTCCGGTGCGGCGCGCCTGGCAGGGACTGTTCACCCGGTCGCTGGCGCCGATCGCGGTGCACGGTCTCGCGGGACTGATGATGGCCGTGCTGTGGCGCAGTCCGTACGGGCCGGTCGCCGCGCTCCTGGTGCTGCTGCCGATGTGCGTGTCCTGGTGGGTGTACGCGCAGTACCACCGCGAGCGGGCCGCCCACCAGGCGACGATCCGGGCGCTGGTGCAGGCCGTCGACATCAAGGACGGGTACACCCGCGGCCACAGCGAGCGGGTCGGGCACGCCTCGATGATGATCGCGCGCGAGCTCGGCATGGACGACGACCGCGTCGAGGTGCTCCGGTTCGCCGGCATCCTGCATGACGTGGGAAAGCTCGGCGTCCCCACCCGGTTGCTGCGCAAGGACGGGCCGCTGACCCCCGAGGAGCGGCGGGTGATCGAGCTGCACCCCGAGTACGGGCACGAGATGGTGCGCGGGATCTCCTTCCTCGGCGAGGCCCGGTCGGCGATCCTGCACCACCACGAACGGCTGGACGGCAGCGGATACCCCTACGGGCTGAGCGGGTGCCAGATCCCGGAGTGCGCCCGCGTGGTGGCCGTCGCCGACGCGTTCGACGCGATGACCTCCACCCGGTCCTACCGGCGGGCCCGGCCGGTCGGGGCCGCCCTGGCGGAGCTGGAGCGCTGTGCGGGCGCGCAGTTCGACCCCCGGATGGTCACCGCGCTGGTGCGTGCCCTGGACCGGTACGGCTGGCGCCCGGCCGTCACCGCCGAGGACGGCACCCGCGTCCTTGCGCCGGAACCGCCCGTGCCCGGCCACCAGGAAGCGCGCCGATGAGCCGGGCCTTCCTGCTGGTCCTCATCCGCGGCTCCGCCCTCCTCGTCGCCGTGCTCTGCCTCGGCGCCACCCTGCGGTCCGGTCTCCACGAGCGCGGGGCCGCCCTCGCCTTCGGGGTGCTCGTGCTGGTCGGGGAGCTCACCCGGTGGACCGGGCCCGACGTCCGCGAGGCCGCGCCGCTCGGGGCCGCCGGGGCGCTGTCGTACGCCCTGCTGGGCGAGGACGCCGGACGGCCCAGCCACCACGGCGCCTGCCAGGTCGTGGCCGTGGTGCTCGCCGCGGCGCTGCTCGGCAGCGTGCCGCACATCGCGCGCGGGCGCGGCCCGACCCTCGACCACCTCGCGCGGCGCCTGCTCACCGTCGCCTTCGCGGCCGTGTGCTTCCAACCCCTGTACGGCAGGGGGGTGTTCAGGGGGTGGGGCGGACCCGCCCACGCCCTGCTGCTGCTCGCCCTGCTGGTGCTCACCGCCCTGTGCGGCGCCGTGCTGGCCGCCGTGCCGGCGCACTGCCGTACCCGCTGGCCGTTCGGACCGCTGCTGCGGGAGGAACTGCGGGGCCTGCTCGGGATCGGCCCGGCGGTGTGCGCGACGGGCGCGGTGATGGCCCTGGCGGTGGCCGTCGTGGGGCTGTGGGCGCTGCCCGTGTTCTCGCTGCCGCTGCTGCTCACCCAGTTCTCCCTGCGCCGGTACGCGGCCGTGCGGACCACCTACCGGCAAACCATCGCCTCCCTGGCCCGGGCCACGGAGGTGGCCGGCTGCACCCCGGCCGGGCACGCCCGGCGCGTCGCCGCGCTCAGCAGGGCCGTGGGGCGGGAGATGGGCCTGGCGGAGCCGGAGCTGACCGTGCTGGAGCACGCGGCCCTGATGCACGACATCGGCCAGCTCAGCCTGGTCGACCCGGTGCCCGCGGGGGCCACGGCCGGCCTGCCCGCCGAGGAGCAGCGGCGTATCGCGCTGCTCGGCGGCGCCGTCGTAAGGCAGACCGGGGTCGACGCGCAGGTCGCGGTGGTGGTGGAGCGGCAGGCCGACCCCTGTAGGGAGCAGCCGCTGTCCGCGCGGATCGTGCGGGCCGTCAACGCCTACGAGGAGAAGGCGCGCGACGCCGGGCCCGGCGGGCCGCTCAAGGCGCTGGAGGAGCTGCGGCTGGCCACCGCGGGCGACTACGCCCCCGAGGTGGTGGAGTCCCTGGCCCGGGTGCTCTCCCGCGATTGTCTGACCTCGCCTCCTGTGGGGTAACCCATGGGTAATGAGCGACCTTCCAGCCGTACGTGGTTGGATGCGAAGGAGAGCGTGTCCGGGGGCATGAGCCAGCCCACTGAACGGAACTGGCAGGCAGGAATCGTGAGGATCTTCGGCAAGGGACGGCACCGGCCCTCCGCCTCCTGGCGGCAGGCCACCGACCGTGCGTTCACCCTGATCGGTGACGGCCGGTACGAGGACGCGGGCGCGCTGCTGACACGCGCCGCGGATCTGGAGCCCTGGCTGTCCGAGTCCTGGTTCAACCTCGCCCTGCTGCACAAGTTCCGGCACGACTGGGAGCAGGCCAGGGCGGCGGGTCTGAGGGCCGTGGCCCTGCTGGAGAAGGAGACCGGGGCGCCCGACTGGTGGAACGTCGGCATCGCCGCCACCGCCCTGCAGGACTGGCCGCTGGCCCGGCGGGCCTGGCAGGCCTACGGCCTGAGGGTGCCCGGGGGAGCGGCCGCGGCCGGGGAACCGGTGGGCATGGAGCTGGGCAGCGCGGCCGTCCGGCTGTCCCCGGAGGGCGAGGCCGAGGTGGTCTGGGGCCGGCGTCTCGACCCGGCCCGGATCGAGGTCCTGTCCATTCCGCTGCCCTCCTCCGGGCGGCGCTGGGGCGAGGTCGTACTGCACGACGGCGTGCCGCACGGGGAGCGGACCACCGCCGCGGGGCACACCTACCCCGTCTTCGACGAGATCGAGCTGTGGGCGCCCTCGCCGGTGCCCACCTGGGTGGTCCTCCTGGAGGCCGCCACCGAGGCCGACCGGGACGCCCTGGAGCAGCTCGCCGCCGACGCCGGCTTCGCCGCCGAGGACTGGTCGTCCTCCGTACGGCTGCTGTGCCGGATGTGCTCGGAGTCCCGGATGCCGTCCGACGAGGGCGACGGCGTGCACCTGGACCCGCACGACCACAGTGAGCCGGGGCACCCCGGGCCGCTCGGTCACCGCACCGACGGACAGCTGTGGGTGCCGGAGCGGGAGTGCGGGGTGGCCGCGCCGGCCGCACTGGTGCGCGGGCTGCTGGACGGCTGGGTGGCGGACAGCCCGGACTCGCGGGACTGGCGGGACCTGGAAGAGGTCTGCTGAGCAGTCGCCGTACTCTTTATCAGCATCAGTCATTCCAGGAAGGCAGGCACAGGTCGGTCATGGCTCAGCAGGACACCGGTCAGCAGCACGCGGGCGTACTCCCCGTCGACGACGAGGGCTACGTCGTCGACACGGAGAACTGCGAGGAGCGCGAGACGGCCTGGCGCGAGCGCGGCACCTCACGGCCGATCACGGTCGTCGGCAACCCCGTGCTGCACAAGGAGTGCAAGGACGTCACCGAGTTCGGCGAGGAGCTCCAGCAGCTGGTGGCGGACATGTTCGCCAGCCAGCGCACCGCCGAGGGCGTGGGCCTGGCCGCCAACCAGATCGGCGTGGACCTGAAGGTCTTCGTCTACGACTGCCCGGACGACGAGGGCGTCCGGCACGTCGGCGTGGTCTGCAACCCCAGGCTGGTCGAGCTGCCCGCCGACCGGCGCCGGCTGGACGACAGCAACGAGGGCTGCCTGTCGGTGCCCACCGCCTACGCGCCGCTCGCCCGCCCCGACTACGCCGAGGTCACCGGGCAGGACGAGAAGGGCAACCCGGTCAAGGTGCGCGGCACCGGTTACTTCGCCCGGTGTTTGCAGCACGAGACGGACCACCTCTACGGCTATCTGTACATCGACCGGCTCTCCAAGCGGGAGCGCAAGGACGCGCTGCGTCAGATGGCCGAGAACGAGCCGCGCTACCCCGTGGTCGCCAACGACTGAGCCGGCCATGGCGGTTGGGTCCCGAGTGGCCCGTACGCACGGCGCCCGACCGGAAGTCGAACCGGTCCGGCGCCGTTCATGTGTTCATCGCACATTCGATCCTTTGTGCTCTTCTATCGATTCATAATCAGCCACACAAGGGGATATTCTCGGCACCCCGGCACGGTCGGTGAGGCAAATCCGTTCCCAGAACGGTCAGTTGTGGTGCTGAATGGGAGAGCGGGGATACGCGACGGCGTGCGCCCGGCACGGCGGAAGGGGCGTGCGCAACTGGCGGCTGAGAGGGGTTTGTTCGTGCAAGCTTTCCCGTACAGCACCACATCGGCATCGACCTCGACGACGATCGCAGTCCCACCATCGCTCGCTCTCCCGATGATCGAGGCCGCGTTTCCCAG
Source organism: Streptomyces sp. NPDC020801 (assembly GCF_044334385.1). Taxonomy (NCBI): domain Bacteria; kingdom Bacillati; phylum Actinomycetota; class Actinomycetes; order Kitasatosporales; family Streptomycetaceae; genus Streptomyces; species Streptomyces sp. NPDC020801. The sequence continues at coordinate 785,721 of NZ_JBIRST010000001.1, forward strand.
GCAACTGCACGCCTATTGGCCAAGGCTCCAGGAGAAGACCCGCTGCTGGCTACTGGAAAAACGGCTCATGCCTGCGGACAAGGTGGAGGAACATGCCGACGGCCTGCGCTACACCGATCTCATGGCGGGGTACTACCTGGGTGCCCCGGACGAGGTGCTCCAGGCGATAGCGGACTACAGCGCCTGGTTCTTCGTCTGGGACGACCGTCACGACCGCGACATCGTGCACGGCCGCCCGGTCGCCTGGCGGCGGCTGCGGCGCGCGCTGCACGCGGCTCTGGACTCCCCCCAGGACCACCTGCACCACAAGGACTCCCTGGTCGCGGGCTTCGCGGACAGTGTGCTGCGGCTGTACTCGTTCCTGTCGGCGCGCTGGAACGCCCGGTTCGCCCGGCACTTCCACGCGGTGATCGACGCGTACGACCGGGAATTCCGCAACCGCACCGAGGGCGTGGTCCCCACGGTCGAGGAATACCTGGCGCTGCGCCGGCTCACCTTCGCGCACTGGATATGGACCGATCTGCTGGAGCCGAGCGCGGGTTGTGAACTTCCGGACGTGGTCCGGAAACACCCCGCATACCGGCGCCCGGCACTGCTCAGCCAGGAATTCGCCGCCTGGTACAACGATCTGTGTTCGCTGCCCAAGGAAATCGCGGGCGACGAGGTACACAATCTTGGGATCAGTCTTGTCAAACATGACGGACTGACGCTCGAAGCGGCGGTCACGGAAATCCGGCGGCGCGTCGAGGAATGCATCTCCAAATTCCTTGTCGCGGAACAGGAGGCATTACGCTTCGCCGACGGCCTCGCGGACGGCACGGTGCGGGGAAAGGAACTCGGTGTCGCCGTGCGAACCTGTGTCGGCAATATGCGGAACTGGTTCAGTTCCGTCTACTGGTTCCACCACGAGTCCGGCCGGTACATGGTCGACAGCTGGGACGACCGGTCCACGCCCCCGTATGTCAACAACGAAGCGGCAGGTGAGAAATGACCGTCGAGTCGGTGAAGCCCGAAACCCCGCCGGGGACGGCCCAGGACCCGAGCGAGCCGCCCGTGGCCGGAGGCGCGATCCCCTTCCTCGGCCACGGCCTGAAACTGGTCCGCGACCCGCTGGCCTTCATGGCCCAGCTGCGCGACCACGGCGACGTCGTGCGTCTCAAACTCGGCCCGAAGACGGTGTACGCCGTCACCACGCCGACCCTCACCGGGGCGGTGGCACTCAGCCCCGACTACATCATCTCCGGCCCGCTGTGGGAGTCTCTGGAGAGCCTGCTCGGCAAGGAGGGCGTGGCCACGGCCAACGGCGCGCTGCACCGCCGCCAGCGCCGCACCATCCAGCCCGCCTTCCGGCTTGACGCCATCCCCGCCTACGGGCCGATCATGGAGGAGGAGGCGCACGCGCTGACCGGGCGCTGGCGGCCGGGCGAGACCGTCGACTGCACCTCGGAGTCCTTCCGGATCGCCGTGCGCATCGCGGCCCGCTGCCTGCTGCGCGGCCAGTTCATGGACGAGCGGGCCGAGCGCCTGTGCGTGGCGCTCGCCACGGTCTTCCACGGCATGTACCGGCGGATGGTGGTCCCGCTCGGGCCGCTGTACCGGCTGCCGCTGCCGGGCATCCGGGAATTCAACCGGGCATTGGCCGATTTGCATCTTCTGGTGGACGAGATCGTCGCCGAGCGCCGCGCGTCCGGTCAAAAGCCGGACGATTTGCTGACGGCATTGCTGGAGGCGAAGGACGACAATGGCGAGCCCATCGGGGAACAGGAGATCCACGACCAGGTGGTCGCGATACTCACCCCCGGCAGTGAAACGATCGCGTCCACGATCATGTGGCTGCTGCGGGTGCTCGCGAACCATCCGGAACACGCGGACCGGATCCGTGCGGAGGTCGAAACCGTGACCGGTGGTCGGCCCGTCGGATTCGACGACGTCCACAGGCTCACACACACCAACAATGTCATCGTCGAGGCGATGCGCTTGCGGCCCGCCGTATGGATATTGACGCGGCGGGCGGTTGCCGACACCGAACTCGGTGGCTATCGCATTCCGGCCGGGGCGGACATCATCTACAGTCCGTACGCCATCCAGCGCGATCCGCGATCGTACCCGGACAACCTGGAGTTCGATCCCGACCGATGGATTCCGGAACGGGTGAAGGACGTACCGAAATACGCCATGAGTCCGTTCAGCGTGGGCAATCGCAAGTGCCCCAGCGACCACTTCTCCATGGCGCTGCTGACGCTGGTGACGGCGGCGGTGGCGACGAAGTTCCGCCTGGAGCAGGCCGCCGGGTCCAACGACGCGGTCCGGGTCGGCATCACACTGCGCCCGAACAAGCTGCTGGTGCGGCCGACTCCGCGGTGAGAGGCGGCCGGTGGCGCCCGCGGCGCGCGGTCAGGCGGCCTCGGGTCCCCGGAACGCGTGCCGATAGGCGTTCGGGGTGGTGCCCAGCGCCCGGACGAACTGGTGCCGCAGCGCGGCGGCCGTCCCGAACCCGGTACGGTCCGCGATCGAGTCCATGGTCTCGTCCGTCGCCTCCAGCAACTCCTGCGCCGGCAGCACGCGCTGGCGCAGGATCCAGCGGTACGGAGTCGTGCCCGTCTCCTGCTGGAAGCGGCGGGCGAAGGTGCGCGGGGCCATATGGGCGCGGGCGGCCAACTGCTCGACGGTGACCTCCTGTTCGAGGTGCTGCTCCATCCACACCAGCACCTCTCCGACCGTGTCGCAGGGCTTCGGCAGCGGCCCCTCGATGTACTGGGCCTGCCCGCCGTCGCGGTGCGGCGGCACCACCATCCGCCGGGCGATCTTGTTGGCGACCTCCGGGCCCTGCTCCTTGCGCACGATGCGCAGACAGGCGTCGATGCCGGCGGCGGTCCCGGCCGAGGTGATCACCGGGTCCTCGTCCACGTACAGGACGTCGGGTTCGACGGCCGCGCTCGGATACTGCCGTGCCAGCTCGGCCGCATGGTGCCAGTGCACCGCGCAGCGCCGCCCGTCCAGCAGCCCGGCGGCACCCAGGACGAAGACGCCCGAGCAGACGCTCAGCACCCGGGCGCCCCGGCCCACGGCCGCCGCAGGGCGTCCAGCAACTCGGGCGGGTACGCGCGGTGCGCGAACTCGTTCCCGGCCGGTACGGCGATCAGGTCGGCCTCCTCCAGCCGCTCGAGCCCGTACGGCGTGGTGACGCTCAGGCCGGATACAAGCCCTGATCGGAATTGCTGGTGACCCTCGGACTCCTGGTCCTGATGGCCCTCCCCTCGTTGATCGGCATCGTGCGCGACAAGCGCGTCGACCGGCAGATCAGCGAGGCCCGGAAGGCCCGCGAGGTCCAGGAGTCCCACGCGGACCGGGAGCCCCGCGAGGTCCAGGAGTCCCACGCGGACCACGAGTCCCGCGAGGTCCCGAAGGAACGGGAGGAGGCTCAGAAGTCCTCGTCCAGGTCGACGGTTCCCTCCACCGCGACCTGGTACGCCGACGGGCGCCGCTCGAAGAAGTTGGTCAGCTCCTGAACACCCTGGAGCTCCATGAAGGAGAAGGGGTTCTCGGAGCCGTACACCGGGGCGAAGCCGAGGCGCGTCAGGCGCTGGTCGGCCACGCACTCCAGGTACTGCCGCATCGAGTCGATGTTCATCCCCGGGAGGCCGTCACCGCACAGGTCGCGCGCGAACTGCAGCTCGGCCTCGACGGCCTCCCGCAGCATGTCGGTGACCTCCCGGCGCAGTTCGTCGTCGAAGAGCTCCGGCTCCTCCTTGCGGACGGTGTCCACCACGTCGAAGGCGAACGACATGTGCATCGTCTCGTCGCGGAACACCCAGTTCGTGCCGGTGGCCAGGCCGTGCAGCAGGCCCCGGCCGCGGAACCAGTAGACGTAGGCGAAGGCGCCGTAGAAGAACAGGCCCTCGATGCACGCGGCGAAGCAGACGAGGTTGAGGAGGAAGCGGCGGCGGTCGGCCCTGGTCTCCAGGCGGTCCAGCTTGTCGACCGAGTCCATCCACTTGAAGCAGAACCCGGCCTTCTCACGGATGGACGGGATGTTCTCAACGGCCGCGAAGGCCGCCGCGCGGTCGTCCGGGTCGGGGAGGTAGGTGTCCAGCAGCGTCAGGTAGAACTGGACGTGCACGGCCTCCTCGAACAGCTGGCGCGACAGGTACAGGCGCGCCTCCGGGGAGTTGATGTGCTTGTAGAGGGTCAGCACCAGGTTGTTCGCCACGATCGAGTCGCCGGTCGCGAAGAAGGCCACCAGACGGCCGATGAGGTGCTGCTCGCCGGGAGTCAGCCTGGCGAGGTCGGCGACGTCGGAGTGGAGGTCGACCTCCTCCACGGTCCAGGTGTTCTTGATGGCGTCCCGGTAGCGCTCGTAGAAGTCGGGGTAGCGCATCGGGCGGAGAGTCAGCTCGAATCCGGGGTCGAGCAGGTTCTGGTCAGTCATGACAGCCGGCGCGAAGCGCCGTCCTCCAGGGGTGGTGGTCGGGTGGCGGGCGGGAACTACTGGCAGGCCTCGCAGGACTCGGGGTTCTCGAGGGAGCAGGCGACCGCTTCGGGGTCCGGGACGGGCTGCTGCACGGGGACGGTGGCGCGCGCCGCGCGAGCGATGCGTGTCGCCGGGCGGGAGCGCAGGTAGTACGTCGTCTTCAGGCCCTGCTTCCAGGCGTAGACGTACATCGAGGAGAGCTTGCCGATGGTCGGCGTCTCCATGAACAGGTTGAGCGACTGGGCCTGGTCCAGGAACGGGGTGCGGGCCGCCGCCATGTCGATCAGGCCGCGCTGCGGGATCTCCCACGCCGTGCGGTACAGCCGCCGTACGTCCTCGGGGATCCACGCGAAGTCCTGCACCGAGCCGTTCGCCTCGCGCAGCGCCTCACGGGTGCGGGCGTCCCAGACGCCGAGCTCCTTCAGGTCCTCGACCAGATAGGTGTTCACCTGGAGGAACTCACCGGACAGCGTCTCACGCTTGAACAGGTTGGAGACCTGCGGCTCGATGCACTCGTACGCGCCCGCGATCGACGCGATCGTGGCCGTCGGCGCGATGGCCAGCAGCAGGGAGTTGCGCATCCCGACGGCGGCGATGCGCTCGCGCAGGGCGGCCCAGCGCTCCGGCCAGGTGAGCACGGCGTCGTAGTGGTCGGGGTGCAGTACGCCCCGGGCGGCGCGGGTCTTCTCCCAGGCCGGCAACGGGCCGCTCCGTTCGGCGAGGTCGGCGGAGGCCTCGTACGCGGCGAGCATGATCCGCTCGGCGATACGGGTGGAGAGGGCCTTCGCCTCCGGCGAGTCGAAGGGCAGGCGCAGCTTGAAGAAGACGTCCTGCAGGCCCATCGCGCCCAGGCCGACCGGACGCCAGCGGGCATTGGAACGGCCCGCCTGCTCGGTCGGGTAGAAGTTGATGTCGACCACGCGGTCGAGGAAGGTGACGGCGGTGCGGACCGTCTCGTCCAGCCGCTCCCAGTCGATGTCCCCGCGGTCCACGAACGCGCCGAGGTTCACCGACCCCAGGTTGCAGACCGCCGTCTCCCCGTCGTCGGTCACCTCCAGGATCTCCGTGCAGAGGTTGGAGGAGTGGATGACGTGGCCCGGCTCGGCCGTCTGGTTGGCGGTGCGGTTGGCGGCGTCCTTGAAGGTCATCCAGCCGTTGCCGGTCTGCGCCAGGGTGCGCATCATGCGGCCGTACAGGTCGCGTGCCGGCATCGTCCTCCTGGCCAGCCCCGCTGCCTCCGCCGCCCGGTACGCCGCGTCGAACTCCTCGCCCCACAGGTCGGTCAGCCCCGGCACGTCCGAGGGCGAGAACAGCGACCACTGCGCGTCGGCGTCGACCCGGCGCATGAACTCGTCCGGGACCCAGTGCGCGAGGTTCAGGTTGTGCGTACGGCGCGCGTCCTCGCCGGTGTTGTCGCGCAGCTCCAGGAACTCCTCGAGGTCCGAGTGCCAGGTCTCCAGGTAGACCGCGGCCGCGCCCTTGCGCCGGCCGCCCTGGTTCACGGCGGCCACCGAGGCGTCCAGGGTCTTCAGGAACGGCACGATGCCGTTGGAGTGCCCGTTGGTGCCGCGGATCAGCGAACCGCGCGAGCGGATGCGGGAGTAGGAGATGCCGATGCCGCCGGCGTGCTTGGAGAGGCGGGCGACCTGGTGGTAGCGGTCGTAGATGCTGTCCAGCTCGTCCTTGGGGGAGTCGAGCAGGTAGCAGGAGGACATCTGGGGGTGCCGCGTGCCGGAGTTGAACAGCGTGGGGGAGGAGGGGAGGTACTCCAGGCGGCTCATGAGCCGGTAGAGAGCCGCGACCTCGTCGAGCGCGCGGACGGTGTCGTCCTCCGCCAGTCCGGCGGCGACCCGCAGCATGAAGTGCTGCGGGGTCTCGATCACCTTGCGGGTGATCGGGTGCCGGAGCAGATAGCGGCTGTGCAGGGTGCGCAGTCCGAAGTAGCCGAAGCGGTCGTCGGCGGCCGGGTCGGCCAGCGCGTCCAGGCGCTCGGCGTGCAGGCGCACGAACTCGGCGGTCCGTTCGGCGATGAGCCCCTCCCGGTGGCCGACGGCCACGGACCCGGTGAAGGAGGTGGCGCCCTGGGAGGCGGCCTCGGCACGGATGCCGACGGTCAGCAGCCGGGCGGCGAGCTGGGAGTAGGCGGGGTCCTCGGAGATGAGCCCGGCGGCCGCCTCGGTGGCCAGCTCACGCAGTTCCGCCTGGTCGGCATGCGCCGAACGGCCGCGCAGCGCGGCGGCGGCGACCCGGCCGGGGTCGGTGCCGGGGAGGTCGGCGGTCAGCTCGGTCAGGGTCCGCAGCAGCGCGGCACCGGGACCGTCGTTGTCCACCGAAGTCGCTGAAACCGGATCGGCTGGCGCGATGGTCACGTGGGGCTCTCCCTCGCTCGGCGGGGCCTTACCGGGGGCAGGGGGCGGCACACGAGCGCACGCGGCGTCGCGTCCACCGGCCCATTCCACGAGACCCGGACGTCAGGGCACCCGGACCGGACGGCCGGGCGCACTGTCGGCAGGTCCTCGGACTGACGCGGGTACGGGCCCGCCCCGGGGGCGGACACGCACAAGTACACCGTTGCGGGACAGTTCCGGATTCGCACCGGATTCCCCTGCGGCGACAGCGAGCATGAGCATACATCTTGTGCCGGGTGAGGAAGACACCCCCATATGTTGTGTCGTGTCGACTCCGGAGCGTGTCAGAGTGTCAACTCGTAGGTGAGCAGCAGAATGTCGTCGAGGTCCGGGACCGGGTTCCAGTCGCGCTCGGGGGTGCGCACGAAGCCCAGACGCTCGTAGATGCGGTGGGCGGCGTGCATGGTGTGCTGCGTCGACAGGACCACACGGACGCAGCCGGGGGTGGACCGGGCACGGTCGACACAGGCCCGTACGAGGGCGTCCCCGGTGCCCCGGCCGCGCGCCGCGTGCGCCACCGCGAGCATCCGTATCTCGGCCTCTCCCGCTCCGGCGATGTCGGCCAGGGGCCCGCCGGACGGCACGAGGGTCACCCCGCCGAGCACGCGCCCGCTCTCCACCGCGACCAGCACTTCGGCGGCGGCCGCCCGCTTGGCCACGTCCTTCAGTTCGCCGAGGTACCCGTCGCTCTCGCCGAAGTCGAGCAGGCCGTCCAGCAGGTAGGCCTGGGCGGTGATCTCGCCGAGGAGGACGTGCTCGTCCTCCCGCACCTGCCTGATCACGGTGTCCATGGAGCCGAGTGTGCCCGAGGGGCACGACAACGGGCTGCCGGATTTCGCCGGCGGCCCGTGACGTTCGGACGGCCCGTCACCTTCCCGGACGGCCCGTTCGCCGCGACGGGGCTCAGTGCGCGGTATCCGCCGTGGCCGGCGGCAGCTCCACCTCGACGCCCGGGTCGCCCGAGTCCGCCGTGTAGTCCTCGGGCCTGGTCTCGTCCACGCCCTCCGGCGCCTTGACCGCCTTGAGGACGAACGTCAGGACCACCGTGACGGCCGCGTTGAGCACGAACGCCGTCAGACCGATGTAGCCGATCTCGCCGATGCCCGGGATCTCCCTGGCCGAGCCGCCGAAGTGCTTCTGCGTGGGCGAGGCGACCCCGTAGGCCGCGAGCGTGCCGTAGACCATGCCGACCGCCCAGCCCGCGAGCAGCGCCCAGCGGTGGAACCAGCGCGTGAACAGGCCGCCGACCAGGGCCGGGAAGGTCTGCAGGATCCAGATGCCGCCGAGCAGCTGGAAGTTGATGGCGACCGTCTTGTCCATGGTGAGGACGAAGACCAGCGCACCCACCTTCACCAGCAGCGACACGATCTTGGAGACCCGGGTCTCCTCCTTCGCGGTCGCGTCGGGCTTGATGAAGTCCTTGTAGATGTTGCGGGTGAACAGGTTGGCGGCCGCGATGGACATGATCGCCGCCGGTACCAGCGCGCCGATGCCGATGGCCGCGAACGCCACGCCCGCGAACCAGTCCGGGAACATGTTCTCGAACAGCTGCGGGATGGCCAGCTGACCGTTGGTCACCTTCACACCCGCCGCGATCGCCATGAAGCCCAGCAGCGCGAGCAGGCCCAGCATCAGCGAGTACAGCGGCAGGATGGTGGTGTTGCGGCGGATCACCTCACGGCTGCGCGAGGACAGCGTCGCGGTGACCGAGTGCGGGTACATGAACAGCGCCAGCGCGGAGCCCAGGGCCAGCGTGGCGTACGTCCACTGCCCCGCCTCGGCCGGCACGACCGCGCCACGCGGCTTGCCCGTGGCCGGGTTGGTCTGGCTGAAGGCGGCGGCGGCCTTCGCGAAGATGTCGTCGAACCCGCCCAGCTTGATCGGGATGTAGATGATCGCCACCGCGATGACGATGTAGATCAGCGCGTCCTTGACGAACGCGATCAGCGCGGGCGCGCGCAGCCCCGACGAGTAGGTGTACGCGGCCAGTACGCCGAAGGCGATCAGCAGGGGCAGGTCCTTCACGAACCAGTTGGTGTTGTCGCCGCCGCCGACGCCCATCACGTCCAGCACCGCCTGGATGCCGACGAGCTGGAGCGCGATGTACGGCATCGTGGCGAGGATGCCGGTGACCGCCACCGCCAGGGACAGGCCCTTGGAGCCGAACCGTCCGCGTACGAAGTCCGAGGTCGTGACGTACCCGTGCCGGTGGGACACCGACCACAGCCGCGGCAGGAAGGTGAAGATCAGCGGGTACACCAGGATGGTGTACGGCACCGCGAAGAAGCCGGCCGCGCCCGTCGCGTAGACCGCCGCCGGCACGGCCACGAAGGTGTAGGCCGTGTACAGGTCGCCGCCGAGCAGGAACCACGTGATCCAGGTGCCGAACGACCGCCCGCCCAGGCCCCATTCGTCGAGGCTGTGCTCGTTCTCGGCCCGTCGCCAGCGCGCCGCCAGGAAGCCCATGACGGTGACGAGCAGGAAGAAGAAGATGCAGACGCCGAGCGCGACGCCGTTGACGCCGTCCTTCACTCCGACTCGCCCCCGTCCGTCGGCCGGGCGGCGCGGCCGCGCTGGTCACGCTGCCACAGCTGGTAGGCGGTCAACGTCAGGGCGGTCGACACCAGCACCCACAGCATCTGGTACCAGTAGAAGAACGGGACACCGATGAACGCGGGACCGGCCTTGGCGTACGAACCGACCCACAGCATGGCCACGAACGGTGCGACGAGGCAGAGGCCGATGACCACCCGCACGGGCGTCACCACCGCTCTGGCGACTTCTGGGGCATCTGACATGTGCGGTTCCGTCCCCTCGCTGGTCCCTTGTAATGCGCAGGCAATCTAGGTCACGGCGTCGAGGGAACGGAACCCCTTGTTCGAAGAACGGGCCGGGATCGAACCCCGGGTCAGTCCGCGGGCCGCTTGAGCCGTGCCACGAACTTGTAGCGGTCCCCGCGGTAGACCGACCGCACCCACTCCACCGGCCGCCCCTCGCGGTCCAGGGAGTGCCGGGAGAGCAGCAGCATCGGCAGGCCCACGTCCGTGCCGAGCAGGCCCGCCTCGCGCGGGGTGGCCAGCGAGGTCTCGATGGTCTCCTCGGCCTCGGCGAGGTGGACGTCGTAGACCTCGGCCAGGGCGGTGTAGAGGGAGGTGTACTTGACCAGTGAACGGCGCAGCGCCGGGAAGCGCTTGGCCGACAGGTGCGTGGTCTCGATGGCCATGGGCTCGCCGTTGGCCATGCGCAGCCGCTCGATGCGCAGCACGCGTCCGCCGGCCGTGATGTCGAGCAGCTCGGCGAGCCGGTCGTCGGCGGTGATGTAGCCGAGGTCCAGCAGCTGCGAGGTGGGCTCCAGGCCCTGGGCACGCATGTCCTCGGTGTAGGAGGTCAGTTGCAGTGCCTGGGAGACCTTCGGCTTGGCGACGAAGGTGCCCTTGCCCTGGATGCGCTCCAGCCGGCCCTCGACGACCAGTTCCTGCAGCGCCTGGCGCACGGTGGTGCGAGAGGTGTCGAACTCGGCCGCCAGTGTGCGCTCGGGCGGGACCGGCGTTCCGGGCGCCTGGGTCTCCGTCATGTCCAGAAGGTGCTTCTTGAGGCGGTAGTACTTGGGCACGCGCGCGGTACGGACGGTCGCCCCACCCTCGTTCTCCGCACTGCCGACGTCGGTGCTCATGCTCTGCCTTCCCGGCTCCAGGTGCCGATGCGACCGACATCCCCATCGGCCACGGCTCACATCGTGGCACGGCTTCGTGCGCCGGGTGGTCACCCGCACGCTCCGTGATCTCCTCTGTATACCGTCGTGACCCTCGCTGGTCTAGTCCATCACCCCGCTCGGGGGCAGTGGTCCAGGCGGGCGGACGTGCCGAGGGCGGGGGGTGACGGCCGGTGGTCCAGTGGAGCGGGCGCGTCCGTTTGGCCGGTTGAGCAATGAAAGGTCCCTGCATATCGCGGTCCCGTAACGGACGTCTGGCGCGCGCCTGCACACCCTTGACAGCCCTATTGGTCTGGGCCAAGCTCCCCGTACTGGTCTACACCATTGGTCCAGGTCCCGGCCCCACGGGCGGTATGCGTTCACGCTTGAGCCGCGGGGAGGCAGGGGGGTTTTGTGGCATCCCTGAGGAGGGTGGCGTGAAGCGGAAGCTGGCAGCCGCGATCGGTATCGCGGGCATGATGGTCTCCATCGCGGCGTGCGGGAGTGACAACGGCGGGGGGTCCGGCAAGGGCGGCGCGGACGCGAAGGAGCTGACCGTCTGGCTCACCGTGGACGCGCAGAACAACTGGCCCGAGCTGGTGAAGGCCGCCGACGCGGCGGTGCAGAAGAAGCACCCCGGCGTGAAGATCAAGCACGAGTACTACGGCTGGCCGGACAAGAACACCAAGCTGGACGCGGTGCTCGCCACCGACAAGGTCCCCGACGTGGTCGAGATGGGCAACAGCGAGATGCTGGGCTACATGGTCAAGGGCGCCTTCGCCCCGGTCGACCCGGCGAAGTTCGAGAACTCCTCCGCCTGGCTCGACGGGCTGAAGACCTCGGTGACCTACGAGGGCAAGACCTACGGCGTGCCGTACTACGCGGGCGGCCGGGTGGCCACCTGGCGCAAGGACGTCCTCGCCGCGGCCGGCGTCAAGGCGGTGCCGAAGACGTACCAGGAGCTCACCGCCGACCTGGACAAGGTGCAGAAGAAACAGGGCGACAAGTTCAGCGCCTGGTACCAGCCCACGCGCGACTGGTACGCGGCCATGTCCTTCGTCTACGACGCCGGCGGCTCCATCGCCAAGGAGGAGGGCGGCCAGTGGAAGGCCGACCTCTCCTCGCCCGAGTCCCTCAAGGGCCTGACCGAATTCAAGAACGTCGTCGACAAGTACATGCACGGCGACAAGACCAAGGACGAGGCCGACCGGCCCATCGTCTACGGCCAGGGCAGGTCCGCCATGATGTTCGCGGCCGCCTGGGAGGGCGGAACCGCGGCCGACCCCAAGAACGACAAGACCGGCAAGCTCAAGGACAACCTCGAGAACTTCGTGATGCCCGGCCCGTCCGGCAGGAACATGCCGGTCTTCCTGGGCGGCAGCGACCTCGCCGTCCCGGTGAAGTCCAAGGCGCAGGCGCTCGCCGCCGAGTGGATCAACGCCTTCACCGGCCCCTCCGGCCAGAAGGGCCTGATGGCCAAGGGCAACCTGCCCAACGACAAGACCGACCTCGCGACCCTGAAGAACGACCCCGCCACGGTCGTCCCGGCCACCGCTGCCGAGTCCAACTGGTTCGTCCCGATGGCCCCGGGCTGGGGCCAGGTGGAGAAGGCCCAGATCCTGCAGGCCATGCTGCAGAACATCGGCACCGGCAAGAAGTCGGTCGAGGCCGCCGCCAAGGAGGCGGACGCCGCGATCGACAAGGTCATCAACACCAAGTGACCCGAGCGCAGGGCCCTGCCACCGGGCGGGGCCCTGCTTCTCGTACGACCGTGACCGTGCGGGGGTTCGCGCTGCCTGCGCCCGCGCGGGGCCGCGCCGTCGTACGAGTCTCGTACGACCTCGAGGGACCGCTGAGGAGCACGCGATGAGTGCCGCAGACACGACCACCCCTGCCAAGGTGCCGCCGCCGCGGCAGGCGCCGCCACCGCCCCCTGCCGAGCGGCGCCGCGGGCAGCGGACTCCGGGCGGTGCCGCGACCCCCTGGCTGCTGCTCGCTCCCTGCCTGCTGATCCTGGCCCTGGTGATGGCCTATCCGCTGGCGCGTCTGGTCACCCTGTCCTTCCAGAAGTTCGGCCAGGCGCAGCTGTGGGGCTTCCAGCCGGCCGAGTGGACCGGGCTCGCCAACTTCACCGAGGTGCTGGGCGACGGCGAGTTCTGGGCGGTCGTCGTGCGCACGATCGTCTTCGCCGGCGGCTCCGTGGTCTTCACCATGGTCGCCGGCATGGCGATCGCGCTCCTGCTGCAGCGGGTCTCCGGCTGGGTGAAGAACCTGATCAACATTGTGCTGGTGGCCAGCTGGGGCATGCCCGTCATCGTGGCCACCACCGTCTTCAAGTGGCTCTTCGACTCCGACTACGGCGTCTTCAACGCACTGCTCAGCAAGCTGCCCGGGGTGCGGATGATCGGCCACAACTGGTTCGCCAGCGGCCCCGAGGGCCTGGCCGTGATCATGCTGCTGGTGGTGTGGGGCGCCGTGCCCTTCGTGGTCATCACGCTCAGCGCGGGCCTGACCCAGGTGCCCGGGGAGCTGGAGGAGGCCGCACGGCTGGACGGCGCGGGCGCGTGGGGCGTCTTCCGCTACGTCACCCTGCCGATCCTCAAGCCGATCATCGTGATGCTCACGACCCTGTCGGTGATCTGGGACATGGGCGTCTTCCCGCAGGTGTTCGTCATGCGGGGCGGGCACCCCGAGGCGGAGTTCCAGGTTCTCAACACCTATTCCTACGACCGCGCCTTCGTGGTCAACGACTACGCGCAGGGCTCGGCGATCGCCCTGATCACCGTGTTGCTGCTGCTCGGTGTGGTCGCCGTCTACATGCGCCAGATGCTGAAGATCGGAGACGTCGAATGAGCAGCATGAGCAGCATGAGCAGAACCAGCACGCTCGCGCCCGGGGCGCGCCGCCGGGCGAGGCTCGGCTGGAACCTCCTCGGCCTGCTCGTCTTCACCGTCGCCGGCTTCCCCCTGTACTGGATGCTCAACACGGCGTTCAAACCGGCCAGGGACGCCATCGATCCGGACCCGAGCCTGCTGCCGACCGGCATCACGCTCGCCAACTTCCGCCGCGCGCTGGACATCGCCGACTTCTGGGGGCCGGTCGGCCGCAGCCTGGCGGTGTCACTGTCGGTGGTGGTGATCGGCATGGTCGTCGGCATGCTGGCGGCACTCGCCATCTCCCGTTTCGCCTTCCGCGGCCGCAAGATCGTGATCGTCGGCATCCTCGCGGTGCAGATGGTGCCGCTGGTCGCCATGATCATCCCGGTCTTCCTGCTGCTGAACGACCTGGAGCAGTACGACAGGCTCACCGGCCTGATCATCACCTACCTGACCTTCATCCTCCCCTTCACGGTGTGGACGCTGCGCGGCTTCATCGTCAACATCCCCCGGGAGCTGGAGGAGGCGGCCATGGTCGACGGCTGCTCCCGCACGGGTGCCTTCATCCGGGTGGTCTTCCCGCTGCTGGCCCCCGGCATGGTCGCCACCTCGGTCTACGGCTTCATCCAGGCCTGGAACGAGTACCTGTACGCCCTGATGCTGATGAGCCAGGAGCACCAGACCGCGACCGTCTGGCTCGGCAACTTCACCACCAAGCACGGCACCGAGTACGCCCCGATGATGGCCGGAGCCACGATGATGGCCGTGCCGATCGTCGTCCTGTTCCTCCTCGTCCAGCGCAAGATGGCCGCGGGCCTGACCGCGGGCGCCGTGAAGGGATAACGCCACCTGATGACGACATTCGCCAGCGGTACCGACACCATCACCCGCGACGCGCTGACGGTCCTCCAGCCCGGCTTCACCGGAACCACGGCGCCCGACTGGCTGCTGCGCCGCCTCGGCGAGGGCCTGGCCTCGGTCGGCCTGTTCGGCCGCAACATCACCTCGCCCGAACAACTGGCCGCCCTGACCACCCAGTTGCGCACCGAGCGGGACGACGTCCTGGTTGCCATCGACGAGGAGGGCGGTGACGTCACGCGCCTCGAGGTGCGCACGGGCTCCAGCTTTCCCGGCAACCACGCACTCGGCGCCGTGGACGACGTGGAGCTGACGCGCGAGGTGGCCCTCGAACTCGGCCGCCGCCTCGCGGCCTGCGGCGTCAACCTCAACTGGGCCCCCTCCGCGGACGTCAACTCCAACCCCGGCAACCCCGTCATCGGTGTCCGCTCCTTCGGCGGCGACACCGGGCTGGTCGCCCGGCACACCGCCGCCTATGTCACCGGACTGCAGGCCGCGGGCGTCGCCGCCTGCACCAAGCACTTCCCCGGGCACGGCGACACCGCGGTCGACTCCCACCATGCGCTGCCCCGGATCGACGTGGACACCTCGGTGCTCCACACACGCGAACTGGCCCCGTTCCGCGCGGCGATCGCCGCGGGCACCAAGGCCGTGATGAGCGCGCACATCCTGGTCCCCGTCCTGGACCCGGACCGCCCGGCCACCCTCTCCCACGGGGTGCTGACCGATCTGCTGCGCGGCGAGCTCGGCTACGACGGCCTGATCGTCACCGACGGCATGGAGATGCAGGCCATCGCGGGCACCTACGGCATCGAGCGGGGCAGCGTCCTCGCCATCGCGGCCGGCGCCGACGCGATCTGCGTGGGCGGCGGCCTCGCGGACGACGAGACGGTACGGCGCCTGCGTGACGCCCTGGTCGCCGCGGTCCGGGCCGGCGAACTGCCCGAGGAGCGGCTCGCGGACGCTGCGGAACGCGTGCGCGTGCTCGCCCGCTGGACGGCGACCTCGGCCACCACGGCCGCCGGAGCGCGCGGCGCCGCCGGCGAGGAGGTCGGGCTGCGGGCGGCCCGGCGCGCTCTGCGGATCACCGGCGGCGAGACCTTCACCCCGCTCACCGAACCGCCCTACGTCGCCGCCCTCACCCCCGTCGCCAACATCGCGGTCGGCGACGAGACCCCCTGGGGCGTGGCCGCGGAGCTCCTGCGCCGGCTGCCCGGCACGCAGACGGGCAGCTTCGCCGGCGAGGACGCGGGCCACGCGATCATGGCGGCGGCCGGAGACCGCCGCGTGGTCGCCGTGGTCCGCGACGAGCACCGCCACCCGTGGATGGCGGCCGCCCTCGGCACCCTGCTCACCGGCCGCCCCGACACGATCGTCATCGAGATGGGCGTCCCCCAGGCCCCCCCGCGGGGCGCCCTGCACATCGCCACCCACGGCGCGGCCCGCGTCTGCGGACGGGCGGCCGCGGAGGTCGTCGCGGGGTCCTAGTGCTGCGACCGGATAGGTTCACCGGCTCGCGGCGTCCGGCACGGCACCTCGCCGCGTTGTCGCATCACTGGAGTACGTCCAGTACGCGGTGCGGTGCTTCGCCTTGCGACGCACCGCACCGGACGCCGCGGGCTTTCCGGCAAGCCCCTCCGGCCACGGCACCAGCCGGGACGGCAAGAGCGCCGGTCACCCCACTCCGGGGCGGCCGGCACCTTCCGGTGCACCGGCGCCCCGGGGGCTATATCCCCTGCCAGTCCGGCTTGTTGGCGTAGGTGTGGCGGAAGTAGTCGGCCAGCTTCAGCTTGGCGGCGGCGGGCTCGTCGACGACGACCGTGGCGTGCGGGTGCAGTTGCAGCGCGGACGCCGGGCAGACGGCGGCGACCGGTCCCTCGACGGTGGCGGCGACCGCGTCCGCCTTGCCCTCGCCCGTGGCCAGCAGCACCAGGTGCCGCGCCTCCAGGATGGTGCCGATGCCCTGCGTGATGACGTGGTGCGGCACCTGCTCGACGTCGCCCTCGAAGAAGCGCGCGTTGTCGACACGGGTCTGCTCGGTCAGCGTCTTGATCCGCGTGCGCGAGGCGAGCGAGGAGCACGGCTCGTTGAACCCGATGTGCCCGTCGGTCCCGATGCCGAGCAACTGCAGGTCCACCCCGCCGGCCCCGGCCAGCGCCCGGTCATACGCCTCGCACGCCGCCTGCACGTCCTCGGCGGTGCCGTCCGGCCCGAGGAACGCGTCCATCTTGATCCCGAGCGGCTCCAGCACCTCCCTCCGCAGCACCGAGCGGTAGGACTCCGGATGGTCGGCGGGCAGCCCCACGTACTCGTCGAGCTGGGCTATTCGTGCCCGCGAGGTGTCAACGGCGCCGGAGCCCACCTTGGCCGCCAGCGCCTCGTAGATGGGCAGCGGGGTCGAGCCCGTGGCCACGCCCAGCAGGGCGTCGGGCTTTCGCCTCAGCAACTGCGCCATGGCCTCGGCGATGAGCTCGCCGCCCGCTCGGGCGTCCGGAACGATGACAACTTCCACGCTGGGCCTGCCGATCTGAGGGGATCTGTCTGAGGGGATCCGGGGGAGGGGCCGGGGCTGGTCACGAGGGGCATGTGGTTTAGACCAATCTAACAGAAATGGCCGATGTGGTTGCGGTGCGGGGCGGGATCCCGCTTTTCCATAACGACTGCTACAGAAAAGACGTTACTACGGCCCGCTGACATTTCTCTAGCGCCCGCTATAAAATCACCCCATGGTGTTCAGCGAGGAGACGAAACCGCAGGTGGAGGGCGTGGACCGGGCCGCCGCGGCCAGGCGCCGCGGCCGTCCCCGCTCCTTCGACCGTGCGACCGCGCTGGAGAAGGCGCTCCTGGCCTTCTGGGAGCACGGATACGAGGCCACCTCCGTCTCCGACCTCACCCGCGTCATGGGCATCGGCGCCCCGAGCCTGTACGCGGCCTTCGGTGACAAGCAGGCGCTCTTCGCCGAGGTCGTGCATGAGTACGGCGAGCGCTACGGCTCCTTCGGCGACCGGGCCCTGGACGAGGAGCCGACCGCCCGGGCCGCCGTCGAGCGCACCCTGCGCGAGGCGGCGGTCGCGTACACCGCCCCCGGTCGCCCGCACGGATGTCTCCTCGTCCACGCGGCGACCAACTGCACGACCCCTCGGGTCGAGGAGTCGCTGCGTGAGCGGCGCAACGCCGGCATCGCCGCTTTCGAGAGTCGTATGAAAGAGGGCGTCGCCGCGGGGGAGCTGCCCACGGACACCGACGCGGGCGCGCTCGCCCGGTATGTCGCGGCGATGCTCCAGGGCATGTCGCAGCAGGCGCGCGACGGCGCGAGCCGCGAGGAACTGGAGGCACTCGCGAAAATTGCCATGGCCGTCTGGCCCCGTATGTGAGCCGGGCGGGCTAGGCTGCGGGGTGGACGCTGGGGCGTCCGGCCAATCGGCCGAGTCGGGTCATACCGGCGCAGCCGATCGGCGAAGAAACAACAACGAACGTCCTCCCGCACATGGACAGGCCAAGTGGTCTAGTCCACAATGCGGGGAGAAGCCTCGAACAGCGAACGCATGCGGCGTCGTCCGCCACAACATGTGAACGCACGAGCCTCCGTCTTCCCCGCACAGGAAGGCGGACCGAGGAACCGGAGCTCTCTGCCCTGACTGCCCCGGCTCCTCACCCTTCGGCCGACCGGGACCGCACACCCCACGGCCGATACTGCTCCGGGCTGCGGTGCCGGGAGGGTTGAGGGTCCCTCTCAGGCGCCGCGGCCCGCGGGTGTCTCCGGGCCTTGCTCCGCCCGTACGGAGCCCGCCCGCCCGGGGTCCGGCCACGGCCGTTTCGAACGGCGGCCAAATGCCCGGGTACGCTCGCAGACGTGCCCTCCATGAACGAACTCGTACGCCAGCACACCGCCCTCGACGACTCCGACCTCGAGTGGCTCCATCTGCTGGTCTCGGAGTGGCAGCTGCTCTCCGACCTCTCCTTCGCCGACCTGGTCCTGTGGGTCCCCACCCTCGACGGCACCCGCTATGTCTCCGTCGCCCAGATGCGGCCCAACACCGGCCCGACCTCCTACCAGGACGACATGGTCGGCCACCTCGTCCCGCGGGGCCGCCGCCCCATGCTGGACGCCGCGCTGGACGAGGGCCGGATCGTGCGCGAGGGCGACCCGGAGTGGCGCGAGGAGGTCCCGGTCCGCGTCGAGTCGATTCCCGTACGGCGCGAGGGGCGGGTACTCGGCGTCATCGCGCGCAACACCAATCTGCTGACCGTGCGCACCCCGAGCCGGCTGGAGCTGACCTACCTCCAGAGCGCCTCCGACCTGGCGCAGATGATCGCGGCCGGCTCCTTCCCGTTCCCGGACCAGCAGGTCGACATGGACGCCTCACCGCGCGTCGGCGACGGGCTCATCCGGCTGGACGCGGACGGCATCGTGCAGTACGCCTCCCCGAACGCGCTGTCCGCCTTCCACCGCCTCGGCCTGGCCGCCGACCTCGTCGGCCACCACCTCGGCCGGACCACCGCCGAACTCGCCCCCACCGTCGGCCCGGTGGACGAGGCCCTGGTGAAGCTGGCCAGCGGTTGGGCACCCCGCGAGTTCGAGATCGAGGCGAACGACGGGGTGATCCAGTTCCGGGCCATCCCGCTCAAGCCCAAGGGCACCCGCATCGGTTCGCTGGTGCTGCTGCGCGACGTCACCGAACTTCGCAGGCGTGAACGGGAGTTGATCACCAAGGACGCCACCATCCGGGAGATCCACCACCGGGTGAAGAACAATCTCCAGACGGTGGCGGCGCTGCTCAGGCTGCAGGCACGGCGCATCGACTCCGAGCGCGGCCGGGAAGCCCTGGAGGAGGCGGTCCGGCGGGTCGGCTCGATCGCGATCGTGCACGAGACGCTGTCTCAGAACCTCGACGAGCGCGTGGAGTTCGACGAGATCGCCGACCGGGTGCTGGCGATGGTCGCAGAGATCTCGCCCGGCAAGGTGACCGGCCGGCGCAGCGGACGCTTCGGCATCCTGGACGCCGAGGTCGCCACGCCGCTGTCGATGGTGCTGACCGAGATCCTGCAGAACGCCCTGGAACACGGCTTCCGTGAGGGCGACACGGGGACCGTGGAGGTCTCCGCGGTCCGGGGCGGCACCTCGCGCGAGACCCGGTTGCTCGTCACCGTCCAGGACGACGGCGTGGGTCTGCCCGAGGGCTTCGACCCGCACCGCTCAGGCAACCTCGGTCTGCAGATCGTGCGCACCCTGGTCGAGGGGGAGTTGGGCGGCACCTTCGACATGGTCCCGGCTCCCGGGCGCGGCACGCGCGTGATCCTCGACATCCCGGTGCGGGCGAACAAGTAGCAGGCACCCGGGGTGATGCCGAGCGTCCCTGGTCTGTCCGGACCTTCCCGGACCTCCCCGCTTATTGCCGGATTTCCCGGATTTCCCGGATTTCCCGGACCTTCCCGGTTCCGGCACAGCAAAGAGCCCCGGACCTTGATCGGTCCGAGGCTAGTCGCTCGTTGATACTGCGCGCTGCGGCTCGGGGGCGGGAGATGCGTACTCGCTGTACGCGCCGCCAAGCTCAGGCTGTCAGCGGGGTGGGTGTTGTCAGGCGGAGGCCTGACGGGCCCGGTTGCGGGCGGCGCGACGCTTCATGGCACGGCGCTCGTCCTCGCTGAGACCACCCCAGACGCCGGAGTCCTGACCGGACTCGAGCGCCCACTGCAGGCACTGCTCGATAACCGGGCAGCGACGGCAGACGGCCTTGGCTTCCTCGATCTGCAGCAGCGCAGGACCGGTGTTGCCGATGGGGAAGAAGAGCTCGGGGTCTTCCTCGCGGCAAACGGCGTTGTGACGCCAGTCCATGGCTGCTACCTCTCCTTGGTATTACATGCAGATTGCTTGTGAATGTGAACGCTTTCACGAATCCCTCGACAAGGGAAGGGCCGACAGTCAGGTTTCCCTGACGTGGTCCTGTGGGTTTGAAGAGGGGTTCCGGTGATCTCTGGGGCCCGATGTTGTGGGCCGCCCCGATCGCCACGTAGAGACTCGCAAACCTCAGCGGCGGATACAACCCCTTCCGGAAAGTTTTTTTTGATTCCTCGGTGTCGACTAGGTCACAGCCGTACTTCCATGGGGTGGATCCTGGCCTAAACGTTCGAGTGAAAGGACTTTGGGCCCTTCCGCTCACACAATCACACGCAGTGCACGGCGTACGCCTGTGAACGTCACGCTTGTACGCAGCCCCAGGTGGTCACCGTCCATCTGAAGGGGGAGCGGCACCTTCGAATGCAAGGTGAAGCGGGTCAGGTCGTGCAACGAGAGAGCATGCCTGCCATGGGGTCCCTGCTCGGGGGACGAAGTGAGCAACTGGGTGCCATACCGGGCAACCGCGGCGGTGGACAGACGGCTGAGACCGAGTACGTCGAGCCCTGTGTCGAACGAGGCCTTGGGTGATGTGTACATCGGTCGATTGCCGAGATACGTCCACGGTGAGGTGTTCGACACTATGGCCACCACCAGATCGGCGAGCGGGTCCTCGCCCTCCCGCTCCAGCGTGATCGCGCCGTGCCGGCGGTGCTCCTCGCCGAGGAACTGGCGGACCACCTGCCGTACGTACAGGGCGTGCGTGGACTTCCTGCCGCGCTCCCGCTGCTGCTCCACCCGCCCGACCACGCCCGCGTCGAAGCCCAGACCGGCGTTGAAGGTGAACCAGCGCTCCGGGACCGCCGCGTCCCCGGTGCCCGGCGTTCCGGAGGCCAGGCCCAGGCCGACCGTGCGCTCGCTGCCGTCGCGCAGCGCGTCGAGGATCGCGCCGGTGGCCTCCACGGCGTCGTTCGGCAGGCCCAGGGCGCGGGCGAAGACGTTGGTGGAGCCGCCGGGGACCACGGCGAGGCGGGGCAGCCGCTCGGGGGCCGGGCCCCGGTGCAGCAGGCCGTTGACGACCTCGTTGACCGTGCCGTCGCCGCCGAGGGCCACGACCAGGTCGACGTCGTCGCTGTCCGCGGCCTGGCGGCCCAGGTCGCGGGCGTGGCCTCGGTACTGGGTGGTCACCGCGTCCAGTTTCATCTCACTGGCGAGCGCGTGGATCAGTACATCGCGCGTACGTGCGCTTGTGGTGGTTGCCGCCGGATTGACCACGAGAAGTGCACGCATGGGGTGCAGCGTACCTACTGGGTAGTACTCGGCCCAGACCGAGGTAGGGATCCGGTAAGAGACGCGGTCGTGAGCCTGGGCCTGGGGTGCCGTGCCGCGAGGGCTACCCTTCTGGGGTGAGCAGTGAGCAGAACCCCACCCACGAGACCACGGACGACGCCGGCCCGCGCCCGCGGCGCCTGACCTGTGCGGCGGCGCTGTCCGCACTGGAGGGGCTGGCGCTGCTCGTCGGCGGGATCTGGATGCTCGTCCTCGGCGCCACGGGCGACGGGGGTGACCGGCAGCAGGCCGTCACCGGCGGGGTGACCGTGCTCGTGCTCGCGCTGCTGCCGCTGCTGGCCGCCCGGGGGCTGCTGCTGCGGCGCAGCTGGAGCCGGGGGCCGGCGGTCATCACCCAGATCATGGCGCTGCCCGTCGCCTACAACCTGCTCCAGGCCGACAGCCTGGCCATCCCGGCCGGCATCGCGCTCGCGGTGGTGGCCTTGGCGGCGCTGGTGCTGCTCGTCAACCCGGCGACGACCCAGGCCCTCGGCATCAAGGGACCGGGCCGCGCCCAGGAGACCAAGCAGCAGTAGCCACAGGACGCCGGTTATTCCTCCACCAGCAGCTTCTCCCGCAGCTGTGCCAGGGTGCGGGCCAGCAGCCGGGAGACGTGCATCTGCGAGATGCCGACCTCCTGCGCGATCTGCGACTGGGTCATGTTGCCGAAGAAGCGCAGCAGCAGGATGCGCTTCTCGCGCGGCGGGAGGTCCTCCAGCAGCGGCTTCAGCGACTCGCGGTACTCCACTCCCTCCAGCGCCTCGTCCTCCGCGCCGAGGGTGTCGGCGACCGCCGGGGACTCGTCGTCGGTGTCGGGGACGTCCAGGGACAGCGTGGAGTAGGCGTTGGCCGACTCCAGGCCCTCCAGGACCTCCTCCTCGGAGATGGCGAGCTTCTCGGCGAGCTCGTGCACCGTGGGGGAGCGGCCGTGCAGCTGGGACAGCTCGGCCGTCGCCGTGGTGAGCGCGAGCCGGAGCTCCTGCAGCCGGCGCGGCACGCGCACCGCCCAGCCCTTGTCGCGGAAGTGCCGCTTGATCTCGCCGACGACCGTCGGAGTCGCGTAGGTCGAGAACTCGACACCGCGGTCCGGATCGAACCGGTCGACCGACTTGATCAGGCCGATGGTGGCGACCTGGGTGAGGTCGTCCAACGGCTCCCCGCGGTTGCGGAAACGGCGCGCGAGGTGCTCGACGAGTGGCAGGTGCATACGGACCAGCTGGTTGCGCAGCTCCGCGTACTGCGGGCTGCCCTCCTTCAACGTGCGCAGCTCGACGAACATCGCGCGTGCGCCACTGCGGTCCTGAGGGCCGTGCGGCGTGCCGTGCACGCTCGGCACGCTCTGCGCGTCGTCCTCGGAGTTTCGCTCGTGCTCGCTCATCGTCCCGCCCGTTGCCCTTCCCCGAGCCCTCGCCTCCTCCCCCACTCTCGGCCTTGCTCGAGTGGGAGAGCCCCCAGGACCGGCGGAGATCCCGCTCAGCGCCGGTGGAGGCGTGCCCTGCGGCGTGCCCTGCGCGGCACCGTCCTGGTCGGCCGCCCGCTGTCCCTCGCCCGGCAGGCCGGAACCCAGGGGGTCGTCGTCCTCCGGGTGCGGCCTGGCCTGCTCGGGGATGCCGTCGATACCGCCCGCCGTGCACCGCGAGGCGGCCGGCCCTGCCGAGCCGCCCCCGTCCAGGCTCCCGGCCCCGTCCGCGCGGGGAGGCATCCCGCCCTCGGCGGGCAGCTCCCGTGTGCCGCGCTCTTCGTCCCGCACCGGCCCGTCCCCGTTCCTCACGCCGGCCCGGGTCCCGCGCCGCGCTGTTTGTAGAGGCTGATCGAAACGGTCTTGTCCTCGTCCACGGCGGAGGAGACCTTGCCCGCGAGGGCGGACAGCACGGTCCAGGCGAAGGTGTCCCGCGAGGGGGCGTGACCGTCCGTGGTCGGGGCCGAGACGGTGACTTCGAGCGAGTCGTCGACGAGCCGGAAGACACAGCTGAGCACCGAGCCGGGCACGGCCTGCTGGAGCAGGATCGCGCAGGCCTCGTCCACCGCGATGCGCAGGTCCTCGATCTCGTCGAGGGTGAAGTCCAAACGGGCCGCGAGGCCGGCCGTGGCCGTCCGCAGCACCGACAGGTAGGCACCCGCAGCCGGCAGCCGGACCTCCACGAAGTCCTGGTTCGCCGCGGGCTCGCCTGCGATCTGGGACACCCTCACCTCCAAGGTGGTACAAGCATTCTCAGGGCCGAGGGTCGCCCCCCGGGGTAACGCACTACGTGGTTCAGCGGTGACGCTACCGCGCTCGTGACATTCCTGTCCCGGGGACCCGGGCCCTTGCCGTCACTCATAGTAAAGCTGTGAACACGCTCCGTGGCTAGAGGTTCTGCGAGCCCAAATGGGAACAGCGTGCGCCGGGTTGACGTACCCAGACGTCAGACGGTCGAACCGTCCGGAACCCTGGTCACACGAGCACGTGATCCACAAAGCACCAACGCCAGTCCTCGCCGGGCTCGAAGGTCCGCATCACCGGGTGGCCGGTGTCCTTGTGGTGCTTCGTGGCGTGCTGCCCCGGCGAGGAGTCGCAGCATCCGACGTGGCCACAGGACAGGCACAGCCGCAGCTGCACCGGGTGGGTGCCGTCCACCAGGCACTCCGGACACGTCTCGCTCTGGGGCTCCGGCTCCGGATGCGGCAGCGTGCCGGCGTGCGTGCACTGTTTCATGATTGCCAGATTACGACGGGCGTGCGGGTGACCGCGCGGAAAAAGCGCGTGGGCTAGGACGATGGGTGGGCGAGGACGATGGATGTGATGCCGCTGCTGTTGCTGGTGGCCGGCAGTGCCGCGGTGGCGGGGGCGGCCCGGCGGACCCCGGTGCCGGCACCGCTGCTGCTGGTCGCCGCCGGGCTGGCGGCCTCCTACGTCCCCGGGGTGCCCGACTACACCCTCGACCCCGGGGTGGTCCTGCCGCTGCTGCTGCCCCCGCTGCTGTACACGTCGGCGGTCGACAGCTCCTACCTCGACCTGCGCGCGCAACTGCGGCCCGTGGCGCTGCTCTCGGTCGGCTACGTGCTGTTCGCGACCCTGGTGGTCGGCTGGGCCGTGCACATGATCGTGCCGGGACTGCCGCTGACGGCGGCGCTGGTGCTGGGCGCGGTGGTGGCGCCACCGGACGCGGTCGCGGCGACCGCCGTGGCGCGCCGGGTCGGACTGCCCTCACGGATCACCACGATCCTGCAGGGGGAGTCCCTGCTCAACGACGCCACCGCGATCACCGCCTACAAGGTGGCGCTGGCCGCCGCGGTCGGCGAGGGCGCGACCTGGGCGGGGGGAGCGAAGGAGTTCCTGATCGCGGCGGTCGGCGGCGTCGGTGTCGGACTGGTGCTGATGGCCCCGCTGCACTGGCTGCGCACGCACCTGAGGGAGGCGCTGCTGCAGAACACGCTCTCCCTGCTGATCCCGTTCGTCGCCTACGGCGTCGCCGAGCAGCTGCGTGCCTCCGGCGTCCTCGCGGTCGTCACGGTCGCCCTCTACCTCGGGCACCGTGCGTGGGAGGTCGACTTCGCCACCCGGCTGCAGGAGGAGGCGGTGTGGAAGATGGTCGCGTTCGTCCTGGAGTCGGCGGTGTTCGCGCTCATCGGCCTGCAACTGCAGTTCGTCCTGAAGGGGCTCGGGAAGTACACCGGCGCGGCCGCCGCCTGGTACGCGGTCGCCGTCTTCCTGGTCGTCGTCGCCACCCGGTTCGTGTGGGTGTACCCGGCGGCGTTCGTGCCCCGGCTCCTGTTGCGGCGGATCCGCGAGCGGGAGGAGAACCCCACCTGGAGAGGCGCGATGGTCACCGCGTGGGCCGGTATGCGCGGCGTGGTCTCGCTGGCCATCGCCTTCTCGATCCCGATGAAGCTGCACGACGGGGCCCCCTTCCCGCAGCGCAACCTGCTGCTCTTCCTGACCTTCACGACAGTCATCGGGACACTGGTCGTGCAGGGCCTGACCCTGCCGCCGCTGATCCGCCTGCTGAAGTTCCCCGGCCGCGACCCGCAGGCCGCCACACTCGCCGAGGCGAACGCCCAGGCACAGGCGTCCCGGGCCGCCGAGCGGCGCCTGGAGGAACTCCTCGCCGACGAGCGCAACGCCCTGCCCCCACCGCTCGCCGACCGGCTCCGCTCGGTCCTGGAGCGCCGCCGCAACGCCGTGTGGGAACGTCTCGGCCAGACCAACCCCATCACCGGCGAATCGGTCGACGACACCTACCGCAGGCTGTCCAGGGACATGATCGGCGCCGAGCGCGCGGTCTTCGTACGGCTGCGCGACGGCCGCTACATCGACGACGAGATGCTGCGCACCCTGCTGCGCAGGCTGGATCTGGAGGAGGCGGCCGCCTACCGGGAGGCGGCGTGAGGGCGTGCCCGAAGGGGCGCGCTCGTCAGGGACGGCCGGGGACGGGGCACGGCCTCAAGGTCCGGCCGGGAAGGGGCGGCCCGTGATCACCGCGGCGATCGTCGTCCCGCGCGGGAAGGCGCCCTCGCCGGCCAGCGCGACGAGTCCGAACAGCAGCTTGGCGACGTAGATGCGCTCGACGGGGAGGCCGTGGCGGCCGCCGAAGTCCTCGGCGAAGGCGCCCAGTTCGGGTGTGGTGCGGGCGTAGCCGCCGAAGTGGAACCGGTCGTCGAGCGACCAGGTCCCGCGGCGGGCGCCGAATGCCTGTTCCTGCAGCGCCTGTACCTCGGCGGTCAGGAAGCCGCCCTTGAGCACCGGTATCCCGAGGGCGCGCCGGCCGGGGGCGAGTCCGGCGGCAAGTCCCGCCAGGGTGCCGCCGGTGCCGCAGGGCAGGGCGACGACGTCGGCGTGATCGCCCAGCTCCTCGCCGAGGGCGCGGCAACCGCGTACGGCGGCGGCGTTGCTGCCCCCCTCGGGCACGACATGGGCGTCGTCGGCGCCGAGCGTGCGCAGCAGGGCCGCGAGCGTCTCCCGCTCGGCCTTGCGGCGGTACGTCGCGCGGTCGACGAAGTGCAGCCGCATCCCGTCCGCCGCGCACCGGGCCAGGGACGGATTGAGGGGTCGGCCGGCCAGCTCCTGGCCGCGGACCACGCCGATGGTGGGTAGCCCGAGCAGCCGGCCCGCGGCCGCGGTGGCGCGCAGGTGGTTGGAGTAGGCACCGCCGAAGGTGAGAATCGTCCGGCCGGCCGCGTCCTGCAGGTTCGGCGCCAGTTTGCGCCACTTGTTGCCGATCAGCTCCGGGTGGATCAGGTCGTCGCGCTTGAGGAGCAGACGCAGGCCGTGCCGGGCGAAACGGTCGTCGTCGATCTCCTGCAGCGGCGATGGCAGCCGGGGGGAGAGGGCGGCGAGATCGGGGGCGGCGGAGCTGGTCACCCGGCCATTGTCGCCGGACCGCCGGGGCGGCGCCCATGGGCGCCGAAGTGTGCCGATGCCACCGACGCGGCGAGGCGGACCCGAAGCGCCCGGACGTGATCCCCATGTGTGCCCGGGCCGGCGATGATCCATTCCCGCTCGTTCGTGTAATGGCACGGACACGGTGCGTGATGGAAGGCTGGCGCATGCAAATCGATGCCCGGCGCCGCTGGTGCCGGGCATGAGCGGGAGGGCAATTCTTTATGTCGGTAGGCGAAGAGGTCCGCACGGAGCAGGGCCGGCCGCAGCAGAGCCTCGGCACCGCGGCCGCGCGGAACCTGGCCACCACCACCAAGTCCGTTCCCCAGATGCAGGAGATCAGTTCGCGCTGGCTGCTGCGCATGCTGCCATGGGTCGACGTCCAGGGCGGCACGTACCGGGTGAACCGGCGGCTGACCTACGCCGTCGGCGACGGCCGCATCACCTTCGTGAAGACCGGCGACCGCGTCGAGGTCATCCCCGCCGAGCTGGGCGAACTGCCGGCCCTGCGGGGGTACGAGGACGAGGACGTGCTCTCCGAGCTCGCCCAGCGCTGCCGGCAGCGGGAGATCGGCGCCGGCCAGGTGATCGCCTCGTTCGGCAACCAGGCCGAGGAGGTCTACCTTCTCGCGCACGGCAGGGTCGAGAAGGTCGGCACCGGCCCGTACGGTGACGACCAGGTCCTCGGAGTCCTCGCCGACGGGGCGTACTTCGGCGAACAGGCGCTTCTCGACCCGGACTCCATCTGGGAGTACACCGCCCGCGCGGACACCGCGTGCACCGTCCTCGTCCTGTCCCGGCACGACCTCGAGCAGGTCGCCGAGCGCGCCGACACGCTGCGCGCCCACCTCCAGCGGCAGCTGTCCATCCCCGAGCAGCAGACCAACAAGTACGGCGAGAAGGCGGTCGAGCTCGCCGCCGGTCACGACGGTGAGCCGGACATCCCGCACACCTTCGTCGACTACGAGGCCAGGCCCCGCGAGTACGAGCTGAGCATCGCCCAGACCGTCCTGCGCATCCACTCGCGCGTGGCCGACCTGTACAACCAGCCGATGAACCAGACCGAGCAGCAGCTCCGGCTGACCGTCGAGGCGCTCAAGGAGCGCCAGGAGCACGAGCTGATCAACAACCGGGACTTCGGCCTGCTCCACAACTGCGAGTACGACCAGCGCATCCAGCCGCACGACGGGGTGCCGGGCCCCGACGACATGGACGAGCTGCTCAGCCGGCGCCGCGGCACCAGGCTGTTCCTCGCCCATCCCCGCGCGATCGCCGCGTTCGGCCGCGAGCTCAACAAGCGCGGGCTGGTCCCGGAGACCATCGACATGGGCGGCAACCGCATCCCCACCTGGCGTGGCGTGCCGATGTTCCCGTGCAACAAGATCCCGGTGACCGAGGCCCGCACCAGCTCGATCATCGCGCTGCGTACCGGGGAGGAGGACCAGGGGGTCATCGGGCTGCGCGCCAAGGGCATCCCGGACGAGATCGAGCCGAGCCTGTCCGTGCGGTTCATGGGCATCAACGAACAGGCGATCGTCAAATACCTGGTGACGGCCTACTTCTCGGCGGCGGTGCTGGTGCCGGACGCGCTGGGCGTCCTGGAGAACATCGAGGTCGGCCGTTGGCGCTGACGTCTCTCACCCGCACACGGTGTCCCGGCCGGGCAGGCCGGGTACACCCCGGGGGTACGCACCCGTTGACCGAGGCGCCACCGCCCGCGGACTCTCCGAGGGGGATCGGATGGTCGAGTTCATGACGGAGACGACACAGCGCCCCTCCGGCGTGCCGCGCCCCGCCGGCACGGCGCGGCCGGGAGGGGCGGCGCCCGCCGGACCGTTGCCCCGCAGGCCCGTCGGCGAGCGCGACGTGCCGGCGGGAGGCGCCGACGGGCAGGACGCGTCGGGGATCCTCGAGCGTGCCCGGGCCGCTGTGGAGCCCGA
Source organism: Streptomyces sp. NPDC020801 (assembly GCF_044334385.1). NCBI lineage: Bacteria > Bacillati > Actinomycetota > Actinomycetes > Kitasatosporales > Streptomycetaceae > Streptomyces > Streptomyces sp. NPDC020801. Next base: position 814,489 of record NZ_JBIRST010000001.1, read on the forward strand.
GTTGCGGTCGGCGATCGACTCGTTGCCCGACTCGATGCGCCGAATCGCGCGTTACCACTTCGGGTGGGAGCACGCGGACGGCACCCCGGCCGCGGGCAACGCGGGCAAGGCGGTCCGCCCGGCGCTGGTCCTCGTCGCGGCCGCCGCGCTCGGCGGGCGCGGGGCGAGAGCGGCCGCGTCCCGGGCGGCCGCGGCCGTGGAACTGGTCCACAACTTCACGCTGCTGCACGACGACGTGATGGACCGGGACACCACGCGCCGGCACCGGCCCACAGCGTGGACGGTGTTCGGCGACACCGACGCCATCCTCGCCGGGGACGCCCTGCAGGCGCTGGCCCTGCGACTGCTCGCCGAGGACCCGCATCCGGCGTCCCGGGCGGCCGTCGCCCGGCTCGCGGCCTGCGTGGTCGAGCTGTGCGCGGGCCAGCAGGCGGACACGGCACTGGAACGGCGGGCCCCCGGCGAGGTCACGCTCGCGGAGGTGCTCGCCATGGCCGAGGCCAAGACGGGCGCGCTGCTGGGCTGCGCCTGCGCCGTCGGCGCGTTGTACGCGGGAGCGGCCGAGGAGGAGGTCGAGGCGATGGACGCGTTCGGCCGCCAGGCGGGGCTCGCCTTCCAGCTCATCGACGACGTGATCGGCACATGGGGCGACCCGGGCCGCACCGGGAAACCGGCCGGCGCCGACCTCGCCGCCCGCAAGAAGTCCCTGCCGGTGGTCGCCGCGCTCACCTCCGGTACGCCGGCCGCGACCGAACTCGCCGAGCTGTACGCCCGGCCGCACCAGGAAGGAGAGGAGGAGCAGGCGGCGCTGGCCGTGGAGCGGGCCGGCGGCCGCGACTGGGCGCAGACCCAGGCGGCCGACCGGATGGCCCGCGCCCTGCACGACCTGTCTCGCGCCATTCCGGACCCCACGGGCGCGGACGGCCTGCTGGCCCTGGCCGAGTTCGTCACCAGACGCACCAGCTGAACCCGGCCGCCGGCCCGGGACGAAGACCCCGGAGCCAACGGGGCCGTACGGCTCCTGACCCCGTACGGCCCCCGGGCCCCGGTCCGGCGGGTCCCGCACTTCCCCACGGTGTGCGGGGCCCGCCCCTTCACCACCCGCTCGCCGGGCACCCAGTAGGCTCAACACCCGTACGGATGAAGCCGGTTGAAGGCGAAGGGGTGGGGCATGGGCGTAGCGATCCGGGCTGCGGGGGAGGGTGACCGGGAGCTGGTCGTGCGGCTGCTGGACGAGGCCTTCCAGGACGACCCGGTCAGCGGCTGGGTGTTCCCGGGCGAGGAGTACCGCCGCAGGGTCCACCGGCGGCTGATGGCCGCCTTCACCGACATCGTGCTCGCCGCCGGCCGGATCCACGTCACCGAGGACGGCGCGGGATGCGCGCTGTGGCTGTCGATGCCCGCCGCCGACTCCCGGAACGGCCACCACCCGGAGGGCGGCGACGGCCCCGCCGAGGCGGTGCAACTGCGCGAGGCGGTCGATCCGGCGAACGCGCGCGTGGAGGAGATCGCCCGGCTGATGGCCGAGACACACCCCGCCGACCGCGCCCACGAGTACCTGTGGATGATCGGCGTCGCACCGGCCCGCCAGGGCGAGGGCCTGGGCAGCGCACTCATCGAGCACGTCCTCGCCCGCTGCGACCGCGAGGGCCTGCCGGCCTACCTCGAGGCCAGCAGCACCCGCAGCACCAAGCTCTACGAACGCCTCGGCTTCGCCTTCACCGGCACCCCCCTCGACCTCCCGGACGACGGCCCGCGGATGTGGCCGATGTGGCGGGAGCCGCGCTCCCACCGGTAGGCCCCGGCGGACCATCGGGCCCCGGCAGACACCGCCAGGGGCGGTCGGCACGGGAAGCGGCTGGGCCGCGGCAGTCCTAGTCTGAGGACATGGACGGCGAGGAACACCTCTGTCCCCTCTGCGGGCAGCCCGTGGAGACGGTCGTCCGGCGGCACAAGACGCTGGGCGCCTGGGTGCCGGTATGGACGCCCGGACCGTGCCGGAACCCCCGCTGCGAGTCGAACGCCGCCCCGGTCACCGACCGGCCCGAGGAGCCGAAGCCGGAAAGGAAGACCTGAGCGGCGGCCCTCCGGCCTGCGGCTCACACGCGGTGCCGTGCCGGGCGTCGCGAGCAGGTGAACCCTCCCGGTCGCAGCACTAGCCGGCGCCGTCCGTCTGCCGCGGCAGCCCGCCCGTCCCGGGGTCCCGGCCGGTCAGGCAGTACAGGCCGCCGGCCGGGTCGCGCAGCACCGTCCAGTGGGCGTGGTCGGCGACATGGGCCGCGCCCAGGTTCTCGTGCCGGACCCGGGTCGCGGGGATGTCCGCGCAGGCCAGGTCCAGATGGGCGGAGCCGGGCCTTTCCTCGTCCAGGCGTTGCAGCAGGACGCGGATCGGCAGGCCGGGCGGCGGCTTGAGCACATGGAACTCGGGGCGGGAGCCGGGCAGCGACTCCCAGCCGTCCAGGAGTCCGGTCCAGAAGGCGACTTCGGCGTCGTGTGCCGAGGGCGGAACGTCGAGGCACACCTGGTCCAAGCGGCTGCCGTGGACCACTGGCGGGCGTACCGCCTCCCCGTGCCAGGGCACCGCGCAGAACAACTGCCCGGCGGGCGAGCGCAGCACGGCCCAGCCGTCGTGCGCGGCGACCGTCTGTGCGCCGAGCCGCAGGGCGGCCCCCACGAACCCGGGGACGTCCTCGACGGCGAAGTCCGGATGCGCGCCGCCGTCTCCCGCGGCGACGGCCTGGACCTTCACACAGGCGTCCGCGGCCTCGGCACCCTCCGGAAGCAGGGTCACGAACTCGTCGTGCTCGCCCCGGAGTCCGGACGGCCGGGTGTCCGTGACGGCCGTCCAGAAGTCCAGTGCGCGGGCGAAGCGCGCGGCCGGCCGGTCGACGAAGACATGCGTCCAGCGGATGCTCATGGCGTGATCGTAGGCGGCGAACTCCCCGCCCCCGACCGGATTTCAGCCCCCGGACCGTTCCATGAACCGCAGCAGATTCCCGGCCGGGTCGCGGAACGCGCAGTCGCGCACCCCGTACGGCTGGTCCATCGGCTCCTGGACGACGTCGGCGCCGTGCTCCTCGACCCGGGCGAAGAGGGCGTCGCAGTCGGCGGTGGAGAAGATGACCCCGCGCAGCATGCCCTTGGCCAGCAGCTGGGCCATGGCCTCCCTGTCGGCGGGAGAGGCGTCCGGGTTGGCCGCCGGCGGCTCCAGCACGATTTCCACATCCGGCTGCAGCGGCGACCCGACGGTCACCCACCGCATCCCCTCGAATCCGACGTCGTTGCGCACCTCCAGCCCCAGCACGTCGCGGTAGAAGGTGAGCGCCTTGTCGTGGTCGTCGACGGCGATGAAGCACTGGTGGAGTTTCAGGTCCATGCCCTCACGCTAGAGCGTGGGCCGCGGTCCCGCGCGCCTCGGGCGTGTAAAGGTCCGGGCCACGCACGACGGGATCACCGCGCTGTCCTCGTGCGACCGCGCCCGGTAGGCGCTCGGAGTCTCGCCGACGAGCTCGGTGAACCGGGAGCTGAACGACCCCAGGGACGTGCAGCCCACTGCCAGGCACACCTCCGTCACGCTCAGGTCCCCCCGCCTGAGCAGCGCCTTCGCCCGCTCGATACGGCGGGTCATGAGATAGCCGTACGGCGTCTCACCGAAGGCGGCGCGGAAACTGCGCTGGAAGTGCCCGGGAGACATCAGCGCACCCCGGGCGAGCGAGGCCATGTCCAGTGGCTCCGCGTACTCGCGGTCCATGCGGTCGCGGGCCCGCCGCAGCCGTGCCAGGTCTTCGGGCATCATCCGGCCAGCATGGCACGGGGCGACGCCGAGCGGGTGGCGAGCGGCGGAAGGAAGGACGCGGGCCACTGGCAGGGCGGCTGGCAGGGCCGGTTCGGCGGTGTCGCTTCCACCGCTGCCGGGTGATCGCATCGACCACCGGGTCGCGGAGACCGGCGATGAGCAGGGAGCTCTTCCTCTGGCCAGGCGGGACGGGCGGGACGGGCGGGACGGGCCGACCGGAACCCGGGGACCCGACCCGGCGGGGGGCCGGCGGCCGCCTCCGGCGCGGAGAGCACCCGCTCGACCATCCGCTTCCGCTCGCGTCCGCAGAACAGCCGCCGGTCCACACCGGCCGGGAGAACAAGCCCGCACCCGGCTTGTGCGGGACGCAGTGCCCGGCGGCCTTGGGGCGGGTGCGGGCAGGAAGAGGGCGCGTTGACCGTCCGGTCATCTCTTGAGCCTGCCGCGCTGGTATTCGGGCGAAGCGGCATGATCGGGGCAGAAGACACTAGCCTCGGGCCATGGTGACGCGCTCCCGGTTGTATCACGACGGCACTCTCGTCCTGGAGGACTTTCCCGCCAGCGACGTCGCCGGGCATCTCACCGATCCGGAATCGGTGGTGTGGCTGGACCTGTACCGGCCCGGGCCCGCCGAATTCACCATGCTCGGAGAAGAGTTCGGCATCCACGAACTTGCGTTGGAGGATGCCGCACAGCGGGGCCAGCGGCCGAAACTCGACCGCTATCGCACCCACGAATTCCTCAGCGCCTATTCCGTCGCCGTCGGTCCGAACGGTTCGGAACTGTCGTACAGCGAGATCGCTGTGTTCCTCACCAGCCAGGCGGTGATCACCGTCCGCAAGGACGACGGGTTCGACATCGGGAACGTCGTCGCTCGCTGGGACGACAGCCCGGACCTGGCCGGCCATGGTGTCGGATTCCTGTTGCACGGCCTGCTCGACCATCTCGTGGACGGGCATTTCGCCGCGGTCCAGCAACTGGACGACGATATCGAGGAGTTGGAAGGTCTGCTCTTCGCGGCCGGGCGTCGTCAGATCGAATCCGTGCAACGCCGGACTTTCGCACTGCGCAAATCGCTCGTCCAGCTGCGCCGCGTCGTGCTTCCGATGCGTGAAGTGGTCAACTCCCTCATGCGCCCCGGCCTGCACGTGATCACCGACCCTCTCGTCCCCTACTACCAAGACGTCTACGACCACGTGCTGCGCGCCACCGAATGGACCGAATCGCTGCGGGACCTGGTGGCCTCGGTCATGGAGACGAACCTCTCGGTCCAGGCCAATCGCATGAACCTCATCATGAAGAAGGTGACGAGCTGGGCCGCGATCATCGCCGTACCCACCGCGATCACCGGTTTCTACGGCCAGAACCTCCCCTACCCCGGATTCGGCCGCCAGTCCGGCTTCATCACCTCCGCCGCCGTCATCGTGGTCCTGTCCGCCCTGCTGTATCTGACGTTCAAGCGCAAGGACTGGCTCTGACCAGCTGCTCCCGAGCCAGGGGAACGGCTAACAGCTGGTCATGCGCCCGTTTCCGGCCACAGCACTAGATACGGGCGAACTTCTCGGTCTGGTGGGCGAACTCCTGGGCCATGGCGATGCCGACCGTGGGCCGCGTGTCGCGGATCGTGGCCAGGTAGTCGTCCGTGGTGGGGTGGGCCCGGGTCCCGGTGTCGAAGGTGCGCTCGAACTGGACCTGGGAGACGGTACGTGCCACGTGGGCGATGTCGGCGGGTGTGAACCCCTCACTGGCCGACGAGAGCGCCGCGCTGTCGGCCTGGGCGCCCGCCCGTGCCAGGTAGCTCTCCCACAGTGCCGTCCTGGCGCTGTGGTCGGGAGGTCCGATGGGCAGCACGTAATCGAAGCGACCGTGTCGCAGGAAGGCCGAGTCGAGCGTGGTCACGTTGTTCGTGGCGCAGACGAGCAGCCGCCCGTCCTGGGTTCGGAACCGGACGATCGCCTTGAGCAGCTCGTTGACGACGCCGACCGCGGTCGCATCCGCACCGCTGCGTTCCCCGGCGACCTCTTCGACCTCGTCGATGAACACCAGGACGTGGTCGAGCCGGGAGATCTCGTCGAAGCGCCGGCTCAGCCCGGTCGCCAGGCCGTACTCGGCGGCCAGGCGTGCGGGGAACAGTTCGAGGAAGGGCCATCCCAGGCGACTGGCGATCGCGCGCGCGAACGTGCTCTTGCCGGTCCCTGGGGGCCCGAAGAGCATCACCGCACGCGGCGGTTCCACGCCGTGCTGGGCGGCGAGTTCGGGGTGGGCCAGCGGCAGGACCAGGCGGCGCTCGATGAGCTGCTTCTCCTTCTGCATGCCCGCGACCTTCTGCCACAGCCCCCCGGGTGGCAGCTCCGCTCCGAGTGAGGACAGCGTGCCGGCCGACTCCGGAGTCACCGGGCCGCGCTTTTCGAAGAAGACCAGGCCCGAGCGGGCGCCGAAGTCGCAGTTGCGCAGCGCGGCCGCTCCGGTCTCGCCCTCGGGCAGGACGGCTTGCACCACGCGGACCCCATCGGTGAAGAGCCGTTGCTCAAGGACTGTGATGAGGGCACTGCCCAGCCCCCGCTGCCGCCAGCCCGGCGCTATGCAGATGCGCAGGATCCATGCCCGGTCGCCCTCCACTCTGCTCACCGCGGCGCCGACCACGGCCTCGTCCGCCGTGGCCACCACCGCCGGGTGGAGGGCTTGTAGGGCGGCCACGGCGTCCGAGAGCGGAAAGAGCGGCGGCTCCTCGGTCGTGCCGCTCTCCGTCTCGACGCGGACCACCGCTTCGAGATCGTCCTGGGAGTAGTCCCTGACATGCCAACTCGTCATGATCAGCTCCGCGTGTTCGCCCGTGTTCCCATCATCAGCCGCTTCGCGGAGGACGTGCGCGACGGGCACCGGCGACGCGTCCGGTCGGCCGGCGCCGCGCCACATGCAGCGGGTCGCCGTGGAGGGCGTGGCCGAGGCTGTCGCCGGCCACGCCGTGGGCCGGCTCCGGAATCCCGGAAAGCACGACCCGAGGCGTGGACGTCGCCGGCGGCGGCAGCAGCGACCACTGGATCTCCGCCGCCTAACGCATCGGGTTCTCCGCGCCGGACCCGGAAGAACAGATCGGTGCAACCGTGCCCGGTCACCAGCATGTCGGTCAGCACGGCGGTGCCCCTGCGCAGCAACCGCCGGACGTCGTCGATGCCGTCCAGAGCGACGGCCATGACCCCCACATGGTCGCCGCCGTCCGACAGCGGCAGGCAGACCCGCACACCGTCGGCCTGCGGCACCTCGACGCCGGTCCTCCGCGGGGCCGCCCCTGCAGCTCCCGGTTCCTGCGGCACGGCCGATACCGCTCGGTACGGGCCGCCCCGACGGCCGGTGCGCGGGGCCGGGGATGTCGCCTCGTCACCTGTGGTGGGTGGTGCGGTTGCGGCGGCGGCGCGGTGGGAAGCGGCCGCGTCCCCCGTCGCGGTGGTCATGCCGTTCGCCGACGGTCGGCGAGTTGGGCACCGCTGGTCCCGCAGGGGGTTGCGCCGCGCCCGTGCCGCGGCGCGGGCCGCCGGGCATGGCACGGCCGTACCGGTGCACGGCGATTCTTTCCGCGTGCTCGGTGTTGAGCCGGTGGATCACGAATGCCGCCGCTGCGATGAGGACCAGGAAGGCGGCGGTCGTCAGGAAGGCGTTCATGGCGGCCTCACATGCCGATGATCAGACGGCTGACGCGACCGGCCTGTGCCGGAACGGCCGCGGAGGCCGAGGAGGCGCCGCCCTCGTACTCCCATGCCTCGTCCGGATCGAGTGGCCGGTCGGCCGAGGAGGCGGCGTGCCGGGCCCCGTCCGCGGCGATGAGCGCGCTCGCGGTCAGCGGCGGGCCGTCGGAGGCGGACGCGGCCGCCATCAGGCGGGCCGCGGTCGTCGCCCCGGTCCCGGGTGGGATGACCAGCAGGTCCCAGCGGCCGGTGCCGTAGGAGAGCAGCAGTAGCTTGTGCGGGTCGATTTCGGGGGTGAACCAGCCGACCTTGACGACGTGGCCGTCCACGGGAACCTTGTGCGGGATGACCGGCCAGTACTTCGGGTTGACGGCGATGCGGGTGATGCGGCCCCACAAGGGGTCCAGCACATCGGTCAGCGCGGGCAGCTCGCTCAGCAGATCCCGGGAGCGGGGCCACCAGGCACCGTCCAGCAGTCCACGGGAGGTGCCGTCCCTCTTCAGCGCGAGACGCGCGGCCGGGGCTGCGACGGGCTCGGGGTGTGGCAGGGGTGGTTGCAAGGTCGCCGACATGACGCGAACCCGTCTCCGGGCCGCCTCTGCGGCGACCCGGGTTTCATCTCTCGCCGAGAACGACCCGGCGTGGAAGCCGGTGTGCGAGATGCCCTCGGTACCACCCACGGTACTCCGTACGCCGATGTCGCCGCCCGGCACGACACCGTATGAGCGCCGTGGGCGCCGGTCCTGCGAACCGTCAGCGGTCCGGAGCGGTCCGTCGGGCCTCGACGAGGAGTACCCTGGTGGTTACCGAGAGCACTTCGTACCCGGCTTCCACGCCGGCGTCGTTCTCGGCGATTCACGACCAACCGGGCCGGCCACGACCGGCCCGGGGTTGGGTCCGCGCCATGACCGCGACCATTCTGCTGATGCCCGCGGTCGAAGACCGGATGCCTTCTTCGTTGCCGCTCCGATTCGTGCCGGCACGAGCCGACACCGCTCCAGCCCTGATCGACGGTGCCTGGTGGCCCGCTCCCGCGACCTGACGGCGGAGCTTCCGGGGCTCATCGGGGCACTCGACCCGCTGCGGGGGCGGATCACCCGGGTAGCGGCTCCGAGGCCCGGCTGGTGGCCGCGGAGCCGCTACCCGGCGCGGGACCGGTGCGCGGAGACTCACAGCGGGCGGTCCGGTCCAGGAGGCCGGACGCCTCCGCGTCGCGGCAGAGGAAGCGGCCGGCTCGGACTCGATCCGGGAGGCGGTCTGGACCTCCGAAGCCGGGCATCATGCCGGCCACGCGACCTCACGTGCCCCTGTCGGGGCGGTCACCGGTTACGTGCGGACCCGGCACATGGAAGGTGAGAGGAATGGAGACCTTTGCGATGTCGGGCGTACTCCTGGCCGATGATCGTGGCGACCCTGCCCTCCGGCCGTTCCCGGCGGTGGCGGCTCCGCCCGTGGCACCACACCGAGCAGTGAACACCCGGCACGACCGGCTCAGTCTGGACCACGGCTCAGTCCAAGGGGCTGTTCCGCAACAGGGGCGTCTGCCATGACCGGTGAACGACAGCCGGCCGGGAAGCGCAGCCTGCCGTTCCCCTGCCCGACCGCCGACTGTGCCACGTAAAGACGTCGACGTCCCGGATTCCGATGCGTGTTGCTGTTGGCGCAGATGCCCGCGGCAGCGGACTCCGTCCGATCGCCCGCGCATCCCCCGAGGCGACCAGCCGGCCTGCGCCTGGAACACGGGCTGCCGAACCGGCCGTTCGCCTCTCTGCACGAGAGCCCGACCGCGTACGGCGCGCAGGAAGAGCCGGGAGCCCGGCCCCCACGGCGCTGCCCGGCCGGTTTCCTGAACCGAGGCGCCATGCCCACTCCGCAACTGACCCTCTACCGGCGCGACAAACGCAGCCGGGCGCTGATCACCCTGGCCGGTGCGATCGACCTGCTGACGGAGCACCTGGTGCGCGAGTCGCTGGGGCGATGCCTGCGCGACGGCATCCGCACCATCGACGTCGACCTGACCACCGTCACCTTCTGCGACGTGACCGGCCTCAACGTCTTCCTCCACGCGCCGAGGGCCACCGCCGTGGCCGGCGGATCCCTGTCGTTGCATCACCCACCACCGGTGCCGGCTCGAATCATCGCCCTCACCGGCAACGGCACCCTGCTCCTCGGCCACCCGCGCGACCTCCCGCCGCGGCCGGCTTCTTCCCCGCCCCGGACGCCCAGCACGCCACGTCGGTGGCCCTCCCGGGCACCGAGGCCGGCCGGGACCCCTACGACCGGGACCTGACCGGCCTCATCGGCGAACCGTCCACCCGCAGCCAGGAGTTCCGCACCCGGTGGGCCGCCGGTGCTGATGCGGCTCGCCCCCGGGCGCGCGTCCGCCGTCGTCACGCTGCGGATCTGCGCCCACCTGTGGCCGGGCGAACAAGACCGCACCCGGACCGTCATGTACGCCGTGCTCGGCGACCTGCGGACCGGGTGCGGACAGAGAGACACTGCAAGTAAAGAAGAAATTGCAGGTCAAGCGGCCTGTCGAAGATCAGGCCTTCTTGGTCTCCCAGAAGATCTTGTCGATCTGGGCGATGTAGTCCAGCGCCTTCTGGCCCGTGGCCGGGTCCGTGGAGGCCTTGGCGGCCGAGAGGGCCTTCAGCGTGTCATTGACCAGCTGGTGCAGCTCCGGGTACTTCTCGAAGTGCGGGGGCTTGAAGTAGTCGCTCCAGAGCACGGAGACGTGGTGCTTCGCCAGCTCGGCACGCTGCTCCTTGATGACGGTGGCACGCGCCTGGAAGTGCGGGTCGTCGTTGGCGGCCATCTTCTCCTGGACGGCCTTCACCGACTCCGCCTCGATGCGGGCCTGGGCCGGGTCGTACACACCGCAGGGCAGGTCGCAGTGTGCGCTGACCTTGACCTTGGGGGCAAACAGGCGGGAAAGCATGGAGCATTCCTTCCTCGTGATCGTCTTCTCAGGTGGGACATTACTCCCTGCAAGGCGTGTTTTCGCGAGTGCCCCCTAGGGCTTAGGACAAAAGTCCGGGGTCACACTGAGACTGGTGGAGGAACGGACCGGGGAGGTGCCGGGGATGCCGGAGCTGTCGCAGGAGACCGAGCGCACGCGGGCGGTGCTGCCCTTCGGGCTGGCCGAGGTGACCGGGCCGTCCATGGTGCCGACGCTGCACCACGGGGACCGGCTCCTGGTGCAGTACGGCGCCCGGATCCGGCCCGGTGACGTGGTCGTCCTGCGGCACCCCTTCCAGCAGGACCTGCTGGTCGTCAAGCGTGCGGCCGAGCAGCGCGAGGGCGGCTGGTGGGTGCTGGGGGACAACGCATACGCGGGAGGCGACAGCACCGACTACGGCACGGTGCCGGAGGAACTGGTGCTGGCGAAGGTGTGGTTCCGTTACCGGCCGCGCCCGTCGGCTCAGCGCTCCCCGCTGGCGCTGGTGCGCTGGGTGCTCTCGGCCGCCAGGCCCGTCTTCACCGACCGGTCGGCCTCCAGGCGTTTGCGGGCGCGGTAGGCGGCCACGTTGGCGCGGGTGGCGCAGCGGTCGGAGCAGTAGCGGCGCGAGCGGTTGGTCGAGGTGTCGAGGTAGGCGTTGCGGCAGGGCGCGGCCTGGCACAGGCCGAGGCGGTCGACCCCGTATTCCGTCAGGTGGAAGGCCAGGCCCATCGCCGCGATCGCCGCGTACCCGGCCGTGGCGTTCGACGGGTGGTCGGCCAGGTGCATGTGCCACAGCGGACGGCCGTCCTCGTCACGGTGGTCGTGCCCGGAGATCTGCGGACTCACCGGGAACTCCAGCAGCAGCGAGTTCAGCAGGTCCACGGCCAGGGTCTCGTCTGTGATGTCGGCCGCCTCGAAGACCGCGCGCAGCCGGGCCCGCACCGAGCGGAAGCGCGTGACGTCGGCGTCGGTGGCGCGGCGGGCCGCCGAGGAGTTGGCGCCGAACAGGTCCCGGACCGCCTCGACCGAGGTCAGGTCGTCGTTGCCCCGGGCCGGCTCCTCGCTGTTGACGAGACGTACGGCGTAATCCGAGTAATAGGCGAGTTCCACTTGTAGTCCTTACGAGGGCGCTCTATGGTCATGGACGCGGTCGGGTAACAGACGGTCGTGGTTCCAGGGTATTACGCAGTTCGCGTCAGGGAGGGCAGCGATGACGGACATGGACAGGGGCACGGGTACGGACATCACCGCGGTGGGGGCCGACTGGCCGGCCTGGCAGGAGAGCTGGGACCGGCAGCAGGAGTGGTACATGCCCGACCGCGAGGACCGCTTCCGCATCATGCTCGACATGGTGGAGGCCCTCGTCGGCACCACGCCGCGCGTCCTGGACCTCGCCTGCGGCACCGGCACCGTCACCGCCCGGCTGCTCGCCCGTTTCCCCGGGGCCACCAGCACCGGCGTCGATCTCGACCCGGCCCTGCTCGCCATCGCGCGGGGCACCTTCGAGGGCGACGACCGGGCCTGCTTCGTCACCGCCGACCTGAAGGAACCCCACTGGCGGGCACGACTGCCGTACGGCTCCTACGACGCCGTCCTGACCGCCACGGCCCTGCACTGGCTGCACAGCGAACCCCTCGCGGCCCTCTACGGTCAGGTCGCGGAACTGGTCCGCGACGGCGGTGTCTTCATGAACGCGGACCACATGATCGACGAGACGACGCCCCGGATCAACGCGGCCGAGCGCGCCCAGCGGCACGCGCGCATGGATCAGGCCAAGCGGGACGGCGCCCTGGACTGGGCGGAGTGGTGGCAGCTGGCCGCCAAGGACCCGGTCCTCGCCGAACCCGCCGCCCGCCGCTTCGAGATCTACGGCGAGCACGCCGACGGCGACATGCCGTCCGCCGCATGGCACGCGCGCGTGCTGCGCGAGAAGGGCTTCGCCGAGGCACGCCCGGTGTGGTGCTCGCCCTCGGACACACTGCTGCTCGCGCTCAAGTAGGCGGCGGACCGAGCCGGCGGCAACGGAAACGAGCAGGCGGCAGGGGAACAGGCCGGCGCAGGGGAAAGGGGCGGTACGGAAGATCCGTACCGCCCCTTCGCCGTCGTGGCGGCTACAGCACCTTCGACAGGAACGACTGCGTGCGCTCGTGCTGCGGGTTCGTCAGGACCTCCCGCGGGTGGCCGGACTCGACCACCACACCGCCGTCCATGAAGACCAGGCTGTCGCCGACCTCACGGGCGAAACCCATCTCGTGGGTGACGACGACCATCGTCATGCCGGACTCGGCGAGGTCGCGCATGACGTCGAGGACGTCACCGACCAGCTCCGGGTCCAGGGCCGAGGTCGGCTCGTCGAACAGCATCAGCTTGGGGTCCATGGCCAGGGCCCGGGCGATCGCCACCCGCTGCTGCTGGCCGCCGGAGAGCTGCGAGGGGTAGTACCCCGCCCGGTCCGCCAGGCCCACGCGCTCCAGCAGCTGGATCGCCCGATCCCTGGCCTGGCTCTTGGCCGCGCCCTTGACCTGGACCGGCGCCTCGATGACGTTCTCCAGCGCGGTCATGTGCGGGAACAGGTTGAAGCGCTGGAAGACCATGCCGATGTCCCGGCGCTTCATGGCGACCTCGCGGTCGCGCAGCTCGTAGAGCTTGTCGCCCTGCTGGCGGTAGCCGACGAGCTCGCCGTCGACGTACAGCCGGCCGGCGTTGATCTTCTCGAGGTGGTTGATGCACCTCAGGAAGGTCGACTTGCCCGAGCCGGAGGGGCCGATGAGGCAGAAGACCTCGCCGGGCCTGACCTCCAGGTCGATGCCCTTGAGGACCTCCACCGGACCGAAGGACTTGTGGACGCCTTCGGCCTTGACCATCGCGACGGACGTGTCCCTGGGGACGGAGTCGGTCTTGGTGAGCTTGTCGGTCATGCCGTCACCTTCCTGCTGGAGAAGGTCGTCAGGTGCGCCTTGACCTTCTGCCACGGCGTCGGCGGCAGGCTGCGGCTGGAGCCGCGGGCGTAGTAGCGCTCGATGTAGTACTGGCCCACGCTCAGCACCGAGGTCATGATCAAGTACCAGGCGGCGGCGAGGAAGTACATCTCCACCGGGGCGCCGGAGACCTGGCCGATGTCCTGGGCGTAGCGGAACAGCTCCGGATACTGGACGGCCGCCACGAGCGAGGTCGTCTTCAGCATGTTGATGACCTCGTTGCCGGTCGGCGGCACGATCACCCGCATGGCCTGCGGGATGACGATCCGGCGCAGCGTCCTGCCGTGGCTCATACCCAGCGCGTGGGCCGCCTCGGTCTGGCCCTCGTCGACCGCGAGCAGGCCGGCGCGGCAGATCTCCGCCATGTACGCGGCCTCGTTCAGGCCGAGGCCGAGCAGCGCCGTCAGCAGCGGGGTCATGAAGTCGGACCAGTAGTTCTTGTAGATCGGACCCAGGTCGATGTACTCGAACACCAAGCCGAGGTTGAACCACAGGAACAGCTGGACCAGGACCGGCGTGCCGCGGAAGAACCAGATGTAGAACCAGGAGATGGACGAGGTCACGGGGTTCTTCGACAGGCGCATCACGGCCAGCACGATGCCGCCGACGATGCCGATCACCATCGACAGGACCGTCAGCAGCAGGGTCTTGCCGACACCTGTCAGGATCCGGTCGTCGAAGAAGTAGCTCGGAACGGCATGCCAGTTGATCTTGCCCTGGCCGAACGCGTAGACGATCGCGACCAGAAGGGCGATCGCGACGACGGCGGACACATACCGTCCGTAGTGCCGGACCGGGATGGCCTTGATGGCCTCGGGTCCGGCCGGGGGCGTGCCCTTCGGCCCCGCCGTCTTGTCGATGTCAGCAGTCACGGGTCTTGCCTCTCAGTGGCCGCTCGGAGACGGTCACTTGCCGCCGTTGATGACGGAGTCCTTCACGGCGCCGTCCTGGGCGCCCCACTTCTCCAGGATCTTCTGGTACTCGCCGCTCTTGATGATCGCGTTCATCGCGGCCTGCAGCGCGTCGCGCAGCTGCGTGCTGGTCTTGCCGACCGCGATGCCGTAAGGGGCGGCCTCGACCTGGGCGCCGACGGTCTGGAAGTCCTTGCCGCCACCGGAGGTCTTCACCGCGTACGCGGCGACCGGGAAGTCCGAGGAGGCCGCGTCCGCGCCGCCCGAACGCAGGCGGGTCTGGGCCTGCTGGTCGTCGTCGAAGGCCTCGATGGTGAGCTTCTTGCCGCTGGGGCACTTCTTCGCCTCGGCCTTCGCCAGGTCCTCCGAGACGGTCCCGCGCTCCAGGGCGATCTTCTTGCCGCACAGGTCGGACCAGTTGGTGATGCCCTTGGTGTCGCCCTTGCGGGTGTAGATCGAGACACCGGCGGTCAGGTAGTCGACGAAGTCGACGCCCTCGCCGACCTTCTTGCCGGTGGTGGGGTCGACACCGTTCTGGCGGCTCTTGTTGTCGGTCATCGCCGACATCGCGATGTCGTAGCGGTTGGAGCGGATACCGGTGAGCAGTGCGTCGAAGGTGCCGTTCTCGAACTGGAACGTCACGCCGAGCTGCTTGCCCATCGCGGCGGCGAGGTCCGGGTCGAGGCCGGCGACCTTGCCGGAGTTGTCCTTGAACTCGACCGGCGCGTAGGCGATGTCGGAGCCGACCTTGATGACACCCTTGTTACGGATCGAGGCGGGGAGCTTGTCGGCCAGCGGGGCCGTGCTGGCGGACCCGCTGCCGGACTTGTTCTTGTCCTTGGTCTGGTCACCGCAGCCGGTGAGAATCAGGGCGCCTGCGACCGCGATCGCACCGACCGCGGCCAGACGGGAGTGCGCGGCGGTGGTACGACGGGTGGAGCGTGCGGTCATGGTGGGTTCCTCCGCGGCGGGTGAGTGGAGTTGCCAATGGGTCGACGAGAACACACACCTTCGGGTGTCGCGACCTCGTGTGATTGACGCATCTTGCCATTTGGGCTGCGCCATTCAGGGGAATCGCCATGTCAAAATCGGATAACGGGTGATCCTCGAACCCGCCGAGTCGGCCCATCAAGGCCGGACCATCTGCGGGAATGTCTCCTTCCGGCCGGAAGATCTTCGGTGGATCGCGGGATGCGGCCCGTCGGAACGGGGTGTTTGCGAGCTTCGGACCTCCTCATGCATTCGACCATGGCTTGTCCCCATATTGGGTCAAATGTCAGGTCGTCGTCATGTGACCTTGGCGTTATGGACTCGTCGCCGACGCCGTCCGTCCGGTAAGAAGGTTCTTTACACCCCTCATCCGGGGCTCAGGGCGCGTGTGCGGCGCGCCCGTCGCGTATGTGCCCGAACGCCTCACCCCTGGGCCGTGCGCGGTCCCGCCCACCCCTCACCAGGAGTGGCAACCCTCAAACCATGAACACTTAAGGGGTAAAACCAAGTGGCAGCGGAGATCGTCAATCCTCGCAGCGACAGCAATACGGATCAGGACGGCGGGGCAGAGCCGCTCGATTCCTTCGATCCGGCTTTCGCGCTGCACCGCGGCGGCAAGATGGCTGTGCAGGCCACCGTGCCCGTCCGCGACAAGGACGACCTGTCCCTGGCGTACACGCCCGGCGTCGCGCGGGTGTGCACCGCCATCGCCGAGCAGCCGGAACTGGTCCACGACTACACGTGGAAGTCGTCCGTGGTCGCCGTCGTGACCGACGGCACGGCCGTGCTCGGGCTCGGGGACATCGGCCCTGAGGCCTCCCTTCCGGTGATGGAAGGCAAGGCGATTCTTTTCAAGCAGTTCGGCGGTGTGGACGCGGTGCCGATCGCACTCGCCTGCACCGGGGTCGACGAGATCGTCGAGACCGTGGTGCGCCTCGCGCCGTCCTTCGGCGGTGTGAACCTGGAGGACATCTCGGCGCCCCGGTGCTTCGAGATCGAGCGCAGGCTCCAGGAGCGGCTGGACATCCCGGTCTTCCACGACGACCAGCACGGCACGGCGGTCGTGACGCTGGCGGCGCTGCGCAACGCGGCGCGGCTGAGCGGGCGGGCGATCGGTGAGCTGCGGGCCGTCATCTCCGGCGCCGGCGCGGCGGGTGTCGCCATCGCCAAGATGCTGGTCGAGGCCGGTATCGGGGATGTCGCGGTGGCCGACCGCAAGGGCATCGTGTCGGCCGACCGGCAGGACCTGACGCAGGTCAAGCGGGAACTGGCGGAGTTCACCAACAAGGCGGGCATCACCGGGTCGCTGGAGGACGCACTGGCCGGCGCCGACGTCTTCATCGGGGTCTCCGGCGGTACGGTCGCGGAGTCCGCCGTGGCGTCGATGGCCGAGGGGGCCTTCGTGTTCGCCATGGCCAACCCGAACCCCGAGGTGCACCCCGAGGTCGCCCACAAGTACGCGGCGGTCGTGGCGACCGGGCGCTCCGACTTCCCGAACCAGATCAACAACGTCCTGGCGTTCCCCGGCATCTTCGCGGGCGCGCTGCAGGTGCGGGCGTCGCGGATCACCGAGGGAATGAAGATCGCGGCGGCCGAGGCGCTGGCGGGGGTCGTCGGCGACGACTTGGCCGCGGACTACGTGATCCCCTCGCCGTTCGACGAGCGGGTCGCTCCCGCGGTGACCGCCGCGGTGGCCGCGGCGGCGCGCGCGGAGGGCGTGGCCCGTCGCTGAGTGACCTGAATGGCCCCGCCCGAACGGGCGGGGCCATTTCTCTTGCCCGGCTCCTGCCCGGCACCACCTGCTTGGCAAGAGGGTGTGTGTCACAGAGCCCCCTGGTTCCGTCGGCCGGAGCGCGCCCCTATCGTCAAGGTCATGTTCGCTGTCTACGCCGCCCGAATCGACCGCGACCGGCCGCTGCACGGTCTTGAGTCCGGTGAGCGCCCGGCCCCCGGGGTCCGTCCCGGCTGGAGCACCGTCAACGTCAGGGCCGCCTCCCTGAACCACCACGACCTCTGGTCGCTCAGGGGTGTGGGCCTGTCCGAGGACAAGCTGCCGATGATCCTCGGCTGCGACGCCGCCGGCGTCGACGAGGACGGCAACGAGGTCGTCCTGCACTCAGTGATCGGACAGAGCGGGTACGGGGTCGGACCCGACGAGCCCCGCTCCATCCTCACCGAGCGCTATCAGGGCACTTTCGCCGAACAGGTCGCCGTGCCGACCTGGAACATCCTGCCCAAGCCCCGGGAGCTCTCCTTCGAGGAGGCCGCATGCCTGCCCACGGCATGGCTGACGGCGTACCGGATGCTCTTCACCAACGCCGGTGTACGGCCCGGTGACTCCGTGCTGGTCCAGGGCGCCGGCGGCGGTGTCGCCACGGCCGCCGTCGTGCTCGGCAAGGCGGCCGGTCTGCGGGTCTTTGCCACCAGCCGGGACGAGGCCAAGCGCAAGCGGGCGGTCGAGCTCGGTGCCGTGGAGGCGCTGGAGCCGGGGGCGCGGCTGCCGCAGCGGGTGGACGCGGTGATCGAGACGGTCGGCGCGGCCACCTGGTCGCACTCGGTGAAGTCGCTGCGGCCGGGCGGCACGATCGTCATCTCCGGTGCCACGAGCGGCGACCGGCCCTCGCACGCGGAGCTCACCCGTATCTTCTTCCTGGAACTGAAGGTCGTCGGCTCGACCATGGGCACCAAGGACGAGCTTGAGGACCTGCTGTCCTTCTGCGCCGCCACGGGGGTGCGTCCCGTGATCGACGAGGTACTGCCGCTCGACCGCGCCCGCGAGGGCTTCGAACGGCTGGAGTCGGGCGACCAGTTCGGCAAGATCGTGCTCACCAACCCCTGACCGTCACCGCGTGGCGCGACGGCGGGCCCGGGCTTCCGGGCCCGCCGTTCGTGTCTCCGCGTCTTCCGTACGATCCGCATGTCAACTTTGGTTGACATCGCGAGAGTGTCAACGTAGGTTGACATCATGACCGAAGCAACGGATCTCGCCGAGCGCGCGGGCGACCGCGACCCGCGGGTCGGGCTGCGCGCCGTCGCCGCACTGCGCCGGCTGCTGGAGCAGCTGGAGGCGGTGCAGGTGCGCAGCGCGCGCAACCAGGGCTGGTCCTGGCAGGAGATCGCCGACGAACTCGGCGTCAGCAGGCAGGCCGTGCACAAGAAGTACGGGAGGCAGTGATGTTCGAACGGTTCACCAAGGACGCCCGTGCCGTGGTCGAGAACGCGGTCGGGCACGCCGAGCGAGCCGGCGCCGACCAGGTCGACGAAGACCATGTGCTGCTGGCCCTGCTCGACCGGGAGGGCAGCCGCGGCTCGTTCGCGCTGGCGGCGGTGGGCCTCACCTCGTCCCGCCGGCAGGCGGCGGTACGTGACCTGGCCGAGGCGCGCCGTCGCGGAGGCCTCTCACGGGCCGACGCGGACGCGCTGTCCGGGCTGGGCATCGACCTGTCGGCGATCGTGTCACGGGTCGAAGAGGCCCACGGGGCGGGCGCGTTGGCGAGGGGACGGAAGAGCGGCGCCGGGCGCCGGTCCGGGCGGCGGCCGTTCAGCCCCGCCGCCAGGGCTCTGCTCACCCAGTCGCTGCGGGTCGCACTCGGCCACCGCGACCGCCACATCGGCGACGAGCACCTGCTGCTCGCGCTGACCGCCCGCTCGGGCGTACCCGCCGAGGTCCTCGCCGATCACGGGGTGACGCACGAGACGCTGACCCGTGTCCTGTACGGCGGGGGAGACACCCGGGCGGGCGGCTGAGGCCGACCGGGTGCGGGCGCCGGTGCAGGCGTCTCGGCCCGGGGCGGGCCGAGACGTCCGCCGGCCGCCTCCGTCCGAGGCCGCCGCGTCCGGCCCACGTCCGGCTTCCGGTGCGGAGTCTGTCAGGACTTCGGCCCGCGCAGTACCGCTCCGATGTGGGCCGCGGCCGTGGACAGGTGGCGGCGGGTGTCGCGGAGCTGGTCCGTGGTGACTCCGTGGTCGCGGGCCGCGTCGCGGATGTCGTCCCGGAAGCGGTCCAGGAGCCGGTCCAGGTCGCGGGCCGGGTCACCGGTGAAGTCCTCGTGCGCCCAGGCCGGTTCGTATTCGGCCGGGAAGCCCTCCGGTGTCTCGGAGTACTCGGCGCGCGCCGTCGAGGTGCCGGTCGCCGAGCGCCCGAAGCCGAAGTCCTTGCCGAACTCCTTCCCGAAGTCCTTGCCGAAGTCACCGAACTCCTTGGCCAGCTCGGTCAGGCCCTCGCGCACCCCGGTCGGCCAGTCGCCCCGTGCGAAGTGGTCCTGGACCTGCTCCTGGACCCGCCGGGCGATGCGCTGCAGCTCCTCCTGAGCCTGTTCCCGCGCCCGATCCTGGGCCTCCTTGGCCTGGCGCCGGGCGCGCTGGGCCTCCTCGCGGGCCCGGCGGCTCTCGTCCTTGGCGCGCCGGGCCTGCTCCTTCCACTCCTGCTTGACGCGGCGCATCTCCTCCTTGGCGGCCCGCCAGGACTCCTTGTCGTCGGTGTCGGCGTACTCCCCGGCGACCGCACCCGCGCCCGCACCGGGGCCCCTGCGGGCCTCGGAGGCCGCCGCGCGCATCTCGCGGCGCAGATCGCCCGCCGCGCCCCGCACATCGGCCCGGATCTCGGCGGCGAGCTCGGCGACCGACTCGCGGATCTCCAGCTCCAGATCGGCCAGTTCACCGCTGCGGTCGGCCAGTTCGGCGCGGCCCGCGTCCGTGATGGAGTAGACCTTCCGGCCGCCCTCGGTGGTGTGCGTGACCAGGCCCTCGGCCTCCAGCTTGGCCAGACGGGGGTAGACGGTGCCCGCCGAGGGTGCGTACAGCCCCTGGAAGCGCTCCTCCAGGAGGCGGATCACCTCGTAGCCGTGGCGCGGGGCCTCGTCGAGCAGCTTCAGCAGGTAGAGGCGCAGGCGGCCGTGGGCGAAGACGGGGGGCATGTCAGAGCACCTTCTTGTCGGTCGTGCCGTCGGTCGGGGCGCCGGTGGAACCGTCGCCCGGACCGGAAACGGAATTCTCCCCCGTGTGGGTGCGCGAATCGTCCGCCCGGTGGTCGCCCGCCGGGCTGCCGGCCGCCGGACCGTCCGCCGGCGGGCGGGTGTCCCGCGGCTCCGTCTCCCAGGGGCCGTCCTCCGTCGGCGGGCGGCGCAGCAGGGCGATCGAGCCGGAGACCGTCGTGGCCTTCAGCCTGCCGTTCCCCGCGCCCAGCCGGCCGGTGATCCGCTTGGCGCCCCACTGGCCGCTGACCCGGAGGTCCTCGAAGGCGTTGGACACCGTGCCGCTCGCGGTGTTCGCCTCCACCTCCGCGTCCGCGGGGTGGGGGAGCCGGATGGCGATCTCTCCGGAGACGCTGGTCAGGCTGATGTCGGTGGGGCGGCCCGCCGGGTCGAGGTCGACGATCATCGAGCCGCTCACCGAGTCGGCCCTGACCGAGGAGCCGGCTCCCTCGACCACCGTCAGATCGCCGGAGACCGAGTTGAACCGCAGGTCGCCGGAGAGCGCCTGCGCCTCCACGTTGCCCGACACGGTGTCCGCGCGGACCGGGCCGGTGAGGCTCACCAGGGTGGTGTCCCCGGAGACGCCCTTCACCTCGGCGCGCCCGTCGATTCCCGAGACCACCGCGGCCGCGCCGACCACTCCGAGCTCGACGCGGGTGCTCGCGGGCACGGCCAGGGACACCACGGCGCTGCGCCGCCAGCCCTTGCGGTCGAGCCACTTGAGGAAGCCCTTCCAGGGCAGGTCCTCGTACGCCACCGTGAGAGTGCCGCCCTGCTGGGTGACCAGCAGGGGCGGGCCCTCGATCCCGGAGACCTCCAGGCGGGCGGAACCCTCTTCCGTGCCCACGACGTTGACCGTTCCGTGCACGATGCGGACGTTGAGCTCGGTCACGGGCTCGTCGAAGGTGAGCTTCCTGGGCTCGCCGACGGACCACTCGGACATGGTGCAGACCTCCTGGGACGGGCCGGACCGCGTGGGAGCGCAGGGCCGGAGACGGGACCGGACGGCGGACGCGACACGCCATATCGCGTCTTGCGTAAAACACGATATATCGCGCCCGCCGAAAGTCAAGACACCCGTTCCGGTGATCGCGATCGGTTCAAATTGGGCATATGGGCCGAATCGGTCGTGCGGCTCTAGCCTGGGCCTCATGTCGACGGACAAGCCCCCGGCCGCCGCCTCCCGAGCCGGTCCCGCTCCCGGCGCCCTGCTGCTGTGCCGGGCGGACCCCGGCTCCGTCGCCCCCGCCGCCCACCTGCTGCGCGAACGCATGCTGCTGGCCCACGCGGGCGGCCGATGGAGCGTGCTCGTCCCCGAGGGGAAGCCATGGCGGCACGGCGGCGAGCCCGTGGACCGCGTGCTGACCGGCTGGGCCACCGCCCTCGCCGTCGCCGCGCCGTGGCCGGTCGTGGCTCTGTGGTGGGACGCCGACCGCGCCGGTTACACCCTCGCCTCCGGCTTCCGCCGGCCCGTGGGCTACGTCTGGCTGGCGAACGGCACTCCGGCCGGCGAGGACGAGGCCATGCGGACCTTCGCCGCCCGCCTCGGCCTCGACCCCGTCCTGGACCTGCAGCTTCTCGAACGGCTGACCCGGCCGGACCCCGGGGCCGACGCGCGCGTCCGGCTGCACGGCCTGCTCGCCGTCCTCACCCGCGCGGGAGTCTCCCTGCCGGACGGCCTCGCCCCCGGCGACAGCGCCGACCGTCTCCTGGAGGTGGCCGGCGGCCTGCGGGGCGTCCAGCAGGTCGAGTGGAGGACATGGCGGGAGGCGGTCCGTGCGGAACTCGACGCGGTCGACCACAGTCTGCTCGCCCCCTGGATGCCCTGGTCCGGCGGTCCCAGGGCGCAGGCGGTGGCCCTCGCCCAGGCGGCCGCCGGCCTCCCTCTCACCGTCTGGGGCCTGCGCCACCGCAGCCACGGCTGGACCGCGGCGGGTGTTCTCCTCCTGGCCCACGGCACCCTGGGCCTGGTCTACGCCCTCGCCCGCCCCCGCGACTGAGGGCCGGCCCCGCCGCGAGGCCTCGCACAGGCACTCCGCTCCCGCGCAGCCCCCGCGTCCGAGGGCCCCGCCGAAAAGCGCCCCACAGGCACGCCCGGCCGAGAAGCGCCAGCGGGCCCGCCCGACGACACGCCCGGCCGAAGACCCGACGACACGCCCGGCCGAAGACCCGAAGGCCCGACGACACGCCCGCCGGAAAAGCCGCGGGGCGCCGCAACCGGCGCCCCGCCCGATCAGCCCCTACTCGTCGTCCTCGTCGTCCAGACGGGCCAGCCAGGTGGCCAGGCGTTCCACCGGAACCTCGAAGTCCGGGTTCAGGTCGACGAAGGTGCGCAGTTGCTCGGCGAGCCACTCGAAGGTGATCTCCTCCTCGCCGCGCCGCTTCTCCAGCTCCTCGATGCCGCGGTCGGTGAAGTACATGGGGTGGTGTCTCCTGCGATTTCGTACGGGGCCCTGCTCAACAGCGTACGCAGCGTACGCAGTGCACGGGCGGCCGATGCGGAAGGGCCCGGCCCGAGACGAAGCTCGGGACCGGGCCCACGGTGCTGTCGTGCGGGCTTACGCCTCGAACACCTCGCGCACCAGCTGCTCCTGCTCCGCCTGGTGCCGCTTGGCGGAACCCACGGCGGGGGAGGAGCTGTGCGGACGCGAGATCCGGCGCAGTCGCTCGCCCGGCGGGATGTCCGCGCCGACCGCCAGGTCCAGGTGGTCGATCAGGTTGAGTGCGATGAACGGCCAGGCACCCTGGTTCGCCGGCTCCTCCTGGACCCACAGGTACTTCTCGGCGTGCGGGTACTTCTTGATCTCCGCCTGGAGCTCGGCACCCGGCAGCGGGTACAGCCGCTCGAGACGGATGATCGCCGTGTCCGTCGCACCGCGCTTGTGACGCTCGGCCTCGAGGTCGTAGTAGACCTTGCCGGAGCAGAAGACGATCTTGCGGACCGCGGCCGGGTCGACCGACGCGTCACCGATGACCGGGCGGAACTGGCCCGTCGTGAACTCCTCCGCCTTCGAGGCCGCGGCCTTCAGGCGCAGCATCGACTTCGGGGTGAAGACGACCAGCGGCTTGTGGTGCGGGTTGTGCACCTGCCACCGCAGGAGGTGGAAGTAGTTCGACGGCAGGGTCGGCATCGCGACCGTCATGTTGTTCTGCGCGCAGAGCTGGAGGTAGCGCTCGATGCGGGCCGAGGAGTGGTCCGGGCCCTGGCCCTCGTAGCCGTGCGGCAGCAGCAGCGTGACGCCGGAGGTCTGGCCCCACTTCTGCTCGGCGGCCGAGATGTACTCGTCGATGACCGACTGGGCGCCGTTGGCGAAGTCGCCGAACTGCGCCTCCCACATCACCAGCGCGTCCGGACGGGTGAGCGAGTAGCCGTACTCGAAGCCCATCACCGCGTACTCGGAGAGCAGCGAGTCGTAGACGTTGTAGCGGGCCTGGTCCTCGGACAGGTACAGCAGCGGCGTGTAGTCCTCGCCGCTCTCGCGGTCGATCAGCACCGCGTGGCGCTGGCCGAAGGTGCCGCGGCGGGAGTCCTGCCCGGACAGCCGGACCGGGACGCCCTCAAGGAGCAGCGAGCCGATGGCGAGGGTCTCGCCCATGCCCCAGTCGATCGTGCCGTCCTCGACCATCGCCGCCCGGCGCTGCAGCTGCGGCAGCAGGCGCGGGTGGACGGTGAAGTACTCGGGGATGTTGACCTGGGACTCGGCGATGCGCTTGACGACCTCGGCGGAGATCGCCGTGCTGACCGCGACCGGGAATCCGGCCTGCGGGTCCGGGGACTGCGGAACGGCCGGCTGCGAGGTGGCCTCGCGGACCTCGGTGAAGACCTTCTCCAGCTGACCCTGGTAGTCCTGCAGCGCCTGCTCGGCCTCCTCCAGGGTGATGTCGCCCCGGCCGATCAGCGACTCGGTGTAGAGCTTGCGCACCGAGCGCTTCTTGTCGATCAGGTCGTACATCAGCGGCTGGGTGAAGGCCGGGTTGTCCGACTCGTTGTGACCACGGCGGCGGTAGCAGATGAGGTCGATCACCACGTCCTTGTTGAACGCCTGGCGGAACTCGAACGCCAGCCGCGCGACGCGGACGACGGCCTCGGGGTCGTCGCCGTTCACGTGGAAGATCGGGGCCTCGATCATGCGGGCCACGTCCGTCGCGTACATCGACGAACGCGAGGACTCCGGGGCGGCGGTGAAGCCGACCTGGTTGTTGATGACGATGTGGACCGTGCCGCCGGTGCGGTAACCGCGCAGCTGCGACATGTTCAGGGTCTCGGCCACCACGCCCTGGCCCGCGAAGGCGGCGTCGCCGTGGATCGCCACCGGCAGGACGGTGAAGTCCGTGCCGCCCTTGTTGATGATGTCCTGCTTGGCGCGGGTGATGCCCTCGATGACCGGGTCGACCGTCTCCAGGTGGGAGGGGTTGGCGGCCAGCGAGACCTTGATCTGCTCGCCGTCCAGGCCGGTGAAGGTGCCTGCGGCGCCCAGGTGGTACTTCACGTCGCCGGAGCCGTGCATCGACTTCGGGTCGAGGTTGCCCTCGAACTCGCGGAAGATCTGCGCGTAGGACTTGCCGACGATGTTGGCGAGCACGTTGAGGCGGCCGCGGTGGGCCATGCCGATGACGACCTCGTCCAGGCGGGACTCGGCGGCCGAGTCCAGCACCGCGTCGAGCAGCGGGATGACGGACTCGCCGCCCTCCAGGGAGAAGCGCTTCTGGCCGACGTACTTCGTCTGCAGGAAGGTTTCGAAGGCTTCCGCCGCGTTCAGCCGGCGCAGGATGCGCAGCTGCTCCTCGCGCTCCGGCTTGGAGTGCGGGCGCTCCACGCGGTCCTGGATCCACTTGCGCTGCTTGGGGTCCTGGATGTGCATGTACTCGATGCCGGTGGTGCGGCAGTACGAGTCGCGCAGCACGCCGAGGATGTCGCGCAGCTTCATCATCGACTTGCCGGCGAAGCCGCCGACGGCGAACTCGCGCTCCAGGTCCCACAGGGTGAGGCCGTGCTCGACGATGTCCAGGTCGGGGTGCTTGCGCTGGCGGTACTCCAGCGGGTCGGTGTCGGCCATGACGTGGCCGCGGACCCGGTAGGAGTGGATCAGCTCGAAGACGCGGGCGGCCTTGGTGACGTCGTCGTCGTGCGAGGCGTCGATGTCCTTGAGCCAGCGGACCGGCTCGTAGGGGATGCGCAGCGCCTCGAAGATGTCGTCGTAGAAGCCGCTCTCGCCCAGCAGGAGGTTGGCGACCTGGCGCAGGAACTCGCCGGAGGCGGCGCCCTGGATCACCCGGTGGTCGTAGGTCGACGTGAGCGTCATGACCTTCGAGACGCCGAGCTTGTTGAGCGTGTCCTGGCTCGTGCCCTGGAACTCCGCCGGGTAGTCCATGGAGCCGACGCCCATGATCACCGACTGGCCGGGCATCAGGCGCGGCACCGAGTGGACCGTGCCGAGGCCGCCGGGGTTGGTGAGGGAGACGGTCACGCCGGTGAAGTCGTCCATCGTCAGCTTGCCGTCACGGGCGCGGCGGACGATGTCCTCGTAGGCCTGCCAGAACTCGAAGAAGTTCAGCGTCTCGGCCTTCTTGATGGCCGCGACGACCAGCTGGCGGTCGCCGTTGTGCTTCACCAGGTCGATGGCCAGGCCGAGGTTGACGTGCGGCGGCTTGATCAGGGCCGGCTTGCCGTCCTTCTCGCCGAACGACCAGTTCATCGACGGCATGGCCTTGATGGCCTGAACCATCGCGTAGCCGATGATGTGCGTGAAGGAGATCTTCCCGCCGCGGGCCCGCTTCAGGTGGTTGTTGATGACGATGCGGTTGTCGAACAGCAGCTTCACCGGCACCGCGCGCACGGACGTGGCCGTGGGCAGCTCCAGGGACGCGTTCATGTTCTTGGCGACCGCGGCGGAGGGGCCGCGCAGGGTGATGAACTCGGGACCCGCGGCGGCCTCGCCGGCGGGCGCGGCCTTGGCGGCCGGCCCGGCCACCGGGGCGGCGGCCCTCGCGGGCGCCGGAGCCTGAGCGGCGGGCTTCGCCGGAGCGGGCGCCGGGGCCTGGGCGGCGGCGGGCTTCGGGGCGGCCGGGGCCTGCGCGGCGGGGGCCGCGGGCCGGGCCGGGGCGGTGGGCGCCGCCTGAGCCGTGGTGGGGGTCTCTGCGGCCCCCGCGGCCGCAGTACCCGTACCCGCCGGAGCCGCGGAGGCAGCGGCCCCCGGCTTGTAGTCGGCGAAGAAGTCCCACCAGGCGCGGTCTACGGAGTTCGGGTCCTGGAGGTACTGCTGATAGATCTCGTCGACGAGCCACTCGTTGGGACCGAACGCGGCCGCGGGGTTCTTCCCGGCTTGGTCGGTGTCGGTCGAGATGCTCGAGTTACTGGGGGACTGTGGCGACACGGCGGCAACCGCCCTCTTCCGCTTCACAAGGTGATGGACAGCGGGAATAAAGGCTACGCCTCCAGGACCGTGAAGGTCAGGTCGGGCCGGTTCTTCGTCGTGTAAGTCACATCGAAAGCTGTGTTTCGGGGCTTGAAATGGCGGGAAACAAGCGTGGTTCGCCGGTGAATGGGAAGGCGCGAGCAGGGCCTGACCCCTCGAAGGTGCAGGCCCCTGCCTGATCACACGTGTCCGTCTGCGCGGACGGTCGTGGATCTTGTGGTTCCGGATCGAACTTTACGTCAACTTGGCACAGAGGGAAGTCCTGGAAGGGTGACGAGGATCCGGCAGCCGCGCTCGGATTCGGCCACCCCGATCCGGCCGCCGTGCAGATCCACCGCCCAGCGGGCGATCGCCAGGCCCAGTCCGGTGCCGCCGTCGCTGCCGGGGCCGTGCGGCCTGCTCACCGCCCCCCGGTTGAAGCGCTCGAATACGCGGTGCCACTCCGAGCGCGGAATGCCGGGCCCCTCGTCCAGGACCTCCAGCGCCAGCGACTCCGGCTGCGGCCCCCGCCGCGCCTTCACCGTCACGCGGCCGTGCGGGGGGCTGTGCTTGACCGCGTTGTCGATGAGGTTGGCGACTACCTGGTGGATGCGTTCGGGGTCGGCGTGCGCGGTCAGCTCCGGCGGCGAGACGTCGAGGTGCAGATGGACGTCGGTGCGCGTGTGGCTGCCGGACCCGGAGGCGATGCCCGCGCGCGCCGAGGCCACCATGTTGGCCTCCTTCAGCACGCCCGACAGGTACGGCCACACCTCGAACCGCCGCATCTTCAGCGGCACCACGCCGTTGTCCAGGCGGGAGAGGTCCAGCAGCGTCTCGACCAGCCGGCCCAGCCGCTCGGTCTGCTTCAGGGCCGTGCGCATGGTCTCGGGGTCGGCCTCGGTGACCCCGTCGACGATGTTCTCCAGCACCGCGCGCAGGCCGGCGATCGGGGTGCGCAGCTCGTGCGAGACGTTCGCCACCAGCTCCTTGCGCTGGCGGTCCTGCGCCTCCAGCTCGTCGGCCATGACGTTGATCGTCTGGGCCAGGTGGCCCAGTTCGTCGCGGCGGCCCTCACGCACCCGGCGGGTGTAGTCGCCGTGCGAGATCGAGCGGGCCACCGTGTTCATCTCGTCCAGCGGCGCGGTGAGCGAATGCGCCACGAACTGCGTAATGAGAAGTGTGGCGATCATCGAGAAGACCATGATGAAGCGGAGCTCGGTCTTGGTGTGCACCGCGATCATCGACAGACCCGTGGTGATCAGCACCGAGATGACCACCAGCGCGCCCAGCTTGGTCTTGATCGAGAACGGGCGTACGCCGCCCCAGGGTTCCCCGGGGTCCCTTCGCGCCGCCGGCCCCTCGCTCATGGTGTCGGCGTCTCCAGCGCGTAGCCCACGCCGTGCACCGTGCGGATCCGCTCGGCGCCGATCTTCCGGCGCAGCGCCTTGATGTGGCTGTCCACGGTCCGGGTGCCGGAGGCGTCCGCCCAGTCCCACACCTCCGCCAGCAGCTGCTCGCGCGAGAGCACCGCGCGCGGGGTGTTCGCCAGGCACACGAGGAGGTCGAACTCCGTCGGCGTCAGGTGGACGTCCTCGCTGCGCACCCGCACCCGGCGCTGCGCGTGATCGATCTCCAGCTCGCCCAGGCGCAGGATGCCGCTGCGCGGCGTCGAGGCGGCGATCGCCGCCCGCTCCACGCGGCGCAGCAGCACGTGCACGCGCGCGGCCAGCTCCCGCATCGAGAAGGGCTTGGTCATGTAGTCGTCGGCGCCGACCCCGAGCCCGACCAGCATGTCGGTCTCGTCGTCCCGTGCGGTGAGCATCAGGACCGGCACCGGCCGCTGCGCCTGCACCCGGCGGCAGACCTCCAGACCGTCGAAGCCGGGCAGCATGATGTCGAGGATCAGCAGGTCGGGCTGCCAGGCCTCGGCGGTGTCGACGGCGGCCGGCCCGTCGCCCGCGGTCTGCACGAGGAATCCCTCGGCGCGCAGGCGGGTGGCGATGGCGTCCATGATGGTCTGGTCGTCCTCGACCACCAGAACCCGGCGCTGGGCGCCCGGGGTGGCCGTCGTGCCGTTGTGCGCGGTGTGTGTCTGCTCCATCGCCCGCCCCTGAGTGTGCTTTCCGGAATCCGTGGGGTGATCCCTTGACTGCGCATGGTTGCGATTGACGCTTGAATGATCGGCGTCAGGAAAGCAGCGTACGGGGAGTCACCGCGCCTTTGCTATCCAGGTCGGATGCCGAGGTGCACGACGTCCGGAACGCCCCGGGCAACGGGGATCTCTTCGGTGCGCACCTGCTGGAACCCGACATTCCGTAGGGTTCCTTCAAATTCCGGAGAGGGCTTCGCCGACCACACCGCGAGCACCCCGCCGGGGTTCAACACCCTTGCACAGCTTGCCAGTCCGGCCGGTGCGTACAACCCCTCGTTCCCCTCGGTGACCGTCCAGTCCGGGCCGTTGTCGATGTCGAGGCACAGCGCGTCGAAAGTGGCGGATGTCTCATTGACGTAGTCGGTCAGATCACTTTCGACGATCTCGGTGCGCGCATCGGCGAACGCGTCGGCGGTCAGCCCGGCGAACGGGCCGTCGCGGTGCCAGTCGACGATCGCGGGTTCGCGTTCGACCACCGTGATCCGCCCCCAGCGCGGGTCGGCCGCGGCGTGCGCGAGTGAGAAGCCGACGCCCAGTCCGCCGACCAGCACGCCCGGCCCGGGCCGGCCGTCCAGCGCGGCGAGGGCGGCGTCGACGAGGAGCCGCTCGGAACGCCCGTCGGAGGTGTCCATCAGGAAACAGCCGTTGGCGATGATCTGCAGCAGCGAGCCGTGCCGACGCAGTACGACCTCGCCGTTCGGACCCTCGCGACGGTCCAGCACCACGGGAGTGTCGTACGAGGCGGTCATGGGGACCATCCTGCCCGAACGGACCTGTACGGCCACGTGAATTACGGATGACGGGCGCGGTGCGTCCTGCGCCGCCCGCCGACCGTGCCCACGCTCGAAGCAGCCGGCCGGGCGGCGAGGCGGCAGGCGGCGAGCAGGCAGGCGGCCGGGCGGACGCGGCCCGCACGGCGCCCGTCCTGCTCCTGGCGACGGCCCGGGACGGCGACTCGGCGTGGCGCGACCGCGCCTGGGCCCGTGCCCAACTGCTGCGCCGGGGACGCACGTTGCCTCTCGGGCCGCTGCGGGAGGAGGACATCGCGGCACTGGTCCAGTTGCTCCGTGCCGACCTTCGCGACGGCGCGCTGAGCGAGGTGTCCGTCTACTGCACGGGCGACTGGTCCCCGGCCACCCAGGCCGCCCGCCTCCGCGAGGTGAGGCTGCTGCGTCCGTGATGAGGAAACCCGGCACGACTTCGAAGAACTTAATAGGTTGCTATGAATCGACTGCCGGGTGGCGTCGGTCATAGACAGAGGCGCCTGTGACACGAAGGGTGGGGCGCAACGGAAGGAGCCCCACACCTTGGAACGGACTGCGACGGCTGACGCCGCGGCCTCGTCGACGCCTTCGAGCGCCCCCCTTCCGCCGGACGCGCCCGCGCACTACGAGCTCATACTCAACGGGCTCGCGGACGTCTCGCAGCTGCTGGACGGTATGCCGCAGCAACGTTCCCGGGCCGAGGCCGGTGCCGTACCGCGGACCGCCTGCGCGGCCGTGTCCGGTCCGGCGGCGAGGATCCCGGCGCTCACGACGGTCACCCCGGCAATGCCGGACACGCGGCCGGAGCCGGCCCCCGGTCCGTGTCCCGGCCCGCCTCCCGCCTCCCGCCTCGCCGCGCGGCTGCGCGTGCTCCGCCCCTGGCGGCTGCTGCCCAGCCCCACCGGCACCCCGTTCACCCTCGGGTACGCGGCCCTGCTGGCCGTCACCTCGCTCATCGCCCGGTACGCCGACCCCGCGGTGATGGACTTCCTCTACCAGAGCTCCAGCACGGACGTCGCGCACCTGGTCCGGGCGCCCCTGCTGGTGCTGCCCGCCAGTGCGCTGTGGATCGCGGGCGGTGTGACGTCGCCGTACGCCCTCTGCTTCCTGCTGGTGCTCACCGCGCTGGAGCGCCGGACGGGCGGCCTGCGTACGGCCGGCGTCTTCCTGTTCGGGCACGTGCTGGCCACTGTCGCCACCGAGGTCCCCGTGGGGCTCGCGGTGCTGGCCGGGGACCTGCCCGACAGTTCCCTGCACCGCCTCGACTACGGCATCAGCTTCGGCGTCGCCACCAGCGTCGGCGCTCTGTCCGGCCTGCTCCCCCCGTGGCTGCGCTGGCCGATGCTCGTGGTGTTCGTCGGGACGGTCCTGGAGGACCTGTACACGTTCGTCGACCCGATGACGAGCTGGGGCCATCTCATCTCCGTGGGCCTCGGCATCGCGACGTGGCCGGTCATTCGCCGGCGGCAGCGGACGCTCGCCCAGGAGCCGGCGGCCTCCCGCTGAGCCGCGGGAAGGAAATTTCTCCCGCTCCTCCACGCGTTCTCCTCCACACGTTTCCCCGGCCCCTTGGCTCGGCTTCCCCGTGTCTCGGCCCTCCTTCCGCTCTTCCGGCCCTCCTTCGACCCTCCCGGCCCTCCCGGCCCTCCTCCGGCCCCGCTTCGTCGCCTGCTCCGTCCGCTTCCTTCCTGCCTTCTCCCTGCGTTTTCTCCCCGCTTCTGCACTGATCGCTGTGGGCGAACAGCCGTTGGGGAACATACGAAGGCTCACGTGCATTGAGTCGGCATAGCTCAACTTGACTGCCGAAGGGGAGATCATGGCTGCTGAGTCCACGGCGTTCACACCGCTCGCCTTGCCCGTGCTGCCGCTCGACGACGAGGTCGTGCTGCCCGGGATGGTGGTTCCGCTGGACCTGAGCGACAACGAGGTGCGCGCCGCGGTCGAGGCCGCCCAGGCCGCCGCCCGCGCGGAGCCCGGGAAGCCCAGAGTGCTGCTGGTGCCCCGCATCGAGGGCACTTACGCGACGACCGGTGTGCTGGGCACCGTCGAGCAGGTCGGCCGGCTGGCCGACGGTGATCCCGGCGCGCTCATCCGCGGCCGCGGCCGCGTGCGGATCGGCGCCGGGACCACCGGCCCGGGCGCGGCGCTGTGGGTCGAGGGCACACGGATCGAGGAGAGTGTGCCCGATCCGCTGCCCGGTCAGGTGGCGGAACTGGTCACGGAGTACAAGGCCCTCGCCACCGCGTGGCTGCGCAAGCGCGGCGCCTGGCAGGTCGTCGACCGCGTCCAGGCCATCGACGACGTCTCCGCGCTCGCCGACAACTCCGGCTACTCGCCCTTCCTGACCACCGAGCAGAAGATCGAACTGCTGGAGACCGCCGACCCGGTTGCCCGCCTGAAGCTCGCCACCCAGCAACTGCGCGACCACCTCGCCGAGCAGGACGTCGCCGAGACCATCGCCAAGGACGTCCAGGAGGGCGTCGACAAGCAGCAGCGGGAATTCCTGCTGCGACGCCAGCTCGAGGCCGTCCGCAAGGAGCTGCGCGAGCTGAACGGCGAGAACGGCAAGGATCCTGCCGAGGAGTCCGACGACTACCGTGCCCGCGTCGAGGCCGCCGACCTGCCCGAGAAGGTCCGCGAGGCCGCGCTCAAGGAGGTCGACAAGCTGGAGCGCGCCTCCGACGCCTCGCCCGAGGGCTCCTGGATCCGCACCTGGCTCGACACGGTCCTCGACATGCCGTGGAACGAGCGGACCGACGACAGCGCCTCCGCCTACGACATCCAGGGCGCCAAGGCGGTCCTGGACGCCGAGCACGCGGGCCTGGAGGACGTGAAGGAACGCATCGTCGAGTACCTGGCGGTGCGCAAGCGCCGAAGCGACCGCGGCCTGGGCGTGATCGGCGGCCGGCGCGGCGGTGCCGTCCTGGCCCTGGTCGGGCCGCCCGGCGTGGGCAAGACCAGCCTGGGGGAGTCCGTCGCCCACGCCATGGGACGCAGGTTCGTCCGGGTCGCCCTCGGCGGCGTCCGCGACGAGGCCGAGATCCGCGGCCACCGGCGTACGTACGTCGGCGCGCTGCCCGGCCGGATCGTGCGCGCCATCAAGGAGGCCGGGTCCATGAACCCGGTCGTCCTGCTGGACGAGATCGACAAGGTGGGCTCCGACTTCCGCGGCGACCCGGCCGCGGCCCTGCTCGAAGTCCTGGACCCGGCGCAGAACCACACCTTCCGGGACCACTACCTGGAGGTGGAGCTGGACCTGTCGGACGTCGTCTTCCTCGCCACCGCCAACGTCCTGGAGGCGATCCCGGAGGCCCTTGCCGACCGTATGGAGATCGTGCGCCTGGACGGATACACCGAGGACGAGAAGGTCGTCATCGCGCGCGACCACCTGCTCCCGCGCCAGCTGGAGCGGGCCGGCCTGCACAGGGACGAGGTGACGATCGACGAGGCCGCGTTGCGTAGCCTCGCCGGCGAGTACACCCGCGAGGCGGGCGTGCGCACCCTGGAGCGGTCCATCGCGCGGCTGCTGCGCAAGGTGGCGGCCCAGCACGAACTGGGCGAGCGGGAGCTGCCGTTCACCGTCACCGCCGGCGACCTGCGCCCGCTGATCGGCCGGCCGCACCATGTGCCGGAGTCCGCCCAGGACCCGGCGGAGCGCCGTACGGCGGTCCCCGGTGTGGCGACGGGCCTCGCGGTCACCGGCGCCGGTGGGGACGTCCTGTTCGTCGAGGCGTCCCTGGCCGACCCGGAGACGGGCGCGGCGGGTCTGACCCTGACCGGTCAGCTGGGCGACGTGATGAAGGAGTCGGCGCAGATCGCGCTGAGTTTCCTGCGCAGCCACGGCGCCGAGCTGGAGCTGCCCGTGGGCGACCTGAAGGACCGGGGCGTGCACATCCACTTCCCGGCGGGCGCGGTCCCCAAGGACGGTCCCAGCGCGGGCATCACGATGACGACGGCGCTCGCCTCGCTGCTGTCCGGCCGCCTGGTCCGCACGGACGTGGCGATGACCGGCGAGGTCTCCCTGACCGGCCGGGTCCTGCCCATCGGTGGCGTGAAGCAGAAGCTGCTCGCCGCCCACCGGGCCGGCGTCACCACGGTCGTCATCCCCAAGCGCAACGAACCCGATCTGGACGACGTCCCGGCGGAGGTGCTGGACAAGCTCGACGTCCACGCCGTCACCGACGTCCGCCAGGTCCTGGAGCTGGCCCTCGCGCCCGCCACGAACGGCGCGGAGCCGGAGGTTCCGGTGGCGGCGTGACGGACGTCATCGGATAAGGGAAGGCCCGGGTCCCGTGAGGGAGGCCCGGGCCTTCACCATGCGCGTTCGACCAGGTCAGGGCGTCAGCCGTTGGCGAGCGCCTGCACACGGTCCAGTGCGCCGTTGAACTTGTCGTGGTCACCGACCGTCGGCCCGGACGACGTGTACTGCCACATCGTGTAGTAGCCCCAGCCGGCCGGCAGCGTCCCCGGGTCCGAGGCGTAACGGGCCGTCCACAGGGGGTTGTCGGCGGCGAAGCCGCCGTAATTGCCGGTGCACTGGGTCCACCAGCTGGTGGCCGTGTAGACGACGGCGTCCCGGCCGGTGCGGGACTTGTAGGTGTTAAGGAAGTCGGCGATCCAGCCGACCATCGCGCTCGCCGTCTTGCCGTAGCAGGCGGCGCCGTAGGGGTTCCACTCGATGTCGAGGGTGCCCGGCAGGGTCTTGCCGTCGCGGGACCAGCCGCCGCCGTGGTCGACGAAGTAGTTGGCCTGGGTGGCGCCGCTGGTGGTGTCCGGGGTCGCGAAGTGGTACGAGCCGCGGATCATGCCGACGTTGTAGGAGCCGTCGTACTGCTGGGTGAAGTAGGGGTTCGTGTAGTACGTCCCCTCGGTCGCCTTCGTGTACGCCCACCTGACGCCGCTGTTCCACAGCGTGGACCAGGCGACGTTGCCCTGGTAGCCGCTGACGTCGACGCCCTCCGTCCGGGTGACGTAGGTGCTGCCGGGCGTGCCGCCCCGGCCGTCGTGCGCCGCCACGCCCATGCCCATGTACGCGGAGCCGCGGGCGGGCGTGGTGGCGGCGGAGGAGGGGGTGGTGAAGAGGAACGAGAACGCGGCGAGCAGGATCCCCGCGGCGGTCAGCCGCCGTATTCGGGCCGTTCCGGATCTGTGCACGGGCATGACGTGCCTCCGAAGCTCGGTGGTGCTCGGTGGGGGGAAACGCGGGCATGCCCGGTTCGCGCTGGGGAGGGCGGGCCGTCGCCGGGCTGCGGGCGGCGATGGCGTGAGCATGCCAGTCAGTGCTTCATGAGGAAGCTACGCACGTAGACCGGACCCTGGGAAGGGGGTCCGGAGGCTGCCGTTGGTCTACGCCTGCGAAATACTGACTCAGCTGCGGTGATGGCGGCGATTGGCGGAAACTTTCAGTACCGGGAAAACTCGAGGCAGGGGCTGACGTGCACGAAGACGCGAACGGCGACGGACGTGAGGCCGCACCCGGTATGTCGCCCGGTGGTGTGGACCGCGAGTTCCTGTCCCTGGAGCGGGAACTGACGGTGCTGCTGCGCCGGGCACGGGCCAGTCAGGGCGAGATGGCCCGCGAGGTCCACCCGGACCTCGAGTCCGCCGCGTACGGACTGCTGGTCCGGCTGGACGAGTGCGGCAGCCAGCGTGCCACGGGTCTCGCCGCGTACATCGGCGTCGGCAAGGCCACCATGTCCCGCCAGCTGCGCGCCCTGGAGCAACTCGGCCTCGTCGCCCGGGAACCGGACCCCGCGGACGGCCGGGCCTGGCTGGTGGCCCTCACCGAGGACGGCCGCCGCCGCGTCGGCCAGGTCCGCGAGGCCCGCCGGGCCCGCTACGTCAGCCAGCTCGCCCACTGGGACCGCCGCGAGGTGTCCGAACTGGCCCGCCTGCTGCACGAGCTGAACGGAGTCATGGAGAAGTAACCCGCGCCTGGCCCGCTTTCCTGGTCCCGGTCCGCTTCCCCGGCCCCGGCCCGCTTCTCGCTCCCCGGCCCGATTCCCGCTCCCCGGGCCACGGCCCCGGCGCCGTGGCCCGCCTCCCGCCGTGTGTCTCAGAGTTCCGCGAATACCACCGTCGCGTCGTCGTGCGTCTTGCTCCGCCCCAGGTACGTCCGCTCCTCCCGGTCGGCCGCCTCCCGGGCGCGTACACGGTCCACGAGCGCCCGTGCGCCCTCCTTCCGCAGCAGACCGAGACACTGCGCCCAGTCGCCCTCGTGGAACTTCTCCACCCACCGCGCGGCCCCGTCCGTCAGCGCGGCCAGGGCGCGGACCTCGTGGCGCGGCACGGTGCCCGTCACGGCCCGGTCCGCCACCGACGGGTCGGCCGCCGCGGTGAAGAAGCCGCCCTCCTTGTTGCGGATCTCGGCGTCGATGAGCGCGTCGGTGGCGAGCGAGGCCCGGGGCAGGCGGGCCAGGCGGTCGTCCAGGACGGGGGTGACCGGGCCGGCGGGGGACTCCAGCAGGAGAGCCGAGTCGGACAGGACCAGGTACTCGACCGTTTCCGCCGACCAGCGGGCCAGGACGACGGTTGCCTGAGGCGTTCGCGGGTGAGAAAGGTCACAAGTGATCGCGTGTGCCTCGGCGGTTCGGGCAATCGCGCGCGAGAGAATCTCCGGCAGCGTCAGATCTCCGCAGGAAACGGTCAGTTCGGTCAATGCGCCGCCGAGTCGGGCGGTGAACCAGGGGATCGAATGCAGACACCCCGTGCCGGTCCTCGGTGGTGTCACCCCGTCCAGGACGACAAGGCAACCGCCCTGCCCAACGGCGGGTAGTCCGATACTCGCGAAGTCCTCGTTGGGGCGGTCCGGATGGCCGGGCTCCGAAACAACTTCAGTGCGCATCCGGCCAGTCTGCACGAGCCCTTCACAAGGTTTGCGAAAGGCTGTCAATTGACCAGGAATTGACGCAGCGACCCAGGTCAGCCGCCTGTTTTGGGATGGAATGGCGGGCTCCGGCAAGGCGTGGTGGCGAATACTGCCAAAGCCTGCCGCCGACGTCCAACCGGCCCGCCGCAGGGGGGCGTCGCACGCGCCGGAGGAACTTGCCCGCCAACTCATCTCCGATGTTCACTCCTTCGGGTGGCCGGTCGGACGATGCGGGACCACTGCCCACCGGCACTGGGAGGGTCGGGAACCGATGAAGGTCCCCCCTGCTCGAGCGAAGTCGAGAGCTCGGGGGAGGGTGTACGCCAGTCGCACCAGCTGACGGGGCGCCACCCGGGCCCATGAGTACACGAGTACAGGAATGCGAGCACCGGTGCAGAAGACGCGGCCTCGGCGCACAGGCAAGCAGACGGCCTCCGCAGGGGGACCGGAGCCCACGCCCGCCACACCCCCCGCGGCCCCTGTCGGCAATGGCCGTCCGACCCACGTACGCAACCGACTCATCGCCGCCGTCGCCGTGGTGGCCGCCGCCGTGGCCGGGGCCGGCGCCCCCTCCGTGATCGCCGCCTCCGGGCAGCTGAGCGACTCCCAGGACCTGGTGACGCTCGCCGGGCAGACCCAGGACGCGCTCACCCTCGCCCACTCGCTCGCCGACGAACGCGACGAGGTCACCTCCTACGTCGCCGCCGGCCGCCCCAAGTCCAAGGCGCCCTCCGAGCAGCGCAGCACCCGGGTGGACCGCCAGGTCGACGAGCTGCGCGCCGACCCCGACACACCGGCCTGGCTGCGCTCGGACCTGGACGGCATCGCCGCCGTGCGCCGCGCCGCGCTCACCGGGCAGAGCACCGCGCTCCAGGTCCACCAGGCGTACTCCGCCGCCATAGCCGAACTGCACAAGCTGGCGGAACAGCTGGCCGAGCAGACACCCCCGCGGGCCGGCTCCGGGGACCACGCCCTGGCCGAGCTCGACACCGCCGTCGAGCAGGCCGCCGCCGCCCGCGGGCTGCTGCTCGCCGCCCTGAACGTGCCGCACTCCACGCAGACCGTGATCAACCCCGTCACCGGTCTGCCCACCACGACCAGCACGTCCTCGGACGCCAACACCAAGCAGCGCGACGCGCTGAGCGCCGGAGCCCAGCAGGCCCGGCTGCGCTCCGACGCCGCCCTGGCCGGCTTCCGCGACACCGCGCCCGAGGCGGCCCGCGCGTCGTACGACTCCACCGTCACCGGGCCCGAGGTCAACTCCGCCGCGAGCTATCTGAGCAGGCTCACCGACCAGCCGACGCTCTCCGACTCCGATCTCGGCACCAGCACCAAGAAGGTGGACGCCGCCCTCTCCGCCCGCGTCGACCTGATGCGCGGCGCGGAGGCCTCGCTCTACGACCACCGCACCAAGGACCTGGCGGCGCTCCGCGACGACGACGTCACCGCGCTGGAGATCCGCATCGCCCTCCTCGGCGCCCTGCTGCTGCTCACGATCGGCATCGCCACCGCCCTGGCCCGCACCCTGACCCGCCCGCTCGCGGTGCTCCGCCTGGGCTCGGCCAGGCTGGCCGGCGCCGCGGACGCGACGGCCGAGGAGCCGATCGGGTTCACCGGCCGCGACGACGAGTTCGCCCAGGCCGTCCGCTCCGTCAACACCCTGCACGCGCAGGCCGCCGCCCTCGCCGAGCGCGTCGCCACCCTCGAGGCCGACCGCAAGCACCTGGTCGGCCAGCGCCAGAAGATGGCCGAGGCACGCGAGGAGCTGCGCGCCGAACTCGCCGCCTCCGCCGCCCAGCTGGAGCGGCTGCGCACCAGCATCGGCGGCACCTTCGTCAGCCTGGCGCTGCGCACCCTCGGCCTGGTCGAGCGGCAGCTCGCCGTCATCGAGGGCCTGGAGGAACGCGAGCAGGACCCCGACCGTCTCGCCACCCTCTTCAAGCTCGACCACTTCGCCACGGTCATGCGCCGGCACAGCGAGAACCTCCTGGTGCTGGCCGGCACCGAGCACGTCCAGCAGCACGCCGGGCCGGTCCCGCTGGTCGACGTCGTCCGCGCGGCGGTCAGCGAGATCGAGCGCTACGAGCGCGTCCGCATCGCCGCGCTGCCGCCGCACGCACATGTTGTGGGCTTCGCCGCCGACGACCTCTCCCACCTGCTGGCCGAGCTGATGGAGAACGCCACCTCGTTCTCCCCGCCCGACCAGCCGGTCGAGGTCTCCGGCTGGCTGCTGGAGAACGGCGAGGTCATGCTCTCCGTCCAGGACGAGGGCATCGGCATGACCACCGAGCGGATGACCCGCCTCAACTCCCGCCTCGCCGCCTTCGACCCGGAGGCCACCTACGACCAGGAGGGCGAGGACGGCCTGGGCCTCGGCCTGTATGTGGTGGCCCGTCTCGCCCACCGGCACGGCGTGCGTGTGCAGCTGCGCGAGCAGAAGCAGGGCGGCATCGCGGCGGTCGTCGTAGTGCCCCAGCCGTTGCTGGCCGCCGCGCCCGCCGCCGCCGTCCCGGTCTCCGGCCCGGTCCACGGAGGCACCCAGACCTTCTCCCTGCCCGGTGCCGACGCCGAGGTCAACTCCAACGTCCTGCACGCCCGCCAGAAGCCCGGCGACCCGCTGGTGGCACTGGCGGAGCAGGCGGTACGGCACTCGGAGACGCCCGCCGGGGCACCGGCACCGCAGCCACCCGCCGGGGCACCGGCACCGCAGCCACCCGCCGGGGCACCGGCACCGCAGCCACCCGCCGGGGCACCGGCAGAGGCACCGGCACCGAAGGCCCCCGCCGAGTCCCCCGCCGAGACGACGATGGAGCTCCTGCTCCCGTCCCAGGCGGGGGAAGTGGACCCGACGCAGCCGCACGGCGCGACCGTCGACGGCGAGGCCGGGGCGGCCGGGGGCGCTCCGCTGCCGCAGATCTCCAGCACCGAGTCCGAGGCGGAGCACCAGCGCACCCCGGACGGGGCAGAGGAACCCGTCACCGCCAAGGGCCTGCCCAAGCGCACTCCCAAAATCACCGCCCCCACCCAGGCTCCGCGTCAGCGCAGCGGCTCGGTGGACGCCGAGGCCCTCCGCCGCCGCCTCGGCGGCTTCCGCCGCGGCGCCGACGCCGGCCGTCGCGACGTGGAGGCGGAAATCGCAGACCAGACCACGGGGGGCACAGTCGAGGAGGCAAGCAGTTGACCGCGCCCAGTACCTTCGGACTGAGCAGTGAAGCCCGCAACCTGCACTGGCTGCTGACCAACCTCGTCGAGGAGGTACCCGGTATCCAGTCGGTTGCCGTCGTCTCCTCCGACGGCCTCCTGCTCCTGTCCTCCGACCCCGGCCGCAACGCAGAGGCCCGCGAAGCCCGGCAGGTCACCCGCAGCGGCCCGCGCGGCTCCTCCGCCGACCTCGCCACCATCGTCTCCGGCATCGGCAGCCTGACCGTCGGCGCCGCCAGGCTGATGGACTTCGGTCCGGTCAGGCACACGATGGTCGCGATGGACGAGGGCAGCCTGTTCGTGATGTCCATCAGCGACGGCTCGCTGCTCGGCGTCCACGGCTCCGCGGAGTGCGACATGAGCGTGGTGGCGTACCACATGGCACTCTTCGTGGGCCGTGCCGGGCACGTGCTGACGCCCGAACTCCGCAGCGAGCTGAGGAAGTCCCTGGAGTCCGAGTCGGCGGGGAGTGCCCGATGAGCAGTGCGATGAGCGGTACGCCCACACATCAGCTCCCCGTGCGCGGCGGGGACCGCAAACCCGCCCGCGTCCGCCCCTACTCGCTCACCGGCGGCCGTACCCGCTTCGGTCACGTCCTCCTCGTGGAGACGTTCGTCGGCAGCACGGCCGCGCTGGAGGCCGCGGAGGAGCGCAAGGAACTGACGAATGGTTCCCTCACCGCCCGGGTGATGCCGGAGATGCGGGCCATCGTCGAACTGTGCCGCCGGATGCGCACGGTGGCCGAGATCGCCGCGCTGCTGAAGATGCCGCTCGGTGTGGTCCGCGTGCTCCTGAGCGACCTCGCGGACCAGGGAAAGATCCGTGTGTACGGAACCGGAACCGGTCACGGCACCGGCCGACCGGACCGCGCTCTGCTGGAAAGGGTGCTGAGTGGACTCCGCCGTCTCTGACGCCGCCCGCGGCGTCTCCCCGCTCGTCGAGCCCGACGAGACCCTGCCGCCCTGGCAGACGGACCGCACCCGCGCCCCGATCGCCACGAAGATAGTGGTGGCCGGCGGCTTCGGCGTCGGCAAGACCACGCTGGTCACCGCCGTCTCGGAGATCACGCCCCTGCAGACCGAGGCGCTGATGACCGAGGCCAGTGAGGAGACCGACGACCTCACCGCCACGCCGGGGAAGCTGACCACCACGGTGGCCATGGACTTCGGCCGCATCACGCTCGACGACGACCTGGTGCTCTATCTGTTCGGCACACCCGGCCAGCAGCGGTTCTGGTTCATGTGGGACGACCTGGTGCGCGGCGCGATCGGCGCCGTAGTGCTGGCCGACACCCGCCGGCTGAAGGACTGTTTCCCGGCGCTGGACTACTTCGAGAGCTGCGGGCTGCCGTACGTCGTCGCGGTCAACCACTTCGACGGCAGTGAGCTGTTCGAGCCGGAGGACGTGCGGGAGGCGCTCACCGTCCCTCCGCACATACCTGTCATGATCATGGACGCGCGAGGCCGGATCTCGGTGATCGAGACCCTGCTGGCCCTCGTGGCCCACGCACTCGAGGAGACCCCCGAGTAGGAAGGGTCCCCGAGAAGTCCAGCGAGTAGTCCAGAAGTCGTAGGAGGCAGCACCCGCATGCGGAAGATACTCGTCGTGGGGGCCGGTCAGTCCGGTCTCCAGCTCGCCCTCGGCCTCCAGTCCAAGGGGTACGAGGTCACCCTGATGTCCAACCGGACGGCGGACGAGATCCGTTCCGGCCGGGTCATGTCGACGCAGTGCATGTTCCACACCGCCCTGCAGCACGAGCGTGACCTGCAGCTGAACTTCTGGGAGTCGCAGGCTCCGAGGATCGAGGGACTCGGCGTCTCGGTCGCCGCCCCCGGCTCCTTCGACCCGGGCCCCTCCCAGCGCGCGATCGACTGGGTGGGCAGGCTCGACGGGTACGCGCAGTCGGTCGACCAGCGGGTGAAGATGGCCGGCTGGATGGAGACGTTCGCGCAGCGCGGCGGCCAGCTGGTCATCCACGGCGCGGCGGTCGGCGACCTCGACTACTTCTCCCGGGCCTAC
The DNA here is from genome assembly GCF_044334385.1 of Streptomyces sp. NPDC020801. Lineage (NCBI taxonomy): Bacteria > Bacillati > Actinomycetota > Actinomycetes > Kitasatosporales > Streptomycetaceae > Streptomyces > Streptomyces sp. NPDC020801. The sequence goes on from NZ_JBIRST010000001.1 coordinate 856,160, forward strand.
GACCTCGTGCTGGTCTCGGCGGGCAAGGGCGAGCTGGTGTCGATGTTCGAGCGCGACGCCGCCCGCTCCCCGTACAGCGAGCCGCAGCGCGCGCTGGCGGTGGCCTATGTGCACGGGCTGGGCCCGCGCCCGGAGCACCCGGAGCACGAGGCGGTCCGCTGCAACCTGGTGCCCGGCGTCGGCGAGATGTTCATCATGCCGACGTACACCGTCTCCGGCCGCGCGGACATCCTCTTCTGGGAGGGCGTCCCCGGCGGCCCGCTCGACGTCTTCAACGGCGTCAAGGACCCGGTGCAGCACCTCTCCCTGACCCTGGAGCTGATGAAGAAGTTCCTGCCCTGGGAGTACGACCGGGCCAGGGACGTCGAGCTCACCGACGCCGGCGGCACGCTGGCCGGCCGCTACGCCCCGACCGTGCGCAAGCCGATCGGCCGGCTGCCCGGCGGCGGCCTGGTGCTCGGCGTCGCGGACGTCGTCGTCGCCAACGACCCGATCACCGGCCAGGGCTCCAACTCGGCCTCCAAGTGCGCAGCCGCGTACCTGGCGTCGATCCTCGAGCACGGCGACAAGCCGTTCGACGAGGAGTGGATGCAGCAGACCTTCGACCGCTACTGGGCCACCGCCCAGCACGTCACCAAGTGGACGAACGCGATGCTGGCCCCGCCGCCGGAGCACATCCTGAACCTCATCGGCGCCGCGGGCCAGCTCCAGCCGGTCGCCGACCGCTTCGCCAACGCCTTCAACGACCCGGCCGACTTCGAGAACTTCTTCTACGAGCCGGACAAGACCCAGGCCTACCTGGCCGAGGTGGCCGGGGCGCCGGCCGCCTAGTGCTGCGGCCGGAAAGGTTCACCGGCTCGCGGCGCCCGGTACGGGACCTCGCCGCGTTGTCGCATCACCCGAGTACGTCCGGTACGCGGGCGGTGCTCCGCCTTGCGATGCACCGCACCGGACGCCGCGAGCTTTCCGGCAAACCTTTCCGGCCACAGCACTAGCGGTCCGCGTTCCGCGTGCCCAGGGCATTCTCGGGGAGCCTCGGCGGCGCGTACCGCCGCAGCGGCTTCCCGCCCGGGTCGGGTCGCACGGCACCCAGCACCGGGTTGGCCGCGACGGGTGACACCTTCACCTTCGCGCCGGGCCGTGGGGCCTGCACCACCATGCCGTCGCCGAGGTAGAGCGCGACATGGGTGGCCTGGGGGAAGTAGACGACCAGGTCGCCCGGCCGCAGCTCCTTCAGCGGTACGTGCTTCAGCAGGGCCCACTGCTGCTGGCTGGTGCGGGGGATCGGTGTTCCGGCCTGCCCCCAGGCCCGCGAGGTCAGCCCCGAGCAGTCGTACGCCTTCGGGCCCGCGGCTCCCCACTGGTAGGGCTTGCCCAGCTGGTCCACCGCGTAGCGCACGGCCCGGTCGCCCTCCTCGGTCGGCCGGGCGGTGCCGTCGCCGAGCGCCCCGGAGGCCAGGAACCTGCGCTGCGCCTCGGCGTTCCCGATCTTCTCGAACTCGGTGAGCGCCGCCAGTTGCGCCGCGCTGAGGGAGGAGAGCAGCCGCTCCACGTCGTGCAGCCGTCCCCGCACGTCGTCCCGGGCCCGCTGCTGCCGCCGGACGAGGGCGAGCCGGGTGTCGAGCGCCTTGCGGGCCTTGCGGGCGAGGTCGTCCGCCTTCTTCTCGCTGCCTGTCAGACGCCTCACCGTTTCGGCCCGCTCGCGCGCCAGCTGCCCGAGCATGTGCCCCTCGTCCAGGGCGTGCTGCGGATCGCGGGCCAGCAGCAGCCGCACGTAGGGGGAGAGACCGCTGCCGCCCTGGTACTGCTGCCTGGCCAGCTGTCCCGCGGCCGCACGGCTGTCGTGCAGGGCGAGCCGGGCGCGGGCGAGGGCGGCGTCCAGCCGTTCCACCTCGGCGCGTTGCTGCTTCAGCTGCTCGGCGGCGGCGTCGTAGGTCTCGGTGGCCTGCTCGGCCTGCCGGTACAGCTTCTGAAGTCGCGTCAGCTGCGCGGCCACGGACACCGGTCCGGGCTCCGGGCGCCCGGGCGCGGCCACGGCACAGACCGGTGCGAGGGCGGCCTGTGCCGCCACCGCCGCCGTGCACACCAGACGCGGCACTCTTCCTGACACGTCATCACCTCCGGTGCGGGCGCGGCCTTTCCGCTCCACACCGTGAGGATTCGACGTACGGACCGATTCGTGTCCCCGTTGTGCGCCATGCGGCGCAACGCGGTCACCCGTCGGTGTCACCCGGCTTGCCGCCCGGCCCGGCACCGGGCCCGGCGTCGGGCCGGGAACCGGCCTCGTGCCCGGACTCGCGCTCGGCCTCGTGCCCGGGCTCGGGCCTGGGCCCCGGCTTCAGCCACGGCCATCCGAGCCGTCCGCCGCCCTTCTTCCCCTCGGGGTCGAACTCGTACTTCCACCCCTGCGGCACGCCGAGCCGCTTGCTGTGCCCGCGCGGCACCCGCCGGTACACCAGCACGGTCGGCGGGCCGCCGGCCGCGTCCGGGACGGGGATGCGGTACGTCTTGGGCGGATGCCCGGTGGGCCCCAGCAGCACGGGCAGCACCCGGCCGTCCATGGGGCCGCCCTCGAAGGGGGTGTCCTGACTCTTCACGGCACCAGTGTCAGCCATCCGCCGCCGACAGCACACGCTCCACCAGCGCGGCGGTCTGCGCGTCCCGGGCGGCGGTCACCGACAGCACGGCCACGAACTGCTCCACCAGCCAGTCCCGCAGCTCCTCCACCGGCGGCTGCTTGCCCTCGTCGAGCCAGATCAGGGAGGCGGCCTCCACGGCCGTGATCCACATCCGTACGGTCATGCGCAGCCGCGGCCCCGGGTCGGTGACCTGCAGATGGCTGAGGATGCGCTCGGCGGCGGCCCGCCGCACGCCGTCCACGATGGCGGTCGTCCGCGAGGTCTCGACGACGCTGCCGCCCTGGAGCAGCGCGGTGAACCCGGCGTCGTGTTCGTCGACGAACGTCAGATAGCGGTCCAGGGCGCGGGCGAGACGGGGGAGGAGCGGCCCTTCCTGCGGCTCGTCGAAGCAGCGCCGCAGCTCCTCGGCGGCGGAGCGCAGTGCGGCCTCGTACAGCTGCTGCTTGCCGCCGGGGAAGTACCGGTACACCAGCGGCCGCGACACCCCGGCCGCCTCCGCGACGTCGTCCAGCGACACCTCCTCGGGCACCCGGTGCGCGAAGAGGGACAGCGCCGCCTCGAGCAGCTGCGCACGCCGCTCCTCGACGCTGAGGCGGCGGTAGGCGGGGGTGGACGCGGCAGGGCTCATGCCCGGCAGCGTAATCGCTCACCGCGGCGTCCTGCCTGCGCCGCATCCCCGCTCCCCGCGAGCCCGCCCGGCCGGCTCCCGCCGCCGTCACCGGCACACCGGGCCGTGGGTACGGGCCGAGGCCGGCGGCCCGGGCATCGTGGGAGCCACCGGCCCGTGCACGGTCCCGTCGCCGGGTGGGGCAGGGTTCAGGCCAGCAGGCCCGACGACTTCCACAGCCGCCGGCCGACGCCCCGCAGCACCCCGATGTCGTCCAGGAAGTCGGTGAGCCGCTTGGCTCCCGTCTGCATGACCTCCCGCCGGTGCCCGCTCGCCTTCACCTGCGCCATGGCCTCCCGCCTGTCCAGGCCGACGTTCGTGTAGACCTCGGGATTGACGAAGGCGACCGAGAAGACCCGTGCGAACTCGCCGGAGGTGACCCGGGTGAACTCCTGCGACCACTTCGGTGCCGTCACCATCTGCCGGCGCAGCTCCTCGCGGGCGTACCGCACATGCCGTGCCTCCTCCACCACGTGGATCCGCGTGACGCCCCGGATCAGCGGCTGCACCCGCTCGTCGGGGAACGTCAGCCGCTGCATCCAGTCCAGGACCTCCTCGCCGAGCAGCGTCGCCGTGAACGAGCCGGGGGTCGTGGAGATCGTCTTGAACAGCCGACCGAGGTTCTGGTGGGCGCGGCCGACCGGGTACCAGGGCGTCCCGCCGCGCGAGATCACGCGGGCGAACATCTTGGAGTGCCGGCACTCGTCCTCGATCTCGGTGAGGGCGTAACGCACATGTGCGCTCGTGGCCGCCTTGTCGTAGATGTGCCGGACGAGCAGCTGCATCAGGATCAGCTCGAACCAGATGCCGAGCGAGGCGAGCGCGGCGGCCTCGTGCTGGGAGAGCAGGATCCGCTGCTCCTCGCTCATCCGCTTCCACAGCGGCGTGCCGTACAGCGAAACGAGCTCCGGCGGCCAGAACCACTTGCCCTCCTCGAAGGGCGCGTCCCAGTCCAGCTCCTTGTCCGGGTCGAAGGAGTGCCTGGCGGAAGAGTCGAGCAGCCGCTCGGCCACCTGCTCGCGGTCCTTCAGCAGGCCGAGCGCGTCGCGCAGTCCGGCGAGCGCGTCCGCTTCCGTCACGGTCGTCATGGCTGTCCCACCTCGTCGTACAGGTCTGTGGCCGGTTGGCTGGTTACTCTGGAGTCAGGTCGTGCGCCTCTTATAAGACTGCCTGTCAGCAAGTGCGTCAATCCCTTGCACATGACTTGTTGACTCGGCGTCTACGTGTGAGCCTGCGGGTATGCCGACCTATGACCTGTACGCCAGGAATCCAGGCGACCCCCACTGGCAGGTTCCCGCGACCGGCGCAGCCCGCTTCAGCTGGGAGTACGACGAGGGACGTGACCGCCTCCTCGCCCTGTACCAGAAGGGCAAGGACAAGCAGTGGGACGGGCAGAAGCGGATCGACTGGGAGCTGGAGGTCGACCCCTGCGACCCGCTCGGCACCCCGGACGAGGCGATGACCCTCTACGGGACGCCCTACTGGGCGAAGCTGACCGACCGCGACAAGGGCGACCTGCGGCAGCACTTCGCGTCCTGGCAGTTCAGCCAGTTCCTGCACGGCGAGCAGGGTGCGATGATCTGCGCCGCGCGGATCGTGGAGTCCGTCCCCGACCTGGACGCCAAGTTCTACTCGGCCACCCAGACCATGGACGAGGCCCGGCACGCCGAGATCTACGGCCGCTTCCTGCACGAGAAGATCGGGATGGTCTACCCGATCAACGACAACCTCCAGTCCCTCCTCGGCGACACCCTCCGCGACAGCCGCTGGGACATGCCGTACCTCGGCATGCAGGTTCTGATCGAGGGCCTGGCGCTCGCCGCCTTCGGCATGATCCGCGACACCACCGACAAGCCCCTGCCCAGGCAGATCCTGGCCTACGTCATGCAGGACGAGGCCCGGCACGTGGCCTTCGGCCGCATGGCCCTGCGCGACTACTACCAGCAGCTCACCGACGCCGAGTTGCGCGAGCGCGAGGAATTCGTCATCGAGGGCTGCTACTTGATGCGCGACCGCCTGCGCGGGGTCGAGGTCCTGGAGAACTTCGGCATCCCCCGGGCCGAGGCCGAGGAGCTGAGCGAGCGGTCCGAATTCCTCCGGCTCTTCCGTCAGTTGCTGTTCAGCCGCATCGTCCCCTGCGTCAGGGACATCGGCCTGTGGGGCAAACGCCTCCAGCAGGCCTACGTCGGCATGGGCGTCTTCGAGATGGGCAACTCCAGCCTCGACCTCCTCATGGCCCAGGACGAGGAGATCGCGGAGAAGCTGGACGCCGAGCGCTTCGCGGCGGAGGAACGGGAGCGGGTGGCGGAGGTGGAGGAGACCATCGAGGAGGGCCAGCGCCTCTCCGGGTGATCACTCCATCGCGGGGCGATCGGCATGTGCACCTGGGAACGCCGGCCGTACCAGGCGGACTCCGGCCGCATGGGAGCAATCATGAGCGCCGCACGCGACTACGGGCTGGACGAGCACTACGAGTGGCCCCGTCCGCCGGGTGGCGGCTGGACGGCGGACGACCTGGACCCGCTCCCGAACCTTCCTCCGCACACGGAGCTGATCGACGGGAGCCTCGTCTTCGTGGGCCGCAGACCCGCTTTCACCTACTTATGATCCGGCCTCTGGAGTACGCCCTGCTCGGCCAGGCGCCCGACGCGTACGACGTCGACCGGGAGTTCGGCGTCGAGCTCGACCGACGCGAGCGGCCGGAGCCCGACGTGCTGGTGCACCGCGCGGACGCCGACACCGGCCCGCACCAGACCTGGCACCACTCCAATACCACTCCCTGCCCAGGGCCGGCATCTCCCGATGCCGGCCTTGGAACTCGGCCGACCGTGTCGGCGGATTCCTCCAACTGCGGTGTCCAGAGGGCTTTGAGGCGGCCTTGACCTGGGCGGGTTCGTACGCGGTGGCAGCCGTCGTATCCGAACGCTGGTTCTGTCCCCTCTGCGGACGGTCCCCCCGTCTCACCCGGCTGGGGCCCCGACCCGCGTCACCTCGCCGGCGGCGAGTGCAGCACCGCCTCCATCACCGCCTTGGCGATCGGCGCCGCCGTACCGCCTCCGCTGATGTCCCCGCGCCGCGCCGACGCGTCCTCCACGACCACGGCGACCGCGACCCTCGGGTCCATGTCCTGATCGCCCTGCGCCCAGGAGACGAACCAGGCGTAGGGGGTACCGGCGTTGCCGACGCCGTGCTGGGCGGTGCCGGTCTTGCCGCCCACGGTGGCGCCGGGGATGGCGGCGTTGCGGCCGGTGCCGTCGGTGACCACGTCGCGCATCAGCTCCCGCAGCCGTACCGCCGTCGTCGGACGCATCACCTGCCGCAGCGGCCGTGAACCGGCCGCCGACACCGTCCCCCCGCTCCGGAGCGTCGTGCGCTCCACCAGATACGGCGACCGCACCTGCCCGCCGTTCGAGACCGCGGCAGCCACCATCGCCATCTCCAGCGGCGTCGCCCGCGTGTTGTACTGCCCGATGGACGACATCGCCAGCTGTGCCCGGTCCAGGTGCGAGTCGAAGGTGCTCGGTGAGACCGAGAAGGGGATCCTCAGTCCCTTGTCGTTGAAGCCGAAACTCCGCGCGGCGGCCCGCATGCCGTCCACGCCCACGTCCACGGCCAGCTTGGCGAACACCGTGTTGCACGACCACTTGAAGGCGTACCGCAGGGACGCGTTCCGGCATCCGTCGGCCTCGTTCGCCAGGCTCGTGTTCGTGCCGGGCAGCCGGTACGGGTCCGGCGAGTCGGTCCGCGCGTCGAGGTCCGTCACCACGCCCGCGTCCAGCGCCGCCGCCGCGGTGATGACCTTGAAGGTCGAACCCGGCGGATAGGTCTGCCGCACCGCCCGGTTCAGCATCGGCTGCTCCGGATCGTCGTTCAGCCGTGCCCAGGCCGCCCTCGCCGCCGGCCCGTTCCCGGACAGTTCCGCCGGGTCGTACGACGGCGTGGACGCCAGCACCAGGATCCGGCCCGTCGTCGGCTCGACCGCCACGACCGCCCCCTTGCGGGTGCCGAGCCTGGTGAACGCCGCCTGCTGAGCGGCCGGGTCGAGGGTCGTCACCACGTTGCCGCCCGGGCTCCGCGCCCGGGTGAAGTCGTTCCACAGCGGAAACGCCGAGAGCATCGGGTCCGTGCCCGAGAGCACCTTGTCCTCGGCGTGCTCCAGGAACGTCGTTCCGTACCGCTGCGAGGCGAACCCGGTGACCGGCGCGTACAACGGCCCGTTCGCGTACGTCCGTTCGTAGCGCAGCTGCTCGCGGGTGTCCCTGGAACCGGTGACCGGCCGGCCGCCGACCATGATCTCGCCGCGCGGCCGCTGGTAACGGGCGATGGTGGGACGGCGGTTGGCCGGGTTGTTGCGGTAGGACCGGGCCTGGAGGACCTGGAGCCAGGCCGTGTTCACCAGCAGGGCCCCCAGCAGCAGCACGCAGAACGCGGCGGCATGCCGGATGTACCGGGTCAACGGACGCCCTCCTTCCCGGCGTTCTGCCTACGGCTCACGGCGCCGCCCTCCCGCGTTCTCCCGGCGGCTCACGGCGCCACCTTCCCGTCGTACTGCCGGCGCGCCACATGGCTCACCCGGATCAGCAGCGCCACGATCGCCCAGTTGGTCACCACCGACGAGCCGCCCTGCGCCAGGAACGGCATCGCCATGCCGGTCAGCGGGATCAGGCCGGTCACGCCGCCCGCGATCACGAACACCTGCAGGGCCACGATCGAGGCCAGCCCGACCGCGAGCAGCCGGCCGAAGGGGTCGCGCAGGGCAAGTCCCGCCCGGTAGCCGCGCTCGACCAGCAGCGCGTACAGCAGGAACACCGCGCACAGCCCGGCCAGCCCCAGCTCCTCCCCGGCGGTCGCCAGGATGAAGTCCGACTTGACCGCGAAGCCCACGAGGACCGAGTGGCCAAGGCCGAGCCCGGCGCCGAGCACCCCGCCCGCCGCGAACGAGAACAGCGACTGGGCCACCTGGCCCGGACCCCGGCCCGCCTCGATGGACGCGAACGGGTGCAGCCACTCCCCGATCCGGCTGTGCACATGCGGCTCCAGCCAGCCGACGGCGACCGCCCCCGCCGCCGCCAGCAGCAGCCCGACCGCGATCCAGCCGGTGCGCCCGGTGGCGACGTAGAGCAGGACGACGAAGATCCCGAAGAACAGCAGCGAGGTCCCCAGGTCCCGTTCCAGGACCAGGACGCCGACGCTCAGCAGCCAGATCGCCACCACCGGGCCGAGCACCCGGCCGGTGGGCATCTCGAGCCGCCACACCCGGCGGCCGGTGAACGCCAGAGCGCTGCGGTTGGCGGCCAGGTACGCGGCGAAGAACACCGCCAGCAGCACCTTCGCGAACTCGCCCGGCTGGAAGGAGAGGCCGCCGAGCCGGATCCAGATGCGGGCGCCGTTCACGGCGGGGAAGAGGATGGGCAGCGTGAGCAGCGCGAGCGCGGCGACGACACAGACGTAGGAGTAGCGCTGCAGCCAGCGGTAGTCGCGCAGTACGAGCACCACGAGGATGAACAGCGCCACGCCCAGCGTGGACCACACCAGCTGGATGGGCGCTGCCCGGTCGCCCGGTGTCTCCAGGTCGAGCCGGTAGATCAGCACCAGGCCCAGCCCGTTGAGCAGTACCCCGATGGGCAGCAGCAGCGGATCGGCGTACGGCGCCCGTAGCCGCACCGCGCCGTGCGCGAGCAGCGCCAGCACGCCCAGCCCGGCTCCGTAACCGGCGGCGCCGGGCGGAACGGTGCCGTACCTCGCCAGTCCCACGGCACAGTAGCCGTACACGGACAGCAGGACGGCGACGACGATGAGGGCGAGTTCGACGCCGCGGCGCCGGGGGAGGCGGGCGGTGGGCGTGGGCGGGTCCGCCGCTGCCACGGTGGTTCCGACCTTGGTCATGTCCGGAACCTACCTAAAACAGGCGCCTTGTCCCCCCTGGGGATCAGCACCAGCGTGGCGGAAACCCGAGGGTGTGGACGAAGCGCGCCGGGGCCCATGCCCAGGTGCGGCCCGCGAGCAGGTTCCACAGGCGGTCGCCGCGCACGTCCCGGCCCACCGTCCTGCAGTGGATCCACACCACCTCACCCGGCCGGGCGATCCGCAGAGCCCTGCTGCCCCGGTCCGGCCGGGTGTGCAGGGGGCACATCCGATTGACCGCCCGCTGGGATCGACGCGTCCTCGACGCCGTCACACTCCGCCATCTCGGACGCCGCCATCTCGGACGCCGCCACCTGGTACGGCGTCGCCCGTCCCGTCCGTCGTGGACTTCGGCACCGGAGGTTCCTGAGGAAGCGTCAGTGTCGCCACCGCCCCACCCTCCGCCGCGTTGGCGAACTCCAGCCGGGCCCCCAGCACCTCGGCCTGGCCCAGCGCGATCGTCAGCCCGAGTCCGTGCCCGGTGGCCCCGCCTTCCGTGCGGAAGCGCTGCGGCCCGTGCTCCACCAGGTACTCGGGATAGCCGTCGCCATGGTCCCGCACGGTGACCACCGGACCGTCCACGGTCAGCACCACCGGCGGCTGCCCGTGCTTGTGCGCGTTGGCCACGAGATTGGCCAGCACCCGCTCCAGCCGCCGCCGGTCGGTCTCCACGTACACGTCCCGTACGACCCTGACCTTCGTGTCCGTCCCGGCCGCCGTGCCCGCGGCCCGCACCGCGCGTTCCGCCACCGTGCTCAGATGCTCGGCGTCCAGGGCCGGCCGCTCCCGCCCGGTGTCCAGCCGGGAGATCTCCAGCAGGTCCTCGGTGAGCGTGCGCAGCGCGGCCACCCGGTCGCGCACCAGCTCCGTCGGCCGGCCCGGCGGCAGCAGCTCGGCCGCCGCGTGCAGCCCGGTCAGCGGGGTGCGCAGCTCGTGCGCCACGTCCGCGGTGAACCGCTGCTCGGCCATGAGTTTGCCCTGCAGCGACGCCGCCATGGAGTCCAGCGCGGCGGCGACCGCGGCCACCTCGTCGTAAGGGCGGGACCGGTCCCGCGTCAGGGGGTCGTCCACGCGTGCGTCCAGGTCGCCGGCGCTGATCCGCCGGGCCACCCGCGCGGTGGCGTGCAGCCGCCGGGTCACCCGGGTCACCGCGAACGCGCCGACCAGCAGTGTCGCCCCGATCGCCAGCACCGACGACCACAGGATCGCCCCGTCCAGCCCCGCGATGGTGCGGGCCTGCTGCGAGTAGTCGACCTCCACGGCCAGTGTCCGCCCGTGGTCGGCGGGGCCGGCCGCCCACATCGTCGGCCGGCCGTGATGCTGGTCGACCACCGTGCCGCGCCGCCCGTGCGCCGCCAGCCGCCGCAGCGACTCGGGCAGCCCCGGGGGGTTGACGCCCGCGCCCGGCAGCAGTGTGTCCCCGGACTCGAACGCGCTCGTGGCGTCCTTCAGCCGGGACAGCGCCAGTTCGCGGGCCTGCCCGACGGTCTGGTCGGTCACCGAGACGTGCACGAGCACGCCGAGCAGCGCGGCCAGCGCACAGCACATCACCGTGATGAAGGCGGCGGCCTTCACGGCGAGCGTCCCGGACCACCGGGGGAGCCCGGCTCTCATCGCGTGCTCGCGGAGGGGGAGCCGGCCGGTGGGACGGACGGCGTGAGGGACGGGCGCGGGACGGGCGAGAGGGAGGCCGTGGGTGCCGGGGTGCGGGCGCGCGTGGGCTTGTGCGTGCCGGTGCGCAGGAACTCGTCGCGCGAGAAGACCATCGCGCGCTGGTCCGGGTCCCAGGACCAGGTGGTGCGGTACTCGTAGCCGGCGATCCCGGCGGGGGAACGGATGATCACGGCCCGCCCGGCGAGCTCCACACCGATCACCGCGTCGTCGTTGGCGAACACCTGTACGAGCCTGTGGTTCTCGAAGGTGTAGACGCGCACGCCGGTCTGGTTGGTGGGATACAGCCGGAAGCCCAGCGCCATGTCGTCCCGCCCGTCCCCGGTGAGGTCGCGGAAGTACGGCCGCATCACGGGACACCGCCCACCCGCAGCCCCGCCCTTGCCGCAGTCCGCCAGCCGGACGGCCGTCTCGCGGTACGGCGCCTTGGCGCTGGTGTAGTCGTCCGGATGTGCGACCACCTCGGCCCGTACGACGGCCACCGGATCGACCCGGTGGATTTCGTCGCCGGGCGCCGTGACGCCCTTCACGGTCTCGATCTGCACCTCGTCGTACGGCCAGGCGGGACTGGCGGCCGGCCGCAGCGAGGGCCACAGCCGGGCCGGGCTGATCGCGGTCGGGGTCGTTCCCGCCGCGCGCAGGCCGCCCGCGTCGCCGCAGCCCGCCGCCGTCGCCAGCACCAGGGCGGCGAGGGCGGTGACCAGGGCGGGAACGGTGCGTCTGGGAGACACTGATACACCTTATTCGTGCGGAAGTCCTTTTTGCGCACCGGCTCCGCTCCCCGGCGGGACCGTGCGGTGCTGCCCGCAGAGCGTAGCCACCGCAGGTAAAACGATTATTCGGCCAGTTCCTCGAGCAACCGGGCCGTGGGCAGCCCCGCCCGCAGATAGGCGACGAAAAGCTCGTTGTGCAGCGCCCAGGGGGAGCGGCGGGCGCGGATCAGCCGGATCGCCTCGTCGGCGGAGCGACCCTGGCGCACCAGGGCGTGCGCGACGACCAGCCCCGAGCGGTTGTACCCGGAGTAACAGCGCACGAGGACCGTGCGGCCCGCGTCCAGCGCGTCGCAGGCGGCCTGGGCCAGCCGCATCACGCCCGCCAGCTGCGTCCCGTCCAGCGGCCCGTCGGGAATCGGCCACACATGGTGCTCGACGCCCGTGTCGGGACCGTACCCGGGCAGCCTGAGCAGGCTCTGCACAAGATCGAACTCATCGTGCACAACGGCGAGTTCCAGTTGCCCCAAGCGGCCCCTGAACTCGTGGCCGCCCATCCACAGGCCGGGCACGATCTCGCTCCACGGGTTGTCCGGAGCCGGTACGTCGGGCTGCTTCCTGCGGGTCCGCAACGGCGCCTCCCCAACTCCGCTCCCAACGGCACCTCAAAGGTAGCCGGGTTCTTGCCCTGGGAGCACCCCGCCTGTTCCCATGGTCATGGGGGTGATGGTGCATGAGCGGACACCGCGGACTGCGCGTCATACCGACCTGGCGCCACGGACAGGAACGGCTCTACGTCTGCCACCCGGACGGCAGGAACGTCGCCTGGTACGACCGTGAGGCCGCCCGCGTCAACCTCCTGAGCGAGGGCGAGCGGGAGGCCGTACTGACGGCCCTGGGCCCCTTCCTCACGGGCCCGGTCGCGGTGGGCCCGCCACCGGTCCCGACCCCTGCCGACCTGGCCCGGCTGAGCCTCCACCCGGACGACGACCTGGCGCCCAACCGTCCCGGCGAGGCGCTGCTGGTCGCCCTCGAGCGGGACCCGGGCCCCGCGCGCCGGCTGCGCCCCGACCCGCGCCGCCGGGCGCTCACGGCCGAGCAGACCGTCGGCGAGGCCCTGGACCGCCTGGACGGCGCCGGCTGGCACGCCCTGCACTCGATCCCGCTGCCCGGCGGCGACCGCATCCACCACCTGGTGATCGGCCCCGGCGGCCTCTTCGCGGTCCATGCCCTGTACGCCCGCAAGCAGCGCGTCCAGGTCGCCGGCCCGATGATCACCCAGGGCCGGCACGAGCCGGAGCCGCTGCTGAGGCACATCCGCGCCATCGCCGACCGCGCCTCCTACGCCCTCACGGCCGAGGTCCACCCGCTGCTGGCCCTGGCGGGCCCGGCCGACCTGCGCCTGGCCGCCCCGCCGAGGGGCGTCCGGGTCCTGCAGGACCCGGACCTGGAGGGGCTGGCGCGGCTGGGCGGCGTACTGAAACCGGCGGACGTGGAGGCCCTGCACGCGATGGCACGGGACCGGCGGACATGGGGACGGGTGTAACCGGAGGCGACGCGGCGGCGGGTCACGGCAGCGCCCCGGCCCGCCCGCGGTCCAGCAGCGGAGCCAGCAGGTCACCGAAGTCCTGCACCCGGGGTCCGATGTCCCGCGCCCGGAACTCCAGCCGCCCCGGCGCCCGGCACTGAGCGACCTCCTCCCAGGTCACCGGCGCCGAGACCATCGGCTCGGGCCGCGCCCGCAGGGTGTACGGCGCCGCCGTCGTCTTCCGTGCCGCGTTCTGACTCCAGTCGACGAACACCTTCCCCGGCCGCAGACTCCGCGTCATCCGGTGCAGCACCAGCCGGGGCATGGCCTTCTCCGCCTCGACGGCCAGCCCCTTGGCGTACTCGGAGGTCCGCTCGCTGGAGGCCCCCCGCACCGCGGCCAGCAGATGCAGCCCCTTGGACCCCGATGTCTTCGCGTACGCCTCGATCCCGTCCGCGGCCAGCCGCTCCCGCAGCCACAGCGCCACCCGGCAGCAGTCCACCACGGTCGCCGGCGGCCCCGGGTCGAGGTCGAACACCAGTCGGTCGGCCTCCCCGGGGTTCCCGATCACCCACTGCGGCGTATGGAACTCGGTCACCAGGTTGGCCGCCCACATCAGGCTCGGCAGGTCCTGCACCAGCACCATCCGTGCCGGCCCGTCCGACCGGGGCACCTGCGCGGTTGTCACCCACTCGGGCGTACCCGGCGGCACGTTCTTGACGAAGAACACCTCACCGCCGGGCCCGTCCGGATACCGCAGGAAGGACAGCGGACGGTCGCGCAGATGGGGGAGCAGCGCGCCGGCGACCGTCGCGTAGTAGTGCAGCACCTCCCCCTTGGTGAACCCGGTCGCGGGATACAGCACCTTCTCCAGGTTGCTGACCGCGAGCCGTCTCCCCTCCACCACTGTGATCGGCGCCATACGATAAGAAAACCACGGAAAATGCGGAAACTATTACAAACTGCACTGAACCGATCCGGAAGGTGCTGCACGTGCGATCCATTTGGAACGGCGCCATCTCGTTCGGCCTGGTCAGCATCCCGATCAAGCTGGTGAACGCCACCGAGAGCCACACCATCTCCTTCCGCCAGATCCACACGGAGGACGGCGGCCGCATCCGCTACCGCAAGGTCTGCGAGCTGGAGGACCGCGAGGTCACGCAGTCGGAGATCGGCAAGGGCTATGAGGACGCGGACGGGAGCATCATCCCGATCACCGACGAGGACCTGGCCCATCTGCCGCTGCCGACCGCGAGGACGATCGACATCGTGGCCTTCGTCCCGGCCGACCGGATCGACCCGCTCCAGATGGAGAACGCGTACTACCTGGCCGCGAGCGGCGCCCCGGCCGCCAAGCCGTACACGCTGCTGCGCGAGGCCCTCAAACGCAGCCAGAAGGTGGCGATCGCGAAGTTCGCGCTGCGCGGCCGCGAGCGCCTGGGCATGCTCCGGGTGGTGGACGACGTCATCGCCATGCACGGCCTGCTGTGGCCCGACGAGATCCGCACCCCCCAGGGTGTGGCCCCGGACGTCGACGTCACCGTTCGTGACAAGGAGCTGGACCTCGCCGACGCCCTGATGGACACCCTCGGCGAGGTGGACCTGGAGGACCTGCACGACGAGTACCGCGAGGCGCTGGAGGAGGTCATCGCGGCGAAGGCCTCCGGCGAGGTGCCCCCCGAGGCCCCCGAGCCCGCCCCCGGCGGCAAGGTCCTCGACCTGATGGCGGCCCTGGAGAAGAGCGTCCGGGCGGCGAAGCAGTCCCGGGGCGAGGAAGTGGGCGAGGAAGCGGGGAAGGAAGCGGGGGAGGAAGTGGGCGAGGAAGTGGGCGAGGAGGCCGAGGTCAGACACCTCTCGCAACGCGAGTCCACCCGCGCCGCAGCCAAGAAGACCACCAAGAAGCCGGCACCGGCGGCCAAGAAGACCGCTTCGAAGAAGACGGCGGCAACGGCGAAGAGGACGGCGTCCAAGTCGGCGCAGTCCACCAAGAAGACGGCGTCGTCCGGCAAGAGCACGACGAAGAAGACCCCGGCCAAGAAGACGGCCGGCCGCAAGCGCACGGCATAGGGCCCCGCGGGGCGCGGGGGTCCGCCACGGCGCGGAGGCGTGGTGCGTGCGTGGCGTGGTGCGTGCGTGCATGGCATGGCGTGTGCGGGGTGCGTGGTGCGGCGCATGGCGTGGTGCGGCGCCCACGCATGGAGGGGCCCGGGCACGGCGCAGGGGTCCTGCGCGGCGCGGATGTCGTATGACGGGAGAATCCCGCCGGGTGTGAGGGCGCGTAGGGTGCGAGAACTCCGCCGGGTGTGAGGGCAACCAGGGTGCGGGAGTCCCACCCGGCGTGAGGGCCCGCATGACGCGGGAGTACCGCAGGGTGCGGATCCGCACGGCGGGGGTCCCGCACGGCAGACGGGCCGCGCACGACGCGGGCCCCCGGCTTCCTGTCCTTGCGGATCTCGAAGTCCATCGCACCCCTTGAACTGGGGTGTTGCAACGACCACTACTAGAACTCAAGCGGGGCGGGGGGCCCGCGTGGCTTTTCGCCGTGCGGGACCCCCCGTGTCCGCCTGGTGCCCTCAACCCACGCGCCGCAGGGCCAGTACGGCGTTGTGCCCGCCGAACCCGAAGGAGTTGCTGAGCACGAGGTCCCCGTTCTCGGGCAGCGCCCGCGGCGCGCCCGTCACCACGTCGAGCCCGATCTCCCGGTCGACCTCCGCGCACCCTACGGTCGGCGGCACGAGCCCGTGATGCAGGGTGAGCGCGGCCGCGACCGCCTCGACGCCGCCGGCGGCCCCTTGCAGATGCCCGAGGTGTCCCTTGAGCGCGGTGACCGGCACGCCCGGCTGGCCGAGTACGGCTCGCAGGGCGCCCGCCTCGGCGAGGTCCCCCTCCACGGTGGCCGTGGCATGGGCGTTGACGTGGACGACGTCGACGACGTGTCCGCCCGCGTCCCGCACCGCCCGCCGCAGCGCCAGCGCGACACCGTTTCCCGACGGATCGGGCGCGGCCATGTGATGCGCGTCGGCGGACAGCCCCCAGCCGGCGGCCTCGCAGTAGATCCGGGCGCCACGGGCCCGGGCGTGCTCCTCGGCCTCCAGTACGAGCAGCCCGGCGCCCTCGCCGTTGACGAACCCGGCTCGGTCCTCGGCGAAGGGCCGTGAGGGCGAGGTGCCGTCCTCGAGCCCGAGCCCGGACAGGGCGCGCATTGCGGCGAACGAGGCCATGATCGCCGGCGTGACGACGGCCTCGGCGCCACCGGCCAGGGCGACGTCCACACGGCCGTACCGTATTCGGTCGATGGCCTGGCCGATCGCCTCGGTCCCGGAGGCGCAGGCGCTGGTCACGGTCCGGGCCTCACCGGTGATGTGCAGGTCCAGCGAGATCTGGGACGCGGCCTGTGAAGGCACCGTCATGGGCGTGGTGAGCGGGGACACCCCCCGAGGGCCCTTCTCCCGCAGCTTCCGGTCCCCGCCGACCAGTACCGAGGCGTCCCCGAGGATGGCCCCGAGGCTGACGCCGACCCGCTCGGGGTCGAGCCCGCTCGGCAGGGTCCCGCCCTCGGTGAAGCCGGCGTCGCCCCAGGCCTCCCGGGCCGCGATGACGGCGAGCTGCGCGGCCCGGTTCATCCGCCGGGCGGCGGCGCGCGGCAGGATCGCGGCCGGATCCACCGGCACGACGCCCGCGACCCGCACGGGCAGCTCCTCGAACTCCTCCCCCTCCAACTCCCTTATCCCGTGCCGCCCGTCGAGCAGCCCCCGCCACAGCTCGTCCACCCCGGCGCCGAGCGGAGTGACGGCCCCGAGCCCGGTCACGACGACCCGTCGCGGACGGACCACCGGGGACTCGCGGGTCGGCCGCGCGTGATGCCGCACGACATACCCCTCCTGGTCGGCGTCGGAGGCCCAGCTCCGTACGACGTCGTCGGAGACGGTCCGGGTGCTCCCGGCCTCCAGGTCCCGGTGCCAGACCCCCCATCGCCGCTCGTAGGTCACCTCGACGCCCTCGGGGTCCACGGCCCGCAGCCGGCTCACGCGGTCCCCGTCCCGGAAGGGGACATCGTCCAGCCGGGGCGAGGAGACGGCCGGTACGGCCGCCACGTCCACCCGCCGCCCGGCGACGGACACCTCCTGCGCGCGCATCAGGACCTCATCGTGATCCACGCCACCGAGCGGCGGCCGCAGCGTCACCCGGATCGTCTCCGGCGATTCGGGAAGGGTGTGCATCACGACACACCACTGCGGCCGTTCGGCGTCGTCCTGCGAAAGGGCGACCAGATCGCCGGGTACGACCTCGGCGGCGGTAACTGCATGGGGATCGATGGGGACTTCGGGCAATTCGGATGAATGGGGCATATCCGTATAAATTCCTGGGGCGTGAAGTGTCGTACCGCGAACCATTCCCGAGTGAAAGGGGTGAAGACGTAAAAAGCCATGGAGATAGATATTCGCCCTAAACAGGATGTATGTGCGAATAGCCTCAATAGCCCCGAGTGGTCCTGGAGTTGGGCGAGTGCCCGCGTGGCGGTGTGTGACACGTCACGAGCGCGTGCGGCGGCCGGGAATGTGATCCGCCCGTGTATGCGGCGGTTTGGTGGGGGAGGGGAGAGGTGATGCCGTGTGACCTGCGGCACGTTCAGTCGCGGCAGTGGCTACGAGGCCGGCAGTGGCTATGGACGCGGCAGTGGCGGCAGCGGCTACGCGGGCGACGAGGGTGCGGCCTGCGGCGCCGGGGCGAGGTGGGCCAGGCAGAGGGACGGTTCGACGAAGGGTTCCAGCCGCTCGGCCGTGAGCGGGGCGCGCACTTCCGCCAGTACGCCGCGCATCAGACCCAGGTGCAGTGAGCACACCACCTCACGGTGCTGCTCGGCGATCTCCCGGAACGGGCAGTGCCGGACGCGGATCGGCGACAGCCGCGCGTCAGCCGCGCCGCCGCCCACCGGCGCCTGCGGGGCGAATCCGACGCTCTCCAGCACCTTCACCACCCGGCGGACGCCCTCGGCCGCGTCGATGTGCTCCAGCGGGGCCGGACGGTCGGCCAGATAGCGGCCCCAGGTCTCGCCGGTCTCGATCGCGGCCTGTTCGGGCTGCGGCAGCCGGCCGATGACGAGGCCGGTCAGCATCTCGGCCAGGATGCGGTAGCTGCGCAGCCCGCCGGCGGCGTCCGTGCCGACGGCGCGGTAGACCATCCGGGGCCGGCCGGGCTGGTCGCGCTCCTCGGCGTCACGGGTGGCCAGTTGGGCGTCGACCAGCCCGTCGAGGTGGAAGCGGGCGGTGTTGGGGTGCAGGTCGGCGCGCGTGGCGACGTCCTGCACCCCTACGGGCTCCTTCGCGGCGCGCAGGATCTCCAGAACCCGGGCGCGGCTCTCCCCCAGGGGCTGGGAAGGGCTCGGGTCGGTCAACGCCTGCTCGCTCATGGATGCCAGTTTATTTGAACGCCCTCATGAAATCGCCTGTCACGGGACCTGCCGGTGGCCGCCCGCACCGTCCGCACCGTCCGCACCTTGCGGACCACGCGGCGCGCTGTCCTGCGCACAGCCCGGTGCGGCGTCCGACGTGCCGTCCGACGTGCCGTCCGACGTGCCGTCCGACGTGCAGGCCGACCCGTCGGCCGAGCGGCGCAGGCGTCGTAGCAGCCGGTGGGCGACCAGGGCCTGCGGGCCGCCGGCCGCGACGAGGACGACGGCCTCCAGCGGCCGGTGGTGGCGGACCAGCGCCGCCGACACCAGCAGAACGGCGATCACCGCGACGAACAGGGACAGCACCCGGTGGAAACGGCCCACCTCCGAGTGCGGCCAGTCGCCGGGCTCGGCCGGCCGGGGCGGGTCCGGCACGGCCCGCCGGTACCCGGCGAACACCTGCGAGGCCCATGCGCTGGTCGGCTGGCGGCCGTAGAACTCCAGCACACCGACCACGCCGAGCAGTACGACGGCGTACCCGGCCACGAAGACCACCTCGCCGCTCACGGCTCCTCCCGGTTCGCGGCCGCCTCGTCGCCTGCCGTGGCTCGGTGCTCCACGGCGCCGGCGGTGACGAGCTCGGTGAAGAGCAGATCCTGCCCGGGGGCCTCCGGGTCCCGGGACGCGCCGGACCGGTGGCGGACGCCCTGCCAGGTCATCCACAGCAGGGGGAGCACCCCGCCGACGAGGAACACCACGTCACCGGGCAGCCGGAGCCACTCCAGGACGGTGTTCGCATGGCCCTGCAGATAGCCGAGGCTGCGGGCATCGGCGTACCCGGCGTCGAGGACCTTGTAGAGCTGCAGTGCCCCGCCGGGCAGCAGGGTGGCGAAACTCATCCACGCCAGGCCCAGGTTGAGGGACCAGAACGACAGCCGGGGCCACCGGTCGGACCAGCGGTCCTCGGGGATGAGGTAGCGCAACGCGAACATCGCGAAGCCGACGGCGAGCATGCCGTAGACGCCCATCATGGCCGCGTGCGCGTGGTTTGCGGTGAGACCGGTGCCGATCTCGTAGTAGGAGACGATCGGCAGGTTGATCAGGAAGCCGAACACTCCCGCGCCCAGGAAGTTCCAGAAGCCCACCGCGGCCAGGAACATCACGGCCCAGCGGTGCGGGAACGGGGTCTGCGAGGGGCTGTGCCGGCGGGCGCCGAGCTGCAGGAAGCTCCATGCCTCCACGGTCAGGAACAGCAGCGGCACCACCTCCAGCGCGGAGAACATCGCGCCCAGGGCGAGGTGTTCGGCCGGCTCGCCGGAGAAGTACAGGTGGTGCATGGTGCCGATCACGCCGCCGGCGCTGTACAGCACGATGTCCAGGTAGATCACGGCCAGGGCCACCCGCTCTCGGACCACGCCGAGCAGGACGAACAGGTAGGCGACGGTGACGGTGGTGAACAGCTCCAGGAAGTCCTCGACCCACAGGTGGACGACGATGAACCGCCAGAAGTCGGCCGAGGTGAAGGAGGAGTCGGGCGTGGCCAGCAGGCCGACCGCGTAGAAGGCGGGCAGGGCCAGGGCGGCGAGAAAGAACAGCCAGGGCATGTTGGCCACGCTCTCGGCGGCCAGCCGCCGGCGCAGCCCGCGGAACAGGATCAGCGTCCACACGGCCAGCCCGGCCACCAGCAGCACCTGCCACAGCCGCCCGAGGTCGAGGTACTCCCAGCCCTGGTCGCCCAGCCAGCTCCACAGGTTGCCGAACCAGCCTCGTATACCGGCCATTTCACCGAGGAGCGAGCCGAGGACGACCACGGCGAGCGCGCCGAGCAGCAGCCGGGACAGCAGCGCCTGCCGGGCCGGCTCCCAGCCGCGGGAGATCAGCGGCGCCAGGAAGATGCCGATGGCCAGGAACGAGGTGACCACCCAGAAGATCGCCAGCTGGGTGTGCCAGGTGCGGGTGAGGTTGTACGGCAGCCAGTGGTCCAGCGGGATGCCGAAGAAGCTGCCCAGGTCCGCCCGGTAGTGCTGGGTGGCCGCGCCGAGGAGTGCCTGGAGGAGGAAGAGCGCGGCCATGACGAGGAAGAACCAGGCGGTGGTGCGCTGACCCGGTGTCAGCCGCACGTCGCGGGGCGCGTGGAAGCGCAGCACCCGCTGGTCGCTGCCGTGCCAGCCGAGGAAGTTCCAGCGGCCGAACGCCGCGAACAGGCCGCCCGCACCGACCAGGAGGAAGATGAGGGACAGGACGCTCCACATCATCGTGTGGCCGGTCGGGCCGTTGTCCACGAGCGACTCGGACGGCCAGTTGTTGGTGTACGAGTAGTTCTTGCCCGGCCGGTCGGCCGCGGCGGCCCATGCGGACCAGCCGAAGTACGCCGTCAGGTCGTGGACGGCCGCGGGGTCGGTCACCGCGTGCGGGCGCAGCCCCTGCTTGGCCTCAGGGCGCCCGAGCAGGTCCGCGTAGTGCGCGGTCAGCTGCCGAAACGCCTCGCCCTGGGCCGTGGACCACACCAGCGTGCCGGTGCGGGAGTCGTAGCGGTTGGTGCGGAAGTCGGCGACGGTGCGGGCATGGGCGTCACCCGAGCCGCCGCCCGTGCCCGCGTACCGCCTCTGCACGGAGGCGGCGCTGCGGTGCAGGTAGTCGGCGGTGAAGTCGGGGCCCAGATAGGCACCGTGGCCGAAGATCGAGCCGTACTGCATCAGGCCGTTGCGGAGGAAGGCCCGCTGGCCCTCCCGGACGTCGTCACCGGTGAACAGCTGCTCGCCGGCGGGGGTGACCACACGATCCGGGACCGGCGGCTCCGCCTGGTAGGTGCGCATGGCCAGCAGTCCCATGACCAGGAATCCGACGGCCGTCACCAGGATTGCCGCCTGCACCCAGCCGCGGGCGATCATGCGCGGGCGTCTGCCCATGTGTCCTCCTCGGGACGGTTGGTGCGGGGGAGATCGTGTACGCGCCTCGGCGCGATAGTCACGACCAGCAGAGTAAAAACAATTTAGCATCGTGTAAAAGCATCCCGGTTCGGTGGTCGTGTCGTCAGGTGTCCAACCGGGCAGGAGAGTTGCCCCTCTTGCCCGGTTGCCCTGTTCGTTCTGTTCGTTCCGTTTGGTCGAGTCGTTTGAGTCGTTCGAGTCGTTCGGGTTGTTCGGGTTGTTCGGGTCGCTCCTCAGTCGTCCGCCGAGAAGAGGTCCGTACTCAGGTACCGCTCTCCGGTGTCGGGCAGTACGACGACGATGAGCGCGCCACGGTGCTCCGGACGGCGCGCGATCGTCGCGGCGGCGTGCAGGGCCGCTCCGCCGGAGACGCCGACGAGGACGCCCTCCGTACGCGCCAGGAGGCGGGCGGCGGCCTGCGCCTCGGCCAGTGAGACGCGGGAGACGGTGTCGTAGACCTCGGTGTCGAGCACCTCGGGGACGAACCCGGCGCCGAGTCCCTGGATACGGTGCGGGCCGGCGGAGCCGCCCGACAGGACCGCCGACTCCGCGGGCTCCACGGCCACCACGGTGACCTCCGGCTTCTTCTCCTTCAGCACCTGGCCGACACCGGTGACCGTGCCGCCCGTGCCCACCCCCGCCACCAGGACGTCGATCTGGCCGGCGGTGTCCTGCCAGATCTCCTGCGCGGTGGTACGGCGGTGGGCGTCGGGGTTGGCCGGATTCCGGAACTGCTGCGGCATGAACCAGCCGTGCTCCCCGGCCAGTTCCGAGGCGCGGGCTACCGCGCCCCGCATGCCTTCGGCGGCCGGCGTCAGGACCAGCTCCGCCCCGTACGCGCGCAGCAGGGCACGCCGCTCCACACTCATGCTCTCCGGCATGGTGAAGGTCACCCGATAGCCCTTGGCCGCGGCCACCAGCGCCAGCCCGATGCCGGTGTTGCCGCTGGTCGGCTCGACGATCCGCACGCCGGGCCGGAGCGCTCCGGTGGCCTCGGCGTCTTCGATCATCGCCAGGGCGATACGGTCCTTCACGCTTCCGCCGGGGTTGGCCGACTCCAGCTTGGCGACCAGCCGGGCCGGCAGCTCCTCACCGTAGCGGTGCAGCGCCACCAGCGGGGTACGGCCGATCAGCGCGGTGATCGAGGGATGAATCGGTGCCATGGCTGTCCTTCGGGGTCGTACAGGAGGGTGGGCGAGGGGAAGAGGACGGGGACGGTGCGGCAGGGGAGCGCCGGGCGGTGGAGGACTGGGCGGTGGAGGACTCGACGGTGGAGGGCTGGACGGTGGAGGCCGCGGCGCGCACGGTGGAGTGGGCGGGGACGTCGCGCAGAACGAGGGCGTTCGCGCCGACCAGCGTGTCGTGGCCGACGTGCACCGGGCCGAGCACGGTCGCTCCGACCCCGAGGACGACCCGGTCGCCGACAGTGGGGTGCCGCCGGGCCGACGGGGTCCCGGCCCACCAGCCCGTACCGCCCAGCGTGACGCGGTGATACAGCATCACGTCGTCGCCCAGCACCGCGGTCTCGCCGATCACCACGCCCATGCCGTGGTCGATGAAGCAGCGACGCCCGATGACCGCGCCTGGATGGATCTCGATCCCGGTCAGGGCCCGGGAGACCTGCGACAGCAACCGGGGCAGGAACGGTACGCCGAGCCGGTGCAGCCGGTGGGCGACCCGGTGCGCCCAGATCGCCCACAGCCCCGGATACAGCAGGACCTCGACGACGTGCGCACCGTGCAGTGCCGGGTCCTTGCGGCAAGCCGTCCGGAGATCTTCGAAGATCATGAAGCGTCTTTCTGTGACCAGGACATGGCTCGTACGCGGCTCGTACGAGGTCTCAGCCGGAGCGGACGGCGCTGTCCGTGTGGTCCGGTGTCCTGCTGCTTTCCATGGGGCCGGACGGTAGACGGGTGGGCGGTCCGGCACCTGGGCCGAAGCGCCCCCTTCCGGCCGGCCGATCGGCCCGGTCGGCCCCCGTCACCAGGGACCGGTGGCCGGTCCTCCAGGGACCGCGTGGCCCAGGCACCGGCACCAGCGGCGGATGATGCTGGCGTCTGACCGGCCCGGGGGCGCCGCGAACCGCTGGTTCGACTGCCCGGCCATGTCTTCTCGTGTCCGGGGCTGCGGCAGACGCCGTTTCCTCCGGCCCGGTCGCCGCCCGGCCGCCCTACCTGCCACGGCCGGGCGGCGATCCGCCACGTCCCGGTGCCGGATCCGGTGCGGTGCGGGCCGCCCCGGTGCCACGGCCGAACCGGCGACGTGGCGGATCAGCCCACTGCCCACACGGGCCGGCCGAGCCGGCCGTGAACCGTTGGAGACACCGCCATGAGCGATGTGACGCTCGTTTCGACCCCCGAGGACGCAGCGGCCCTTGCCGCCGCCGAGGAGCACCACGCCCACCTGGCCGGGGAACTGTCCGGCCGCGTGGCGATGCTGCTGACGGCCGCGGACCGCGACGCCGGCGCGGCCGACCGCATCCGCGGCGGCCTCGTCGCCTTCTGCGACCGCGAACTCCTGCCGCACGCCGCCGCCGAGGAGGCGACGCTGTACGCCGCCGCGCGCCGGACCGCGGACGGCCATCTGCTGGTCGAGAGCCTGATCGCCGAGCACGGCCGCCTGGCCACGCTTGTCGACGCGCTGCGCGGCGCCTCGTCCCCGGTGAGCGCCGCGGCCGACGCACGGGCGCTGCAGGTGCTCTTCGAGGAGCACGTGGCCAAGGAGAACGGCCTGGTCCTGCCGCTGCTCGCCGCCGCGCCCGGTGTCTCGCTGGCCGCACTGCTGGCGGACATGCACCACGAGTTCGAGGCGCAGCCGCCGGCCGACGACACCGGGGCAGAAGGAGAACGGGGAAGGCAGGGGGAGCCGGCGGCCGGTGATGGCTGCGGCGGAGGATGCGCCTGCGGTGGCGTGGACGAGGACGTACCCGAACTGGACGTACGGGAGGTTCCCCACGCCCTGCGCCACGCCACGGTCTTCGGCGCGCTCGACGCGGTTCCGGCCGGCCGGGCCATGGTGCTGGTCGCCCCGCACGATCCGCTGCCGCTGCTGGCGCAGATCGAACAGCGCAGCCCCGGACACTTCGCGGTGGAGTACCTGGAGCGAGGCCCCGAGGCCTGGCGGCTCCTGCTCAGCCACCGCTGACCCACGCCGACCGAGAAAGGCACGTACCTCATGGACCGAGCGCACCGCCGCATCGCGGCCCTGTCCGGCACGGCCGGGGCCGCCCTGCTGGCCGCCGGACCCGTCATGCTGCTGCGCGGCCGCATGGGCCGCAGGCAGATCCGTACCGAACTGGCCGCCCAGAAGATCAGTTTCCCCGACCACGGGCTGCCCGCCCAGCTCGCCCCGTACGCCGGCCGGCGGGTGGAGACCGGCCCGCAGGCCCATGCCTACGCCGAGCTGATCAAGGACCACCTCGCCCACGCCACCGGCGGCCGCACCTACTCCGAGATCACCGACGAGCTGCACGCCACCGGAGGCGACGACGAGAAACTGGCCAGGCTGCGCCAGACCGCGTTCATGGGCGAGACCCTGCGCGGCTCGCTGCTGTCCGCGTACCAGGCATGGCACCTCACCACCCTGGTCACAGGGCTGGGCGGCCTGCTGACCGGACTCGGGGCGGCCCTGGTCGCCACGGCGGACGCGCTGGCGAAGGACACCTGCCGCCGCTGAACCGCTCCTGAACCCCACCCCCCGCCGAACCGCCGAACCGGGTCGGCAGCGCGAAAAAACCATGCGAGTCGCGAACCCCCGGTGGGCTATGTTGCTGCTGTTCGAAGGGGGAATCGTGACGAAGCTCAACCAGATCATCGCCGTCGAAAAGGGCGTCAAGAGCAAGTCGCTTCAGGACATCACCGCCGCGCACCACAAGGTGCAGAAGCCCGCGCTGCTGGCCGGCATCTCGCGTACGTACCAGCCGAAGGACGAGGAGGGCGAGCAGCTGCCGCCCGAGTCGACGCGGGTGCAGGTCAAG
Source organism: Streptomyces sp. NPDC020801 (assembly GCF_044334385.1). Lineage (NCBI taxonomy): Bacteria > Bacillati > Actinomycetota > Actinomycetes > Kitasatosporales > Streptomycetaceae > Streptomyces > Streptomyces sp. NPDC020801. The sequence goes on from NZ_JBIRST010000001.1 coordinate 881,577, forward strand.
GCCGAGGAGATCCTGCGGGAGATGTCCGCGTCGCTGACGCGGCTGTTCGACGTGACGGCGACCAAGGACTGGGCCAACTGCGCCGCGCGCGCGGACATCACCGTCGAGGGCCGGACGATCCTCGCCGAGGTCCCCGTCAGTCACCTGCTCTTCCTGGAGAAGCAGCTCACCGACCTGCACACCTTCGTCAAGAAGCTCCCCGTGCTCGACGCCGCCGAGTCCTGGTCCCTCGACCCCTCCACGGACTGGTGGAAGACGGACCCCGTCCGCACGATCCGCACGAAGAAGGTCCCGCGCAACCACGTCAAGGCGGAGGCGACCGACAAGCACCCGGCCCAGGTCGAGGTGTACTACGAGGACGTGCCCATCGGTTACTGGACGACGGTGAAGTTCTCCGGAGCGCTCCCCGCGCGGCGGGTGAACGAGCTGCTGGAGCGGGTCGAGAAGCTCCAGCAGGCCGTGAAGTTCGCGCGCGAGGAGGCCAACGGCGCCGAGGTCACCGACCAGCGGATCGGTGACGCGGTCTTCGGCTACCTGTTCGGCTGAGGCGGGCCACGGGCAGCGACCACGATCGCCCCCGCGTGCGAGCGCGGGGGTGCGCACCAGGCACGGGCCGGACTGAGGACCGGTCCGCGCCATGAGCGCAAGCTGAAACTGACGTTCAGCCTGAATTACGCGGTCTCACAGGCAGACCGCGGTCAATCTCAGACTCTCGCTCCAGCTTCAGCATCCGCCACCGAACGCCGGATCGACCGAGCACGGACGACCGCCGCCGGATGCGAGTTCGACTCTCGCCTGCACCTCTCGCGCGGTGCGGTAGTTCAAAGGAAGAACACGACGGCCTGATGACTGATCCGTCCTCTTAAACGCCATCGGCGTGCGCAATTGGGTGGCATCCCCAGGGGCCCGGGAGCTGGATACGACTCCCGGGCCCCGCCACGTCTGTGCATGTCTGTGCGTCTGTCTGCCCCTCGGCCTCTCAGGCCAGGGCCGCCTTGAGTACGGTGAGCGCGGTCTTCGGGTCGGCCGGCGCGTGGTAGATGCCGGGGATCTCCTTGTCGAGGCCGAGGAGGCCGTACACGGCGTGCATGGCGCCGCGCACCGAGTACTCGACGGTGAAGACCACGTCCTCCGGGATCTCCGTGAACTGGCCGAGCAGGGCGAAGTTGGCCGCGCCACGCGGGATCACCTGGGGCCGGTCGTGCACGGTGCGCGGAGCGAACTGGCTCGTGATGTACGGCATCATCACCGGGATCACGGTCGTGGTGGCCGCGACCTCTTCCTCGATGCCGGACAGGCCGAGGTGGCCGAGCAGTTCGGTGAGGATCTCGCGCCCGGTGGCCCGGGCCATCGGCTTGCCGATGAAGTCGCCCTCCTTGTCGACGAACAGGCCGTACCCCCACAGGGTGTAGACGTCCTCGGGCTGCCCGTCGAAGTGCGGGGCGTGCGGCACCACGATGGACATCAGCCAGTTGGAGTCCTTGAAGGTCATCAGCCCCCCGGTGCCGGGCAGGTTGCCGGACAACTCCTCGATGCGGTGCACCAGCAGGGGGCTGCGCATGGTGAGGGTGAAGGACTCCCACTTGGCCTCGTCCACATTGCCGTTGAACGCGGTCGGACGCCCGAAGTCGTCGGCCTTGGCGGCGACGGCCTCCCACAGCCGCCACCCGCCGTCGCGCTTGTCGCGGATCAGCTCGGGCGCGCGGTCGTCGCTTCCGTAGGCGGCGTCGGCGGTCATCGAGCCGAGGGTGAGGAACGCGTAGTCGTCGGCGCCGAGTTCGTACGCGTCGGGCCGCCCGGCCCGGTCGAGGTGCAGGCGCCGCACCCGGCGGGTGCCGTCGTCCTCGGTGTCGAAGTCCACGTCGGTGACGCGCACGCCGTGCTCGAACCGCACGCCGTGGCCCTCCAGCCAGGCCCGCAGCGGGCGGATGATGGAGTCGTACTGGTTGAGCCGGGTGCGGCGCACGCCCGACAGGGTGTGCATACGCGGGAACTCCTGCATGAAGCGCAGGAAGTAGCGCTTGAGCTCGATGGCGCTGTGCCAGTTCTGGAAGGCGAAGGTGGTGCGCCACATCGCCCAGAAGTTCGTTTCGAAGAAGTGCGGCGAGAAGAAGTCCTCGATCCGGCGCGCCCCGATCACCGCTTCCGGCAGCACCAGCAGCCGGGTCAGCTCCAGCCGGTCCCGGGTGTCGAGGCCGTAGTCGGAGGCGTCCAGGACCGTGGCACCCTTGCCGATCAGACGGGCCTTGGAGTCGGAGGGCCACTTGGCGCTGAACGCGGCGGTCTCCTCGCGCACCGACACCGTCTCGTCGGTCAGCGTCGGGATCGTCTCCAGGAGATTCCACAGGCAGACGTACGCCTCGTCCTCCAGCATCCGCCCGCCCCGGGAGACGTACCCGGCGGCCTCGCCCCTGCCGTCCATGGAGCCACCGGCGACCGGAAGCTCCTCCAGGACGTGGATGTCCTCGCCGGGGAAGCCGCCGTCACGGATCAGGAAGGCGGCCGCCGCGAGCGAGGCGATGCCACCACCGACCAGATACGCGCGGGAGTGCTGCGGAGCCTGCGTCATCACGTTCCTCCGATCCGCCGCCCGGACACCGGGCGGCCGGCAGTGTCCATGACCCGCGCGGCGAGGCCCATCACCACGAGGTGACCGTGCCCGCGCGCAGGGTGGCGCCCCCGGCCACGACCGGCCGCGGCGCCCGTACCCCTCACCCAACCCCCCGGAACGGCAGGACCGGCAGGGGCCGGATGTCCCGGGGGCTGCACCGATGGGCCCGGCCGGGCGGGGCGTACACCGAGGGTGTGGCCGGGCGGTGCGTACCGAGGGTGTGGCCGGGCGGTGCGTACCGAGGGTGTGGCCGGGCGGTGCGGACGAGGGCCCGGCTGCTCGGGGAGTGCCGAGGGCGGGTCCGGCCGACGGCTTGCGGCGGGGGGTGGGAGACGGACCACCGATCCCCGGCACCGCACCCCCACCGATCGGCCGGCGCCGCGACGAACAGCAGCCCCCGCGAGGGGTCAGGCCACGGTGATGCTGTCGTCGAGGTAGACGTCCTGTACGGCGTGGAGGAGTTCGATGCCCTCGCCGGTGGGCCGCTGGAAGGCTTTGCGGCCGGTGATGAGCCCGGTGCCGCCGGCCCGTTTGTTGATCACCGCTGTCCGTACGGCCTGCGCCAGGTCCGCTTTGCCGGCCGATGCGCCGCCGCTGTTGATGAGTCCGACGCGGCCCATGTAGCAGTTGGCCACCTGCCAGCGGGTGAGGTCGATCGGGTGATCGGTGGTGAGCCTCTCGTACAGGAGCTTGTCGGTCCTGCCGAAGCCCAGAGCGGGATAGCCGCCGTTGTTCTCCGGCTGCTTCTGCTTGACGATGTCGGCCTGGATGGTCACGCCGAGGTGGTTGGCCTGCCCGGTGAGGTCGGCCGACACCGAGTAGTCCACGCCGTCCTTCTTGAACGCCGGGTTGCGCAGGTAGCACCACAGCACGGTGAACATGCCCAGTTCATGGGCCCGCGCGAAGACCTCGCTCGCCTCCTGCAACTGGCGGTCCGACTGCTCCGAGCCGAAGTAGACCGTGGCACCGACACCGGCCGCGCCGAGTTGGAAGCACTGCTCGACGTTGCCGAACATGATCTGGTCGTAATGGTTCGGGTAGGTCAGCAGCTCGTTGTGATTGAGCTTCACGATGAACGGGATCCTGTGCGCGTAACGCCGCGATACTGCCCCGAGCACGCCGAGTGTGCTGGCGACCGCATTGCAGCCGCCCTCCATGGCGAGCTCGACAATGTTCCGGGGGTCGAGGTAGCGGGGGTTCGCGGCGAACGCCGACGCCGCCGAGTGCTCGATGCCCTGGTCGACCGGCAGGACGGACACGTATCCCGTGCCGGCCAGACGGCCGTGGTCGAAGAGGGACTGCAGGTTCCGCAGCACCCGGGGCGAGCGGTCGGTTGCGGCCACGGTCCGGTCGACGAAGTCATCACCCGGCAGTACCAGGTCTTCCTTGGGAATCCCTTGGGCGGCATAGGCCAGCAGGTCCTTGGCCTCGTCGCCCAGCAAGCCTTGGATGTCGGTCATCGGCTCGCCTCTCCGGTTCGCTCGGAAATGCCGAGGGGTGGGGCCCCGGGTTCCCGCAACCGCCGGGCTCATGTGAGTCCGTACGCGCCGTTTGGGCGTCCTGTCCCGGGTGGCCGGGTGGCCGGGTGGCCGGGTGGCCGGGTGGCCGGGGGCCGGGCCGGTCACCGGATGCCGCCGCAGGCGCTCCGGCCGGGCCGTGCCGTCGGGCAGTGGGTGGACTCGGGGTACGGGCCGGTCAGGACGCCGGAGCGGTCCTGCCGTGGAACAGTGGAAGAGGAGACACGGGCCGCGCGACGCCCGTGGAGGTGCAGGCCGGGCGGAGGAGGACACGATGCGTCACCCTGTGCTGGCGGGCATCGACGGGTCCGAACGCAGTTCGGCGGCGGCCGACTGGGCGGCGCGAGAGGCCGCGCTGCGCGGCGTCCCGCTGCGCCTGCTCCACGCCTTCCCGCCGCTTCCCGGCACCCCCGTGCCGGGCCCGGCCCTGGACAGGCTGCGTCACATGGGTGCGCGGATGCTCCAGCGGGTGGCCGCCGACCTCGAAGACCGCTACCCGGATGTCGAGGTGCGGGGCGAGCAGACCGATGACGCCCCGGCCGCGGCTCTCCTCGCCGCGGCCCGCGCAGCCGGGCTCCTCGTCGTCGGCACACGGGGGACGGGCGGTTTCGACGGTCTCGCGGTCGGCTCGGTGGCACTGCGGATGGCGGCAGCGGCCCCGTGCCCTGTCGTGCTGGTTCCCCAGCCTCCCGGTGCCTTCGGAGCAGGGACGCCCGCGGCACGCGGCGCTGCCCGGATCGTGGTGGGGTTCGACGCGCATCACCCGGTCGGTGAGGTGGCGGACTTCGCGTTCTCGGCCGCTGAGGCACGCGGAGCACGTCTGCGGGTGGTCCAGGCATGGGCGTTTCCCGCCGAGGCCGTCTCTCCGCGGATGCTGGTGGTCACCGAGGAGGACCGCGCCACATGGGAGGACCAGGAGGTCCTGCAGCTCTCCGACGCGCTGCGCGCCTGGCAGGAGAAGTACCCGGGCGTGACGGTCCGCACCGATGTCGTGCTGCTCCATCCCGCGGAAGCGCTGTTGAACGCGTCCCGGGGGGCGGCCCTGCTCGTCGTGGGCCGGCGCGCCGATCCGCAGGCGGCCGAAGGCCGACTGGGCCCGGTCACGCACGCCGTACTGCACCACGCCGGCTGCCCGGTGGCGGTCGTGCCGCACGCCGGATAACGGCCGGCCGGAGGTCTGGTGGCGGCCCGTCAGGTCCGGCAGCGATCCGGTGCACGGCGGCGATCCGGTGCACGGCGGCGATCCGGTGCACGGCGGCGATCCGGTGTGCGGCGGGGCCGGTCAGCCGAAGAACACCTCGAACTCGTCGTACAGCGACGGATCGACCAGCTTGGTCGTCGCTGTGGCATCGGCGAGGGGGAGGCGGACGATCCGGGTGCCCTGCAGGGCGACCATGACGCCGAAGTCACCGTCCTTGACCGCGTCGATGGCGTGCAGGCCGAAGCGCGTGGCCAGCCACCGGTCGAAGGCGCTCGGGGTGCCGCCGCGCTGGATGTGACCCAGCACCGTGGTGCGGGCATCCTTGCCCGTGCGTTCCGAGATCTCCTGGGCCAGCCATTCACCGATGCCGGACAGCCGTACATGGCCGAACTCGTCCAGCGACCGATCCTTGAGGATCATCTGCCCCTCTTTGGGGACGGCCCCTTCGGCCACGACGACGATCGGCGCGTAGTTGATCTTGAAGCGGCTCTTCACCTGCTCACAGACCTGATCGATGTCGAACGGCAGCTCCGGGACGAGGATCACGTTGGCGCCGCCCGCGATGCCGGCGTGCAGGGCGATCCACCCGGAGTGCCGCCCCATCACCTCCACCACCAGCGTGCGCATGTGCGACTCGGCGGTGGTGTGGAGACGGTCGATGGCCTCGGTCGCGATACCGACGGCCGTGTTGAAGCCGAAGGTGTAGTCGGTGCCGGAGACGTCGTTGTCGATGGTCTTCGGCACGCCGACCAGGTGGATCCCCTCCCGGCTCAGCTCGGTGGCCACACCGAGCGTGTCCTCGCCGCCGATCACGACGAGCGCGTCCACCTCGTACGTGGCAAGCGTGTCCTGGATGCGCCGCAGCCCGTCCTCGTGCTTGAACGGATTGGTGCGGGAGGAGCCGAGGATGGTCCCGCCGCGGGGGAGGATCCCCCGCACGCTGGAGATGTCCAAGGGCAGGACATCACCCTGGAGCAAACCGAGCCAGCCGTCCCGCACGCCGACGAAGTCGAAGGCGTATTCCTGGACGCCTTTGCGGACGACACTGCGGATCACGGCGTTGAGGCCGGGACAGTCACCGCCGCCGGTCAGTACTCCGACCTTCATGGGCTTCCTCCATCCGCTGGTCACCCCGCCTGGCCGGGGCCTTCTCGGCGATCGAAACCCGCCGTCGGGGCACATGGACCGCCTGCTTCCAGCCTCCCCCCGTTCGATCCGCAGTGACCACTCGACCGATGCCTGCCGGACCCGGGCGGCCCGCTCGCCGGAACCGCTGTCCGGCCCCCGGGGCCGGATCGGAGACCGCCCCCCGGGGCCGGACCGGAGACCGCCGGATGAGGTGCGGGCCGTGCCGGAGGGGCCAAGGGGCCACCTGCGCGAACGGCCCCGGGACAACCCGGCGCGGACAGGTCCCAGGCCCACCTGGACCATTACGGGGGCAGGATGCGCACCTGCGACGCGACTCCGGGCAACTGGTTCGGACGTGAGGCCAGGCCCGTACTGCCGTGCCGCGTTGCCCAGGCCATCGAACTTGCCCTTCGTGAGGGGCGGACTCCAACGGCCACGGGCCGCCCGTTCCACCTCGACCAGTCCGGCGGCATCTCCCCTCTGCTTCGGGCAGGTCCAGAAGGAGGAGTGCGGGGCCTGGGAAGTGGAGTGCCGCCAGGGCGGCGGCATCCTGCCGGCGGACGTGAGCGGTGATGTGCAGTCCTGCTCCTTCCAGGCGGAGCGCGAGGGGCGCGGGGCAGGTGCCGGCTGGGGTGAGCGGACCGAGCCGGAAAGCCGGGGCCGCAGGCGGGAGATGCATCCTCGGCACCGGGAGGCCAGAGGGCCGTGGCATGGTCATCCTCCTTCTTCGCCCCCAATTCCTCTGGCAGTTGGCACCTGTGGCGGGTGCAGAGGCCGGCTTACCCCAGGGTGGGGACTGCGGTGGGGGATGGCGCGTTGTGGTCCGGTGCGGTCCACGGGCGGGAGGTGGCACTGTTCCAGTCGGGTTCCCATCCGGGGCGCAGCCCGCCGGCGCTCCAGCCGTCGGTGCGCCGCGGGGGGCGGTCGCCGCTGCGGTGGCGGTGGAGGGCCTGGGCGTAGACGTGGCGGGCGGCCCGGAAGGCGTCCTCGGCGGTGGCTGCGGTGCCGGTGAGCACGTGGATGCCGCGGGCGTTGGTGCGGGGGTCGCGGATGGGGACGTCGACCTCGTGGACGGGGTGGTGCTTGGCGACTTCCTTCGGGAGTGTGGTGCGCACCTCGCCGCGTTGTCGCATCACCCGAGTACGTCCGGTACGCGGGCGATGCTCCGCCTTGCGATGCAGCGCACCGGACGCCGCGAGCTTTCCGGCAAACCTTTCCGGCCACAGCACCAGTTTCAGCTGTCCGGCAGGGCCGGGCGGTGCTGGGGCAGGTGGAGAACGGCGTCGATTTCGAGGGCGATGCCGGGCAGGTCGGTCTGGGTGAGGGTGCGGGCGGGGGCCGGGGTGCCGACGTAGGCGCGGTAGACGTCGTCGAAGTCGTTCTTGCGGGCCGGATCGTGCAGGTGGACGTTGACCTTGACGGCGTCGCGCAGACTGCCGCCGGCCGCTTCGGCGACCGCCTGGAGGTTGTCCAGGGTGCGGCGGGCCTGCAGCGTGAACGGATCCCCCTCGCTCATGCGTTCACCGGAGGGGTGGCGGGGGGTCTGCCCGGAGAGGAAGACGAGATCGCCGGCGCGGACGGCCTGGCTGTAGGTGCCCGCCGGTGCCGGAGCTCCGCGTGTGGAGACGGCCGCCGGCTTCGCCGGGTCGAGGTTCACAGTCCCTGCTCCTTGCCGAGGGCCTTGAGGGTGGTGGTGATGCGTTCGAGGGCTGCGGCCCACTGCTGTTCGTCGCGCGCGTAGCAGAGCCGGAAGTGGCCGCGGCCGGCCGGGCCGAACTGGTAGCCGGGGCTGACCAGCACACCGGCGTCGCGGACGAGGCGGGCGGCGACTTCCTGGTCGGGCAGGCGGAGGGCGGAGACGTCGGGGAAGAGGTAGGCGGTACCGGCCTGGGGGTGCACGGTGAGGTAGTCGACCTCGCGCAGCCACTCCACGCTCATCTCCCGGAGGACCCGCAGCTCCTCCACCCGGGTGGCCACCCAGGAAAGGTCCTCACGCAGCCAGGGCACGAGGACGTGCTGGGCGTAGGCGGGGGCGCGCAGCGCCATGAGGGCCAGGACGTCCTCGATGGCGTCGGCCAGGTGGGGCGGGGCGACGACGACGCCGAGCCGGTAGCCGGACAGCGACTCGGTCTTGGACGGCCCCAGCAGTGTGATACAGCGCCCCGCGAGGGCGGGCTCCCTCGCGAAGTGCGGGAGCGGACCGCCGTAGACGAGGCGGGCGTAGAGCTGGTCGGCGACGACGGTCATCCCGTACCGCTCGGCGATCTTCCCTGTCGCGGCGATGGTTGCCCTGCTGTGGACGGCGCCGGTCGGGTTGTTGGGGTGCGACAGCAGCAGCACCCTCGCTCCGGCGCGGGCGGACTCTTCGAGGGCATCCAGGTCCAGTTCCGGGCCTTCGGGCGTCAGTTGCAGGCCGATCCGGTCCACCGCGGCGCCGAGGTAGCGGATGATCCGTTCGTCGAAGAGGTAGTCGGGGTCCGGGACGGCGACGCGGCCGCCCTCCTCCACCGTGGCGGACAGTGCCGCGAACAGGCCAGCCTGCGTTCCCGGGGTGAGAACGACCTCACGCTCGGGATCGACCCGCATGCCCATGAAAGCGCCGACCGCCTGTGCCACCTGCCGCCGCACCCCGGCCTCGCCCCGGTAGGCGGTGTAGGCGAGCTCGCCGCGCCCGGCCGCGGCGGCGAACAGCGGCAGGGCCCACTGTGGCGGCGGGAAGCGCACCGTGTCGAAGTGGGTGGTGTCCAGCACCACCGCCCCGGGCCCGCCGACGGCGTCCCGTCCCCGGGCGGTCTCGCGGACGGCCTGGCGCACATACTCGTCGGCCTCCCGGGCGGACAGCGCGCCGTCTGCGGCGCCGGGTACCGCCGCCCGCAGCAGACGCGCCGGCCGGTTCGGAATCTCTCGTTCACTCATAGCCGTAATGTATACCTGTCAATCTTTTGCATACAAGAGTGGGATCGTTATGCACGTACTGCGGCCGCTGTTAGCGTGGCGGCGTGACCAGGAGGATGCGATGAACGCGACGGGGGCCCGGGCCGCGGGGAACAACGGCACGCAAGGGCGCGCAACGAAGGCGAGCCGCGTCTATGCGGCGCTGCGCGAGGACATCCTCTCGGGCCGTCTGGGCGCCGGTTCGGTCCTGGACGAGGCGGAGCTCGCCGGCTACTTCGCGGTGTCCAGGACCCCGGTCCGCGAAGCCCTGCGGTCGTTGCAGCGCGACGGCCTGCTGCTGGACGGGCCGCGCCGCCAGCTCTTCGTGATCGACGTCTCCGAGCACCGCCGTGAGGTCGTCCTGCTGCGCGAGGCGCTGGAGGGGGCCGCGACGGTCGAGGCGTGCCGCAGGCTGGAGCCGGACGACCTCGACGGGCTGCGCCTGGCGGTGATCCGCCAGCGCCGGGCCGCCCGCTCGGACGAGACGGATGAGTTCTTCCGGCTGGACGAGGAGTTCCACCGGGCACTGGCGGCCGTCGCGCGTATGCCGCTGCTGTCGATGCTGCTCGGCCAGCTCGGCGCGTTCGTCCACCTCGCCCGGGCCGGTCAGAGCACCGACGCCGATCACATGCTGGGAGTGGCGGACGAGCATGACCGCCTCGTCGACCTCCTCGAAGCACGTGACGCGCTCACCCTGCGGGCCGCTTTGACCACCCACATCCACAACCTCGCCCCCCGGCGCGCCCCGGCCGCACCGGAGGGCGATCGGGCCGCGCCGGGCGGACCTGCCTGACCGGCCGGCCCGGCGGCCCGGTCAGACGGCCGCCGCCGGGCTGCGCGCCGGCACGATGCGCTCCAGCCAGGCGCCCATCAGCAGCCTCGCCTGGTGCTCAAGACCTGCCTGGCGGCGCCCGTGCTCGGCCAGGAACGCCTCGACCCGGCCGGAGCCGAGGCCGGCCTCGGCCGCGCGGCGGTAGGAGCCGTCGGCGAGCCAGAGCCGGGCCAGGGCAGCGGTCACCTCCAGGTGGAACTGGATGCCGTAGGCGCTGGATCCGACCCTGAACGCGTGCGGGTAGCGGGCCGAGCGGGCCAGCAGCGCGGCCTGCGGAGGCAGGCGGAAGGTGTCGGAGTGCCAGGCCATCACCGTCGGACGCCCGTCCTCGCCGCCGACCGCCGCCGCCCATTGGGCGACCACCGGATCGGCATGCCCGGCCGCCGTCACCGTCACCGGGACGTGCCCGACCTCCGGGCCGTCCCCGTGCACGCACGCCCCGCCCGTGGCCGCCGCCAGAAGCTGCGCACCCAGGCACACCCCCCAGTAGGGGACACCCCGCAGCACGGCCTCCTCGATGAGGCGGCACTCGCCGCTGTTGCCCGGGTGCAAACCACGGACGGTGCCAGGCCCTCCCATGACCACCAGCGCATCCACGCCGTCCAGCGACGCCGGCGGGCGCGGGTCGTCGTAGGAAGCCACGCGCACCTCCTCCACGAGCCAGCCGCGATCGGCCAACAGCCGCCCGTACACCCCGGCCGGCTCGGAATCCACATGCGTCAGCACCAGAGCCCTGCGCGGCCGCACATCGCCCGCCTCCACCACACCAACCACCGCCTTGCCTGAGCACGGGAAGGGGCGAGGCATGCCGAAGGACCGCCGACACCCACCTCACTTGTATACATTAAGAAGTTTAGTACACGACGGAGTGGTCCTGGTGCAAGCTGCGGCGATCGATCCACTGGCGGACGGCCAAGGGGAGCAGCACAAGTGCACGTCCGTCGGTGACCCGTGTCCAAGGTGGGCGTCCGCCTCGGGAATCGGGCGAGCGGGCCGGCCTGCGGCCGTCCGGCGGATGCCGCCGCGACGTTGCCGCTTCCGGCACTCACCGTCACAGCATGGGGCGGACCCTCAATCGCGCACATGATGGTCCTTTGCACAGCGAGTCCCCTGCCCGTAACGGTGGTTGGCCTGGTGACAGCCGCTGCCCCGGGATTCGTGCGTGGAGCGCGCCGCACGGCTGCAACAACCGGGACGGCACACGCCTCAACTCGAACAGCCTCATCGACTACCGGTGGTCGACGGACTGCAGCGACGGTGGCGGTACCTGCACCCACTACCCTGTGCTGCCGGGCTGCGCCGGCGGCATCGGCTGGAGCCCGAAAGCCCGCTCCGGCGGCGAACTGTGCGAGGGATGCGGGACCAGGTCTCCGAATCCGCAGGAGAGGCGCATGGCCGAACAACCCCCCACGCGGTACTCGCCCGAGGGCACCCCGTCGGGCCGCAGCGCGGACAGCGTCTGGTTCGGCAACGGCTACTCCACGGAAACCCCACGCGCCCGCAAACTGTGGTGGCGGATCAGGGACGCGCTCCGCCGGCCGGTGAAGAACGGCAGGCAACGCCACTGATCGCGCGAGCACCGGTGGGCCCTCCCCGCAGAAGGGCGCTGCGAGGGGGGGCCAGCTTCAGCCGACACTCCACCTCCTCGCTCTCGGCTTGGGAAGCTGCGATCATGTGCGGCCTGTGCGGCCTGTGCGGCCTGTCCGGCCTGTGCGGCCTGTGCGGCCTGTGCGGGCGCTGGCCTGGCCCAACGGCCGGGGCATGGGTCTCGTCGAGCTCGACTGCCTTCGCCGCGTTTCCCCACAAGCGCACCAAATGGGGTGAGGGCCTACCTTCTGTGCGCCACCCGCCAAGAATCCCCACGGCTGGAACCTCAACCTGACCGCTTTCGGCGATGCCCAGCAGGGCGTCTTCCCCGAGGCGTGCCACGAGACGCGGCAGGGCCGGCAGCTTCGCCGGTCGTTGGCTGTCACACTCTCCGTGATGGCCACACATGTGAGCGATCGCCGGGCCCAGGATCTTGACACGGCCCATGGCCCCCCAGCGGTGAGCCTGGTCACGCCACTTTCGGCATCTACTACGCGCGGCCGTAGACCTCAACACCCACCAGGGTCCGAGAAACCGGTGCCGATACCGAGCCCCGCTACGGTCGTGGGCCGTATCAGCCGCGGTTGTCACTGGGCTGGGGCACGAGCTAACGATGGTCTCTGTCGTGTAGTGCCGCCGGTGCCACGCTTCCCGGCGGTGCCCTTCCCCGACGCGGGCATTCGGAATCCCGATCCGGCTCCGCCATGGCCTGGTTGCGTGTCCCGAGCACAAGGAAGAAGGTGCCCCATGTCCAGCGTCGCCCTGCTCGCCCATCCTGCGGTCGGCGCCGCGTCGGCCGGGGTAGCCGGCCGGACGATGGCCTTCCTGGACTACTTCGCCGGCGTCTTCACCCTGGTCTCACTGACGGCCGTGGTGACGTGCGGGCTCGCCGCCACCGACCGGCTGGTGCTGACCCCCCGCCTGCGGGTGGCCGTGCAGTCGGTGCACCGGGCGAGCGCTGTCGCGGCGCTCGGCTTCCTGGTCACCCACATCGCGGTCAAGGTCGTCGAGCGGCACGCCGCTCCGCAGACCGCGGTGGTCCCCTTCACCGGCGGCGCCGCCCTCGCGGTGAGCCTGGGCACCATCGCCGCCGACCTGCTCGTCCTGATCACGGCTACCGGCGTGCTCCGCGGCCGGTTCGCCGGCAGCCGCAGCCCCTGGCTGTGGCGGGTGCTGCACTCCATGGCGTACGTCTGCTGGCCGGTCTCACTGGCGCACGGGCTGACGGCGGGGCGCAAGGCGCACGCATGGGTGCTCTGGGGCTACGGACTGTGTGCGGCCCTGGTGGCGCTGGCACTGTTGGTCCGTGCCCTTTCCTACCTGGGCCGCCACCGGACCCTGAGCCGGCGTCGGCGCGGTGCCGAGGCGTATCGGCCCACTGCTGTCCGCCCGGGCGCGCTGGCCGCCCTGTCCACGCGGTCCGCCTGGCCCATCACCGGCGCCCGGCCCATCACCGGCGCCCGGGCCATTACCGGCGCCCGGCCCATCACCGGCGCCCGCCCGATCGCCTGGGCCGCCTGGCCCGCGGTACCGACGGCGGCGGCTCGCCGGTCCGCGCAGAGTGCCGGCCTGCCCGGACAGCCCAGGCACGCCGGGAGACCAGGGCCCCGGCCGCTCCGCCTGGCACAGCCAGGGAGCGGCGAGTGAAGGACGCCCCGCTGAAGCTGCCCGAGGTGCGCTGGCTGGATTCGGCCCGGCTGACCGCCGGCCTGGACCGCCACCAGCGCCTGGACCTCGCTGCCCACACCCGTGTTCACGCTCCGCTCCTCCAGCCGGGCCGGGACGGTCTGCTCGCCTTGGCCGAAGCCGTCGGCCTGTCCGGCCGCGGCGGTGCCGGCTTCCCGTTCGCCCGCAAGGCCCGGGCCGTGCTCGCGGCCGCCGACCGCACCGGCGCGCCGCCGGTCATCGTGGTGAACGGCGCGGAGGGCGAACCGGCCAGCGCCAAGGACAAGATGCTGTTCGCCCGCGCGCCGCACCTGGTACTGGACGGCGCCTGCCTGGCCGCGGCCGCGTTCGGCGCCGAGGAGATCGTGATCGGCGTCGCCGCGGGCAGCCCGGGCGAGATATCGGTCCCGGCCGCCCTCGCCGAGCGCGAACTTCCCTGCCCGGCCCGGACCGTATGCCTGCCCGAACGCTTCGTCTCCGGCGAGTCCGGGGCCCTGATCCGTGGCATCAACGGGCTGCCGGTGGTACCGGCACCGCTGAAGGCCCGCGCGGCCGACGGCGGAACGGGCGGGGTGCGCCGCCGTCCGACGCTGCTCTCCAATGCCGAGACCTGGGCCCAACTCGCCGTCGCGGCCCGGCTCGGACCCGATGCCTACGCCGCCGTCGGCACCGCCGCCGAACCCGGCACGGTCCTGCTCACCGTCAACCGGCCAGGCGCCGATCCGCTGGTGGTCGAGGTTCCGACCGGTACCCGGCTGGGCCCGGTACTTAACGCCTGCGGCCTCCAGCCGGGCGCTGGAGTGCTGGTGGGCGGTTACCACGGCGCTTGGCTGCACCCGTCGGACGCCATCGACGCGCCGCTCTCCCGCGCCGGCCTCGCCGGCCTCGGCGGAACCCTTGGCGCGGGCGCGATCGTCACGCTCCCCGACGGCACCTGCCCGCTCGGCGAGACCGCCCAGGTCGCGGCCTGGCTGGCGGCCGAGTCCGCCGGCCAGTGCGGACCGTGCAAGCGCGGCCTGCCCGATGCCGCCGAGGCACTGGCCGTGCTGGCCGCCGGTGCCGCCGAGCCAGCGGTGCTGGAGGACGCCCGGCGTGCCCTCGGCGCGGCCCAGGGCGGTGGCGCCTGCTCGCACCCGGACGGCACGGCCCGCTTCCTGCTCACCGCGCTGGACGTCTTCTCCAAGGACGTCGATGCCCACCTGTCCGGTCCCGGCTGCGGCCGTCCCGTACGCGGGGTACTGCCCCTCCCGCCCGCGAAGGGCGCCCGGCTGGAGGTGGACTGGTCACGCTGCACCGGCCACGGTCTGTGCGCCGTGCTGGCCCCCGACCTCATTCGCCTCGGCCCGCACGGCTACCCCACCTCCACCACCATCCCGGTCGCCCCCTGGCAGGAGCACGGTGCCCGCCGCGCCGTCAACCAGTGCCCGGCCCTGGCAATGCGTCTCCAGCACCGCGTCTGACTCCTACCGTGAGGCCCCCTCGCGCCTGCCGCGCCTGCGCCTGCGTCGGTGCAGGCGCTGTGGCGAGCCGGGCCGGGCGGGCGTGACACGGATTGCTGGTCGACGAGGTCCGCGCAGGACGTCATCGCCTGACAACGGACGGCCGAATCGACTGAGTCGCGGCTGTACCGGGCCGACTGGGCACGTACACGCTGAACCTCGACGACCGGCGCCTTCAGCAAGGGGTGCCGGGCCGGGCCGGTCTGCTGGAACCCCCGAATGAGCTCACCGAGCGGGGAAGGCGAGCCGCAGAACGATCTCGCCGTCGTCGAACTCCCCGGTGGGCTCGAACCCGAACTTCCTGTAGAAGGGCCACGGTTCGCCGTCGCCGGGCTCGTAGCTGGTCAGCAGCTCGGTGGCGCCGTCCGCGCGAACCAGGGCGGCGATCTGCGTGAGCGCCTCTCGGCCGATCCCCCGGCTCTGGTACCGCTTGTCGACGAGGAGGCGCCAGAGGAAGTGCCGCCCTTTGAAAGGACCAGCCTGCGGTTTCCACGACAGCATCACGAAGCCGACTGGCTCGTCGCCACGGTACACGGCGCGATACCAGGGATTGGCCTCCGGATTCTTTGCCGCCTCCTTGAGCGAATAGGACACGGAGGCGACGAACTGCTTCTGGTCACTTCGGACCCGGAGGGCACGAACGGCATCCCGGTTGTCGTCGGTGATCTCCCGCAGGTGCACGCCTGGGGATTTCATGCCACACCCTTTCCCGCGTCCGGCGGCCGCGGCATCCGGGCCGACGTGAAGAGCTGCCACCGGACGGCATTCCCTTGTGCGTACGCGTTGTCGAGGACGCCAGGCCGGACGTCTTCGCAGCGTATTCGACACCGGCGATCTGGAGCGGGACTGGCACGCCGGGCGCTGATCGCGTCCGAGGCAGCCGGCTCCTGGCGGAGAGCAATTCGGCCTGACGCGGCGATGCTCATGCCGGGAGCCGGGAGCCGGGAGCCGGGAGCCGGGAGCCGCCGATTCCGTGACGACGACTTGCGTGACGCCGTTGGGAACGTTGAACGTCTGCTCGGCGCCGGTGAAAGCGAACGTACAGGTGGTGGTGGGGCCTGAGACCGTGCAGGTGCCCTGGGCATGAGCGGTCCCGGACAGTGCCACCGGGGCAGTACCGGCGGCACAGAGCATGCTGGCCGCAACGGTCAGCGCACGTCCGCGGCGGCCCGCCGAACCGGCACGGTGCCCGCTCACACCTGAGCCCGGCCGACCGGCAGCAACCGACAGCGGTCGTCGTGACGGAAGGTCCGCGAGCATGACGGAAGGGGATCCACCGCGCCTCCGGCGTCGGTACGGTGAGTGAATGACTCTTCGGCAGTGGAGGGATCTCCAGGTGCGGAATGCCGATGTGCCGTGGCACGTATTCGATCCGATCGCCTACGTTGATCACAACTACCGCGATATTCGGGCAGAGGACGAGGAGATCCTGCACATCGTTCGCGATCATTTTGGCGGTCATTTCCGGAACAGGGATGCCGGCCGGGCCGCCGGCATCGATGTGGGTGCCGGGGCCAACCTCTACCCCGCCCTGTCCATGCTCCCCTGGTGCGACGAGATCACCCTCCTGGAGCACTCGTCCGCGAACGTGAGGTATCTCGAAAGTCAGGTCGACTCCTACGGCACGAACTGGGACCAGTTCTGGAACGCCCTCTGTGAACACGAGGCTTACAGCTTTCTTGACTTGGAACCGCGCGACCGGTTCCGCAGGGTCGTCAACGTCGAGCAGGGCAGCATCTTCGACCTGTCGCGGCACGAAGGGCAGTGGTCCGTGGGGACCATGTTCTTCGTCGCGGAGTCGATGACCGCCTCGCACCAGGAGTTCAGGTGGGGCGTCGAACGCTTCATGCGCACCCTGGCCCCCGGCGCCCCCTTCGCTGCGGCCTTCATGGAACATTCCAAGGGCCTTCACGTGGGTGAGCATTTTTTCCCCGCCTGTGACGTCGGAGAATCCGAGGTGCGCGCGAGCCTCGAACCGTTCGTGGACGACTTCAAGGTACAGAGGCTCGTATCCACGGCCTGTGTGCGCGATGGATATCCGGGAATGATCCTGGCCCACGGCTGGCGTCGAAATGCGGAGGCGGGCAATCCGGCCGTTTGATCAACTGACGGCGGTGCGGCCTGCGTGAGGGGCATGGGATGCAGATCAAGCCATGCCAGAATCTGCTGGACATCTGGCACGCCCTCGCCCGCCACTCCTTCCAGCAGGAGCAGTGGGACTGGGGCGAGTGGGGCGGGAAGAGCAGCGTCGCCGACGCCGAGCGGCTGCTCTGTCTGCTGTACCCGGCCACGGAGATCCCCGAGTTCCGGCTGGACGCCCCGGACACCACCACACAGCAGGACGTCCAGCAGGCACTCAAGAAGGCCGGAGGGCGGCTCGACCTGCCGGCCGACCTCGTCAAGGCCGCGTCCGAGTTCATGCGCACCCACACCGGCGAGGACAAGTGGCCCACCTTCGCCGGGGGTTGCTACTTCGGCTGCGGCGACCCGAACGAGGAACTCACCGAGGATCAACGCCGGCTCGGCGTGGTCGACTCCTTCTCCATGTCGCCGAGTACTTCTCCCTCTCCGCCGCCGTCCTCGTCCACGACCTGATGCGGCGCCGGGCCACCGACGACGACCTGGCCCGCATCGAGGCGCTGCAGCAGCGGGCTCACCGTCATGGAACGCCTCGCCGAACGCGGCCGCATCACCAGCCGGATGACGCGCGACGACCCCATGGTCCACCGGCTGCACAACGTGGGCGTCCGCCTGCCGTTGCCGGGCGGCGAGCGGCTCGGTCCGCCCATGACCTGGTCCTTGACCGACGTCTGGGCGCAGCTGCTGAAGCGGACCATCCAGCTGTGCACGCTCTCGCGCAACCTCGGCTCGCGCAACCTCGGCTCGTACGACCGGCTGCCCGGACTCGCCGAGGAGGTCCTCGACCCCGGCATGTCGCCTACGCGTTGGCGCTCGGCGTGCTGGGACAGCTCGACGCGCCGGCCCGGGCCTGCCGGATCGCCGACAGGGAGACCTGGAAGGCGTTGAGTCGGCTGGCCGCCCGGCTCACCGACGACAAGTACGGGGGCCCGCGTGAGAGCGGCGCCGGCGGAACCGTGACGGGCGCACGCACACCGGTTCGGATAGTCTCGAAGCTCTCCGGTGACAACGTTGCCCTGGACGAGCGCCGGGAGTTTCGGACGCGGGAGGCGAGCAGTGGCTGCCAGTGCGGTGGTGATCGGCGCCGGAGTGGCAGGGCTCACCACGGCGGTGTGCCTGGCGGAGTCCGGAATGGACGTCCGGGTGGACGCCGATCAGCCGCCCGGTGCGACGACCTCGGCGGCCGCGGGCGCGATGTGGGACCCCTATCTGGCCGAGCCCAGGGACATGGTCGAGCGCTGGAGCCGGGAGACCCTGACGGTACTCAACGAGCTGAGCGCCGACGCACAGACGGGCATCCGGCTGGTGGAAGGGACCCACGAATCCAGGATCCCCCGCGACATTCCGGAGTGGGGCAGCGTGGTGGGGGCGCGCATGTGCCCGGCGGAGGACCTCCGTCAGGGGTACGCGGTCGGCTGGAGCTATCGTGCGCCCCTCGTCGACATGCCCCGCTACCTCGACTACCTTGTGCGCCGGCTCGCGCGGGCCGGCGGTCGGATGCGCCGTCACCACTACAACACCCTCGACGAGGCGCTGTGCGAGGCGCCTGTGGTGGTCAACTGTTCCGGTGCCGGGGCCCGGTTCCTGGCGGACGACGCCTCGGTCGAGGCGGTGCGCGGCCAGCTCGTCGTCGTGGAGAACCCCGGCGTCCGGTCCTTCTTCTGCGACGACACCCCTGACGCCGAGGAACTCATCTACATCTATCCCCACTCCGACGTGCTGGTCCTGGGGGGAACGGCGGACCACGGGAACTGGGAACAGCGACCCGACCAGGCCACGGCCCAGGAGATCGTCCGCCGCTGCGCCGCCGTCGAGCCGTCGGTCGCCGGAGCCCAGGTGCTCGAACACCGGGTGGGGCTGAGGCCGGTGCGGAAGCGGGTCCGGCTCGGGGAAGAGCGGCACGAGGACACCTTGCTGCTGCACAACTACGGGCACGGCGGAGCCGGGCTGACCCTGTCCTGGGGGTGCGCCCGCGAGATCACGGAGCGGGTCCGTACCGCGGTGGGACCCACCCGCGCTACCCCCTGATCTGCCACTGCCGGCGCTCCGCGATGTCGGCCTCCGCGCCTCTGCGGAAGAGGTACAGCCAGGTCCTGGCCGCGAGCGTCGCGGTCAGCACGGTGGTCCACGGCCAGCTGGTGACATCCGCCGCCACCAGTGCCGAGCCGACCGCCGGCGAGGCCGCCGTGACGAGCATCAGGGCGCGCTCGTTCCGGCTTCGCCGGAATCGGTGGGCGATCGAGAACTCGGAGTGCTCGTACCAGGTGATGGCGGCGCTGAGTACGACCGCCAGGACCATGGTCGTCCACGGGTCGCCGCTGGCCTGCGCGTAGGTAACGGGAAGCGAGATCAGGAAGGGGAACACCCCACCGTACTCGGACAGGACGTTCCCCCACTTCATGATCTTGCCGAAGGTGTTCGAGCGGATCCGGGCCAGTTCTCCCGAGGCGCTCGCATAGACGATCAGGGAGAGCACCGTGCTGAACGTCGCTCCGATGAGAAGCAGACGCACGTCGTCGGGGAACCGGCTCGACGTGAAGGCGAAGCCCAGCAGGAAGGTGATCGCGGCGAGTATGGAACCGGAGAACGCTATGCCGGCCGCGGCTTCCCCGGACTGGAGGGTCGCGGGGTCGTCCTGCTCGAACCGGGCGATCTCGAAGGCGGGTTCACCAGCCAGTGTCACCAGTGCCGTCACCGCGTGGTCGGAGGGTGCCAGCGACTCCGTGAGCTGCTTCCGCGCATGGACGTGCACGAGATGCCGAGCGTCCGGGTCTATGTACTCGACACGCGCCTTGTACTGAAAGTGGACGTGGAGAGCGTCGTCCGTGCCGCCCGTGTGCATGACCCGAGTCCCTATGAAGCCGCTCACCAGCAGGAGGCGGGTGACCGCTGTCTCCTCGGTCCTCGCGACGGCGGATATGAGCGGCGGCTCGCTCGGATTCCGGGAGGAATGCGCCACCGTCTCGGCCAGGAGCCGCGAGGCCACACCCTGCCTCCGCATCCGGTCCCGGACCGCGATCACCGACAGACGTACATGCCCTGGTGAGGGCATCTCCGCGGCGATGCACCCCACCAGCTCGCCTTCGGATTCGGCCACCCGGACCAACCCGCGGTCAACGGCCTCGGCGAGGAGCGCGGACGACGGGACGACAGCGGCCTCACACGACTCGGTGAGCAGAAGGCGGAGTCCGGCCAGATCGGCGGCATCGGCCGCCCGGGTGGACCATGCAGCCATATCCGTCCGTTTCGTTCGGTTCGAGGTGTCGGAGAAGGCCATGATGCATGGCAACTGGCCCATTTCCCATCCAAGTTGTACTTTGGCTCACCCGCCGCCGAGGGGAGAGCGCCGTGTCGGAAGCCGTGTTCCGGGAGACCACCGCGGAGTTCCGTACCCAGTCCGTGCCGCTGTCCCACCTCTCGCTGGAGCTGGGCCACCTCTGCATGGAGGACTTCGAGGCCGGGCCGCAGCGGCTGCGCGTGCACTTCGCCGAGGTACGCGTCTGGTCGGACGCCGCCCGTGCCTCCGTCGCCCGCCGAACCGGCCTCAAACGGCCACGCATCAGCACCTGCTTCCTGATCGACGACTACTTCACGCGCTTCTCCACGCCCGCCGAACTCGTCCCTCTGGTGCTGAAGGAGGCCGAGAGGGCGGGCCTCGTCGTCGACTACCTGGCCCGCGAGTCGGGTTGCGCGGTCGCCGACCGGATCGAGATCGCCGAGTCCGTGCTGCACCGCCTGGTCGAGTCGCCGCCGTCGGGCAGCCACGGTGGCCGCCCGTCCGTCGGCCAGACCGGCTGGCTCGCCAACGGGCAGCGCACTCCCCTCACCAAGCGCGCCGCCCTGGGCGAGGTCACAGGCCGGCGGCCGCCCCAGGAGACCGCGGCCCGCAACCACTCCGTCTTCATGGACGTCGAGCTGTGGTCCGGGCAGGACGGCCGGCGGCTGTGGTCCTGCCCGTTCCTGGCCGCCGTATGGCAGCTGGCCCGGCTCGGGCTGTTACGGCACCTCGGTGAGCCGGTGCTGGTCCCGCGCCCCTGGTACGGCGAGGACTTCCCGCAGGACTGGGACCGGCTGCCGCCCCTGCTCCAGCTCAACCCGCAGGCCGCGGCCTTCAGCGCTTACCGCACCTGCACCCTGATGCCGAACCGTTTCCTGGCCGTCGAGGACGCCGTACGGCTCATTCTCGACCAGACTCAGGTCACGCCCGTGGCGCTGCAGCAGGTCGCCGAGCGCTCGGCCCGGGAGGGGCTCGCGGTCCCAGCGGCGGTCGCCCAGCGCGCGACGTACGTCTTCTACGAGGAGCCGGTCAACGGCCGTCTTGGCGAAGGAACCTGAGATGACGACGGCCCTCGGGCGACCCGCGCGGCCGGTCCTCGCCTGTGGTGAGGTGCGCACCTGCCTGCTGCCGTCGTCCCATGCGCTGGACGGCCGGGCCGCCGCCCAACTGCTGAGGCTGCGCCCCGACGAACGCGTCCTGGTCTCCGAACGGCCCATCATGTACGCCCTCTCCCCGGAGGTCCTGACCGGAGTGGACTGCCGGCTTCCCACCTCCAACGGCGCCGGCATCCGGGCCATCGGTACCGTCATCGCCCGTGCCGCACTCACCGAGGGCCGTGTTCTGCAAGCCGGCGCCTACTTCGGCGCCCCGGCCACCGGCCCCGAGACGCGCCGCCCCTGGGGTCACTACCTCGTCCGGCCGGGCCTGGTCGAACCCGTGGGGAAGCTGCCCGAACAGGCCACCGCGGAAGGTGTTCTGCGCGGCCCCGGGCGCGGTGAGCTGGATCTCGGGTTGATCGCCGAAGGCCTGCTCACGCGGTTGATGCGCCATCCGCTCCTCGACCGCACGGTGCCGTTGAAGTCCCGGCGCACGGATCTTCGCTGGGCCGCTCGACGAGGACCCGCCGGCGAGGGACCGTCCCTGGAACGCTTCGCCTTGGGCGAGGACGGGCTGCGCACCGTGGAGCTTCGGCTGCCGGAGGCCGTCCCCGCCGCCGCGGCGGCGGGCCTGTGCGAGGATCTCGCCCTGCACGACTGGCTGCTCACGACGGTCGTGCACTTGGTGGACAGGGGCGGCCTGGCTCTCCCGGCCGTCGACCACCTGCTGCATCTGTGGATGCCGCGCTCACACGTGGAGCCCGTGCTGAGCCCGCTGTGGGACGCGCTGGAGCACTCGCCGGGGTTCAGTCGCCAGTGGCAGAACCTCGTTCAGCGGATCCGCGACCAACTGGCCGTCCGGACTGTTCGGTTGCTGCAGCAGCGACCGGACACGACTTCCGCCCCGGCGAAGTAGTCCGCGTACCGGGGTCTTCCATCGCGCGGGTCGGCTGGGGTGTCCGGTTTCTGCTGGTTCGCTCTGCGATGTGATCGCTGCGGGTCAGGCCGGTATGCCGCGTCTCGTCGCGATGGGCGTCGGCTTCCACCGGCCGAGGGCGCTGCCGTATCTCCTTCCCGGGGTAGCGGCGGGGCGAGTGTTGCGAGACCGGTCTGATCGCCGGTGACCCGTCCGAATGGAGCTACGGATCAGAGGCTGCCCATGCCGCACTCGTGCCAGATCCAGCGGGGTGCCACGAGGAAGGGGGACGGCCGGCGGGTGTGTGGCCCACACGCTCCTCACACGTGCCTGGTGCGGAGCAATGAGAAAGAGCGGGAGACAGTGAGACTGTCTCCCGCTCTCTCGTGTCGGCATCCGCCCTGGTCGGCGCCTGGTTTCTGCTGATCCTCGGCGAGTGCCCCCGGCGGGGCACTCGGATTATGGGGACAGGCGGAACCGGTGGTCGGCGGCGGGCAGTTGGTCATTCAAACGGTGGTACAGCCGAACCGGTAGGCACGCAGCGGTGGGAGCGAGTCCCGGAAGAGCTCAGCAGGTCGGGTGACGCGCGAGGTTGAATCAAACCGAAGGGGTGGGCAGGGGCTGTTCGGTCCAGATGGACTTGCCGGTGCGGGTGTGGCGGGTGCCCCAGCGCTGGCAGAGTGCGGAGACTAGCTGCAGGCCGCGGCCACCCTCGTCGGTGGCGGAGGTGTGGCGGACGTGCGGCGTGGTCAGGCTGGCGTCGGAGACCTCGCAGATCAGCGCGCGGCTGCGGAGCATGCGCAGCCGGATGGGGCCGCAGGCATGCCGGATCACGTTCCCGACCAGCTCGCTGACCAGGAGTTCGGTGGTCATGATCAGGTCCTCGTCGGCCAGGTCCCAGTCGGTGAGCTGGGCGCGGACCAGGTCGCGGGCCTGGCCTGCCGCCACCGGGTCTTCCGGCAGCGGCCACTCGGCCACGTTCTCCGCGTCCAGCGGGTGGGTGCGTGCCAGCAGCAGGGCGGCGTCGTCGATCAGCGCGCCGTGGGCGGGGAGGAGAGCGGAGGTGAGGGTGGCGCAGAGGGTATCCAGGTCGGACGCGTCGGCCGGTGAAGCCGGCATGGCGTTCACGGACTGTTGGAGGAGCTCGGCGAGGCGGCTCATGCCGGTGGTGACATCCCTGCCCTTGCTCTCGACCAGGCCGTCGCTGTAGAGGGCGAGCAGGCTGTCGGCGGGCAGCAGAGTCTCGAGGGTTTCGAAGGGTGGAGTGGCCACCCCCAGCGGCGGGTCCGGGGTCATGGGCAGGAAGCTGACGGTGCCGTCGGGGTGGGCCACCGCCGGGGGTGGCTGACCGGCGCTGGCGTACGACAGACGCCGGGTCACCGGGTCGTAGACGCCGTACAGGCAGGTTGCGAAGGCGTCGGTGCCCGGCTCGCCGACGATGTCGTTCAGGTGGCCGAGGATCTCGTCGGGCGGCAGCTCCAGCTCCGAGAGGGTGCGGACGGCCGTACGGAGCCCGCCCATGGTGGCGGCCTCGGCCATGCCGTGGCCCATGACGTCGCCGATCACGAGTGCCACCCGGGCCGCGGAGAGCGGGATCACGTCGTACCAGTCGCCGCCGACGTCGGCTCCCTGCTTGGCCGGCTGGTAGCGCGCTGCCACCGTCACCTCGGGCAGCTTGGGCAGTGCCTGCGGCAGCAGGCTGCGCTGGAGGGTACGGGCCCGGGTCGTCGCCTCGTCGTAGAGCCCGGCCCGCTCCAGGGCCTGCGCGATCAGTCCGCTGAGCGCGGTCAGCAACGTTCGTTCGTCATCGTCCAGCACCCTCGGTCGGCCGAAGCAGATCACCGCCGCGCCGATCCCACGCCCCGACACTGCCAGCGGCAGAAGGACCCACGCCTGCTTGCCGCCCTCCCGGATCAGGATCTCGGCCCCCGGGTAACGCTTCAGGAACTCCTCCGGGGAGGAGAAGCAGAGGGGGGTGCGGGTGCGCAGGGCATCCCCCACCGGATTCGAGGTGTCGCTCACTGTCCACTGCCCGTCCAGCAGTCGGGTGAAGCGCTCCGAATATCCCCGGGAGCCGACCACGGTCAGCCGGTCGCCGACCACGCCGAGCATGATGAGTCCGGTGGCCCCGAGGGGTGTCATCACGCCGTCGGCCACCGCCGCCATCACGTCCTGGGCCGTGACAGCCTCGGCCAGCTCCCGTGTGATCCGCTGCACCAGGGCCGCCCGCTCCGCTGCCGCCCGCTCCGCGGCGGCCCGCTCGACCTCCCGTAGATGCCGCTCGGTGGTGTCGGTGATGTAGAGCGTGAGGCCTTCCGGCACCGGCACCAGCCGCAGGTGATACCAGGACGTCCCGTCCGGCCCCGGTACGTCGAATCCGGCCGGCCGGCCCTCGGCCGCCGTGGCCCTGCACCGTTGCTCCAACCCCGGCACGGCACGTACCGGGGGAATGTTCCAGAGCAGGGCCCCGGCCACGTCTCCCGCGGCGCCGAAGAGCCGCTCGGCGGCCTGATTGAGAAATCCGATGCGCCAGTCCGCGTCCAGGGAGACGAAGCCGTCGCTCATGAGTCGCAGCGCCCGCCCCACCGACTCGGCGACGGCGTGTGTTTCGCTGCTGTCCCGGAGGGTGCCGATCACCTTCACCGGTGTCCCCTCGTCGTCCGTGATCGTCCGCGCCCGGGCCTCGATCCAGAGGTAGGTGCCGTCCTGGCGCCGGATCCGGTACTCGTTCTGGAAGCCGCCGCGCAGCTGGATGCCCGTGTCGAAGCCGGCTACCGCCGCCGGCAGGTCGTCCGGGTGGATCAGCGCCGCCCACGCCTCGATGCCGCGGCTCATCACCTCAGGATCGATGCCGACCAGCACCTCCTCGACGGGCCGGTCGGAGGTCAGCTCGCCGGTGCTCAGGTCCCAGGTGTACGTGATGGAGGGCACCCCGTCCACGTCCCACCGGGGGGCTTCCTGCGGCCCTGGCCCGTTCTCCAGGGCGCGCAGCAGAGTCGGGGACGGATTGAGGATCCCGGACGACCTGAGCCTCCCGGACATCCAGCCCGCCACCTCGTTCAGAAACGCGCGATCCGCCGCCCCGGGCTCGGCGCCCGGGGCGAAGAGGACGGAGAGCGCGCCGCGTCGCCGGCCACCGCCCGGGATGGGGACGGCCAGGTGACCGATGTCGGCGGGGAGTCGGGACGGCCACAGGGCGGCCGGGTCCCGGCCGGGAACCGGGTCGGGCGGGGCCAGGTCGGGCTGCCAGGCGATGCCGCCGTCGCGGGCGGCCCTGCTGGGCGGCGCCGTGCCCCGTGCCGGGATGATCAGCCAGGGCCGGGTCATCGACGCCGGCAGGCCACTGTCGGCGACCAGGTAGAGGATGCCGCTCATGCCGCCGCCCGGGAGATGCACCATGCCGCCCAGGCCGTGCACCTCGGCCACCGCCTGCTGGAGTGCGGTCAGCAGCACCTCCACATCGCGCCGGTCCTCGTCCACGGCGTCGAGCAGCCGCATCCGCATGCGGTGTCGCTCCGAGGGCCGCTCGGTCTGTGCGGTCCGCAGGCCCTGCGGCTGGTGCGGCGGATGGGGGGCGCGGGGCATGGGCGGGCCGGTGTTGTCCGCACTGCCGCCTCTGGCATTCACCACGGCCGACTGTCGCCTCCGCTCACCGCTCGGGTATCCGCTGGGCCGCATGCGATCGGAGGGGGATCTGTAGCGATCTGTATTCGTCGCATCCAGCCTAATTTGAACAATTTAGGCGATTTCATCGGCCCTGGGGAGCCCTTCGTGTCCGATCAACCTCGCGTGGCGCCAGCTCACCCTCGGTTACCAAGGGCTTTCGCTGCCGTAACCTTGCGGGCTGCCGACGGAGAACGCCGCCGTCACTGAGGTGTGCGACCGGCCGGTATCGCGGGCAATCCGCGTCGCCGGCACGGAGAAGGCGCGGTCGGATGCTCGACGATGGGGCGGCCTTCCGCGTCAGGACGACCAGGTTGACGACGATGCCGGGCAGGAGAACAAGCAGGACGGGGACGAGGACGTTCGTCGACACCGACGGCCCCGTGCTCAGCAGCCCCCGGCGAGAGATCGCGATCGAGTCTGCCGGCGAGGCCGACAGCGCCGTTTCGAGCGTGGCGAGCCGCTCGCCCTTGCGTATGCGCCTGACGGGGATGGTGGGCTGTGGGAGCCAGGCCTCTGGTCGCAGTCCTCGGGGTGGCAGCCGAGGACCGTGAATTCCACGGGACCCGGGGCAGGGGAGCGTCAGGTGCATCAGGCTCCGCTTTCGTCTCTGGGCGGTGCGCGGAGCGGTGACGTACAGGGCGAACTCGCCGTCCGCGCCCAGGCGGCGGTGGCAGTCGCGGATGCTCGGCAGCAGGCCGTCGAGCTGCTCGTAGACCGTGTTGCCGCTCTGCTTCGACAGTGGCTCCGTCGGGCGCAGATAGACGCCGAGCGCATCGGTGTGACGCGTGGCCCGTGCCCGGTCGGCGACGGTGAGCCTCCCCCGGAGGGGGCACCCCCAGCCGGTCATGGGCGCCTGTTTGGGTGGGGGACACCGCCTGCCCGGCCTGGTCGGCGTAGGCGTGGGCATCGGCGTACTCGACGTGGCCGTACTGCGCGAAGGGGCCGATGTCGAGCAGATCGCGGATACGGACCGGACCGCGGGAAGGTCCCCGTGGGCGCTCGCGGCCCGCAGTTCCAGCCGCCGCCGCAACTGCCGGTCCTCGCCGGTCTGCTGACGCAGCAGAGTGATCAACTCGTCCTTGGACGGGGCGGACAGCCACCCGTCGAGGTCCTGCGCGCCCTCCCGGGCCGCCTTCCGCTGCCGCGGCATGCTCTCCCGCCGGGCGAGCACCCTCAGGCCGAGGGCGACCAGGTGCTTGCGGGAGGTTGCCCTCCAGGCCGTACGGGCAGTCGCACTCGCCGGCCGGGCCGCCGGGGCCGTCCAGGGTCAGCTCCACCTCGTACCGTTCCGTGCCGTGAACGCTCGCGGTGACCCAGCCGTCACCGACCTCGACTCCGGACACCACGTCGAGGTCCCCGAGCCCGCGTTCGAAGGAACCGGCCAGCTTCTTGAGGTTCGCCTCGGTGAGACCGCGCATGGCTCCTTTCCGCCCCTGCTGTGGCTGTGCAGTTGATGCTCCGCCGGTGTGGGGCGGTCCGGAGGCGCGAGCGGCTACTTCGGTGGGGGGACCTCCAACTTGACCCGTGCCAAGGGTCGTCGGGGACGAACACGGTCTGTGAGCCGGGCGGCGTCTCAGAGGCCCACCCCGCCCATGCCGCCCTCTCCCTCCCTGCCGCCGGGAATTGCCTCCCTTCCCGGTGGCGCCACGGGCCTTCCTGAGCCCTTCGGCGCGGGCGGCCCCGGCGTCCGACCGGATGCGGCAGCCTGGCGGGTGTGCCCTAGAGCCAGCCGTGTGAGCGGGTGCGGGGCACTTGTCAGGACGCTCCGGTCGTCGTCTGCGCCGGCTGCGCGGTGGAGGCCGGGGCGTTGGCCGGTGGCTGCGGGTGGCCGCGCAAGGCGTGCTCGACCGCGTCGGACGCCAGTCCGGAGATGCTCGGCAGCGCGTGGGCGTAACCAGCCCCGAGCAGGAGGGCTGCGGCCGTCGCGGCGGTGGCGGTCCGGCGGGTCGTGGTGCCCACCCGCCGAAGTCCGCGTTCGCGCCGCTGCGCCGGGTCGGGGTCCTCTATGGGTCCGGGCATGGGCATGGGTCGGCCTCCTTCGGGCGAAGGCGGTGCCGCGAGACGATCGCCCGGCTCGCGGACGCCATGTCATCAGCTTGCGTGGCGGCGCGTCGGAAAGCCGTTCAGGAAAGCTTCAGATGTGGCAAAGCCGGGCGGATGCGGCAGCGGCTCCTGCGCGTGCCCCGCCCGCAGCCGCTCC
Organism: Streptomyces sp. NPDC020801; assembly: GCF_044334385.1. Taxonomy (NCBI): domain Bacteria; kingdom Bacillati; phylum Actinomycetota; class Actinomycetes; order Kitasatosporales; family Streptomycetaceae; genus Streptomyces; species Streptomyces sp. NPDC020801. Next base: position 909,846 of record NZ_JBIRST010000001.1, read on the forward strand.
GGAAAGCCGTTCACGTCGTCCTAGGCTTGGTGCCGTGGAACAGGAAACCGGCACTCGGACGGACCCCGAAGCCCTCACGGTGCTGGTCGTCGAGGACGACCCGGGGCTCGCCGGGTCGCTGGTGCGCGGCCTGGACCGAGCCGGGTACCGGGCGACCAGCGTCGGCACCGGACGCGGTGCGCTCACCCACGCACCGGCGCCCGACGTGGTCCTGCTCGACCTCGGCCTGCCGGACATGGACGGCATCGAGGTCTGCCGCATTCTGCACCGCCAGTCGGACGCGGCGATCATCGTGGTGACCGCCCGGGGCGAGGAGGGCGACAGGGTCGCCGCCCTAGACGAAGGCGCCGACGACTACCTGGTCAAGCCCTTCGGACTGGCGGAGCTGCTGGCGCGTATCAGGGCCGTACTGCGCCGCATCCGCCCGTCCGGGCCCGAACTGCTGACCCACGGCCCGCTCGCCGTCGACCCGCGCACCCGCAAGGTGACGGTCGACGGGGAGGACATCCCGCTGACCCCCAAGGAGTTCGACATCCTCCAGTGCCTCGCCGCCGATCCGGGCCGGGTCGTGACCCGTCAGGAGATCCTGGAACGCGCCTGGGACGCCCACTGGTACGGGCCCACGAAGGTGCTGGATGTCCACATGGCCGCGTTGCGCCGCAAGCTGGGTGTGCCCGGACTGGTCGAGACGGTCTACGGGCGCGGCTTCCGCCTCGGTGAAGTCGGCTGACGCGCTGTGACCCGCCGTATCGCGCTCAGCGTCCTCGCCCTGATCACCGCGATCCTGGTGCTGGCGGTGGTGCCGCTCGGGCTGACGATGACGCAGCGCGAGCAGACCTCGTTCCGGGCCGAAGCGGCCTCGAGGACGAGGTCGATCGCCTCCGCGGCCGAGGAGCACCTGTCCGACCACAAGTCGGACGCGGCGGCGCGGAGCCTCGTCGAGGAGGCCCACAAGAGAGGCGACTGCGCGACCGTCTACGACAGCGCGGGCCATGTGCTGCTGTCGACCGCGTGCTCCGAGGTGGCCGGGGACGACTCCGCAGGTCTGGTCTCCTCCGTGCTCGCCCACCCAGGCACCCGGGTGCGCGAGGACGATCAATGGCTGACCACCGCCGTTCCGATCGGGGACACCTCGGACCCCGTCGGAGTCGCCGTCCTGAGCCGGTCCGCCGATCCGTTGCACGACCGGATCCTGGCGATGTGGGGCTGGCTCGCGCTGATCGGCGTCGGTGGCCTCGGCGCCGCCGTACTGGTGGCGGTGCTGCTGGCCCGCTGGGTCGGTCGTCCGCTACGGGTGCTGGACGAGGCGGCACAGCGGCTGGGCGAGGGGGCGCTGGACGTGCGGGCGCCGGCCGGGGCAGGACCGCAGGAGGTGCGCCGCCTCGCAGCGACGTTCAACACGATGGCCGGGCGCACCGAGGCCCTGGTGCACGGTCACCGTGCCGTGGTCGCCGACGTGTCGCACCAACTGCGCACCCCACTCGCGGCGCTCCGGCTGCGGCTCGACCTGCTCGCCGCCGACGCCGAAGGGGACACCGCGGCAGAACTCGCCGACGCGCAGGGCGAGATCGCCCGTCTGTCCCGGCTGGTGGACGGCCTGCTGGCGGTGGCCCGCGCCGAGCACGCGGTGCCCCGACCGGTGCCGGTCCGGGTGGACCGCGTCGTGGCCGAACGGGTCACCGCCTGGGACCCCGTCGCGGACTCGGGCCGCGTCCGGCTCTCCGCCGACTGCCGCCCCGGCCTCACCGCCTTCCTCGGCGAGGGCGATCTGGAACAGGTGCTCGACAACCTGATCGCCAACTCCCTCGACGCGGTCCAGGAGGGCGGCCGGGTGCTGATCACCGGCAAGCGGCAGAACGGAACGGTTCAGCTGCGAGTCGTCGACAACGGTCCAGGCATGGGTCCGGCCGCGCGGGAGAGCGCGTTCCGCAGGTTCGGCAACCCCGAGGCGAGCGGTACCGGGCTGGGCCTGGCCATCGTCCACCGACTCGTCACCGCCAACGGCGGCACCGCCGACCTGCGGGAGTCGCCCGGTGGCGGTCTGACCGTGGCGCTGTCGCTGCCCGGGGTCCGGCGCGGACGCGACCGCGGCGGGGAGTCCGAGTCCGGCGGTACGCGGACGAGCGACGCCTGAACCCTTCACCGGTGCCGGATCCGCGCCGGGCACCCGGCGACCCCTCCCAAACGCCTCTTCTCACCGCTCTGACCAGTATGTTCGTCGATCTTTGCGAGTTCTGAAGGATTCCTGAACCGGATCCCGACAGACGCCTGCGCAGGCTGGTGGATGGATACCCACAGGTGTGGCCGCGAGATGCCGAGCGCGTCACGACGGCAAACCGACGGCCGAGGAGGAACCATGTCCCACCCCGACCACCCCACGTCGGCCGGTGCCGTTCGTCGCCGTGACCGCGGCCTCCGCCGAGTCGGAAGCACGACCCGCTGGGTGGCCGCCGCGGCCGCGGCCGGCTCCGCGGTGCTCGCCACCGGATACGCCCAGGCCCTGCCCGGGAAGTCCTCGACGCCCTCCCAGCCGTCGACTCCCGCGCCCGCGCCCACCACGTCGAGCGCGCCCGCCACCCCGCGGACTCCGTCGCACTCGGGGGCCCCGTCCAGGACCGCCGCCCCGCCTTCCCACCCGGCACGGCACGCGACCGTGCCGAAGCAACGGACGACTCCCGTCGCGCCGCCCACCACACATCCGGCAGCCCCCGCACCCACCGCTACGAAGCCCCCGAAACCGACCCCGCAGCCGTCGCACACCACGTCGGGTGCGTCATGACCACCGCCGCCGCACATCCGGCGTCGGTCTCCTTCCCGGCGTTGGGTACCACCGCCTCGCTGCTGGTCGCCGACCCCGGCGGAATGGACGCGGCACGGCAGGTGCTCGACGACGAACTCGCCGCCGTCGACGCGGCGTGCAGCCGCTTCCGTCCCGACTCGGAACTGTCCCGTGCCAACGCCGCGGCGGGTGCCGTCTGCCACGTCAGTGCCCTGTTCGCCGAGGCACTGGACGTGGCGCTGCACGCGGCGGAGGTGACCGAAGGCGTCGTGGACCCCACTGTCGGAGCCGCCGTGACCGCGCTCGGCTACGACGTCACCTTCGCCGCGCTGCGGCCCCAGGACCTGGGCCCCGTACGCCCTGCGGGACCGTCCGCGGGCCGGCGGGCGCTGGAATGGGACCGGGCCGCCCGGCGGCTGCGGCTGCCCCCGGGCGTCGCACTCGACCTCGGCGCGACCGCCAAGGCCCTCGCCGCGGACCGGGCCTCCCATCGCGCCGCCCAGGTGGTGGGTTGCGGCATCCTGGTCAACCTCGGCGGGGACATCTCCGTCGCGGGCGAGGCTCCGCCAGGAGGCTGGCGGATCGCCATCGCCGACGACCACACGGCGCCCGGCACCGCAGGCCGGCCCACGGTGAGCATCACCACGGGCGGACTCGCCACCTCCGGCACCACGGTGCGGACCTGGCGCCGCGGGGACCGCCGACTGCACCACATCGTCGATCCCGCCACCGGCGACATACCCGCCCCGGTCTGGCGCACCGTCAGCGTCGCCGCCGCCAGTTGCGTGGACGCCAACACCGCGAGCACCGAGGCCGTCGTCCTCGGCGAACGCGCGCTGCGCAGGCTTCGCCGGGCCGGGCTGCCCGCGCGGCTGGTACGCGTGGACGGGACCGTCGAGCGGGTCTGCGGTTGGCCCGAGGACACCGCGGGAGGTGCCCGGTGACCGGACTGGTCCCACTCGCCGCCGGCCCCAGCCCGCTGTGGTACGCGACCCGCGCCGGTGGCACCGTCGCCCTGGTGCTGCTCACCGCGACCGTCGCGCTCGGCATCGCCGTGGGCGGCCGGTACACGCCGCGGCGGCTCGCCCGTTTCGAGGTGAGCGCGCTGCACCGCAACCTGTCGGTGCTGACCTTGGCCTTCCTGGCCCTGCACATCGTCACCGCCGTCCTCGACACCTTCGTCCACCTGGGCTGGCTGGTGACGGTCGTGCCGTTCACCGCCTCCTACAGGCCGTTGTGGCTGGGGCTGGGCACGGTCGCGTTCGACCTGCTGCTCGCGGTCGCGGCCACCAGCGCGGTGCGGCTGCGCGTGGGGCAACGGCGGTGGAAGGCCGTGCACTGGCTGGCCTACGCGGCCTGGCCGGTCGCGCTCTTCCACGCCGCCGGGACCGGCACCGACACCCGGCTCATGCTGCAACTCGCCTTGTACGCCGTATGCCTCGCCCTCGTCGTCGCCGCCGTCTGGTGGCGGTTGTACCGGGCGGGCCCGGGCCGGGTCGCGGTGCGGCTCTGGGCGGGGGCCACCGCAGCGGTGGTGCCCGTGCTGCTGACCGCGTTCCTGAGCTCCGGGCCGCTGCAGCCGGGGTGGGCGCACCGCGCGGGAGGTGCGGCGCCCCCAGCCACGGGCGCCGTACGCCCGGCGTCCCCGCCGGCCGATGACGACGAGGGAGGGTCCGAGTGACCGACGGACGGACAACCCTGCTGAGCGGCAACGGGCGTGACGGCATGGCGGGTCCGCACGGCTCCCGGCTGCTGCACGGCTGGTACGCCACCGGTGGCGCGGCCGACCTGGACGAGCACCTTGACCGGTACGGTCCACCGCCGTTTCCCCGCTCCGCCGACACGGCCGACCGACTGGTGCGCGCGGTGGAGGACGCGGGGCTGACCGGCAGGGGCGGCGCCGCCTTCCCCACCGGCCGCAAGCTGCGCACCGTCGCCGGCGGCAGAGGCACCGCCGTGGTGGTCGCCAACGGCATGGAGAGCGAACCGGCCAGCCGCAAGGACGAGACCCTGCTGGACCTCGCCCCGCACCTGGTGCTGGACGGCGCCGCACTGGCCGCCGCCGCGGTGGGCGCCGACGTGGCGCACCTGTGTGTACCGCGTAGCAGGCATCGCCAGGCACACGCTCTCCGGGACGCCGTGGAGGAACGCCACGGGACGGGCCTCGACCCGGTGCCGGTCCTGGTGCACGAACTGCCCCACCACTACGTCTCCAGCGAGGAGACGTCGCTGGTGCGGTGGCTGAACGGCGGCGACGCCCGGCCGCTGGCGACCCCGCCGCGACCCTTCGAGAAGGGGGTCGCCCGGCGTCCCACCCTGATCGACAACGTCGAGACCCTCGCCCACCTCGCACTGATCGCGCGGTACGGCCCCGACTGGTTCCGGAGCACCGGGCGTCCCGACGCCGCGGGCACGACGCTGGTGACCCTCTCCGGTGCGCTGCGCACACCGGGCGTCTACGAAGTGCCGATGGGCCGGACGCTCGGTGAGGTGATGGACGTCGCGGGGGGAGCCACGGAACCGCTCCGGGCCCTCCTGCTGGGCGGCTTCTTCGGCAGTTGGCTGCCGGTGCGGCAGGCGCTGCGCGTCCCGTTCGCCAAGCAGGACCTGGCGTCCCTGGGTGCGGGACCCGGTGCCGGCGTGCTCGTGGCTCTTCCCCACAGCGCCTGCGGTCTGGCCGAGGCGGCCAGGGTCCTGGGATACCTCGCGGCGCAGAGCGCACGGCAGTGCGGACCGTGCCGACTCGGGCTGCCGGCCGTTGCCGCGGACTTCGCGGACCTCGCCTGGGGCCGTCCCGGCACACAGCTGCTACGGCGGCTGGAGGGCCGTGTGGGACTGCTTGCCGGACGCGGCGCCTGCCGGCACCCCGACGGCGCGTCACGTTTCGCGGCGACCGCCCTGCACGTCTTCGCCGAGGACGTACGGCACCACCTGGGGCTCGGGCCGTGTGCCGCGGCCGGGCGCGAGCCCGTGCTGCCGGCTACGCAGACACCGGCACCCGACGAGCGGGATTGGAGGTGAACAGCGTGAACGGCGTGGCCCGCACACACTCCCTCGGGATCGACCGCATCGCATGCGACGGCTACGGCCTGTGCGCCGAACTGCTGCCCGAACTCATCGAACTCGACGAGTGGGGCTACCCGATCACGGGATCGGCCCCTCTCACCGGTGAAGCCCTGGCGCACGCGCGACGCGCGGTGGCCGCATGCCCGGCGCTGGCACTGCGCCTGGACCGGACCGCGGACCGGCGGCCGCAGCGGAAGTGAACGATTCCTTAACCCAACGCCGGTCATACTTCTGCCCGCTCCGGCCCACGACGCGGGGGTTTCGAGAGCACTGCCATCCGGGCTGGGCGGGGCCGGATCACCAGGAGGACGGACGAGTGACTGTGATCGGCGGCAGGACACCGGTGGCCAGCACGTTCGAGCGGCCCAGCACGGCGCTCGGCGGTCCGCAGGGGAACGAGCGGCTGACCGCCGCGACCGGTGCGGTGCTGCTGCTCCTGTTCGCCGTCGAGGGCGTCACCATCCTCTTCCTCGGGCAACTCCTCACCCTGCACTTCTTCATCGGGCTGCTGCTGACCGGCCCGGTCTGCCTCAAGACCGGATCGACCGGCTACCGGTCCTACCGGTATTACACCGGATCGCCCGCGTACCGCCGCAAGGGCCCGCCGGCACCGCTGCTGCGCGTGCTCGGCCCTCTGGTCGTGGCCACGAGCGTCGCCGTCCTCGGCACGGGAGTGGCACTGGCGCTGCTCGGACCCGGCACCGGTCCGGTTCCGGTGCTCCTGCTGCACAAAGCCAGCTTCGTCTGCTGGATCGCCGTGATGACCGTGCACGTCCTCGCCTACGTGTGGCGCCTGCCGCACCTCATAGGCACCGATCTGCGCCGCCGTCCGGCGCGCCACGGGATCGTCGCGCCGTGGCGGGCCGGCCGCTGGTCGCTGCTGGCGGTGGCGCTCGGCGCGGGACTGGCCGTCGCGCTCGCCGGAGTCCACCTGGCCTCCGGCTGGAGCAGATAACGCCTCCGGGATACGCGCGAGGCAGAGCCCGAGGACGACCAGGAGGATTTAATAATCCCACCTCGCGGTCACCGCGCGGCCGGGAACCCTGCGCACGTTCGCCGACGTGACCGGCCACGCCGGCCACCACTCGGCCACGGCGGCCGAGCAGGCCGGACAGCTCCTTGCGGCAACGGCGGAGTACCTCGGGCTCGACGCCTCCTGGCTCGGGCGACGGTGCGCACAGCTTTCAGCCGTCGGCACGGAACGGCTCGCGCGGCCGCGCAGCCGGCCACCGACACCGAGGCGAAGACCTCTTCCCGGCCCATGGCAAGGGCCGGCCACGCCAAGCGGGCTGCCCGCCCGCATCACCGTCCCCTGGACGGCCGTGCTCGTCGTCCAGCAGGGGTGGGATCTGTCCATGGCACCGCCCCAGGAGGTGTCCGAATCCTCGGCCGGGGCGCCGCCTTGGTCGACCGTGAAACCGGGACGTCGCTACAGACAGAGCGCCTAGCGCAGCAGGGCGAACGCTCCCCCGCCGATGACCGCCCCCAGAAGGGTGCCGGCGATGACCTGGCCCAGGGTGTGATCTCGGAGCTTGACACGGGACCAGCCGATCACGGGGAGTGCGGGAGACAGCAGTAGCAGCCAGGGTCCGTAGGCCAGGGCCAAGGTGGCGATGGCGCCCGCGGGGACGGCGGTGTGCAGGGACACCTTCCACACCGCGGTGATGGCCAGGACCACTACGAGGGAGACGAGCATCGCCACGACGAGGGCCGTGACTTCGCTGGGAGCTCCGAGCGAGTACATCAGCGCCAGACCGACGACCACGGAGACCATGATGCCGGGAATGACGTACATGCGGTCCTGGCGGCGCCGGACGTGGCGGTCCCCCCAGTATCCGCGGCGTTCGCCGAACTTGATGAACAAGATCGGTATGACGCCGGTGAACACCGCTGCGAACAGCCCCCATCCGATCCCTGCGAACCGGTCTGCGTGCCAGCCCATGAGCAGGGTGACGAAGATGATCCAGTTCTTCGGTTCGAGGCGGTCCGTGATCAGGCGGGCCGGCCGCGGCTCAGCTTGGGGGGTGGCGCTGGTCATGGGTTCTCCGGGGGAAAGGCTGTTGCGATGGACGAGTGGTAGGCGTCGTTGAGGCCTCGCAGCCGACGGATCTCGGCGTCGAAGTCGAGTCCGTGCGGCGCTGAGGCGTCGCCGAGTGCTCTGCCGGGTGACGGTTCCCGGCCGGCGGCCTTGGCGGCCGCGGCAGCCCGCAAGATCAATGCCTCCGTCATGTACTCGAGCTGTTCGTCGGTCAGTCCCTGGGCTTCCGCCGTCCGGGCAGCGTCCTCACACGCCATTTCATCGGCGAAGGGAACGAGCGCCAGAGTTGCGTCGCGGATCTCGATGACCATGCGGTGCAGGCGCAGACGCGGTCCCTGGTCGCGCTGCGCCTCGAGGACGATGCCGGGCACGTGGGCGGTCAGCGATGTCCACAGCGGTCGGATGGCGCGCATCGCGCGGATGGCCTGACGAGCGCGGACCGCCACGCCGACGGCGGGGATCGTGTTGCCGACCAGGATGAGGGCGATCGCCAGCCACTCGATATTGCTGATCATGTCGGAGGGGACCGGTTGGCTCACGCCGACGAGGGCGGTGACCATCTGGACCACCCGCAGGACGGCGTAGGTCATGCCAACGGCGGTGCCGGCGGCCAGACATCGCAGGCCGGCCTGGAGCCAGGCTGCGCCGGCATGCCGGCTGTAGCTCCAGAACAACCAGGTTCCGATGGCCATGACCAGGCCGAGATAGCCGATGACGACAGCGGAGTAGGCGGTGGCGGTCGAGGAGCCGGCGTACGCCTCGTAGAAGTCGTCGACCTCCCTGGGCATTGGGATCAGCGCGAACAAGGTGATCAGACTGATCATTGCGAGCGCCGCGACGGCGATGTGGGGGCCTCGGATCTTCCGGGCCGCCTCGGGACGGGCCATGCTGACGACGAATTCCAGCGCGGCGCCGCAGTCGACGACGGTGACCAGGTGCTTGAGCACGATCGAGACGTTCAGAACAGCGAGAGCCCTGTCCACTGCATGCCCCACGGACGGGATGCCCAGGGTGATGGCCACGGCCAGCGCGGCAAAGCAGACCCAGAGCACACGCTGCTTGGGCACGCGGATGGCGGCGGGAAGGCGCCAGATGGCAACCGCCCAGATCGAACCCAGGATTATGATCTTGATCATTTGCGGACAGGGTGCCCGAAGGCGTCGTGTAGGCGGCCCAGCACGTCAGCGGCTTCATGCGATGTCGCGCCGGTGTCATTGCGGCTGGCCCGCTCCAAGATGAGGGTGCCCAGCGTCTCGGCGTCCTTCTCCTGCTTGCTGGTGAACCTGGTGCGGCCCAGGAGCTGAGCGATGCGGCTGGCTGAGAGCCCCATTGCGGCGTCGCTCGGCTTGCCCCGGCTCGTGGCTGCCCGGAGACGCGCGGCTTCTGCTCGCAGGACGGCAGCGATCGGGAGGGCGGGCGCATCGATCTCGTCGACGACATGGGTGGTGCGCGCCAAGATTCGCTCTAAGTGTTCGGATGCGGTGGCCAGCTCCTCCTGCGTGACGTCTCCGGCGATCTCGAGCTCGGGTGCCTCGTGTCCCAGCAGCATGTGCCCGATCTCGTGGAGGACGATCTGGACCTTGAGAACGTCCGCGGCCATGGTCTCGTAGAAGACCAGGTCTGCGGCGTCGAGGCCGATCCAGATGCCGCACGGGAGGTCGGGGTTCGGGGGGCCGTCGAGCGGTAGGAGCATCAAGGGCCGGCCACGCTGCTCCGCAATGGCCGCGCAGAACTGGTTCAGATCGAAAGGCTGTGGGATGAAGAGCTGGTCAGTGATCGCGGTGAGTTGGTTGCGCGAGCGTCTGCCCCACCTCATGGCCTCTCCCTGCTGTGCCGAGCGCCAGTCCAGCAGGAACGGGCAACGTCTCTGTGCCAAGTACTGTTCCGGCCAACCTTCGCGCTACTGATCGGCCACAGTTTATGCAGAACGAGTGAACGATCGGTAAGAGCACGGGAGTTACGGCGCCTGGGGGGGGGTAGTCAGCTTCTCCCGCGCCTGGTTCGCCTGGAGGGCACTTCGGGGAGTCCTTCGGCCTTGCGGAAGCCCTCGACGATGCCCTTGATGCCGCGTAGTGACTTTGCCGACAGGCCCCCGAGGCGGAACGCCACGGCACGGACGTCCTTGTCGGCGAACACCTCGGCGAGTTCGTCGTTGGCGTCGGCCTTCTCGGTGCTCTCCTTGATCTCTCGGATGCGTGTCTCCACGGCCGAGGAGACCTCATCGTCGAGGAAGTAGGAGGGGGGTACGCCGAAGAAGCTCGCCAGGGCGCGCAAGGAGTCAACGCCGGGGTTGGTGACCTTGCCCGTGCGGATCGCTTGCACGGTGCCGTGCGAGACGGTCGGATCCCCTTCTTTGGCGCGCTTTCTTATCTGGTCGGCGATCTCCTGGTAGGTGAACGGACCGCGGTCTTTCGGGTGGATCTCCGTGATCAAGTAGTCGAGCTTCTGGGCGATTGTGCGCCGACCAGCGGAGTGCTCGTCGCCCATCTCCATGATCATTACTCCTCTCTTCGAGGCCGGCGGGCCGACTGGCTGGGTCATTATCTACTCCGCCGGATGGTCTGGCGCCACCGGAGAGAACCCGGACATCAAAGGTGCTTGACACCACCTGCATGGAGCGACGTATGTTCGTCCCGCATCGTCTAGTCAGCTAGATGCAATGGTGTGAGGTGGTGTGTGAGTCCATCTAATCAGCTAGGCTCCGTCGGCGCGAGGCGGAGGCATCACGCGCGATGCTTCCGTGGGCTCTACGACAAGGCCGGTGCCGGAGGGCCGCAGCCTCCGGCGCTGGGACGCAGCCCTGCCGGGTCGCGGTGAGACACGACCACCCGAGCCACCGCCAGATGATCGGTGACGAGATGGACGTTGCATACGCTCCCCTTGCTCGGCGGACCGCCGCTGCGCTGACACCTCGTTCACCGCAGCCCGTACGGCGGACCTGGATGCCATTCATCAAGGCGCCCGCTCTGCACGCCGCTTGAGTTGTCACTGTCGCGGTGGTCGCGCTCGTCCCAGCAGGCCCCGACGGACGCCCCGAGGGAGTCGAACAGCAGGGGCTGAGGGTGGTCGGTGCAACGCAGGTGGCCTGGTTCGCGACGACGTCCGGCCCCGCCGCGGGCGGCCTCGTCTTCGGAAGTGAAGCACTCGTTCGGCTTCGGCACAGGGAGATCATCAACGCCTTGGAAAAGACCGCAATTCGTACCGCAAGCGGCCTGTCGGCTGGGCTGAGCCCGGAAGATGGCGTTTGGCCGTTGCTGAAATGCGTCATCGCCGACTTCCCTGCCTGTCTGCAAGCTGAAGGAGATCCAGCTTCGGCCCGACCTGCTGGACGGCTGCCAGGTCCTGAATCGGCCTCGTGATGGAACACCCGATCTCCACGCCTTCAACCTGGGTACGCGGCATCGGAATTACGCATTTCCCTTTCAGAGTGCACTTGGAGGAAGATTTGGGAAGGCCGGAGAGGCTGATAAATCCTGACGATGGACCAGTTGCGGCATTTGCGCACCGCTTGCGGGTGTTGCGTCAGGAATCAGGGATGCCCAGTTATCGGCAGATGGCCAGGGTTGCTTTGTTTTCTTCATCCGTGCTTTCCAGCGCCGCGAATGGGCGGCGACTGCCGACGCTGCAGGTCACGCTGGGGTATGTGCGGGCCTGCGGTGGTGACCTCGGTGAGTGGGAACGGCGCTGGCGAAATGTTGCCCGAGAGTGCGGTGCGGAGGAAGCACAAGAGGAGAGTCGACCTGGATCTGCGGGCGCTGCGGGGCGCTCCCTCAGCGGGGCGCCTCCGCGGGTGAAGCAGCAGGACGTGTCGGTGCCGCGCCCGGCACAGCTTCCGCTGGGACCAGATGAACTGATCGGTCGCGGTGCCGAGCGCGTGCGGGCTTTTGCACTGATGAGATCGCGGCGGGGCATCAGGGTGCCGCTCGTGGTCTGCGGGCGCATCGGTGCTGGCAAGTCTGCATTCGTGCTGGGGCTTGCCCGTGAGATGTCGGCAAACTTTCCCGACGGGCAACTGTATCTCGATCTCGGTGCGGAGGAGGCGAAACGCACCTCGGTTTCCGATATCCTGGCGGGGGCTCTCAGGGCGCTGGCTGTCCCACCCGAAAAGATTCCGGCGAGTGCGGGTGAGGCGGCTGCTCTCTTCCGGTCCATTCTTTCCTGTCGCCGGCTCTTGGTTGTATTGGACAATGCGACCAGCGAGAACCAGGTTCTGCCTTTTCTCACGGAGACGCTGCGCAGTCAGCTCCTGGTCACCGGGCGTGCGCGGATGCTGGGTCTGGACGGGGTGGCGCGGATGGACGTCGATGCGCTCCGCCGCCCCGACTCGGTGGCTCTGATCGAGTCGATCGCCGGCTCAGAGAGGATTCGGACGGAGTGGGAATCGGTGACCCGGATAGCCGAGCTCTGCGACGATCTTCCCGTGGCCTTGAGCATCGTTGGCAAGAAGCTGGCTGCGTACCCGGGTTGGGTGCCGACGGACGCTTTGCAGTACCTGAGGGGAGCAGGGGACCTTGTCACGAATCTGCGGGTTGGGGAGCTGAGCCTTCGCGACCTGCTGACGACAGCCTACGAACCCCTGTCCCGGCAGGCGAAGGCGGTGTTGGGCCACATCGGTGCGCGCGGGGGTGCCGGGGTGACCAGGGGGGACCTCGCGAAGGTCCTGGGGGTCAGCGGAGGAAATCCGGAGTTCCTGCTGGAGACGTTGGTGGATGCGGGCTTCCTGGGGGCGGCCACCGGATCCCACTACACATTGTCGCCGCTGCTGCGGTTGTTCGTGTCCGGGCACTCGGCATCGATGCCTGCCCCCCTGCGCATCGGACGGGACCTGCTGGCTGCCGGCGGAGCGCAAGCGCTCTCCGGTTCCGGGCGTGCCCAGGTCGGCGCATACGCGGGATGTGACGGGCAGTCGCTGGAGGCCACCAAGATGGGCTTCTCCAGGCCGGCGGCACACTAGGGGTGTCCCTGCCCGGATCCGCACTGATGAGCCGCTGCTCGAAAAGCAACGACGTCTCCGCCCTGCCACCGCGAGAAAGGCGCGTCGGTGCGGAAAGGATCCCGCCGTCGCGGCGACCATGGCCCTCCTGGCGCACCGGTACGATCTGCTCGCTCGGTACAGCACGCCTTCCTCGTGGGCACGGACCACATTCTTCGTCTGGAGCCCGGTGCTCGCCGTGCTCGCCGCTCTTCTGACGGCATGACGGATGCCCAGGCATCAGGCTGAAGCGCCCAGGCAGACCGCGTCGCGGCCGAAGCAGCGGCCGCAGCCGGCGGTGTGAGCACAGCGGGCGGGCGCCGCGGGATTGATTGTCTGGCCACTGCCCCCCTTCCGATCAATCCCGCGGACAGTTTGAATAGTGCCCGTGAGCGATGAATTCCTGAATCCACGGCGCGCCGATGGTGGTGTGCCGGCCAGATCGCCCTGAGTGGTCAGAACTTGTGAACAAGCTGCTCCTCTTGGCTTAGGTAAAGTTATTGGAAACCTCGGGGAAGAGTCATTTACGGCTCGTGTAGTTGTGCGACGGTCTTGGAAGATGCGACTCTCTTGGTTCGAACGACGAACAAAATGAGTCTGCGCGAGAAGGTCCGGCTGGGATGGATCGCGGAAGGGGGCTGCGGGTTGCTGGATGCTGCGCTATTCGTCATACCGCCGACTGAATTGGCGACGGAGGTCAGGGTCCGTACGGTTCCATCTCGGCATGGGCTTGCCCACCCGGAGGTCGCCCGGTGAGGGCAGGTATCGACCAGGTGCGCGGCCTGATGATTGAAACGTGCAGACGAGCCGAGGTGCCGGCGGGTTCTGTGGATCTCATCGTCGACCACTACCTTCAAGGCGAAATCCAGGGGAAGCGCTCGCACGGCGTGGCGAAATTCTGCTTTGAATCGCAGTTCTTCCGGGAGCGGCGAGGAACGCCTCGTACCGTGCGTGAGCACGGCGTGCTCGCTGTCGTGGACGCGCAACGCGAGATCGGACCGGTCAGCGCGGACTACGCGGTGCGGGCTGCGGCCGACCGGGCGCGCAAGTGGGGGGTCGGCATCGTCGGCATGATCAACACTCAGCGCTACGGGGTGCTGTCTCCGTGGACAGAGTGCCTGGCCAGGGCTGGTTTCCTGGGGATAGTGATGAACACCTCCCGGGCCGACAGCACGGTCGAGGGGGCTAGGACACCTTTCCTCGGCGTCAATCCGATCAGCTATGCCGTCCCTACGGACGACGAGCCACTCGTTGTGGACATGTCTACGACAATGGCGCCGATGGGAGTGCTCTGGGAGGCGCGGCGTGCCGCCGTGGAACTCCCGGCCGACAGTTTTGTCGATCTTGATGGAGAATTTACGGCCGATCCGCATGCTGCCGTGTCAGCCATGGTTTTCGGTGGCCACAAGGGATTTGCAATCTCATTGCTCGTTCAGATCATGACCGGATCCCTCTTCGGCTTCCCCATGGGACCTGGCGTCGACTCCACATGGACCACAGGGTATACGTTCATCGCGATCGACCCTTCCTTCGGCGGGGAACTTGCCGAGTTCGCGGGGAACAACTCAAAACTTGTTCAAGTGATGGAAGGTGCCGTTACTCGAGATGGGCAGCCTTTTCGTGTGCCAGGACGCCGGAGTCGGGCGCACCTGCGCGCTGTCATCGCTTCGGGGGAATTGGATGTACCTGAATCCGTCTACCATCGACTGGAGGCGCGAGCCGCCGGTGACTTCGCATCCGGCTGACGGTTCTCCGCTATTCATGGGGGCGTGATGACAGCACGATCAACTGTAAAATTCCATTGGTTTCTCCCGACTGCCAGCGACGGACGGTCCCTGGCAGTCGGCACACACGGTACACATGGCACCGCTGCCGGCGGTGACCACGCACCCGAGGGGGGAGCCGACCGGTTCAGAGCCCCGGACATCACCTACCTCGCACAGGTCGCGCGAGCCGCCGAGCACCAGGGTTTCGACGCGATTCTGACCCCCACGGGAACATGGTGCGAAGACGCGTGGCTGGTCACCGCCGCGCTGGCCCGCGAGACCGAGCGCCTCAAGTTCCTGGTGGCCTTCCGGCCGGGGTTCATCTCGCCCACCCTCGCAGCCCAGATGGCCTCCACGTTCCAGCGACTCTCGCGCGGCAGGCTCCTGTTGAATGTGGTCACCGGCGGAGAACGCGACGAGCAGGCCCGTTTCGGCGACCACCTCACCAAGGAGCAGCGCTACGCGAGGACCGCCGAGTTCCTCACCGTGCTCCGAGGGGCGTGGAGCGGTACACCCTTCGACTTTGCAGGCGAGTACTACGACGTCCGCGGCGCCACCGTTGCCGCCCCTCCGAGCCCGGTGCCCGAGATCTACTTCGGAGGTTCGTCTGCGGCCGCCGGCCCCGTAGCCGCACGTCACGTCGACACCTACCTGACGTGGGGGGAACCTCCTGCGCAAGTGGCTGAGAAACTTGCATGGATGAGGGAAATGGCGTCGAAGGAGGGGCGGACCCTCCGTTTCGGGATCCGCTTCCACGTGGTTGCCCGCGACACCTCCGCGGAGGCGTGGGCGGCAGCCGCACGACTGCTGGACCGTCTGGACCCGGCGCATGTGGCCCAAGTGCAGGGCGTGCTGGCGGCCAGCGAGTCCACCGGACAGGCACGCATGAGTGCTCTGCACGGGACGTTCCGCGACGGTTGGCGTCACGACGACCTCGAGATCTACCCGAACGTCTGGGCCGGTGTGGGCCTGCTGCGGGGCGGAGCGGGCACGGCGCTGGTCGGCAGCCACACGGAGGTGGCCGACCGCATCGAAGAGTACGCGGCGCTGGGCGTCGAAGAGTTCATCCTGTCCGGCTTCCCGCATCTGGAGGAGACCTACTGGGTCGGTGAGGGAGTGCTGCCGGAGTTGCGCCGTCGTGGCATCGCACCGACGCCGAGCGTGGCCGCATGACCGTGCGAATGCAATTCTTGGGAGGGGATGTATGCCGGATGAACTCAGGATTCCCACATTTTGCGGAAGCGGGGTCAATATCCTGCTCTCAGTGGTGGATCTCATCCATCAGAGCGTGCCCAAGACCGTCTGGGACATGGGACGTCTCAGGAAGGTCTTCGGTAATCGCACCGTTCCCATGATCCTGGCTGACGGGGATGTGATGGCTTTCGGTCCTTGTCCCGACCGGACGCTGGTGGCCTCCGCGGTGCTCCAGCGCCATGGGATCAAGCCGACCATCATCTACCACGAGCGAAGGGTTCCGGGCTTCACTCCCTCGACCGCGCACATCGCAATGGAGATATCCCTGGACGGGCGCACCTGGATGATGGACTTCGGCAGTCGTGAAACCCGGCTGATCGAGGGCGAGTACTACTTCAATCCCGAGGTCGAGGAGACACTGGCCCTCGAGCGCTTCGACCTTCTGGGCATGGACATCGACCTGATGTCGGTCACCCCGAACCAGATCTTCGGGATGGTGGCCACTGACAACATCGACATGGATCGCAAGTACGACTACTACGAAAAACAGTCGCGCGGATACCGCGGGCAGATCCTCGAGGATCGTCTGGCCCTCGACAAGACGCACAGCGTTTACTACGAGCTTTGATCCGGTATCGGCGACGCCGCTCGTGACGAGACGAGAGTGAATTGACCGAAGTGGCCTACGAGATCGAGCATCTCGTAAAGATCTACCAACGCCAGACCGAAGCGGCAACCAATGACGTGTCGCTGGACATCCGTGCTGGCGAGGTGTTCGGAATTCTGGGGGACAATGGAGCGGGAAAGACCACGCTGGTAAGACAGATGGTCAACCTGCTGCGCTCGACGTCGGGCGAGATCCGGCTCTTTGGTCAGTCGGTGCCAGGGAATCCGTTGTTCGTGAGCCGAACTGTCGCCTACATGCCACAGAGCAGCATGGCGCTCAACCGTCTGAAGGTGAAGGAGGCCATCTACTTCGCCGCGCACCTGCGCGGTATGTCGCGCCGGGACGCGGCCCGCGAACGCGACGCGATGATCGAGACGTGGCAGCTCGGTCCGGTCCGGGACAAGTCGAGCTCCCGCCTCTCGGGTGGCCAGCAGCGCCTCCTCCAGCTCGCCCTGGCCACCGCCGGCCGCCTGCCCGTAGCAGTGCTTGACGAGCCGACCAACGACCTGGACCCGGTCAACCGCAAACACGTCTGGGAAGTGCTGCGCAAGTTCAATGCCGAACACGGCACGACGATCCTCTTCATCACGCACGACGCGATCGAGGCGGAACGCATCGTCCATCGCGTCGGCATCATGCGGAAGGGCAGCTTCCTTGCGATAGGTCAGCCGGCTCAGCTGAAACGGAAGCTACTGGATCACATGCGGCTCGAAGTGTGGCTGCCCCCCGGTGAAGTGCCCGTGCTTCCGGCTGACATACCGCAGCACTGGAAATCCGAGGACAACGTCGTTCTCTCGGTTCCGCGTGACCGTGCGCCTGCGCTGTTGTCCGAGCTGAGGCTGCACGAATCGATTGACTACAAGCTCTACTCGGCGACCCTGGAAGACTTGTATCTGCACTATGCGAATTCAGACTGAACGGCCGAAGCTGGCAGCCCAGTTCGTTGACCTGTGGCTTATGCAACTCTCCAACTGGAGGTGGTCCTGGCGTGCCATGATGGTCACGGGAATCATCACCCCTCTCATGACTGTTGCAGCGCTGGGGGCATTCGCTCGTGGGCGGGGGCAGGAGTCTCTCGTCTACGTGCTCACCGGCAGCATTCTGCTGTCGCTCATGTTCGAGAACCAGAACAAGGTCGCCCAGAACTTCGCCTACATGAAGGCTATGGGAACCCTGGACTTTCTCGGCACTCTTCCGGTGCGTCGTTATATGGTCATCCTGGCCACGGTTCTGGCGTTCTTCACGCTTTCAACGCCGGCGCTTCTGATGACCCTGGTCCTCGGATCACTGATCCTCGGCGTCCACCTCTCTGTGAGTTGGCTGGTTGTCCTCGTCATCCCGCTCTGCGTGCTGTCCCTCGCGGGTATCGGCGCGGTCATCGGGATCGTGACGAGAAGCCAGGAAGAGGCGAGCTCACTCACCCTGCTGGTCACGATGATTCTGCTGTTCTTCGGGCCGGTGATCATCCCTGCGAATCGACTTCCGGGATGGCTCGTGACCATTAGTCATGTCAGTCCGACCACATATGCGGCTTCGGCGATACGGCAAGTACTCGTCGGACCGGTGACCGGGCGCATCTGGCTCGACCTGCTCGTCTTGCTGGCGCTCACCGGAATCACCCTCTGGTTCTCCGGTTCCCGCATGCAATGGAAGGCCAACTAGAACACCGCGTCACAGGAGGACACGATGTCCGAAACGCAGACACTCGACGGTGTCTCAGCAACCACACGGCTCGCCTGGAGCGTGCTGTTCGGCGGAGACGCGCTCCGAGACGTCGACCAGGAACTGCTCCGCTCGCTGCAGGACGATCCCGAGACATGGGGCCGCCTGATCCTCGACACCTGGTCGACGTTCACCGCTCTCGGTGGCCGCAGGGCACCCGCAGGACTCCGCGGGGCGCGGGCCGGCTCACTGTCGGTGAGCGCCACCGTCACGCGGATCGATCCCTGGCAGGAGGAAGCGGAAGCCCGTGAGGGGGGCAATGCGATCCTCGACGAGGCGCCGTCCTCCACGAGCCGGACCGAGATCGCGGCGCCCAGGCCTCCGGAGCTTCCGGACCGAGCGGAGAACCCCGCCGAGGCACCTGCGGCCGCGGTGCCGCCGGAGCCCCGGGCCATGCCCGCCCCCACCCGTACGGCGAAGCCGCTCGACTTCTTCGACCCCGACGAGGAGGACGAGTCCGAACCGGTACGGCGGACGGTC
Source organism: Streptomyces sp. NPDC020801 (assembly GCF_044334385.1). NCBI lineage: Bacteria > Bacillati > Actinomycetota > Actinomycetes > Kitasatosporales > Streptomycetaceae > Streptomyces > Streptomyces sp. NPDC020801. Next base: position 928,530 of record NZ_JBIRST010000001.1, read on the forward strand.
ACCGTCGAGGAGGTCAAGGCCCGCCTGGTGGAGCTGATAGCGGAGGTCAGCGGTTATCCCGCCGATGTTTTCGAAGACCACCTCGACCTCGAGGTCGACCTCGGCATCGACTCCATCAAACAGGTGGAGACCCTGGCCAGGGTCCGCGAGGAGTACGGCCTGACCATGGACGAGGACTTCCTTATGCGTGACTATGCCACGATCGGGAAGATGGCCGATTACATCGTGGGTCGCCTGGACAAGGAGACCTGAGGCCGTGCGAGAGGACTTGCCCGGATATACCGACAAGGTTGTGCTGGTCGTCGGCAGCAGCCGCGGCCTCGGGCGGCAAGTGTCCGAGCTGATGGGCGGTCAGGGCGCGAGGGTCATCGTCAACTCGGCCTCGACCGCGGTGGACGGCAAGAACGTCGCGCGCACCATCAGGAAGAACGGCGGCCAGGCCCACTACGTCTGCGCCGACGTGGCCAGTGAGGAGCAGGTCGCTGCCATGGCCGACCTGATCAGGGAGAAGTTCGGCCGGCTGGACATCGTGGTCCACTGCGCAGCCGGCGGCTCGGAGGCCCGTGTCATGGATGCCACTCTCCCCATGTTCGAGCGGACCTTCAGCGTCAACTCCTATTCTCTGGTCACCCTGGCCCGGCACCTGTCCCCGCTGATGCCCGCAGGTTCGCGGTTCGTGTACATGAGCAGCATGGGTGCGATCCGGGCATCGCACGGCTACGGAGTGGTGGGTGCCGCCAAGGCGGCCAGCGAGGCCCTGGTGCGCTCGCTCGCCCTCGAACTCGCGCCGCTGGACATCACCGTGAACGGCCTGCGCACCACGGCGTTCCCGAGTCTGTCGCTGCGCTACTTCACCAGCAGCGGTGACTGGCTCGGCATGTGTGAGCGGGAGTCCCCACTGGGCGCACCACCGGTGGAAAAGGTGGCAGAAACGATCCTTCTGCTCTGTTCGCAGGCCGCTGGCTACATCACAGGACAGGTGCTCAATGTGGACGGCGGCTGGCTGACCTCGGTACTGCGCGGCAAAGGCGCCGCCGCCGACGTGGGCTCAATCCGGCACTGAATCGACAGTCAACGCCCCGGCCTGGGAGTGGAAAGCATGGAATTCGAACCGGTCGCCGTCGTGGCTGCGGAGTGCAGACTGCCGGGCGCATCCAACCTGCAGGAATTCTTCCGGAACAATCGAGAGGGGACCTGCTCGATCAGTGAGGCGGTCGACGCCTTCTGGGACGGATGCGAGGTCTACGACAAGAACGACGAGGGCCACCTCAACACCTCGTACACCAACCTCGGCGGATTCCTCGACCCCTGGGAACTGGACCGCAGCGCCTTTCGCATCGCGCCACGCGTCATCGAGCGGATGGACCCGGTCCACGCCCTGGGCCTGGAGATGGCACACCGCGTCATCGATCAGGCCGAGCGGAGCGGGCCCTTGCCCCGCGACGAGGCAGCGGTGATCGTCGCCAATGTCGCGGGCGGCTCGACCAGCCGGATCAACGCGAACATGAAGGTGCAGTCCGAACGCTGGGCCGCGGCGCTGCGCCGCCGAGAGCCGGGCCTCGCCGACGTGCTGGACGAGCACCAGAAGAACGAGCACGCGCGGTACCCCGACAAACGCGAGGACCTCGCCCTCAACGGGGAGTCCGGCACGATCGGCGGACGCATCGCCAACTACTTCGACCTGCGCGGAACCCACTACGGCATCGACGCGGCGTGCGGCAGCTCGCTCGCAGCGGTGCACTCCGCCTGCATGGGGCTGCACCAGGGGGAGTTCGACGCCGCCCTGGTGACCGCCGTGGGGATCCTCACCCCGGACATCTTCGTCGTGAACAGCGCCGCGCGGACCCTCTCGAAGGACGGCAGCTTCCCCTTCGGTGCCGCCGCCAACGGCCTGGTGCCTGGGGAAGGCGGAGTGGGCTTGTTGTTGATGCGGCTGGCGGACGCCCGGCAGCAGGGGCGACCGGTGCTCGCCGTGATCCGCAACATCGGCTACAGCACCAACGGCCGGACCACGTCGACCTGGGCTCCTTCCGCCGAGGCGGAAGAGCGTGCCATCCGCAGGGCCTTCGACGGCATGTCCTTCGGCATGGAGGACGTCGACTACGTGGAGGCCCATGGCACCTCGACCCGCGCCGGAGACGGAGCCGAGTTCGATGCGATGCTGCGCACCTACGGCTCAGTGACGCGCTCGAGACCCCTGCCGTTCGGCTCCGTCAAGAGTCTCATCGGTCACACGGTGGAGAGCGCCGGCCTCGTCGGCATGCTGCGCGGACTCTTCCTCTTCGAAACCGGCACCCTCCCTCCGACGGTGAACGTCGACGACATGCGCCCGGAGGCCGTCGAGGCCGTGGATCGCCTGCGGCTCCAGCGGACGAGCGAGCCCCTCGCCCAGACCGCGGGGCGACCGCGCCGTGTGGGGGTGAGCGCCTTCGGATACGGAGGCATCAACTACCACCTCCTGCTCGAGCAGCCCGTAACCGAAGACGTCACCACAGGCCGGAGCCGCCCGCCGCTTCGACGCGACCGGACCCCCATCGCCATCGTCGGCCTGGAGGCGGTTCAGCCCGACGCCACGGACGCGGCCGCATTCTGGCGCAATCTGCGGGAGGGGCTGGCCAGCCGGCGGGACCTGCGTGTCCGGGTGCCCAGCCGTGACCTGGACCTGGAGGACGCGGGCCTGCGACGCCAGGCCGACCACCTGCAGAACGCGGCGATCGTCGACGTATCGCGCACCGTGGACAACGCTCGGTTCCGCATCCTGCCCAACCAGGTGCCCGGCCTCACCGACGAATACCTCGTCCTGCTGTCCTGCGCGGCCAACCTGGCGAGCCAGGTCGAACGTGCCACCGCCTCCGTGGATCCGACGCGAGCCGGCTGCATCGTTGGTCAACTCCCCGACTCGGACCGTGAATTCGAGCTGATCCAGTCGCTGCGGTTCGTGCCCTGGCTGCGTCGGCTGCGCAGACTCGCCCGGGCCCGCGGCGTCGAGGCCCCGTGGACCGCGCTCCGTGACGAGCTGTGGAGCGACCCCACGTTCGAGCTCCACACCGTGAATCAGGACACCTCGGTCGCGGGCTTCGGCTCCACCCTGCCCTCGACCCTGGCCAGTGCCTTCGACCTGCGCGGCAAGAGCTATGCGGTGCGCGCTGCCTGCGCGACCGGACTTGCCGCCCTATCCCTGGCGGTGCAGGAACTGCGCCAGCGCACCCTGGACTTCGTGCTGTGCGGGGCCGTCGGCATGGGGGTGGGCCTGGTCAACCACACGGCGCTGGCCGCGATCCGGGCCCTGAGCGCCAACGGTGAGGGACGCCCGTACGACGAAAATGGCGACGGCTTCATCATGGGAGGCGGCGCAGGACTGCTCTGTCTCAAGCGGCTGCCCGACGCGGAACGCGATGGAGACCCGATCCTCGCGATCGTACGCGAGGTGCGGGGCGGTAGCGACGGCAAGGGGCGCAGCCTGCTGGCTCCCAACGCGGAGGGACGCCGGTTCACCATGGAACGCACGTACCGCGACTCCGGTCTGACCCCCTCCGGCATCAACTATGTCGAAGGTCACGGAGCTGCCACGGCGTTGGGCGACCGGTCGGAGGTCGAAGCCCTGTCCTCCGTCCTCGGCAACGAGGAGGCGGTGTTCCTCGGCAGCGTGAAGGGCAACGTCGGTCACCAGAAAGGTGCCTCCGGCATGACCTCGGTGATCAAGACCGTGCTCTGCCTCCACCGACGTGAACTCGTGCCCACGCCGGGACACGAGAACCCCCATTCGGCCCTCGAACTGGAGCAACGGCGGTTCCAGGTGCTGACGGAGACGCGGCCCTGGCCCGCCCCGCAGGACGGTGCCCCGCGCCGTGCAGCCGTGAACGCCTTCGGGCTCGGGGGCATCAACTACCACGCCGTGCTGGAGGAGTACGCGCCCACCGTGACCGAGCGGACGACGGCAGCACGGATCGCGCCGCGCGAGGCGAGCCCGGAGCAGACCATCGCGACTTGGACCGCGCCCAGCCGCGCGGAGCTGGACCGTGCCCTGGCCGCCTTCGCCGAGCACGGCGAGGCTCCGCCGCCGCCCGACCCGGGCCACGCATACCGGGTGGCGGTCGACGGGGGCGCAGGCCCTGACCCGGCCAAGACCCTGCGCGACAGGGTCCGCAGATACCTCGCCACCGGCCCGGACAAGCTCACCCCCGGACAGTGGGACGCCATGGGGGTGTTCGCCGGGCGGACGGATCTTGCGCCCGGCGGCGTCTGCCGGCTCTATCCCGGCCAGGGCAGCCAGTATCCCGGGATGCTGCGCGAAGCGGCCACCGCGATCGACGGCGCGGAGGACAAGGTACGGACCGCAGCCGATGTGCTCGCGACAGAGGTGCCGGGAATGCTGGACGTCTTCTGGTACGGGGACCCGGCAGCCGGCCAGCGATGGCTGTCCCGCACGGAGAACTGCCAGGTCGCCACGCTCGTGGTGAGTGCCGCCCTGGGCGACTGGCTCGACGGCTTCGGCGTGCCCGCCGACTTCCATCTGGGGCACAGCTTCGGTGAGGTCTCCGCGCTGACAGCCGCTGGCGCGATTCCCTTCGCCGACGCGCTGCGCACCGCTCACCGCCGCGGCACCATCGCCGCCCAGGGGCGTGGGGGATCACGGCAGGGCATGGCCGTGCTGTTCACGTCCGCCGCGGAGGCGACTCGACTGATCGACGCGGACGAGAACGACGTCGTCGTCGCCAACCGGAACAGTCGCCGCCAAATCGTCCTCGCCGGACGCGCCGAGGCCGTCGCACGGGTCCTCGAGCGTGCGACCGCCGACGGGATCGAGGCGCGGATGCTGCCCATCGAGCGTGCGTTCCACTCACCGCTGTTGCGGGACGCCGTACCCGCCTACCGTGCGTTTCTCGACTCGGTTACCCTCACCACACCTTCGGCACCGGTGTACGAGACGCTCACCTCACGGCCGTATTCACGGGACGCGGTGCCCGACAGGATCCGGCAGAGCCTCGCCGAACAATTCGTGCTGCCCGTGTACTTCGAAACCATGGTCCATGACGCTTACGACCGTGGAGCGCGGGTCTTCGTGGAGGTCGGCCCGAAGCGGGCGTTGTCCTCCCTGGTCGGTGAGTGTCTCGGCACGCCGGCGGACGTACGCACCGTCACCCTGATGCACCCCAAGGGGGGAGAACTGGCGCAGGTGCGCCGTGCCGCCGCCCAGCTCTGGGCCATCGGCCTGACGGACGTTCAACCGGTCCACGACGTGACTGCCCGAAAGGCCGCGACATGCTCGGATTGATCCCCACCGCCACACCTGTCACCCTGCGTGAGGTGAGGCACGACCTGGCCGGCCGGCGCGTCCTGGTGATCGGCGACGGAGACGGCCTCGTCGGCGAGACGCTGGCACGGCTCGCTGCGGCCGGAGCCCACACCGAGGTGGTGACGGTTCGTGAGACCGTACGCCCCTACGCCTCGGACCACCACGGGCCGTTGCTCGGAGCGGAGGAACTGTCGGAGCGCCTGACCTCGGGGCCGCTCCCGGACTGGGTCTTCTTCCTGCCGGGATTCACCGCCCGGGCCCGCCCCGCCCAGGGTTTCCGCCCGGAAGAAGGGCTCTACGCCGGCGGGATGACCCGGACGCTGTTCCACACGCTGTCCCCGCTCGGGCGGCGCTGGCTGGAGAGAGGTGCCGGCGGCTTCGCCGTGGTCACCCGCGCGGACGGCAGGTTCGGGCTGTCCGGTGCCCGCTCCGGTGACCCGCTCGCCGGTCTGCTGCACGGCACCGTACGCGCACTGCACGCCGAACTTCCGGTGATCCGCACCGTGGCACTGGACATCGGCCCGTCGGTGTCCCTTGCCGCCGTCGCCGACCGGTTGCTCGACCTCGCGTCGGACCCCTCTCACGGACACGTCGAGACGGGGCTCGCCGGAAACCAGGCGTATGCCACCACGCTCGTGCCCGCCTTCGAGCAGCCTGCCGACATCCCGGGTGCCGAAGGCCGATTGCCGCTGGAACGCGGTGACACGGTGCTCGCCACCGGCGGCGGACGCGGGGTGACCGCTCGTGTTGTACGCATGATGGCCGAGGAAGTGCCGTGCCGCTATCTGCTCCTGGGCACCACTGAGCTGGTCAATGTCAGGGCGGCGCTCGGAGTGGGGGACCGCGACGAACTGCTGCGCATGTCCGCGGAAGAGCTCGACGAACACAAACGGCGCCAGTTCGCGGCGATGCGCCGTGACGATCCCACACTGCTGCCACCCGCGTTCGAACGCCACTGGGCTCGCATCAGCAACTCACTGGAAGTCCTGCGGACCGTGACCCAGCTGCGTGACCTGGGCGCCCGCGCCGAATACAGGTGCCTGGACGTCACCGACGGGCACGCCACTCGCCGCTTTGCCGAGGACCTGGTCAGGACCACCGGGCCGGTGCAGGCACTGCTGCACGGGGCCGGGGTGGAGACGAGCAGGAACCTGTGCGGGAAGACCCGGGACTCATGGGAACGGACCGTCGCGGTCAAGACCGCCGGTCTGTACAACCTGAGTCCGCTGCTCGGCGACGAGACCCGGCTGATCATGCTCTTCGGCTCGGCCGCGGGAACGTACGGCAATCCCGGGCAGATCGACTACGCCGGAGCCAGCGAGTTCCTCACGACCGCGGCGTACCGCCTGGCCGCCGACTTCCCGGCAGCCCGCGTGCGTTCGGTGGCCTGGCCCGCGTGGGACGAGGTGGGGATGGCGGTCCGGCCTTCCTCCCGGGCTGCCCTGGAGCAGCGCGACGTCCGGTTCATGGAGGTCTCCGAGGGCCTGGACTGGGCCGGCGGCCTGCTGCGCAGCCCGAGCCGGGTTCCGACCTGCGTCAGCATCGGGTACGAGGACATGCCGCCGGAAGCCACCACCACCCGCGACACGGCGCCGTGGGGCTCCGCTCGCGCGAACCGGGGTCACCTGGTGGACCTGTGCTACGAGACGGGCCCCGGACGGTGGGAGGTCCGGTCGACCTACCAGCCCGAACTGGACGCGGCCCTGGCCGATCACCAGGTGGACGGCACGGTCCGCGTGCCCTTCGCCTTCTTCATCGAGCTGGTGTGCCAGACCGCCTCCGCCTGCCTCGGCGACCCGGGAGGTTTCACCCTGCGCGCACTGCGCATGCACCAACCGCTGACCCTGGCACCCGATCGCCCCAGGGAACTGCGGGCTGCGATCGCGCGCGCAGCGGACGGCACCCTGCGGGTCGGTGTGGAAAGCTCACCGATCCGCCCCGACCACAGCTGGGTGCCCGTCACGCTCCAGCACATGAGCGCCGAGATCGAACCCCTCACCGGGCAGAAACCGGCACCCCGGATCGATGTCCCGCTCGATCGATCCGAGCCGGTCCCCGTGGCCCACCTGGCAGAGCGGTTCGCCGCCAACGGGATCGTCTACGGACCGGCCTTCCGCGAGATCGTCTCCTGCCGCCGTGACGGCACGCTCCACCTGGCCGAGCTGCGCTCCGGAGCCGGCTGGGACGGGGACGTGCGGGGGCGGTCCTTCTTCGACGTCGGCTTGCTCGATCTCGCGCTCCAGACACTCGTCTTCCACCCGGGATCCCGCCACGGGGGGCTTCCCACGGCGGTGGAGGAACTGGTCTTGCACACGGAGCTCGGCGGCAGTCACTCCGAGGGCTGGGCCGTGGTGGACACGGGCGACGAGAACCTGAGCGTGACCCTGGCCGACTCCGCCGGGCGGGTCATGGCCCAGATCCGCAACCTCGAACTGACCGGGCGCGAGTCGTAGGGCAAGGAAGGCGAAGTGAAGAATTTCCTCGTGATAGGCGTTGGTCCGCACGCCCGCCTCAACCATCTGCCGACGCTGTGGGCCGGTCGGTCAGCCGGCCTGGTCGGCACCGTGATCGGCGTGGATGTCGCCGACGCGGCCGGTGACATCGCCGCCTTCAACTCGGCTGCCGGCACGCCCGGCTTGCCGGTGACCTTCATCGAGCCGTTCGACGCCTCGAGCCGCACACTGCCGGCCCCGGTGCGCGAGACCTTGGACTCCTTGGTGCGGGAGCACGCCGTCGATGCCGTCGTGATCTCCACCGAACCGTCGTTCCACATGGTCTACACACACTGGGCGCTGGAGCACGGCCTGAGCGTGCTGCTCGACAAACCGCTGAGCGTTCACGCCAACTGCTCCGTCGACCCTTTCCGGGCATCGGCCATCCTCACGGACTTCGACGAAGTCCTCTCCCGCTACGAGACGGTCCGCCGTACCCGCTCCGAGGTGCTGGTGGCCGTGCAGTGTCAGCGTCGCCACCACCCCGCGTTCCTCCGTATGCGCCGGCTGATCGCCGAGGTGGCGGAAGCGACCAACTGCCCGGTCACGTCCGTGCAGTCCTTCCACAGCGACGGTCAGTGGCGGATGCCGAACGAACTCATCGACATCACCTATCACTCCTTCGACCAGGGGTACGGCAAGTGCGCCCACTCGGGGTATCACTTCTTCGACATCGTGCCCTGGCTCCTGCGGGCCGGTGAGAGGCCGGGCAAGGAACTCGACAGTGTCGACATCCACGCGAACTTCAGCCGCCCGCGCGACTTCCTCGCCCAGCTCGACGTGAACGACTACGCGCGCCTGTTTCCTGAGTTCGAGGCGGCCAACCCCTACTCGCAGGCGCAACTGCTCACCGACACCGCAGCGTTCGGAGAGGTCGACGCGTTCGTCTCCATGGCGTACAAGAGCGGTGGCAGGACCATGACGCTCGGCAGCATCAATCTCGTGCACAACGGATTCTCCCAGCGCGGCAGATTCAGCCCCGCGCACGCCAACCTCTACAAGGGAAACGGCCGGGTCCGGCACGAGAGCCACATCATCGAGCAGGGCCCCTTCCAAGCGATCCACTATCACTCGCTGCAGACGCTGGGCGACGACACTGACGCCGCCGGCGCCTACGAGGTCGGCGGGCAGGGGCACATCGAGATCCACGTCTTCCGCAACAGCAGCTTCGACGCGCGCTGGAAGAAGCACGAGAGGCTCGACTACGACGCCCTCACCACCGTCTCGGAGTCGGGGCCCGAAGAGCCCACGCAGTCGGCTTCCCGCCGCCGGGCGATGCAGGAGTTCCTGGAATACGTAAGCGGTCGCCGCACCAGGGAGCAGATGTCCTCGGAGCTGACCGACCACCGGCGCGGCGCCACCCTCATGGCCGGCACATACCTCTCGGCGGCTCAGCAGTGGGCCGACGGGTCACCGGTGGCCCGGCTCGACTTCCGGCCGCACGGCGAGGGCTTTGCGGGCCCTGCCGGCCGTCTGGACGACCCGAGCGTCTGCGACCTGATGGACGTGTCCCTGTGACCCGGGCGACCGGGCAGCTCTCCACCGTCGCCCTGCCGGCTCCCGCGGAACTGCTGGGCGACGCCCTGCCCGCCGTACTCGGCGATTGCAGTGCCCAGGTCGGGGACATCGGTGCGATCACGCGGCTGACGGGCGGCAACGTCAGCCATGTCTTCCGCGTGGAGGGAGCACGCGGCAGCGTCGTGCTCAAGGTGCGCGCAGCCACTTTCGCCCGCATCCCGTCACTGCGCACCGACCCCGCTCTCATCGCCGACGAACGACGGGCCCTCGAGGTCTACGGTGCTCTGGTGCCCTCCGTGTTCCCGCGGGTCCTGGCGTTCCACCCGCGGGCGCACGCCATGGTGATGACCGATGTGTTCCCCGACCGGCGCAGTTACGAGGACCACCTCCACGAGCGCTCCGGCACCCCGGAGGAACTCGGCCGTCTCGGCGCGGCGGTGCGCCAGGTCCATGACGCCACGAAGGACGTGCGGGTTCCCATCCGCTCCCAGGGCGACCTGTGGTTCCGGGACTACACCTTCGACTACTGCCTACGGGCCAGCGGGCACCCTGTGCTGGAGCGGGTCTGCGGGGAACTGCGCGCCCAACTGCCGCAGCGGCTCGTACTGGGGGACCTGGCGCCGAAGAACCTCAGCCTGGCGGACGGCCGGGTGGCGTTCTGTGATCTCGACAACGTGCACCGCAGCCGGCCGCTCTTCGACCTGGGTTATCTGCTCGCGCACATCCTGCTGCACCACATCAACAGGCCGGAGCGCCTTCCGGCGCTCGTGTCCGCTCTGCTCGATGCCTACTACGCCGACCGGACGCCCAGCACCCGCACACGGACGCTGGTGGCGACGGTGGCTGCCGGGGTGATTTTCTACCGTCTCGACAACGCCACGGTTCCGTACCGCCTGGCCACCTCGGCGGAGCAGGGCCGGCAGGTCCGCCGCCGGGTTGCGCACCTGCTGGACCGCGGCACCATCACACCGGAGAGCCTGAACGACGCCGTGGCGGGTGTGGCATGAACCTTGCTGGACCGCAGCCCCTGCACGACGAGGACCGACACGCGCTCACGGCGTTGCGCGCCTATGGCTACCAGGTCCAGGACATCCAGGGGATCGCCCGCGATCAGCGGTCGTTCGCGGTGCGTCTGCCCTCCCGGCGGCGGGTCCTCGCTCCCGGAGTGCGCTTCGCGTCCGAGACAGTGGAGCTAGGCGGCGGAGCATTCACCAACGCCTACACCCTCAGGCTCGACCTGGACTCGGTGCATGTCGAAGCGGTCTCGGACGCGGATGGATTCCATCTGCGTGACCAGTGCGCCGCGGACACCGTCGTCGCGGCCGTGAACGGCTCCTTCTCCTACATATCGGACGACCCGGCCCATCAGCCGGCTGAACCATGCCTGGACTTCTGCTGCCGCGCGGGGTCAATAGTGAGCCTGCCGACGGTGACGAAGCCGGCGTTCCTGGTGCACGGCGGCCGGTTGACGGTGCGAACGCTGCCCGCGACCGGGACCCTGCGCATCGACGGCCGCTCGTTCGACTGGGTCGGATCCAAGGAGCCCAGGGCTTCGGCCGCCACCGGGAACGGCACGCTGGTCGTCTTCGGCGCCGCCAACTGCCGGATCAAATACGCCGACCACCCACGGACCGGCTTCGTCCGCTTCGTGCGGCCCGAGGAGAACATCACCCCCGAGACCGGGTCGGTCGTCGACGCGGTGGTGTTACGCACCGCGGCGGGCGGCCACGTGATCGGCAGCGTCCACCCCGGAGGGGGAGCGGACCTGTTCGCCGGGAGCTTCGTCCTGCGGGCCGATGCGGTACATGCGCGGGAGCTGCGCGCGGGCGCCCGAGTGGACATACGCAGTATCGCCGGCCTCTCGGCCGACCAGCTCTCGAGTGGCTTCTCACTGGGCCCGAGCGTCGCGGACGCCGCGGCCGGCACCGTCCCGGCGTACGACCAATCCCTGGGAGTCTCCCCGTTCCGCGACGTGCGGTACGCCCGCACGCTCGTCTGGACGACCGGACGGGAAATCGTTTTCCGGATCTTCGACGGCGCCCCGCTGACCGATTCCTTCCGCGGTGTCTCCCCCACGGAAGTCGCCGACCTCCTGGGCCGGGAGGGAATCGCCCCGCGCGACGCCTACCACCTGGACGGAGGCCAGTCCTCGAAGATCGTGTTCCTTGACGGAGGACGTACCGAGGTCGTGGGAAACCTGCACTACCTCAAGTGGCCCCAGGAACCCGAAACGGAGTTTCGCTGGCGTGGAGTTGAGGGGCGGCTCCTCAACAGCTGTTTCGTACTCCGCCGCATCACACAGTAGATCCACCTGAGTCAGAGGAGCCATCAGTGCGTGTAGTCGTCGTCGGCCAAGGATATGTGGGACTCCCGCTCGCGCTCCGCGCGGCCGAGGCGGGGCACCAGGTCATCGGGTATGACACGGACGAATGGAAGGTGAAGCGGCTGGCCAACGGGGAGTCGTACATCAACAGTATTCCCGGCGCCGGCATCGCGCCTCTCCTGGCCAACGGAACCTATCGGCCCACCAGCGACGAGAACGAACTCAGGGGCTTCGACATCGCCGTGATCAGTGTGCCGACCCCGCTGCGCGACGGTGCGCCGGACCTCAGCTACGTCGAGAGCGCCGCGAGCATGCTGGCCCGCGTCCTCAGCCCGGGCGCGACGATCGTGCTGGAGTCCACCACGTACCCCGGCACCACCACCGGCGTCGTGGGCCCCCTCATCGAATCCGAGTCGGGCCTGGAGGCCGGCCGGGACTTCCACTTGGGCTTCAGCCCGGAACGCATGGCCCCGCAGCAACCCGAGTGGGGCCTGCACAACACGCCCAAGCTCGTCTCGGGCATCGACGACGCGTCACTCGAAGCCGTGGACGCCTTCTACCGAACGGTGGTGGGGCAGACGGTGCGGGTGTCCGGTTGCGCGGAGGCCGAACTGGCCAAGCTGCTGGAGAACACCTTCCGCTTCGTGAACATCGCTCTCGTCAACGAACTCGCCGTCCACAGCCACGCCCTCGGGGTCGATGTGTGGGAGGCGATCGAAGCAGCCGGATCCAAGCCCTTCGGCTTCATGAAGTTCACCCCGGGGCCGGGAGTCGCGGGGCACTGTCTGCCGATCGATCCCCACTACCTCGCGTGGTGGGTCGAGCGGGGCGTCGGCCGGCGCTTCCAGATCGTCGACTCCGCCTACGACGTCAACCACGACATGCCGCTGTACGTGGCGAGGCGTGTGGCAGAAGGCCTGAACTCCCGGGCGCAGTCCGTCCGCGGTGCACGGGTCCTGCTGCTGGGCCTGGCCCGGCGGAACACCGACGACGTGCGGGAGTCGCTCACCGCCCGGGTGATCAGGGAGCTCAGGAGGCTCGGCGCCGACGTGTACGTCGCGGACCCACACGTGCCCGCGGAGGCTCCTGGCACCCGCGAGGCCCTCGAAGGGGCCCGCCAGGTCGAGGCCACCCCGGCCGAACTCGTCGGCGCCGACGTGGTGGTCCTACTGGAAGACCACGACTCCTTCGACTTCGACGAGGTCGTTCAGCACGCCGGCTACGTCTTCGACTGCCGCCGGCGCACGCACGGCGCGCAGGTCGAGGTTCTCTGACCGGGCCGTCCGGCACCCACGAATCCCCGCTCCCACATCCGCGGGACAACCACCCCTGAGGAGAAGAACGTGCGCATCACCTCGCTCGGCCACGCCGGGCTCCTTCTTGAGACCGCCGCCGGCCGGATCGTATGCGACCCCTGGTTCAACCCGGCCTTCTACGACTCGTGGATACCGTTCCCCGACAACAGTGGCATCGACCCGCGGCAGTTCGCCGACGCCGAGTATCTGTACGTCTCACACCTGCACCGCGATCACTTCGATGCGAAGTTCCTCCGCGAGCACATGTCCAAGGACACCGCCGTCCTCCTGCCCGACTACCCCGTGCCCGAACTGCGCAACGAGCTGGAATCGCTGGGGTTCCGGAACTTCATCCAGACGCGAAACAACGAGGTGGTCGAGCTCGACGGCGGCCTGCGCATTCTGACCAACGCTCTGACCAAGCCGACCAAGAGCCCGGTCGGCGACTCCGGGCTGGTCGTCGACGACGGCCGGGTGCGGATCTACAACCAGAACGACTCCCGCCCCGTCGAGACCGTGCCCATCGCTCAACTCGGTCCTCTCCACGCACATTTCGTGCAGTTCACCGGAGCGAACTGGTATCCCATGGTGTACGACTTCGCCGACGAGGAGATGGCCGACATCGGACGCCGCAAGCGGGCCAACGGCATGGCCCGAGCGGTGAGTTACATCGAGCACTACGGCGCTGCCCATATCTTCCCCTTCGCCGGTCCGACCTGCTTCCTGGATGACGATCTGTTCGATCTGAACGACCTGGCGGACGACGGCACCAACGTCTTCCCTGACCAGTTCGCCTTCCTGCGATTCATGCAGGAGCGGGGCCATGAGCACGGTCATCTCTTCCTGCCCGGCACGGTCGTCACCCTCGCGCCGGATGGCACCGCTGAGGTCGAGCAGGTCCCGGAGACCGAGATCGCCCGGATCAGGGACGATCGCCGGGGCTATCTCCTGGACTACAAGCGCAAGGTGCAACCGCTGATCGACGCTGGCAAGGCCGCGCTGCCGAGCGACCGGAGCGACCTGCTCGGTCAGCTCAAGGAATGGGTGGAGCCCCTCCTGGCGCTCGCCGACAACATCTGCGCCAAGGTCGACGGGCGCGTGCTGCTCGAGGTCGTGGACGGTGACAGCTGTGAACAGATCGTTTTCGACTTCCTCGACCGCCGGGTCGCCCGGTACGCGGGAGAAGAGTGGCGCGACCGGTTCCGGGTGGCCAGGCCCTTGGTCGAGGACTTGGTCCGGCGGCGGGTGGAGGACTGGGCGAACGAACTCTTCCTGTCCTGCCGGTTCGAGGCCTCCCGCAGGGACGGCTACAACGAGTTCGTCTACACGTTCTTCCAGTGCCTGTCGGTCGAGCGTATGACCTTCGTCGAGAGCTGCTTCGAGGAAGCCGGTGACATCAAGGACTTCGCGCGGGCGGGCGACCACGTCATTCAGCGCAAGTGCCCGCACATGGACGCGGATCTGGTCGCCTTCGGCACGGTCGACGACGGGGTCCTGACCTGCCAGATGCACGGCTGGGAGTTCGACCTCGCCACCGGCAAGTGCCTGGTGGGCGACGGCCGTCACCTGATCTCGAGGCCGCTGCGCACCGACGCCGAGGGAGCTGCGGCAGACGCCGCCTACCCCGGTGTCGACGACGGCAGGGGGCACAGTGGCTGAAGCCACCGGTACGCACATCGGCTCGTCGGGGTCCGCGTCGCTGGCCCTGCGTGCGGAGCCGTTCCGAGACGTTCTGAGCTGTCTCGCCAGTGGGGTGGTCGCCGTGACGGCTCTCGACGACGGCGGCCGGCCACTCGGGCTCACCGTCTCCTCGTTCGTCTCGGTGTCCCTCGAACCACCGCTGGTCCTCTTCTGTATCGCGGTCACCAGTCGAACCTGGCCACGGATGCGTGCGGCCGACGGCATCTGCATCAACATCCTCAGTGAGGACCAACACGGCGTGTCCGTGCGGCTTTCCAGCGGTGGCACCGAGAAGTTCGACGACGTCGCTTGGACGCCCTCGGCCGGTGGGATGCCCGTGCTGCACGGCGCGCTGACCTGGTTGGAGTGCACCGTGATGGACGAGTACCGAGCTGGGGACCACGACATCGTGGTCTCCCGCGTCGACAGGGTCGCACCGGCCACGGAGGGGGGCCCGCTCATTCGTCACCGTGGGCGTTACGTACGGCTGGCGGGCCACGACACACACAAGGAGGTCCGCCGGTGAAGGCCAACAGCCATCCGGTCGAGATCGAGGTCAACATCGGCGCGGGATCCGTGGCGGAGGCGGTCGCGGCGGCCACGCGGGCGGAGTCGCACGGCGCGGCCCAGATCGGGGTGTGGGACTCACCGGCCGGGGTCCCGGACTGCTGGACCACGCTCGGGGTGCTGTCACAGTGGGTCTCGACGGTGCCTGTCGGGGTGGCGGTCACCAATCCGGTGACCCGGCACCCGGTGGTGACGGCGCGAGCGGTCGCCAGCCTGTCCGAAGTCGCTCAAGGCGGTGTGTTCCTCGGAATGGGCACGGGCGACAGCGGGGTGTACAACCTGGCTCAGCGCGCGGCGACGCTGCGGGACCTCCGGGAGTACGTGACGTGTGTTCGGGATCTGCTGCGTGACGGCCGGGCCCGCTGGCACGGCGCGGATCTGCTGCTGAAGCGGGAATCGGGCGTCAGAGTGCCCGTCTACCTCGCGGCTCACGGGCTGAGATCGCTCGAACTGGCCGCCCAGACGGCGGACGGTATCTTCATCGGGCTCGGCTACAGCGAGGACGTCGTCCGGGAAGTGCTGAGCGTGGTGCGGCGAGGGGCCGCGCAGGCGAACCGGGATCCCGACGCCATCGACCTCGTCTGGAACGCCGGCGCGATCAGCATCAACAGTGACCCGGATCGCGCGGTGACCGACGCCGGTTGGCTCGTGGCGTCCCTGTCACACCACTTCGCCAGATTCGGCATGTCGTCGAAGCTCGTCCCGACCGAATTCCAGGAGGGGGTCAGGAAGCTCGGCGAGCTGTACGACCTCTCTCAGCACGGACACCAGTCGACTGCGCGAAGGCAGGAGTACATCGAGGCCGCGATGGACCTCGGTGTCTGGGACTACCTGAGCGACCGGTTCCTCATCGCCGGTAGCGAGACGGACGTGCGGGCCAGGATCGAGACCCTGCGCTCCCGGGGCGTTCGCAAGTTCGAGATCGGGTTGTCTGTCGGCGGCCCGGACGGTGTGGCATCGGTTCTCGACCTGGTGCGCCGGATCAACGACTCCGACGGCTCTTGAAAATTCCCTGCCATCGGATGCCACCTGCGAAGGAATTACTCATGTCCAAGGCCGACACCATACCGGGTCGTCCGATGATCAGGGCGCTCACCGGCATCCGGGGAATCGCTGCGGCCTGGGTTGTCCTTTTCCACTTCCGAGTCGCCGTCTTCGGCCTACTGCCGATCACTCGGCATGCCAAGAAGTGGCTGGATTCTGGCTACCTGGGTGTCGACATCTTCTTCATCCTGTCAGGATTCGTCATCTCCCATGTTTATACCGCCGAGTTGTGCAGAAGTGACTGGCGGCGCTATTCCCGGTATCTGGAGGCCAGGTTGGCGCGCCTCTACCCGGTCCATCTCCTTTTTCTCCTGGTCTTGCTCGCCGGTGATGTTCTGGGGATTGCGAAACCTCCGGTCAGGGACTCGGCCGTGTCGTTCATCGGAAATGTTCTGATGCTGCAGGCCATTCCTCCCTTTCAGGCTTGGAATGGCCCTTCGTGGTCCATCACCTATGAACTCGGCGCCTATGCGCTGTTTCCGCTCCTGGCCTTCGCGCTGATCCGTATCTCCAAGGCGCGCTCCTCGTTCGCCTGTGCTGCTGTCGTTGGCCTGCTGGGAGCCGGCTTGATGGCCCTGGAACTGTCCGCGCCGGGTGCACGCCCCTACCACACTGTCCCTGCGCTGCTCAGGATCACCTCCGAGTTTGCGGCCGGTGGTCTGCTCCATCGCGGATGGTCGCTCCTGGGGCGCCGACGAGACCGGACTTGGGACGTCTTGGCGCTCGCCGCGCTGTGCTGCACGGTGGCCTGCCTGGCTTGGGTGCCGGAGAACTACAGCTATCAAATCCTCGTGGTCCCGCTCTTGGCGTTCCTGATTCTGGCCTGTGTGAGATCTGCAGGACCGGTGGCTGCCTTCCTGGAGTCAAGGGTGCTTCAGTGGAGCGGGCGGATTTCCTACAGTCTCTATATGACGCACTTCACCACGCTCAATCTCGCCTCGTTGATTATTCTCCGATGGCAACGTGTCGCTCCGTATTCATTGCCCGTGCGTATCGGTGCACTGATTGCGTATATGGCGTTCGCGATCACGTTCGCGCATCTCGTCTATCGCTTCGTCGAGGAGCCCGCCCGCCGTCGGCTGAGGCGCTGGTTCGACGGTACGAGATCGGGTGACCTGCTACCGTCCGTCACCTTGGCGAGCAGCAATGACGGCTGAGGCCCCGCGGTGGCTACGCTTTGTTCACTTCGGCCTTCCGTGGGGAGTCGGAGACGCCCCTGACGAGGAGAGTTAAAAACTTGCATTCCGTCTTCAGCGCCATGGGCCGGTTCTCGGTCCGGTTCCGATGGCCGCTTTTGATCCTGTGGACCGTCGCGGCCATCGCGGCCGTCCAGCTCCTGCCTTCGCTGTCCAGCGTCACGCAGAACAACAACACCAGCTTCCTGCCTGCCGACGCGCCGAGCCTGCGTGCGGCGAACCTCGCAACGCCACTGGAGCCCTCCGGCAGTACCAGCATCCCCGTCGTGGTGGCCCGTTCCAGCGGCCAGCTCACCCCGGACGACACAGGCGCGATCGCCAAGCTGCAGAAGAACCTGGCCGTCGAGCCCTCGGTGACCAAGGTCAAGGACGTCGGCCGCTCCGTCGACGGCCAGGCCGAACAGATGCAGGTTCTCGCCACCCAGCCGACCAAGGGCGGCAGTACGCAGCACCAGACCAACGTGACGCTGGTGAACAACCTGCGCTCGGCGATCGCCAAGACCTCGATGCCCGGCGGTCTGCAGGCCCACCTGACCGGTCAGACCGCCGCGAACGTGGACAACAGCAAGCAGGGCGGCAAGACGGGCGACCGGATACAGCAGGTGACGATGCTGCTGATCATCATGCTCCTGCTACTCGTCTTCCGAGCCCTGCTCGCCCCCCTGGTCACCCTGCTGCCCGCAGTGCTGGTGGTGACGATGGCCGGTCCGCTGGTCGCCGAGGCCGCCAAGCAGGGACTCAACGTCTCCTCGCTCGCCCAGCAGATGCTGATCGTCCTGGTCCTCGGTGCCGGCACCGACTACGGCCTCTTCCTGGTCTTCCGGGTGCGTGAGGAACTGCGGGACGGTCTGCCGCCCAAGGAGGCGGTGGCCCGGGCGGTGGCCCGGGTCGGCGAGTCGATCACCTTCTCCGCGGGCACCGTGATCGCCGCGCTGCTCTCCCTGCTCGCCGCGAGTTTCGGGCTCTACTCCGATCTCGGCTACCCGCTGGCGATCGGTATCGGGCTGATGCTGCTCGCCGGTCTCACCCTGCTGCCCGCACTCCTGGCGATCCTCGGCCGCGCCGTCTTCTGGCCGAGCAAGATCCGCTCCGGCACGCAGAAGGCCGGGCTGTGGGGCCGCCTCTCCGGCAGCATCGTGCAGCGTCCGCTGGCCACGCTGATGGCTGGTCTGGTGCTCTTCGGTGGGCTCGCCTGCTTCGCCGCCGACTACACAGCCTCCGGATTCAGCGGCGCCACCTCGGCGCCGTCCGGCAGCGACTCCGCCGCCGGCCAGGCGCTGATGACCAAGTACTTCCCGCGTACTTCGGTCAACCCGACCCAGGTGGTCTTCCAACTGCCCATGGCCGCCTGGGACGACCCTGGCGTGCTGGCCACCGCGCAGCACAAGCTGCAGTCGGCCGCCGGGTTCAAGAGCGTCACCGGCCCGCTCAACCCGAACGGGCTCGGCTTGACGCCGTCGCGGTACACCGAACTGCACAAGGCCCTCGGCCCGGCCCGGAACCTCCCCCCGACTCCCCCCGGCATCCCCGCCCCGAAGGGCGCGGCCCAGGCGGTGCAGGCGGCCAGGGAGAAGGGAGCGGCGGGCGCCAAGAGCGCCAAGGGAGCAGCTTCCGGTGCCGACGGTGAGGCCGCTACCGCGACGCCGCTGGTGGACGGCAAGTTCACAGTGGCCGAGTATCAGGGCTACCGCGCCACCGCGCAGTACGTCAGCCCCGACGGCCGTACCGTCCAGTACTCGACCGCCCTGGCCGCTGGTGACCCGTCGACCACCGGCGCGATGAACGCCGTCCCATCCATCCGCACCGAGGTCTCGACCGTCGCCCAGCAGATCGGTGCCACCGACAGCGGCGTGCTCGGCCAGGCGGCCGGCCTGTACGACGTGAGCAACACTTCCAACAACGACATGAAGAGCGTCATCCCGATCGCCGTCGCCGTCATCGGCATGCTGCTCGCGCTCGTGATGCGCAGCCTGATCGCGCCGCTCTACCTGATCGTCTCCGTCGCGCTGTCGTATTTCGCCGCGCTCGGCCTGTCGGTGCTGCTCTTCATCAAGTTCGACGACTCAGGCGGCCTGGCGTTCATCCTGCCATTCCTGATGTTCGTTTTTCTGCTCGCCCTGGGAGAGGACTACAACATCCTGGTCATGACCCGCATCCGCGAAGAGGCACTCGAGGTTTCATTGCGCGAAGCCGTCAAACGGGCACTCAACGCCACCGGCACCACAGTGACCTCGGCCGGCCTCGTCCTCGCCGGCACGTTCGCGGTCTTCGCCGTCGTCGGCGGCAGCAGCACCAACGGCAGCGAGATGCGCGACGTCGGCACTGGCCTTGCACTCGGCGTCCTGATGGACACCTTCCTCGTCCGTACCCTGCTCGTCCCCTCCACCGTTCTGCTGCTCGGCAAGTGGAACTGGTGGCCGTCCAAGCCGATTCTCCGTCAAGGTCGCCTGGAGGCCGACGGAGAGATGCCCGTGCGCAGTGCCGCGAGCGAGCCGGACTCCCCGGGTGACCCCCGGATGTCCGAATCCGGGCGATGACCACCGGTGCAGTCCGCCGAACCGCCGCATCCCTCCGCAGGGATGACCAGGTTCATGCTCGGGCCCACCGAACCAAACGATCAAGTTCGATAAACGGAAGGCTTCTTCCATCGGCCTTGTCCGCCGAGTCCAGCTGTCGTGGTCCAGCGCGGAGGCGTCCGCGGTGACCAGGTGCCGTAGCGCTGGCCGCTCGCTCACGTGGCCGTCCAGCAGCCGCATGATCTCCGGCAGCAGCAGCAGCCCGACCGGCTGCCGTGCCGACAGCACCAGATCGACTCTCCGACGGTCTTCCATCCAACGTGACGTGGCTCAGGGCCGCAGACTGACTGGCCACCGAACGATTCAAGGCGCCCGCAGACATGACGTGTTGGAATCTGTCACCGGGGCGACAGGGTCTCCGAAAGTGACGAAGCCGGCGCGGAGGCGCTCGGCGACGGCGGGAACGGCAGGAGGCGCGGAGCGAGGCAGCAGCGATCCCGGACGTCCCTGCAGCGTTCCGCTGAACAACAAGGGTCGCGTCAGGGAGCCAGCCAGGATCCGCGCCACACGAGCGCGTGATAGCAGGCCCCTGTTCCCATGTTCTGGGTGCCGGGGAGGCCCCGCACCTGCGCAAACTCCCCGACAATGAGGCGAGCGCGGCATGGGGCGGCCGACCTGGCGAGTCTGGATGGGCAGGTGGCCTACAGAGGCCGAGAAGGAAGCATCGCGACATACATCGCAAAGCCCGTCTCCTGGTGAGGAAACGGGCCTGGACACCCTGACCTGCAGAAAGCAAATGACGTGGGTGCCCCCGGCAGGATTCGAACCTGCGCACACGGCTCCGGAGGCCGTTGCTCTATCCCCTGAGCTACGGGGGCGGGTCGGGCGCGCTGTCTGCGCGGCGACGGGTAGAACACTACCAGCTCCGGCGGGGTGGTCATGAACGTTTTCCCGGGGGCGTGGGGTGGGGTGTCCGCCCGGGTGGGGTGTGGCCCGCAGGGGGTGGAAGTGGGGAAAACCCGGACGCGATGGCCGGTCTGGACCTACTCTCGAGTTGTGCCAGCCGCTTCGGGCCGGGTGCTTGTTGTGGACGACAACAAGGTCATCCGGCAGCTGATCAGGGTCAATCTCGAGCTTGAGGGGCTCGAGGTGGTGACCGCGGCCGATGGTGCCGAGTGTCTGGATGTGGTGCATCAGGTGCGGCCCGATGTCGTCACCCTCGATGTCGTCATGCCTCGGCTCGACGGGCTCAGGACCGCGGCACGGCTGCGGGCCGATCCGCGTACTCGTGATCTTCCTCTGGCCATTGTGAGCGCCTGTACGCAGTACGAGGTCGAGGCCGGGCTCGACGTCGGGGTCGACGCCTTCCTTGCCAAGCCTTTCGATCCTTCCGAACTGGTGAGTGTCGTGCGGGAGTTGCTTGCCGGTGGGGTCCGTCCCGGTGGCGGGGGAGGTTCGTCCCTCGGGGCCGCGGGCGGGGCCGAGCGGGCCGGGCGCCAGTAGCCGGTGGTGGTGAGCCGGTGAGCGCGCGGTGCAGGATGCCCGGGGCCGGTCGTGATCTCAGCGTCCGTCCACATGCCGGAACCCGGCCCGAACCGGCTCGCCTACCCACCCCCCTCCTCCCCTACGCTGGTCCCGTGACCCCCGTAGAGCTCTCCCGTACCGTGCTGCGCGCGGTGCGTCGCGCTGTCGATGTGGGGGAGCTGCGCGTCGCCGTCCCGGAGCGGGCCCTCGTCACCCGGCCCCGGCCCGGGGGGTGTGGTGACTACGCCACCAACATCGCCCTCCAGCTCGCGCGGCCGGCCGGTCAGCCTCCGCGGCGGGTCGCCGAGGTTCTGCGGAGCCATCTCGCCGGCCTCGACGGCATCGACGACGTCTCCGTCACCGGGCCGGGCTTCCTCAACATCAGCCTGCGCCAGGCCGGCGCCGCCTTGGCCGTGGCCGAGGTGGTCGAGGAGATCCGGCGGCGCGGGCCGCGGTACGGGTTCGCCGAGGGGCCCAGCGGGCAGGTCATCCAGCTGCACTGTGCGTGTGAGGTCCGTGCCGTCGTCGTCACGGACACGGTCGCCCGGCTGCTGCGGTCCCAGGGCGCCCTCGTCCGTACCAGCTGCGACGGGCCGCCTCCGCCGGAGTGGGGGCCCGGCTGGGAGGACGTGCTCGGTGCTCGTCTCGATGTCCCTTGTGCGCCCGGCGCGCCGCCCTCCCCGCTCGACGTCGACGTGCGGCCCGCGCCCGCGCCCGCCGACCCCGTCCCCCTCGGGCGTGACGCCGGCCGCTGGGCTCTTCTCCGTCCCGCCGGGCACGACCGGCCCCGTATCGACGCCGACGAGCATCTCGTCCAGCGGGAGAGCAACCCCCTCTTCCGTGTGCGCTATGCCCACGCCCGCACCCGGGCCCTCGCCCGCAACGCCGCCGACCTGGGCTTCGCCGCCCGGCCAGGTGCGGTGACGGACGCGGAACCGCTGCTCACCCTCCTCGCCGATCACCCCCGCGTCCTCGCCCGCGCCGCCGAACACCGCGCCCCCGACGTTCTCGCCCGGCACCTCGTCACCGTCGCCGATGCCGTGCTGCCCGTCCTCCCCACCGTGCTTCCGGCCGGGGAGGAGAAACCCTCGGCCGCCCACCGCGCCCGGCTCGCTCTTGCCGAAGCCGCCGGGACGGTGCTGGCCGGTGGCCTGTCCCTGCTCGGCATCGACGCACCCGACCACCTCTGAGAGCCACAGAGAGTCAGAGAGCCAGAGAACCTGCCATGAGTCGTTCCGCACATCCCGCCGGGCCCCGGCACGCCGATGTCCTGCCCGAGGGTCACTACTCCGCCCCGCCCACCGACCTCAACGCCCTCGACCCCAAGGTGTGGGCCCAGACCGTCACCCGGGGCGAGGACGGCGTCGTGACCGTCGGCGGGATTCCCGTCACCCGGCTCGCCGAGGAGATCGGGACTCCCGCGTACGTGCTCGACGAGGCCGACTTCCGTTCGCGCGCCCGCGCCTGGCGGAGCGCCTTCGGGGCCGGCGCCGACGTCTTCTACGCCGGCAAGGCGTTCCTCTCCCGTGCCGTCGTGCGGTGGCTCGACGAGGAGGGGCTCAACCTCGACGTCTGCTCGGGCACCGAGCTGGTCACCGCGCTCTCCGCCGGGATGCCGGCGGACCGCATCGCCTTCCACGGCAACAACAAGACCGCGGAGGAGATCCACCGGGCCATCGAGGCGGGTGTCGGGCGGATCGTTCTCGACTCCTTCCAGGAGATCGTGCGGGTCGCGCACATCGCCCAGTCGCTCGGCAGGCGGCAGCGGGTGCAGATCCGGATCACCGTGGGGGTCGAGGCGCACACCCACGAGTTCATCGCCACCGCCCACGAGGACCAGAAGTTCGGGATTCCGCTCGCCGGGGGGCAGGCCGCCGAGGCCGTACGGCGGGCCCTTCAGCTCGACGGGCTGGAGCTCATCGGGATTCACAGCCACATCGGGTCCCAGATCTTCGACATGTCCGGGTTCGAGGTCGCCGCGCACCGGGTGGTGGGGCTGCTCAGGGACATCCGGGACGAGCACGGGGTCGAGCTGCCCGAGATCGATCTCGGAGGCGGGCTCGGGATCGCCTACACCAGTGACGACGATCCGCGTGAGCCGCACGAGATCGCCAAGGCGCTGACCGAGATCGTCTCCCGTGAGTGCGACGCCGCCAGGCTCCGTACCCCTCGTATCTCCGTCGAGCCGGGGCGGGCCATCGTCGGCCCGACCGCCTTCACCCTCTACGAGGTCGGGACCATCAAGCCGCTCGAAGGGCTGCGGACGTACGTCTCCGTCGACGGCGGCATGTCCGACAACATCCGCACCGCGCTCTACGACGCCGAGTACAGCGTCGCGCTCGTCTCCCGCACCTCCGACGCCGCGCCCATGCTCGCCCGGGTCGTCGGCAAGCACTGCGAGAGTGGGGACATCGTGGTGAAGGACGCGTTCCTGCCCGCCGACCTGGCGCCCGGCGATCTCATCGCCGTGCCGGCGACCGGCGCGTACTGCCGGTCCATGGCCAGCAACTACAACCACGCGCTGCGCCCGCCGGTCGTCGCCGTCGCCGACGGGGAGGCGCGAGTCATCGTCCGGCGTGAGACGGAGGACGATCTTCTGCGTCTCGACGTCGGGTGAGCACCTGGCAGGCCCCGTGCGAGCCGGGCCGGAAGATCTCCTGTCTTGCGGCCCGACGAAAATGAAATAAACGTCTCACGATCCGGACAAAGGGCAGAAACTCCGGTTCGGTGAGTGAGACTGGTCCAACCGTAGACGGTATGAGGAAACGAGGTCGGATGATGCGTACGCGTCCGCTGAAGGTGGCGCTGCTGGGCTGTGGGGTTGTCGGCTCAGAGGTGGCGCGCATCATGACGACGCACGCCGCCGACCTCGCCGCCAGGATCGGGGCCCCGGTGGAGCTGGCCGGCGTCGCGGTCCGCCGGCCCGCCAAGGTCCGGGAGGGGATCGACCCGGCCCTCATCACCACCGACGCCACCGCCCTCGTCAAACGCGGCGACATCGACGTGGTGGTCGAGGTCATCGGCGGGATCGAGCCCGCCCGGACCCTCATCACCACCGCCTTCGAGCACGGGGCGTCCGTCGTCTCCGCCAACAAGGCCCTGCTCGCCCAGGACGGGGCCGCCCTTCATGCCGCGGCGGAGGAGCACGGCAAGGACCTGTACTACGAGGCCTCCGTCGCCGGTGCCATCCCGCTGATCCGGCCGCTGCGCGAGTCCCTCGCCGGGGACAAGGTCAACCGGGTGCTCGGCATCGTCAACGGCACGACCAACTTCATCCTCGACAAGATGGACTCCACCGGCGCCGGGTATCAGGAGGCCCTCGACGAGGCCACCGCCCTGGGGTACGCGGAGGCCGACCCGACCGCCGACGTCGAAGGGTTCGACGCCGCCGCCAAGGCCGCCATCCTCGCCGGTATCGCCTTCCACACGCGGGTACGTCTCGACGACGTCTACCGCGAGGGCATGAGCGAGGTCACCGCCGCCGACTTCGCCTCCGCCAAGGAGATGGGCTGCACCATCAAGCTGCTCGCCATCTGTGAGCGGGCGGCCGACGGCGCCTCCGTCACCGCGCGTGTGCATCCCGCGATGATTCCGCTCAGCCATCCGCTGGCCTCCGTGCGCGGTGCCTACAACGCCGTGTTCGTCGAGTCGGACGCCGCAGGGCAGTTGATGTTCTACGGTCCCGGTGCCGGCGGTTCGCCCACCGCATCCGCCGTGCTCGGCGACCTCGTCGCCGTCTGCCGCAACCGGCTCACCGGGGCCACCGGGCCCGGCGAGTCGGCGTACGCCGCCCTGCCCGTCTCGCCCATGGGCGAGGTCGTCACGCGGTACCACATCAGCCTGGACGTCGCCGACAAACCGGGCGTCCTCGCCCAGGTCGCCACCGTGTTCGCCGAGCACGGTGTGTCCATCGACACTGTTCGCCAGCAGGGCAAGGACGGCGAGGCCTCCCTCGTCGTCGTCACCCACCGTGCGTCCGACGCCTCCCTGAACGGGACCGTCGAGGCGCTGCGCAGCCTCGACACCGTGCGGGGTGTCGCCAGCATCATGCGGGTTGAAGGAGAGTAACCAGCAATGACCCACCAGTGGCGCGGAATCATCGAGGAGTACCGGGACCGGCTGCCGGTGTCCGACAGCACGCCGGTCATTACGCTCCGTGAGGGCGGGACGCCCCTCGTGCCCGCGCAGGTGCTCTCCGAGCGCACCGGCTGCGAGGTGCACCTCAAGGTCGAGGGCGCGAATCCGACCGGGTCCTTCAAGGACCGCGGCATGACCATGGCCATCAGCAAGGCGAAGGAGGAGGGCGCCAAGGCCGTCATCTGCGCCTCCACCGGCAACACCTCCGCCTCCGCCGCCGCGTATGCGGTACGGGCCGGGATGGTGTCCGCCGTGCTCGTGCCGCGGGGCAAGATCGCGCTCGGCAAGATGGGCCAGGCCCTCGTGCACGGCGCCAAGATCCTCCAGGTCGACGGCAACTTCGACGACTGCCTCACCCTCGCCCGCTCGCTCAGCGACAACTACCCCGTCGCGCTGGTCAATTCGGTCAATCCGGTACGCATCGAGGGCCAGAAGACGGCCGCCTTCGAGATCGTCGACATGCTCGGTGACGCACCCGACATCCACGTCCTGCCGGTCGGCAACGCGGGCAACATCACGGCCTACTGGAAGGGCTACAAGGAGTACGCCGCCGACGGCCTCGCCGGGCGTACGCCGCGCATGTGGGGCTTCCAGGCCTCCGGCAGCGCCCCGATCGTGCGCGGCGAGGTCGTCAAGGACCCGTCGACCATCGCCACCGCCATCCGTATCGGCAACCCGGCCTCCTGGACGTACGCCCTGGCCGCGCGGGACGAGTCCGGCGGCGCCATCGACGAGGTGACGGACCGTGAAATCCTGCGCGCCTACCGGCTGTTGGCCGCGCAGGAGGGTGTCTTCGTGGAACCGGCGTCGGCCGCGTCCGTGGCCGGTCTGCTGAAGGCCGCCGAGCAGGGCAAGGTCGACCCGGGTCAGCGGATCGTGTGCACCGTCACCGGCAACGGCCTCAAGGACCCCGACTGGGCCGTCGCCGGCGCCCCCCAGCCGGTCACCGTCCCGGTCGACGCGGTCACGGCGGCCGAGCGGCTGGGCCTCGCCTGACGGCCCGGCCCGCCGGCCCCGGTCCGCCGCCCGCCTGCACCCGGTCTGCTGACATCCGGCCGCTGATCCCCTGGTCAGGGGGTCGGCGGCCCGGCCCGGACGGCCCGCTCGGGTACCGGCCCGGACGGCCCGCTCGGGTCCCTGCCCGGATGCCCGGCCGGACGCCCCGCGCACCCGGCGCGCAACCCCAGGACGTTCCGGGGCGTCTTCTCCAGGGACTCACCAGCAGGGGTGCACAGGGGGCTTACGACACGCATCGTGCGCCTCCTGTGCGCCCTATGTCGCGACAGAACCTTCCTTCGATAGTCTGTAGGGAACCCGCCCGCCGCATATGCCTTCGCGTATGGCGCCGTGCCGCGCCGTCTGTGCGGCCCGAGGGTCCTCACGTACGTATCGAATGTCCATCGAATCCATCGAGTCTCATTCGACCATCACGCAGCTCAAGGAGAGTCAACGAGCGATGGCCGGTCCAGCGTTCCGCGCCGCCGCCGTCCGGGTGCGCGTCCCCGCCACCAGCGCCAACCTCGGCCCGGGCTTCGACGCCCTCGGCCTCGCGCTGGGGCTCTACGACGACGTCGTCGTCCGGGTGGCCGACTCAGGGCTGCACATCGACATCGCGGGCGAGGGCAGCGAGACCCTGCCGCGCGACGAGAAGCACCTGCTCGTACGCGCGGTGCGCACCGCCTTCGACGTGCTCGGCGGACAACCGCGCGGCCTGGAGATCGTCTGCGCCAACCGCATCCCGCACGGCCGGGGTCTGGGTTCCTCCTCGGCCGCCATCTGCGCCGGCATCGTCGCCGCGCGCGCCGTGACGATAGGCGGCGAGGCCAGACTCGACGACGCCGGGCTGCTCGAACTGGCCACCGAGATCGAGGGCCATCCGGACAACGTGGCGGCCTGTCTGCTGGGCGGGTTCACCCTGTCCTGGATGGAGGCCGGGGCCGCCCGGGCGATCAGGATGGAGCCCTGCGATTCCATCGTTCCGGTGGTTTTCGTGCCCGGAAAGCCGGTCCTCACCGAGACCGCGCGCGGCCTGCTCCCGCGCGCCGTGCCGCACGTCGACGCGGCCGTAAACGCGGGCCGTGCCGCCCTGCTCGTCGAGGCCCTCACCCGTCGCCCCGAACTGCTGCTGCCCGCCACCGAGGACCGGCTGCACCAGGAGTACCGCGCCCCGGCCATGCCGGAGAGCGCGGCGCTGGTGGAGCGGCTGCGGGCCGACGGCATCCCCGCGGTCATCTCCGGCGCCGGGCCCACGGTCATGGCGCTGGCCGACGCGGGCACCGCCGACAAGCTGGAGCAGCTGGCGGGCGCGGACTGGGCCGCCAACCGGCTGAGCCTCGATCTGCAGGGCGCGAGCGTGCTGCCGCTGGCCGGCTGACACGCGATTGCCGGATTTGGAGAGGGGGAATGTTTGTTGGATCCGGTAGTGTTAACCTCAAGTCTGCACCCGACCTCACCATGGCGAGGTGCTTCGTGTCCCCGTCCGGGACCAACATTCTTCCGGGAGCTCCCCAAGCCACTCTGTGTTCCGTACGCCGTACCTGGGCAGTACGTCGTACGCGGATGCTGAGCGGTCCGCAGGGCACGCTCCGGAATCGGTGCGACCGCGCCGCGTGACACCGTGACACTCGGTGCCACAGCTCGTCGTGGCAGCGCCAATCACCAGATATCTCTTCCGCCGCTTTGGCGGACCACCGCCCCGGCACGGTCCACACACCAGGGACCGAAGCCGGACAGCACAACCGGTCGCCGAGCCAGACAGGCCGACGTCCGCTCCAGGGAAGGACCCTTCGTGAGCGACACCACCGATCTGATGGGCGCACGTGTCGAGGAGACCGCTGCCGCGCCCGCCACGGACGCCTCCGCGCCTGCCACCGGTGCCGGCTCCCGGCGGCGCCGCGGTACCGGCCTCGAGGGCATGGTGCTGGCCGAGCTGCAGCAGGTCGCATCCGGCCTCGGCATCAGGGGCACCGCGCGTATGCGCAAGAGCCAGCTGATCGAGGTCATCAAGGAGGCGCAGGCCGGTGGGGGCGCCGCCCCGGCGAAGGCCACGACCGCCGCCGCCGACGCCACCGAGACCAAGCCGAAGCGCCGCGCCACCTCCCGCACCCGCACGGGCGACGAGGCCGCCGCCGAGAAGAAGGCGGGCGAGGCCGGCGCCGAGAAGGCCGTGGCCCAGCAGCAGATCGAGATCCCCGGCCAGCCGGCCAGCGACGACGCTCCCGCCGAGCGCCGCCGGCGCCGTGCCACCGCCGAGGCGGGCAGCCCGGAGACCGTGGCCGCCGAGGCGAAGAGCGAGCCGAAGGCCGAGACGCCCGCCCAGCAGCAGCCGCAGGGCCAGGGCCAGCAGCAGGCCCAGGGCGACGCAGGTGAAGGCGGCGAGGGCCGCCGTCGCGACCGCCGTGAGCGCGGCCGGGACCGCGACCGGGACCGTGACCGGGACCGCCGCGGCAAGGGCGACGAGCAGCAGGGCCAGGGCGGCCAGCGCCAGCAGCAGAGCCAGCAGCAGGGCGGCGGCCGTCAGGACCGTAACAACGGCCCGCAGGACGACGACGACTTCGAGGGCGGCCGCCGTGGCCGTCGAGGCCGCTACCGGGACCGCCGTGGCCGCCGTGGCCGCGACGAGGTGCAGGAGCCGCAGATCGCCGAGGACGACGTCCTGATCCCGGTCGCGGGCATCCTGGACATCCTCGACAACTACGCCTTCATCCGTACGTCGGGCTACCTGCCGGGTCCCAACGACGTGTACGTCTCCCTCGCCCAGGTCCGCAAGAACGGCCTGCGCAAGGGCGACCACGTCACCGGTGCCGTCCGCCAGCCCAAGGAGGGCGAGCGCCGCGAGAAGTTCAACGCGCTGGTGCGCCTGGACTCCGTCAACGGCATGGCACCCGAACACGGCCGTGGGCGGCCGGAGTTCAACAAGCTGACGCCGCTGTACCCGCAGGACCGGCTCCGCCTGGAGACCGACCCCGGTGTCCTCACCACCCGCATCATCGACCTGGTCTCGCCGATCGGTAAGGGCCAGCGCGGTCTGATCGTGGCCCCGCCGAAGACCGGCAAGACCATGATCATGCAGGCGATCGCCAACGCGATCACGCACAACAACCCCGAGTGCCACCTGATGGTCGTCCTCGTCGACGAGCGTCCGGAAGAGGTCACCGACATGCAGCGGTCGGTCAAGGGCGAGGTCATCTCCTCGACCTTCGACCGGCCGGCCGAGGACCACACCACGGTCGCCGAGCTCGCCATCGAGCGCGCCAAGCGCCTGGTGGAGCTGGGTCACGACGTGGTCGTCCTGCTCGACTCGATCACGCGTCTGGGCCGTGCGTACAACCTTGCCGCGCCCGCCTCCGGCCGCATCCTGTCCGGTGGCGTCGACTCGACCGCCCTGTACCCGCCGAAGCGCTTCTTCGGTGCGGCCCGCAACATCGAGGACGGCGGCTCGCTGACCATCCTCGCCACCGCCCTGGTGGACACCGGGTCCCGCATGGACGAGGTGATCTTCGAGGAGTTCAAGGGCACCGGCAACATGGAGCTCAAGCTCGACCGGAAGCTCGCCGACAAGCGCATCTTCCCCGCGGTGGACGTCGACGCGTCCGGCACCCGCAAGGAGGAGATCCTGCTCGGCAACGAGGAGCTGGCCGTCGTCTGGAAGCTGCGCCGGGTGCTGCACGCGCTCGACCAGCAGCAGGCGATCGAACTGCTCCTGGACAAGATGAAGCAGACCAAGTCGAACGTCGAGTTCCTGATGCAGATCCAGAAGACCACCCCGGCGCCCGGCAACGGCGACTGAGGCAGGCACGTCAGCCCTGAGGGCCGCTCCCCGCACGGGGAGCGGCCCTTTGGCGTGCGGCGACTTTCTGGTGGGCGGCCCTTTGGCGTGCGGCGACTCTCCGGTGGGCGGCCACTCCTGGCGTGCGGCGACTCTCTTGGTGTGCGGGTGACTGTCCGGCGTGCGGGCGGCCCCTCGGCCGGCGGGCGGTACCCGCCGAGACCTTTGCCACAACAAGCGACGAGACCAGCTGCTTCGGGCGGTACGACCGCTTCGCGCGAAACCGCAGGTGAGGCAGGCCGGCGCAGTGGACACAACTACTCACCGTGCCGGTTTCCGCACGTGGCGGACACTTGGCGTTGTGCAACCCTTTCCCGAGTTCCGCCGTCTGACGGTACGAGCGACGATGGTGCGGGAGAGGTTTCCACAGACCTGGCCGACCTGGCCTGTCCCTGAAAACAGGGGGTAACCGACCGTATACGAGAGCTGAGGAGCGCATGTCCGCCGAGAGCACGCCGGACCCGGCCATACAGGGTGAGTCCGGCCCCACGAGCCCGCCAAGCCGCACCAAGGGCCGCCGCCGCAAGCCCCCCACCGGGCGGCGCAGGGCCCTGACGGTCACGGCCTGGACCGCCGCGGGGGTCGTCGTGCTCGGCGGCACCGGTGCCGGCTATCTGTACTTCAAGCTCAACGACAACCTCAAGACGGTCGACATCAACCAGGCCCTCGGCGGCGACCGGCCCGGCAAGGCCGACAACGGCTCCGAGAACATCCTCGTCCTGGGCTCCGACACCCGCTCCGGCAGCAACAAGAAGCTGGGCGGCGGCACCGACGACGGCAGCGCCCGCTCCGACACGGCGATGATCGTGCACGTGTACGAGGGTCACAAGAAGGCCAGCGTGATCTCCGTGCCGCGCGACACCCTCGTCGACCGCCCCGAGTGCACCGACACCAAGGGCACCACTCACTCGGCCGCCCGGGGCGTGATGTTCAACGAGGCGTACTCCACCGGCGGCGCGGCCTGCACGGTCAAGACCGTCGAGTCCCTGACCGGCCTCCGTATGGACCACTACCTGGAGGTCGACTTCAGCGGCTTCCAGAAGCTCATCGACGAGCTCGGCGGCGTCCAGGTCACCACGACGAAGGCCATCCACGACCCGGACAGCCATCTGAACCTCGCCGCCGGTCCGCACACCCTCGGCGGGCAGCAGGCCCTCGGCCTGGTCCGCACCCGGCACGGCGTCGGCGACGGCTCCGACCTCGGCCGCATCCAGCTCCAGCAGGCCTTCGTGAAGGCGCTGGTGAACCAGGTCAAGCACATCGGGGTGTTCACCAGCCCCAAGAAGCTGTACGACCTCGCCGACACCGCGACCAAGGCCGTCACCACCGACTCCGACATCGGCTCGGTGAACTCCCTGATGTCCTTCGCCGACGGCCTGAAGGGCATCAGCTCCTCGCACATGGACATGGTCACGATGCCGGTGCGGTACGACCCGACGAACCCCAACCGGGTCATCGTCGAGAAGGCCAAGGCCCAGCAGGTCTGGAGCGCCCTGAAGAACGACCGGCCGATCCCGGCGAGCGCCACGAAGGGCACGGCCACGGGCGAGGCCAAGGGCGTCGTAAGCGCCTCGTGAGGGGGCGGGGCCGTCATCGGCACGCCGACGAGCGGCTCCGGCGCGTGGCGCCGGCGAGCCACGACGGCCCGCGGGGAATAGCCGGCCCCCGCCCCCGGTTTTGGGGGATGGCCCCAGTCCTGGCAGACTGGTACGTCGGCTCCGGTTCACGCCTGTCGCATCCCGCGGCGGCGACCCGGCGCCCTCCCGATACCTAGGAGACACCTTGAAGCGCGACATCCACCCCGCGTACGTCGAGACGCAGGTCAGCTGCACCTGCGGCGCGTCGTTCACCACCCGCAGCACGATCGAGTCCGGCACCATCCGGGCCGAGGTCTGCTCCGAGTGCCACCCGTTCTACACGGGCAAGCAGAAGATCCTCGACACCGGTGGCCGTGTGGCCCGCTTCGAGGCCCGCTTCGGCAAGGCTGCCGCCGGCTCCAAGAAGTAGCGAGCCCCTTTTCGCCGGTCCATGGCCGCACCCCGCACCGGGGTGCGCCCGGGACCGGCGTTTTTGGTCGCCCGCCTTCCCCTTCCCAAGCAGTACAGGCAGTACAGGAGCCGAAAGATGTTCGAGGCCGTCGAGGAACTCGTCGCCGAGCACGCCGACCTGGAGAAGAAGCTCGCCGACCCGTCGGTCCACGCCGACCAGGCCAATGCGCGCAAGCTGAACAAGCGCTACGCCGAACTCACCCCGATCGTCACCACGTACCGCTCCTGGAAGCAGACCGGCGACGACATCGAGACCGCGCGTGAACTGGCCGCCGACGACCCCGACTTCGCCGCCGAGGTCAAGGAGCTGGACAAGCAGCGCGAGGAGCTGACCGAGAAGCTGCGCCTCCTGCTCGTCCCGCGCGACCCCAGCGACGACAAGGACGTGATCCTCGAGATCAAGGCCGGTGCCGGCGGTGACGAGTCGGCGCTCTTCGCCGGCGACCTGCTGCGCATGTACCTGCGCTACGCCGAGCGCGTGGGCTGGAAGACCGAGATCATCGACGCCACCGAGTCCGAGCTGGGCGGCTACAAGGACGTCCAGGTCGCGGTGAAGGCACGGGGGCAGATCGAACCCGGCCAGGGCGTGTGGGCGCGGCTGAAGTACGAGGGCGGTGTGCACCGCGTGCAGCGTGTGCCGGCCACCGAGTCCCAGGGCCGTATCCACACCTCGGCGGCGGGCGTGCTGGTCACTCCCGAGGCGGAGGAGGTGGACGTGGAGATCAACCCGGGCGATCTGCGCATCGACGTCTACCGGTCCTCCGGCCCCGGCGGCCAGTCCGTCAACACCACCGACTCCGCGGTGCGCATCACGCACCTGCCCACCGGGGTCGTGGCCTCCTGCCAGAACGAGAAGAGCCAGCTGCAGAACAAGGAGCAGGCGATGCGTATCCTGCGCTCCAGGCTGCTCGCCATGGCGCAGGAGGAGGCGGAGAGGGAGGCCGCGGACGCCCGCCGCAGCCAGGTCCGCACCGTCGACCGCTCCGAGAAGATCCGCACCTACAACTTCCCGGAGAACCGCATCTCCGACCACCGCGTCGGCTTCAAGGCGTACAACCTGGACCAGGTCCTGGACGGCGACCTCGGCGCGGTCATCCAGGCCTGCGTCGACGCGGACTCGGCCGCCAGGCTCGCGGCCGCGTAAGGCACCAGATCGAACAACAGCTCAGTCCCGGAGGACCAGCGTGAACCTGCTGCTCGCGGAGGTGGCCCAGGCCACCCAGCGGCTGGCCGACGCCGGCGTGCCCTCGCCGCGCAACGACGCGGAGGAGCTCGCCGCGTTCGTGCACGGCGTCAAGCGGGGCGAGCTGCACTCCGTGAAGGACGCCGACTTCGACGCCCGGTACTGGGAGGTCATCGCCCGCCGGGAGCAGCGCGAGCCGCTGCAGCACATCACCGGGCGGGCCTACTTCCGTTATCTGGAGCTCCAGGTCGGCCCCGGAGTCTTCGTGCCGCGGCCGGAGACCGAGTCGGTCGTCGGCTGGGCCATAGACGCGGTACGGGCCATGGACGTCGTCGAGCCGTGCATCGTCGACCTGTGCACCGGCTCGGGCGCCATCGCGCTCGCCCTCGCCCAGGAGGTGCCCCGCTCGCGCGTGCACGCCGTGGAGCTGAGCGAGGAAGCGCTCCAGTGGACCCGCAAGAACATGGAGGGGTCCCGGGTCGACCTGCGCCAGGGCGACGCCCTGACCGCGTTCCCGGACCTCGACGGACAGGTCGACCTCGTCATCTCCAACCCGCCGTACATCCCGCTCACCGAATGGGAGTACGTCGCCCCGGAGGCCCGCGACTACGACCCGGAGCTGGCGTTGTTCTCCGGGGAGGACGGCCTCGACCTGATCCGCGGCATCGAGCGCACGGCGCACCGGCTGCTGCGCCCGGGCGGGGTCGTCGTGATCGAGCATGCCGACACCCAGGGCGGACAGGTGCCGTGGATCTTCACCGAGGAGCGGGGCTGGGCGGACGCGGCCGACCATCCCGACCTCAACAACCGGCCGCGGTTCGCCACCGCCCGCAAGGCGCTGCCGTGACCCGCACGCAGCCGACGACCAGGACTTCAAGCCAGCAGTACGTGTACGAGGAGGCTCGCTGACAATGGCACGGCGATACGACACCAACGACGCGACCGACCGCGCGACCGGTCTGCGCGAGGCCGCGTCCGCCGTCCGCCGGGGCGAACTCGTGGTGCTGCCGACCGACACCGTGTACGGCATCGGCGCCGACGCGTTCTCCTCGGAGGCCGTGGCCGACCTGCTCGCCGCCAAGGGCCGGGGCCGCTCCATGCCCACGCCCGTCCTCATCGGTTCCCCGAACACCCTGCACGGCCTGGTCACGGACTTCTCCGAGCTGGCCTGGGAGCTCGTCGACGCGTTCTGGCCGGGCGCGCTGAC
Source organism: Streptomyces sp. NPDC020801 (assembly GCF_044334385.1). NCBI lineage: Bacteria > Bacillati > Actinomycetota > Actinomycetes > Kitasatosporales > Streptomycetaceae > Streptomyces > Streptomyces sp. NPDC020801. Next base: position 963,384 of record NZ_JBIRST010000001.1, read on the forward strand.
ACTGGTGGCCCGGCACCAGCCGTCCCTGCAGTGGGACCTCGGGGACACCCGGGGGACGGTCGCGGTGCGCATGCCGCTGCACCCGGTCGCCATCGAACTGCTCACCGAGGTCGGTCCGATGGCCGTGTCCTCGGCGAACCTCACCGGCCACCCGGCGCCGGAGACCTGCGACGCCGCCCAGGAGATGCTCGGGGACTCCGTCTCCGTCTACCTCGACGGCGGCCCGACCCCCGGCAACGTCCCCTCCTCCATCGTGGACGTCACCGGCCGGGTGCCCGTGCTGCTGCGCGAGGGCGCGCTGTCGCCGGAGGAGCTGCGGAAGGTCGTACCCGACCTCGAGGTGGCGAATTGACGGCCCCTGACGCGGGGCGTGGCATAGGCGAGGAGGACGAGAGGGCGATCCCGGCCCAGCCGGGTCCACCCTGCGACACCTTCCGCATCCTCCACGTCAGCACCGGCAATGTGTGCCGCTCGCCCATCACCGAGCGGCTGACCAGGCACTTCCTGGCGGACCGGCTCGGCGACGCCCGGGGCGGCGGGCTGATCGTGGAGAGCGCGGGCACCTGGGGCCATGAGGGCGCGCCCATGGAGGCCAACGCCGAGACCGTCCTCGCGGACTTCGGAGCGGACGCCTCCGGCTTCGTCGGCCGTGAACTCCTCGACGAGCACGTGATCATGGCCGACCTCGTCCTGACCGCCACCCGCGACCACCGCGCCCAGGTCATCTCCATGGGCCACTCAGCGGGCCTGCGCACCTTCACGCTCAAGGAGTTCACCCGTCTGGTGAAGGCGATCGACCCGGCCACGCTGCCTCCTGTGCAGGACGGTGTGACCGAGCGTGCGCGTGCGCTGGTGCGGGCGGCGGCCGCTCTACGCGGGTGGCTGCTGGCCCCGACGGCGGAGGCGGACGAGGTGTATGACCCCTACGGTGCGCCTCTGACGTTCTTCCGTTCGATCGGTGACGAGATACATCAGGCGCTGGATCCGGTGGTGACGGCGCTGACGGGGGCGCGGGCGCGGGCGTGAGGGCCGTGGGGGGCACCGGCGTGCCCGTGACGGCGTAACAGCCGCGCGTCCCCCAGGGGCCGGGCCTACATTGGACTTACGTCACCGTCGACCGTCCGGAGCCCACCATGTCGGTCATCCCCGCGCTCGAGGCCGATGTCCTGCGGCGGCAGGACCCCGAAGTGGCCGACATCCTGCTCGGGGAGCTGGAGCGGCAGTCGACGACGCTGCAGCTGGTCGCGGCGGAGAACTTCACCTCGCCTGCCGTGCTGGCCGCGCTCGGCTCGCCGCTCGCCAACAAGTACGCCGAGGGGTACCCCGGCGCCCGGCACCACGGCGGCTGCGAGATCGTCGACATGGCCGAACGCCTCGCCGTGGAACGGGCCAGGACGCTGTTCGGCGCCGAGCACGCCAACGTGCAGTCGCACTCGGGGTCTTCGGCGGTGCTGGCCGCGTACGCCGCCCTGCTGCGCCCCGGGGACACCGTGCTCGCCCTCGGCCTGCCCTACGGCGGCCACCTCACGCACGGCTCGCCCGCGAACTTCTCCGGCCGCTGGTTCGACTTCGTCGGCTACGGCGTCGACGCCGAGAGCGGGCTCATCGACCACGACCAGGTGCGCACCCTGGCCCGCACTCACCGCCCCAAGGCCATCGTCTGCGGGTCGATCGCCTACCCGCGCCACATGGACTACGCCTTCTTCCGCTCGGTCGCCGACGAGGTGGGCGCCTATCTGATCGCGGATGCCGCCCACCCCATCGGGCTGATCGCCGGGGGAGCGGCGCCGAGCCCGGTGCCGTACGCCGACGTGGTGTGCGCCACCACGCACAAGGTGCTGCGCGGGCCGCGCGGCGGGATGGTGCTGTGCGGGGGCGAGTTCGCCGAGCGGGTCGACCGGGCGGTGTTCCCGTTCACCCAGGGCGGCGCCCAGATGCACACCATCGCCGCGAAGGCCGTGGCGTTCGGCGAGGCGGCGACACCGGCGTTCGGCGCGTACGCCCATCAGGTGGTCGCCAACGCCCAGGTGCTGGCGGCGCGGCTGGCCGCAGAGGGTCTCGCCGTCACCACGGGCGGGACCGACACCCATCTGATCACCCTCGACCCGGCGCCGCTCGGCGTCGAAGGGCGCACCGCGCGTGGCCGGCTCGCCGCCGCCGGCATGGTCCTGGACTGCTGTGCGCTTCCCCACACCGACGCCCGCGGGCTGCGCCTGGGCACGGCCGCGGTGACCACGCAGGGCATGGGCCAGGGGGAGATGGAGTGGATCGCCGTGCTCTTCGGCAAGGTGCTGCGCGGCGAGGTCGACGGGGCCAGGGCGCGTGAGGACGTGCGCGAGCTCACGGGTAGATTTCCGCCGTATCCAGGTTGAGGCGGGGTAGGCGCACGGTCGTGCACAGCCACACGTGCAACCATCGTCGCTACCCGGAAGTCCCCATACATATGCCGGCGTCGCTAGGGTGTGGGGCTGAGATGGCCAGCGAGATCTGTGGGGAAGCCTGTGCGTGAATACCTGCTGACGCTCTGCATCACGGCCGCGGTGACGTACCTGCTGACAGGGCCGGTGCGGAAGTTCGCGATCGTGGCGGGCGCGATGCCGGAGATCCGGGCACGTGACGTGCACCGGGAACCCACTCCGCGCCTCGGCGGGATCGCGATGTTCTTCGGCATGTGCGCGGGCCTGCTGGTCGCCGACCACCTCACCAACCTCAACGAGGCGTTCGCCAAGTCCAACGAGCCCCGGGCGCTGCTCTCGGGTGCCGCGCTGATCTGGCTGATCGGCGTCCTTGACGACAAGTTCGAGATCGACGCCCTGATCAAGCTCGGCGGCCAGATGATCGCCGCCGGTGTGATGGTCATGCAGGGTCTGACGATCCTGTGGCTGCCGGTGCCTGGCGTCGGGACGGTCGCGCTGACCCAGTGGCAGGGCACCCTGCTGACGGTGGCGCTGGTCGTCATCACCATCAACGCGGTCAACTTCGTCGACGGCCTCGACGGCCTGGCGGCCGGCATGGTCTGCATCGCGGCCGCCGCGTTCTTCATGTACACGTACCGGATCTGGTACTCGTACGGCATCGAGGCCGCCGCCCCGGCCACCCTCTTCGCGGCCGTCCTGATGGGCATGTGCCTGGGCTTCCTGCCGCACAACATGCACCCCGCGCGGATCTTCATGGGAGACTCGGGCTCGATGCTCATCGGCCTGGTGCTGGCGGCCGGCGCGATCTCGGTGACCGGTCAGGTCGACCCGGACGTGATGAAGCTGTTCGCCGGGTCCGAGCGCAACACGGTGCACCAGATGGTGCCGGTCTACATCCCGCTGCTGATGCCGCTGACCATCATCGCGATCCCCGCCGCCGACCTGGTGCTGGCCATCGTGCGGCGCACCTGGCGCGGCCAGTCGCCGTTCGCCGCGGACCGGGGCCATCTGCACCACCGGCTGCTGGAGATCGGCCACTCGCACAGCCGGGCCGTGCTGATCATGTACTTCTGGTCGGCGCTGATCGGCTTCGGGGCGCTCGCCTACTCGGTGAACTCCGCCTCCATGTGGATCGTGCTGGGCATCGTCCTCCTCAGCTTCATCGGCCTGGTGCTGCTCCTGCTGCCGCGCTTCACGCCGCGCGCCCCGCGCTGGGCCGAGCACTTCGTGCCACCGCGCTACCGCCGCCGGGCCCTGACGGCACCGGCCGCCTCGACGCCCGCCACGGTTTCGCATGAGGCACATGACACTTGTGGGGCTCGCGAGACCCACGAGCACCCCGCGCCGGTTGCCGCCGGAGTGGCGGGAGTCAACGGAGCGACCGCCGTCGGCCCCCGTTCGCGTCTCCTTGAAGGGCGCAAAGCCGGAACGTCGCGCTGACGCCCAAGGTAAGAATCTGACTAAAGCGTTGCCATCTCGTGGGGGTTCAAAGGCCCCCAATACCAGACAAGTTGGCCTGGTTTCTGCACAGACGGGCACTGTCACTCTCATGTGTGACAGCAAGCACATCGACCAGGTAAAGACCTCATCAAATAGTTTGTGATACGGTTCACGAGAACCCCGGATAGAGCCGAAGGACCCAAGTGCAAAGGGCCCTCGGTGCTGAGTTTCCTCTCTCCAGTTCGGGACTACGCTCGTCCATGACGACACCCCTGCCCCCCTGCGAAAGCGGAGTTGCCGCCATGCCGTCCAATGACGCCCGGAACCTGGTGCCGATCGCCGTGCCCACGGCGGCCGTCGGCGTGGTCGCGGTCGCCGTCAGCGGCGCGGTGGCAGGCGGCAAGGGTGCGCTCGGAGCGGCCGTGGGTGCGCTGCTGGCCATGGCCTTCATGGGAATCGGCCTGTACGTGCTGCAGTGGACGGCGAAAACGCTTCCGCAGCTGTTCCAGGCCATGGGCCTCATGCTCTACGTCGCCCAACTCCTGCTGCTCATGATCTTCTTGGCCCTCTTCAAGGGCACCTCGCTCTTCAACGCGAGGGCGTTCGCGTTCTCGCTCGTCATCGCGACCGTCGTGTGGATGGCCGCCCAGGCTCGTGCGCACATGAAGGCCAAGATCTTCTACGTCGACCCGGACCCCGAGAAGAGCGACAAGCCCGAGAAGACGGGGTCCTCATCGTGAGGGGTAGGGCCGGGATAAAGACCCCAGAGTTCTCCTGCTATCGTCCGGTGCCAACTGCGGCATCGCGGGCGCAGGCATCCGAGCTGACGCCTGTTCGATCGCGAGGCTCGATGCCCCTCAGCCGCCCCCACATCCGTAACACCAGTCCGGTGCCGAACCGCGGCTGCGCGCCGCGCCGACACAACGAGGTTGCCGTACCCATGCGCCACGCTGAAGGAGCCCGCGGTGAGTGCTGACCCGACGCAGGTGCTCGCCTTCGAGACCGACTGCCACATCTTCAACGGCTGTGGCTTCCCCGCTCCGGGCCTGCACTCGTTCCTGTTCAAGCCCCTGTGGGGCGACGGGGACAGCAACTTGTACTTCAACAAGACGATGCTGCTGGCGCTGCTCGGCTCGATCATCATCGTCGGCTTCTTCTGGGCCGCCTTCCGCAAGCCGAAGGTCGTCCCCGGCAAGTTCCAGATGGTCGCCGAGGCCGGCTACGACTTCGTGCGCCGCGGCATCGTCTACGAGACGATCGGCAAGCGCGAGGGCGAGAAGTACGTGCCCTTCATGGTGTCGCTGTTCTTCTTCGTCTGGATGATGAACCTCTGGTCCATCGTTCCGCTCGCCGCCTTCCCGGTCACCGCGATCATCTCGTACCCGCTGGTCCTCGCGCTGATCGTCTGGTTCACCTGGATCATCCTGACCTTCAAGCGGCAGGGCTTCGTCGGGTTCTTCAAGAACGTCACGGGCTACGACCCGTCGATCGGCCCCGTGCTGCCGCTGTCGATGACCATCGAGTTCTTCTCGAACATCTTCGTGAGGCCCTTCACCCACGCGGTGCGACTCTTCGCGAACATGTTCGCGGGCCACACGCTGCTGCTGCTGTTCACGATCGCCAGCTGGTACCTGCTGAACGGCATCGGCATCGCCTACGCCGGAGTCTCGTTCGTGATGGTCCTCGTGATGACCGTCTTCGAGCTCTTCATCCAGGCCGTCCAGGCGTACGTCTTCGTCCTCCTGGCCTGCAGCTACGTCCAGGGCGCGCTCGCCAAGCACCACTGAGCACCCCGGCTCCCACCCCCGAAATCGTCCGGTGGCCAACCCCCACCGGTCCGCAAAGAGAAGGAAGAACTGGCATGTCCCAGACCCTCGCTGCCGTCACTGGTTCCCTCAGCTCCGTGGGTTACGGCCTGGCTGCCATCGGCCCCGGCGTCGGCATCGGCATCATCTTCGGCAACGGCACCCAGGCTCTGGCCCGTCAGCCCGAGGCCGCCGGTCTGATCCGCGCCAACCAGATCCTCGGCTTCGCGTTCTGTGAGGCGCTGGCCCTCATCGGCCTCGTCATGCCGTTCGTCTACTAAGCCGAACAGCAACCACAGACCTCAGGACGAAAGGCACTGATGTGAACCCCCTGGTTCAGCTCGCGGCAGAGGGCAAGGAGAACCCCCTCGTCCCGCCGATCCCCGAGCTCGTCATCGGCCTGATCGCCTTCGTCATCGTCTTCGGCTTCCTCGCCAAGAAGCTCCTCCCGAACATCAACAAGGTTCTGGAAGAGCGGCGTGAGGCCATCGAGGGCGGTATCGAGAAGGCCGAGGCCGCGCAGACCGAGGCCCAGAGCGTCCTCGAGCAGTACAAGGCCCAGCTCGCCGAGGCCCGGCACGAGGCCGCGCGTCTGCGCCAGGAGGCGCAGGAGCAGGGCGCCGCGCTCATCGCCGAGATGCGGGCCGAGGGCCAGCGGCAGCGCGAGGAGATCGTCGCCGCCGGTCACGCCCAGATCGAGGCCGACCGCAAGGCCGCCGCGTCCGCGCTCCGCCAGGACGTCGGCAAGCTCGCCACCGACCTGGCCGGCAAGCTCGTCGGCGAGTCCCTCGAGGACCACGCCCGGCAGAGCCGTGTGATCGACCGCTTCCTCGACGGGCTCGATGAGGCCGCGTCGAAGGCCGAGGCGGCTCGATGACAGCGCACGGAGCGAGCCGCGAGGCCCTGAGTGCCGCACGTGAGCGTCTGGACGCGCTGACCGACTCCACGTCCGTGGACGCCGCGCAGCTCGCCGGCGAGCTGGCGGCCGTCACCGCGCTGCTCCACCGCGAGGCAGGCCTGCGTCGGGTTCTCACCGACCCGGCGCAGTCCGGCGAGGCCAAGGCCACGCTGGTCCAGCGCCTGCTCGGCGGCCAGGTCGGCGGCCCGGCCGTCGACGTCGTGGCCGGAATGGTGCGCTCCCGCTGGTCGCAGCCCCGCGACCTGGTGGACGCGCTGGAGGAGCTGGCGGACATCGCCGACCTCACCGCCGCCCAGCGGATCGGTGCGCTCGACGACGTCGAGGACGAGCTGTTCCGCTTCGGCCGGATCATCTCCTCCAGCACCGAGCTGCGCGCGGCGCTGACGGACCAGGCCGCGAGCGCCCCGGCCAAGACCGAACTGCTGCACCGGTTGCTCGGCGGCCGGGCGGCCGCGACCACCGAGCGTCTGGTGACGCGCCTTGTGACCGCGCCGCGGGGACGTAGCCTGGAGTCGGGACTGGAGTCCCTGTCCAAGCTCGCCGCCGATCGCCGGGACCGCATGGTCGCCGTCGTCACCTCGGCGGTACCGCTGAGCGACACGCAGAAGCAGCGCCTCGGCGCCGCCCTCGCCAAGCTCTACGGCCGCCGGATGCACCTCAACCTCGACGTGGACCCCGAGGTCGTCGGCGGGATCAGGGTGCAGGTCGGTGACGAGATCATCAACGGCTCCCTCGCGGACCGGCTCGACGACGCCGCCCGCCGCATGGCGAGCTAGCAGCAACTCAACACGCAAGACGTACACGACGGCCCTGGTTGGGCCGTGCAGAGGATTCACCTCTTATTGGGGGGAGTCCCCGACTCGTGGAATACCCCCCAAGTGAAACTTCGGGCCCAACAAGGAGAGCAGGGAACCCAGATGGCGGAGCTCACGATCCGGCCGGAGGAGATCCGGGACGCGCTGGAGAACTTCGTCCAGTCGTACAAGCCGGACGCGGCCTCGCGCGAGGAGGTCGGTACGGTCAGCCTTGCCGGCGACGGCATCGCGAAGGTCGAGGGCCTGCCCTCGGCCATGGCCAACGAGCTGCTGAAGTTCGAGGACGGCACCCTCGGCCTCGCCCTCAACCTCGAGGAGCGCGAGATCGGTGCCATCGTCCTCGGTGAGTTCAGCGGCATCGAGGAGGGCCAGCCGGTCACCCGTACCGGTGAGGTCCTGTCCGTCGCCGTCGGCGAGGGCTACCTCGGCCGCGTGGTGGACCCGCTCGGCAACCCGATCGACGGCCTCGGCGAGATCGAGACCGAGGGCCGCCGTGCCCTCGAACTGCAGGCCCCCACGGTCATGCAGCGCAAGTCGGTGCACGAGCCGATGGAGACGGGCTACAAGGCCGTCGACGCCATGACCCCGATCGGCCGCGGTCAGCGTCAGCTGATCATCGGCGACCGCCAGACCGGCAAGACCGCCCTGGCCGTCGACACGATCATCAACCAGCGCGACAACTGGCGCACCGGCGACCCGAAGAAGCAGGTCCGCTGCATCTACGTCGCCATCGGCCAGAAGGGCTCCACCATCGCGTCGGTCCGCCGCGCGCTGGAGGAGAACGGCGCGCTGGAGTACACGACCATCGTCGCCGCCCCGGCGTCCGACCCGGCCGGCTTCAAGTACCTGGCGCCGTACACCGGTTCCGCCATCGGCCAGCACTGGATGTACCAGGGCAAGCACGTCCTGATCATCTTCGACGACCTGTCGAAGCAGGCCGACGCCTACCGTGCCGTGTCGCTGCTGCTGCGCCGTCCGCCGGGCCGCGAGGCCTACCCCGGCGACGTCTTCTACCTGCACTCCCGGCTGCTGGAGCGCTGCGCCAAGCTCTCCGACGACATGGGAGCCGGTTCGATGACCGGTCTGCCGATCGTCGAGACCAAGGCCAACGACGTGTCGGCGTTCATCCCGACCAACGTCATCTCCATCACCGACGGCCAGTGCTTCCTGGAGTCGGACCTGTTCAACGCCGGTCAGCGCCCCGCGCTGAACGTCGGTATCTCCGTCTCCCGAGTCGGTGGTTCCGCGCAGCACAAGGCGATGCGCCAGGTCTCCGGCCGTCTGCGCGTGGACCTTGCCCAGTTCCGTGAGCTGGAGGCGTTCGCCGCCTTCGGTTCCGACCTGGACTCCGCCTCGAAGTCCCAGCTGGAGCGCGGTCAGCGCATGGTCGAGCTGCTGAAGCAGGACCAGTACCAGCCGATGGCCACCGAGGACCAGGTCGTCTCCGTGTGGGCCGGCACCACCGGCAAGATGGACGACGTGCCGGTCTCCGACATCCGCCGCTTCGAGAAGGAGCTGCTGGAGTACCTGCACCGCAAGGAGCAGGGCCTCATGACCTCCATCAAGGAGGGCGCCAAGATGTCGGACGACACGCTGCAGGCCGTGGCCGACGCGATCGCGGAGTTCAAGAAGCAGTTCGAGACGGGCGACGGCAAGCTGCTCGGCGAGGACACCCCGGCCGCTGCCGCCAAGTGACGTAAGGAAGGGACCTGACTCATGGGAGCCCAGCTCCGGGTCTACAAGCGTCGCATCCGATCCGTCACCGCGACCAAGAAGATCACCAAGGCGATGGAGATGATCGCCGCCTCGCGCGTCGTCAAGGCGCAGCGCAAGGTGGCGGCCTCCACGCCGTACGCGCAGGAACTGACCCGCGCGGTCACGGCGGTCGGCACCGGTTCGAACACCAAGCACCCGCTGACCACGGAGACGGAGAACCCGACCCGTGCCGCGGTCCTGCTCCTCACGAGCGACCGCGGTCTGGCCGGCGCCTTCAACTCCAACGCCATCAAGGCGGCGGAGCAGCTGACCGAGCGCCTTGAGCGCGCGGGCAAGCAGGTCGAGACGTACATCGTCGGCCGGCGCGGTGTCGCCCACTACAACTTCCGTGAGCGCAAGGTCACGGACTCGTGGACGGGCTTCACCGACGAGCCCTCGTACGCGGACGCCAAGCAGGTCGCGGCGCCTCTGATCGAGGCCATCGAGAAGGAGACGGCGGACGGAGGCGTGGACGAACTCCACATCGTCTACACCGAGTTCATCTCGATGATGACGCAGACGGCGATCGGCTCCCGGCTGCTCCCGCTGCGCCTCGACGAGGTGGCGGCGGAGGCGGCGCCCAAGGGCGAGATCCTGCCGCTGTACGACTTCGAGCCCTCGGCGGAGGACGTCCTCGACGCCCTGCTGCCGCGCTATGTGGAGAGCCGCATCTACAACGCGCTGCTCCAGTCGGCCGCTTCGAAGCACGCCGCCACGCGGCGCGCGATGAAGTCGGCCACCGACAACGCGGGCGAGCTGATCAACACGCTCTCCCGTCTTGCCAACGCGGCCCGCCAGGCCGAAATCACCCAGGAAATCAGCGAGATCGTCGGTGGCGCGAGCGCCCTTGCCGACGCGACCGCGGGGAGTGACCGATAAATGACCACCACTGTTGAGACCGCGACGGCTACGGGCCGCGTCGCCCGGGTCATCGGCCCGGTCGTCGACGTGGAGTTCCCCGTCGACGCGATGCCGGAGATCTACAACGCCCTGCACGTCGAGGTCGCCGACCCGGCGAACGAGGGCGAGAAGAAGACGCTGACCCTGGAGGTCGCCCAGCACCTGGGTGACGGCCTGGTCCGCACCATCTCCATGCAGCCCACCGACGGCCTGGTCCGCCAGGCCGCGGTGACCGACACCGGCGCGGCCATCTCCGTCCCGGTCGGCGACTTCACCAAGGGCAAGGTGTTCAACACCCTCGGTGAGGTGCTGAACGTCGACGCGGAGTACGACGGCGAGCGCTGGCCGATCCACCGCAAGGCGCCGAACTTCGACGAGCTCGAGTCGAAGACCGAGATGTTCGAGACCGGCGTCAAGGTCATCGACCTGCTGACCCCGTACGTCAAGGGCGGCAAGATCGGTCTGTTCGGCGGCGCCGGCGTCGGCAAGACGGTGCTCATCCAGGAGATGATCTACCGCGTAGCCAACAACCACGACGGTGTCTCCGTGTTCGCCGGTGTCGGTGAGCGCACCCGTGAGGGCAACGACCTCATCGAGGAGATGTCCGACTCGGGCGTCATCGACAAGACCGCGCTGGTCTTCGGCCAGATGGACGAGCCCCCGGGCACCCGTCTGCGCGTCGCGCTGGCCGGCCTGACCATGGCCGAGTACTTCCGTGACGTCCAGAAGCAGGACGTGCTGTTCTTCATCGACAACATCTTCCGCTTCACGCAGGCCGGTTCCGAGGTCTCCACCCTGCTCGGCCGTATGCCGTCCGCGGTGGGCTACCAGCCGAACCTGGCCGACGAGATGGGCCTCCTGCAGGAGCGCATCACCTCGACCCGCGGTCACTCGATCACCTCGATGCAGGCGATCTACGTCCCCGCCGACGACCTGACCGACCCGGCCCCGGCCACCACCTTCGCCCACCTCGACGCGACGACGGTTCTGTCCCGTCCGATCTCCGAGAAGGGCATCTACCCGGCCGTGGACCCGCTGGACTCCACGTCCCGGATCCTGGACCCGCGTTACATCTCTGCGGACCACTACAACGCGGCCATGCGCGTGAAGAACATCCTGCAGAAGTACAAGGACCTCCAGGACATCATCGCGATCCTCGGTATCGACGAGCTCGGCGAGGAGGACAAGCTCGTCGTCCACCGTGCCCGTCGCGTGGAGCGCTTCCTGTCCCAGAACACCCACGTCGCCAAGCAGTTCACCGGCGTGGACGGCTCGGACGTGCCGCTGGACGAGTCGATCGCGGCCTTCAACGCGATCTGCGACGGCGAGTACGACCACTTCCCCGAGCAGGCGTTCTTCATGTGCGGTGGCCTGGAGGACCTCAAGGCCAACGCCAAGGAGCTGGGCGTCTCCTGAGCTCTCGAGCTCGTGTGAGGGGGCGGGCGCGTCCCGCCCCCTCATCCACGCCCTCTAGAATTGACCCCAACACCCGGCAGTCCCGCCGGGTGGTGACCCGAGGAGCCACCCTTGGCTGCTGAGCTGCACGTCGAGCTGGTCGCCGCCGACCGGAAGATCTGGTCCGGCGAGGCCACCCTGGTCGTCGCGCGCACCACGTCCGGCGACATCGGCGTCATGCCCGGTCACCAGCCGCTGCTCGGTGTGCTGGAGTCGGGCCCGGTGACCATCCGTACGAGTGAAGGTGCGACGGTCGTCGCCGCGGTGCACGGCGGTTTCATCTCGTTCGCGGACAACAAGCTGTCGTTGCTGGCGGAGATCGCCGAGCTCTCGGACGAGATCGACGTCCAACGTGCGGAGCGGGCGCTCGAGCGTGCGAAGGCGGAAGCCGACGCCTCCGCCCAGCGCCGCGCGGACGTCCGACTGCGCGCCGTGACGACGGGGCGCTGAACGCAGCGTTCGATGTGACGACGTCTCTCAGCCGCGGCCGGTACCGGAGCAATCCGGTACCGGCCGCGGCTGAGGCCGATGTGGGTGTTTTTTCCGTTCCATTACCTAGGAGACGAGGAGGTCGGTGCCGATGATCCTCGCTCTGACTGTGTGCGGGCTGGTGGTCTTGCTCGTGGTGGTGGGACTGTTCGTCTTCGGTCTGCGGCGCCGGCTCATCCAGCGCTCCGGGGGCACCTTCGACTGCAGCCTGCGGTGGGACGTGCCCGAGAAGACCGACACCAGCGGCAAGGGGTGGAGCTACGGTGTGGCGCGCTACAACGGCGACCGCGTCGAGTGGTACCGCGTCTTCTCCTACGCCCTCCGCCCGCGCCGCACCCTGGAACGTGCGTCGATCGAGGTGGCCGGCCGCCGTCTGCCCGAGGGCGAGGAGGAACTCGCCCTGCTCTCCGACGCGGTGATCCTCGCCTGTCTGCACCGGGGCACGCGCCTTGAACTCGCCATGAGCGAGGACGCGCTGACCGGTTTCCTCGCCTGGCTGGAGGCGGCCCCGCCCGGCCAGCGGGTGAATGTGGCGTAGCGGTAATCGCTCCCCGGGTGGGGGTCCCCCTGACGAAGTCCGGGGGAGGGGCGACATGGCCTGCCGCACGGATCGTCACTCCTGGCCGCCTCCTCCGGCCAAGGGGCACACCTCGCCGTGATAGCCGCCGGGGGCGGCTTCCTGGCCGACGACCACCGTGCGGTGTTCCAGGGCGAGATTCACCGTGACGTTGGCGGGCCCGGCGGCCAGGAAGGCGGCGGCCGCCGCCCCCGTGAACGCGCCGACGGCCCTGGCCCTGGACCTCCGGGTGCGGCGGGACGTACTCCGGTTGGACGTCCTGCTGGGCCTCCGCTTCATGATTCCCCCGTGTGAGTAGTTCGTTTCGCTGTTCGGTGATCCACCATGTTCCCGCCCGTGCGGCCGGAACGTGTCTGCCATCCGGCCCGCCGACGCCACCGAAGGTCCCTGGGACGCGTACGCGGGGGGCGTGCCGGGCGCGTGGAAAGCGCCGCGGACGGACCCCGGTGGGGGCCCGCCCGCGGCGCGGGTGGAGCGGGGAAGAGGATCGGTCCGGCGGGGTGCTCAGCTCAGCCCGCTGTTGATGGCGCTCACCAGCTCTCCGTTGCCGGTGTCACCGCTGAACTCCCAGAAGAACGCGCCGCCCAGACCCTGGGACTTCGCCCAGCCCATCTTGGTGGCGATGGTGGCCGGGGTGTCGTAGGACCACCAGTTGCCGCCGCAGTGCGCGTACGCCGTGCCCGCGACGGTGCCGGTGACCGGGCAGGACGTCTTGAGCACCTTGTAGTCCTCGATGCCCTGCTCGTAGGTGCCGGCCGCCGGGCCCGTGGCCGTGCCGCCCGGGGCGTCCTGGGTGACGCCGGTCCAGCCGCGGCCGTAGAAGCCGATGCCGATGAGCAGCTTGTTCGCCGGCACGCCGGCCGCCTTGTACTTGGCGATCGCGTCGGCCGTGGTGAAGCCGGCCTTCGGGATGCCGCTGTAGGAGGTGAGCGGCGAGTGCGGGGCGGTGGGGCCCTGCGCGTCCCAGGCGCCGAAGAAGTCGTACGTCATCACGTTGTACCAGTTGACGGACGCGGCGGCGCCCGCGTAGTCGGCGGCCTCGATCTTGCCGCCGGCGGAGCCGTCGGCGGTGACGGCCGCGGTGACCAGGGCGGCGGAGCCGAACTTGGCGCGCAGTGCGGCCATCACGTTCCTGAAGGCCGCGGCCCCGCTGGTGTCGCAGGTCAGACCGCAGGCGTTCGGGTACTCCCAGTCGATGTCGATGCCGTCGAAGACGCCGGCCCAGCGCGGGTCGTGCACCAGGTCGTAGCAGGACTGGGCGAAGCCGGCCGGGTCCTTGGCCGCGTCCGCGAAGCCGCCGGACCAGGTCCAGCCGCCGAAGGACCACAGCACCTTGAGGTTCGGGTACTTGGCCTTCAGCTCGCGCAGCTGGTTGAAGTTGCCGCGCAGCGGCTGGTCCCAGGTGTCGGCGACACCGCTGACGGACTGGTCGGCCGTGAACGCCTTGTCGTAGTCGGCGTAGGAGTCGCCGATCGCGCACTTGCCGCCGGTGACGTTGCCGAAGGCGTAGTTGATGTGCGTGATCTTCGATGCGGAGCCGGACGTCACGAGGTTCTTGACGTTGTAGTTGCGGCCGTAGATGCCCCACTCGGTGAAGTAGCCGAGCCGGACCTTGTCACCGGCGGGCGGGGGATTGGTGCCGCCGCCGGTGGTGTGCACCGCGACCGAGCCGCTGACCGGGCCGGTCTGGTCGGCGCTGTCGCGGGCCTGCACGGTGTAGGAGTAGTCGGTGCCGGCACTCAGACCGGTGTCCGTGTACGAGGTCGTCGTCACGGTCGCGACCGTCCTGCCGTCCCGCAGGACGTCGTAGTTCTTGACGCCCTTGTCGTCGGTGGCCGCGCTCCAGGAGAGTTTCACCGAGGTGTCGGTGATGCCCGAGGCGTCCGGGGTGCCCGGCGCGGAGGGCGGGTTGTCGCCCGGGACGCTCGGGCCGCCGTCACAACTTCCGCCGTTGAGCGTGCAGTTGCTCGGGGAGCCGGAGCCGGCGCCGTTGAAGCCGAAGGAGACGGAGGCACCCGGGGCGAGGGAGCCGTTGTAGGACTTGTTCTTGGCCGTCCAGTGGTTGCCGGACGAGGTGACGTCCGCGTCCCAGGCGGAGGTGACGGACGTACCGGAGGGGAAGTCCCACTCCACGGTCCAGGAGCTGATGGCGGTCGTCCCGGTGTTCTTGACGGTCCATTGCCCGCCGAAGCCGGTGCCCCAGTCGCTGGTCTTGGTGTACGTGGCCGTGGCGGTGCTCGCGGCCTGGGCTGGGGACGCGGCGAGGCCGACCAGTCCGGCCAGGGGGAGCAACAGGGTCGCGAACCCTGCCGCGGCTCTGTGTCTGAAGCGCATGCTGCGCCTCCTCTTTTGATGTCGCCCGCGGGCGCTGCGGCCTCCGGGCGGCGGGGGTGGTTGTCGGGGGCATGACTGAGCCTTCACGCCCACAGTGCTGCGAGAGTAGAAAGGTCTGGACCATAGGTCAATAGGTCTGGACCACTGCTCCGATGGCTTTCTCCGTCCCCAACTCCCTTGCCCCCGGCGCCGCTTGATCCCGAGGCCGGGCCCGCGCGGCTGTTCTTACCCGGGAAACCCCCCGGTCGGCGCCGGTCTCCGAACAAAGGGCCGTACCCTGGCGGGCCATACGAAGGGTGCGAGGAGGGGGCATGACGGACGCGACGCGCGCCGGCGCGGTTCTGGTCGTGGACGACGACGCGGCGATCCGCCGCTCGCTGGAGCGCGGGCTGCGGCTCAGCGGCTTCGCGGTGCGGACCGCCGGCAACGGGGCCGAGGCGCTCGCCGCCATCGGCCAGGCACCGCCGGACGTCCTGGTGCTGGACGTCTCGATGCCCGGCATGAGCGGCATCGAGGTGTGTCTGCGGCTCCGTGACGAGGGCCGGGACCTGCCCGTGCTCATGCTCTCCGCACTCGACGAGACCGCCGACCGCATCGCCGGCCTCCAGGCGGGCGGCGACGACTACCTGGTCAAGCCGTTCGCCCTGCAGGAACTGGTGCTGCGGCTGCACGCGCTGCTGCGCCGCCGGCCACCGGAAGGCAGGCAGGTGCTGCGGGTGGCGGACCTGGTGATGGACCCGGCCGCCCGCACCGCGGAGCGCGACGGCCGGTCCCTGGAACTGACCCGGCGCGAGTTCGAGCTCCTGGAGGTCCTCGCCCGCAACGCCGGGCTGGTCCTCACCCGCGATCAGCTCCTGGACCGGGTGTGGGGCTACGACTTCGACGTGCGCACCGACGCCGTCGACACCTTCGTCAGCTACCTGCGGCGCAAGCTGGAGGCGGACGGGCGGTCGCGCCTGATCCACACCGTGCGCGGCGTGGGCTTCGTGCTCAGGGAAACGCGGGACGCGCCATGAGACTCTCCACCCGTATCGGCCTGGCCGTCGGCTGCACCGTCCCGCTCCTGGTGGCGGCCTCCGGCTGGCTGCTGCTGAACCTGGTCGGCCGCGATCTGCACCGCGTGGAGGACGACCACCTGCGGCAGCGGGCCGCCGCCGTCGCCCCGGACGCCCGAGCCCTGCTGCGGGCCACGGAGAACGGCCGCCCCAGGGCCGCCGACACCAGGGAGCGGCAGCTGTTCACCGCCGCACTCGACGTCGGCGTACGCGTGGTCGGACCCGACGCCACCTACAGCGGCGGGCCCCAGCCCGGCACCTCGGTGCGCCTGCCCGACCGGGTGACCGGGCCGGTCACCGTCCGTGCCGCCGGGCGCAGCTGGCGGGTGCTGTCCCGGCCGATGCAGGGTCCGGCCGTCTCCGGCACCCTGTGGGTCTTCTCCCCGGACACCGCCGACCGAGCCCAACTGCGGGCCGTACGCCGCCGGGTGGTCCTCACCGCGGTGCTCGCCGCACCCCTGTCCGGCCTGCTCGCCTGGGGCCTGGCCTCCGGCGCGAGCGCACCCCTGGCCCGTCTCACCCGCCGCACCGCCGGACTCGACCCGCGCACCTCCGCCGCCCGCCTCGACCACCGGCCGACCGGTGTGACCGAGGTCGACGAGCTCGCCGCCACCGTGCGCACCGTCCTCGCCCGCTACGACGAACAGGCCGCCCGGACCGCCGAGGCCCTGGACACGGCCCGCTCCTTCTCCGCGGCCGCCGCGCACGAACTGCGCACCCCGCTGATGAGCATGGGCACCAACCTCGACATCCTCGCCGCTCATCCCGCGCTGCCCGAACCGGACCGCACCGAGGTCCTCACCGATCTGCGCCACGAGCACGCCCGGCTGCTCGGCCTGCTGGTGATGCTGCGCGAGCTCGGGCGCGGGGACCTGGTGGAGGCGGAGGCGTTCCGGACCGTGGACGTCTCCGAGGCCGCCGACGCGGCCGTGGCCGAGGCCCGGCGCCGCGCCCCGGACGCCGGGATCACCCTGGCAGCCCCGCCCGGCCTCACCGTGCACGGCTGGGAACCGGGCCTGAGGCTGGTGCTGGACAACCTGCTCGGCAACGCCCTCGCCCACGGCCGGGACCCGCGCGGCCGGGCCCGGGTGGAGGTGGGGGTGCGGGGCGCGGGGGACCAGGTGGTGATCACGGTGGACGACCACGGAGCCGGCGTGCCCGCCGGCTCCCGCGCCCGGATCTTCGAACGGTTCCAGCGGGGCCCGGACAGCGCGGGCTCCGGACTCGGCCTCACCCTCGTCGCACAGCAGGCGGCGCTGCACCGGGGGAGCGTCACCGTGACGGACGCGCCCGGCGGCACCGGGGCGCGCTTCGAGGTACGGCTGCCCTCGGGCGGCGGCGCGCTGCCCGGCCGGCGGGACTGGCTGATCGGTACAGCCGGGGCAAACCGGTCACAGAGTTTTGCCAAAGACCGCCCCTAGCCTCCGACGCGAAGAAACGGACGGACGGACGACGGACCGTCCGGCAACGCAACGGAGGACACAGGGATGTACGGACCACGACGGATGCGCACGCTGCTCACCTCGCTCGCGGTGACCGCGGTCCTGGCGGGCACCACCGGGGTGGCCGCGGCCGACAGCAGCCCCTCGCCCGCGCCCGCGCGCACCGGCGACGGCGCGCAGGCGCTGTGCAAGCGGGTGCCCAAGATCGACCGGCGGATCGACCGCGCCCTGAAGCGGCTGGACGCCGGAGCCGGCACACGCGGCTCGGTGGCCCGGCTGCAGAAGCGGGTCGACAACGCGAAGAAGGCCGGCCACACCGAGATCGCCACCTATCTCCAGGACCGCCTGAACTTCCGCAAGTCGCTGCGGAACAACCTGGAACAGCGGCAGAAGGACCTGGCCGCGGTGAAGACCTGGTGCCAGGCGAACGGCAACGGCAAGGCGGCGGGCTGATGGGTGCCCGGCGGGCGGCTGCCGTGACGGCTGCCGTGACGGTGGCCCTGCTCGCGGCCCTCACCACCGGCTGCGCCCGCCACAACGGCACGGCATCCACGGCGGCACCGTCCACCGCGCCCTCGACGACGGCGCCCTCGGCGACCGCCCCGGCCGGCGCGCCCTCGGGCTACGCCGACATGGAGAAGAAGGTGAACGCCGCCGAGTCCGCGGCGGCGGCGGCGGACTCGGACGCGACGAGCAACGCGGACCGCTGAGACCGGGCCCCGCCGGGCCCCGCCGGGACCGGGCGGGGGAGTGCGCTCAGCGCTCCCCGCCCGGCACCCACAGCACGTCCCCGACCTCCTTGTTGGCCGTCCGCGCCAGGATGAACAGCAGGTCGGACAGGCGGTTGAGGTAGGTCGCGGTGAGCGGGTTCATCGTCTCGCCGTGCGCCTGAAGGGCGGCCCAGGTCGAGCGCTCGGCCCGGCGGACCACCGTGCAGGCCTGGTGCAGCAGGGCCGCGCCCGGCGTGCCGCCCGGCAGGATGAAGGAGCGCAGCTTGTCCAGCCGCTCGTTGAAGCGGTCGCAGTCCGCCTCCAGCCGGTCGACGTAGAACTGCTCCACCCGCAGGGGCGGGAACCCGGGGTTGTCCACCACGGGAGTGGAGAGGTCCGCGCCCACGTCGAACAGGTCGTTCTGTACCCGGGTGAGGACCTTGACGATCTCCTCGTCGAGGCCGCCCAGCGCGATCGCCGTGCCGATCACCGCGTTCGCCTCGTTGGCGTCCGCGTACGCCGAGATCCGCAGATCGGTCTTCGCGACCCGGCTCATGTCCCCGAGGGCGGTCGTGCCCTGGTCACCGGTTCTGGTGTAGATGCGCGTCAGATTGACCATGTGGCCAATCTAGACGCTCCCGGGAGCTTCCTCAGTGCGGGCCGGGCCCCTGGCCGCCGGCACCGGAGCCCCGTGCGCGGACGGCCTGTCAGATCGACGGCGCAACCGCCCTCGTGGTCCTGGAACGGTTCCGGCGCGGGCTCGGCGCGGGTTCGGTACGGTCCCGCCCCGCGGCCCACGGGCCCGCGGGTGAAGGGCCCGAGGAGGCACGGTGCCGGCCGGTCCGCGGAGCGCCGGCCGACGCCAACCAGCGCGGGCCCGAGTGGAATTGGCACCCCGGCCGTCCCGGCCCGAATGCCCGCGGACCAGGCGCTCGGAGGCTCGCCGAAGCCCGTCGATCGGGACGTGACCGGTGTCTCACGCGCTGAGACAGTGACACGCATTACTTACGGTCCTCAAGGCAGCGCGCGAGCGCTAATGTCCGCCCTGGAGCCATACGTATACAGGGTGTAAGCGCTCGCGCAGTCGTTCAAAGGGGAGTCGGAGTGGCACGGAAGCTCGCCGTCATCGGGGCCGGTCTCATGGGGTCCGGCATCGCCCAGGTCTCCGCGCAGGCGGGCTGGGACGTCGTCCTGCGGGACGTCACCGACGAGGCACTGAGGCGTGGCACCGACGGCATCAAGGCCTCGTACGACAAGTTCGTCGGCAAGGGCAGGCTCGCGGCGGAGGACGCCGAGGCCGCCCTCGCCCGCATCACCGCGACCACCGACCTGGACGCGGCCGCCGACGCGGACGTCGTCGTCGAGGCGGTCTTCGAGAAGCTCGAGGTCAAGCACGAGATCTTCCGTACGCTCGACAAGCTGGTACGCGAGGACACGGTGCTCGCCTCCAACACCTCCGCCATCCCGATCACCAAGATCGCGGCCGTGACGGAGCGCCCGGAGCGGGTCGTCGGCGTGCACTTCTTCTCGCCGGTTCCGATGATGCAGCTCGTCGAACTCGTCCGCGGCTACAAGACGAGCGACGAGGCCCTCGCCACCGCCCGGGAGTTCGCCGAGTCCGTCGGCAAGACCTGCATCGTCGTCAACCGGGACGTGGCCGGCTTCGTGACGACCCGTCTCATCTCCGCCCTCGTGGTCGAGGCGACCAAGCTGTACGAGTCGGGCGTCGCCACCGCCGAGGACATCGACCTCGCCTGCAAGCTGGGCTTCGGCCACGCCATGGGCCCGCTGGCCACCGCGGACCTGACCGGTGTCGACATCCTGCTGCACGCCACCAGCAACATCTACACCGAGACCCAGGACGAGAAGTTCGCCCCGCCGGAGCTGATGCGCCGGATGGTTGACGCCGGTGACATCGGGCGCAAGAGCGGGCAGGGCTTCTACAAGCACTGAGACCGCACAAGCATCACGAGCATCACCCTTCCGAGTGAATTCGGTATCGGTTCGCTTACAAGCAGCAACCGGCCCGCCACTCAAGCAGTCAGACGTTGCACAGCCACCGTCATGGAGTACGCCACCGCAGTCACGGGGAGCGCATATGTACATCAGGGGCGACCACGCCGAGGTGGTCGTCGGGGGCCGCCTCGACGTCCGCAGCGCGGCGGACGCCCGTACGGTCCTGCACTCGGCCGTCGACGGCGGCGTCGGCGACCTCGTGCTCGACCTGTCCGAGCTCGACTCGTGGGACGCCACCGGCCTCGGCGTGATCATGGGTGTCCACCGGCGCGCCGGCCGCTGTGGCCGGCGGCTGGTGCTGCGCCGTGTGCCGCCGCAGATGCAGCGCCTGCTGGTGGCCACCCGGCTGCACCGGATCCTCGCCATCGAGGGCGGCATCGGGGTCGAGTCCCTGCCCCGCGTGTGACGGACGCCGCCGGCCCCACCCACGTCGGCGTCCGGGGTGAACCCTCGCCTCCGGGCCCCGGAAGGCATGGTTCCGAACGGGTGTGAACCGGGCGACGCGGGAGACCCGGGCACACATCGTCCCAACGTACGTCGCGTGCAATCCTCACGAGACTGTGACGTCTCGGACGGCGCGGTACCCCGGACTGTCGTAGATACTGTGCGAAGGTTTAGGGTTCGGTCGCCCGCTGCATGCAACCCTCTAGCGGGCCCGGACCAGAAGCGACAGCGCGGTGTGCGGCAAGGCCGGGAGGGGCTGAAAGAGCACGCGACGCTTTTGGGGGGCTTGGAACCTATGGACCCGAACATCCGGGAACCCGAGGACATGGGCCATGACGGCGACGGCCACGCGCCGAGCCGGCGCCCGCCCAGGGAATCCCTCTCGTCCGACTTCGGACAGCACGCGCCCGCACTGGCCCGCACGGTGCGGCTCGTCAGCGGCGACTTCCTGCTCACCGTCAATCCCGTCGACGGCAGCGAGATAGAGGCCTGCCCGCCCGGGGAGCGCCCCGAGCGGCCGCGGAAGTACACCGAGGCCGAGCGCGCCGAGGCGGACCGCGCGGCCCGGCCGCCCGTCCCGCCGGGCCCGGCCCCGTCCGCGCAGCCCCTGCTGGGGCGTCAGGACGAACGCGAGCGGCTGGTACGGCTGCTCGCCCGCGGCCGCTCCGTACGCCTGACCGGCCCGGGCGGCTCCGGCCGCACCAGCCTCCTCGACCTCGTCGCCGACGACTGCTCGGACCTCGCGCCCGACGGCGTCGTCCGCCTCACCGGCTACCGCCGCACCGCGAGCGACCTGCTGCACGACCTCTTCCACGCCGTGTACAGCGCGCCCCTGCACCGTCCCGACCGGGACGAACTGCTGGAGTACGCCCGTGAGATCGGCGCGGTCGTCGTCCTGGACGACATCGAGTTCGGCGGCAGCGCGCTCGACGAGCTGCTCGACGCCACCCCCGAGTGCGCCTTCCTGATCAGCGCGACCCCGGATGTGCCCGCGCCGTCCGCCGAGTCGGCCATCGAGGAGGTCTTCCTCAGCGGCCTGGACCGGGCCGGCGGCGTCGAGCTCATCGAGCGTGCCGTCGGCCGCGTCCTCACCGAGGAGGAGGCCAACTGGGCCGGCGACCTCTGGTTCGAGTCCGAGGGCCTGCCCCTGCGCTTCGTCCAGGCCGGAGCCCTGCTGCGCCAGCACGACCAGCTGCGGGCCGCCACCAACGCCGTCGACGAGTTCGGCGTCTTCGAGGACGCGCCGCCGCAGGACGCGGTCGTCGACGGGGGCGACGGCGACGACGTACCCCTGCCCTCGCTCGGCGAGGCCGCCGCGCCCGCCCCGCTGCTCGCCAAGCGGCTGAGCGCCTCCGCGCGCGCCACCCTGCGGTTCGCCGTCGCGCTCGGCGGCGAGGTGCCCCACCAGGCCCATCTGCCCGCGCTGGTCGGCGACACCCATGCCGATGCCGCCCTCGGCGAGCTGGCGAGCTGCGGCCTGGTCTCCCCGGTCGGCCCCCGCTACCGGCTCGCCGCCGGGGTGCCCGCCCAGCTGGAGGCCGCCGGATACGGCGACGACGCCGAGGCCCAGGCCCGCACCGCCGCCCAGCACTACACCTGGTGGGCCGGCCACCCCTCCGTCACACCCGAGCGGGTGTGCGCCGAGGCGGACGCCGTGCTCGCCGCGCTGGCCGTGCTGGTGCCGGCCACCACGCCGCCCGGCGAGGACGAGGAGAACACCGCCGTACTCCTCGCCCGCACCGCCGCACCCGCCTTCGCCTCCGGACTGCACTGGAGCGCCTGGGAGCGGGCGCTGCGCTCCGGTACCGAGGCCGCCCGGCTCGCCGGAGACGTCGCCGAACAGGCTTACTTCCACCACGAGTTGGGCATCCTGGCGCTCTGCGGCGGCCTGCTGGACCGGGCCCGCGCCGAGCTGGAGGCATCCATCGGCCTGCGCGGCGCGCTCTCCGACAAGCGCGGCACCGTCGCCGGCCGCCGCGCCCTCGCCCTGGTCGCCGACCGTGCCGGCACGGCCCCGGGCCTGGCCGCCACACCGGTCGCCGGCCTCGGCGCGACCGCGGGGGAGGAGGTGCCCGACGCCCGTACCGAGGAGTCGGCGTCGCCTCCCGGCGGGGTGCCCGCGGCCTTCCCGGCGCTCCAGCCGCCCGGCGGCGACACCTCGACGCTGGTCACCTACCGGTCCGGGGGCGCGGACTCGTCGTACGGGTCGTACGCGTCCTCCTCCGACACCCAGGCCAAGCAGCGGATCGGCCTCAAGGGCCTCGCCCGGCGCAACCTCGTGGCGGCCGGCGCGGGCGCGCTGCTCGCCGCCGTGCTCGGCACCGTGGTGACGCTCGGCGCCACCTCCCACAACGGCGCCAACGACCCCTCCGACAAGGTCGACGTCAACCCGTCCGCCAGCCAGGGCCTGGACGACGGCAGCCTGGGCGCGGACGCGCCGCAGAAGAGCGGCACCGGCAAGGGTGACACCGGCACGGCGACCAGCCGCCCGACCAAGCCGGGCCCGGACGCGCCGCCGCCGTCCCGCACGGCCCAGCCCTCGGACAACCCGAGCGGGACGAAGGGGTCGGGGGGCGGCGGTGCCACGAGCAGGCCGTCGAAGCCGAGCTCGTCCAGGCCGACGACTCCGTCCAAGTCGCCCACGTCGCCGTCGAAGTCCCCGTCGCCCACGGCCAGTCCGTCGAAGTCGCCGTCGCCCACACCGACGCCGAGTGCGACCGGGTCGTCGACGACGAGCCCGTCGGTGTCCAACTCGGCCAGCGGCCCCGCCACCTCCAGCAGCTCCGCGAGTGCACCCGCGAGCGGCGGCGCCGGCTCCCCGAGCAGTTCGGGTGACGCGGTGATCTGAGGTCCCTCAGGTCCGGTCCCGTACGGACCAAGGGGCCGGGTCCGTCTCACACGGACCCGGCCCCGGTGCCGTACGGAGGGCCGGAAGGTTCAGAACAGCCGCAGCTTGTCGTCCTCGATGCCGCGCAGCGCGTCGTAGTCCAGTACCTGGCAGCCGATGCCGCGGTCGGTCGCGAGGACGCGGGCCTGCGGCTTGATCTCCTGCGCCGCGAAGATGCCGCGTACCGGGGCGAGATGGGGGTCGCGGTTCAACAGCTCCAGATAGCGGGTGAGTTGTTCCACACCGTCGATCTCGCCGCGCCGCTTGATCTCGATCGCGACGGTCTGCCCGTCGGCGTCCCGGCACAGGATGTCCACCGGGCCGATGGCGGTCATGTACTCGCGCCGGATGAGGGTGTAGCCCTCACCGAGGGTCTCGATGCGGTCGGCGAGCAGTTCCTGCAGGTGTGCTTCCACGCCGTCCTTGATCAGCCCCGGGTCCACGCCGAGCTCGTGGGAGGAGTCGTGGAGGACCTCCTCCATCGTGATGATGAGCTTCTCGCCCGCCTTGTTGACGACGGTCCAGACGCCCGCGGTGGCTGCACCGTCCCCCGCGTCCTCCTTCAGCGTGCAGGGCGGCGACATCCAGTTCAGGGGCTTGTAGGCGCGGTCGTCCGCGTGGATCGAGACGCTGCCGTCGGCCTTCACCAGGATCAGACGGGGCGCTGACGGCAGGTGGGCGGTGAGCCGGCCCGCGTAGTCGACGGAGCACCGGGCAATGACGAGACGCATGGTCGGCAACGCTACTCGACGCACCGCACCGCGCGCGATTCGCCCGGACCGGCCTGCTGGGCGGCCAAACGGTCGACCGCGCCGGACCGCCCCATTTTTCCCTGGATCACCCGTGTTCACTTGTGGCCGATTGTGTGCCCAACCCGCCCTGGCTGTACGTGTATTCGCCTGGTGGGCCCTCGTTCTGATGCTTACCGTAGTGAACGGGAGGTCGCGGTATGTGTACTCACCGTGTTCGGTATCGCGAACCCCCTTAACTGTCCGGCAACCCCTGCTGTTCGGGGGTGCGAGAGGAGAACCCATGTCGCTCGACGTCTCACCGGCCCTACTCGAACAGGCCGAGCGAGGCGAGGTCGACGAAGCTGCCTTCGTCGACTGCGTCCGGACCTCCCTGCCCTACGCATGGGAGATGATCAGCTCCCTGGTGGCCCAGCTGAAGGTCGACGGCGGCAATTTCGCCGACAACCAGACGCCTCCGCCGGACGAGCAGGCACGGGGTCAGCTGCTGCGTGCGCTCGCGAGTGACGCCATACGCGGTGCGCTGCAGCGGCACTTCGGTGTGCGGCTGGCCTTCCAGAACTGCCACCGGGTGGCGGTGTTCCCGCTGGACGCCTCGGCCGACGACACGCTGACCCGCTTCACATCGGTGCGCAGTCAGCTGCTCAACCAGTCGCCGGAACTCAGGGACTGCTGAGGCAGTAGTCGCTTGCTTGCCGCTCCGTTCGCGGGAGGTGCATTCAGTGCCGGGGCGGCAAGCCTTCCCTGCGTCGTGGCTCGCTCAGCCGAGGTGGGGGAGTACCTCGGCGCCGAGCCGTCGTACGTTCTCCTCCGTCGCCGCCAGATCGCCCGAGCCCTCCACGAGCAGGGCGAATCGGGAGATTCCGGTCCGCTCGGAGGTTGCGGCGAGCCGGTCGGCGCACAGCCGTGGGGTGCCCACCGGGTGCAGTCCGCAGAGCAGTTCGGTGTACGCCAGCGGATCGCGCATCCGGCGGGTCCGGCCGTCGACCGTGACATGGGCGTCCAGTCCCTGTTTCAGCCAACCCGGCATCGCCTTCACCAGCGTCTCCACCGCGTCGGTGCGCCGGTCGGCGATCTGGCAGACACCGGCCGAGACATGGGCGGCGCCCCGGATCTCGTCGCCCGGCCGTCCCGCCGCCCGCGCGCACCGCTGCCACAGGGCGACCATCTCGGCCTTCTCCTCGTCCCCGACGTGCATCCCCAGCAGCATCGGCAGCCCGTGCTCGGCGGCCAGCCGGATGCTCGCCGGGGAGGTGCAGGCGACGACGACTTCGGGGCCCGGGGCCTCCGTCAGTGCCTCGGACGGGCGGGGGACCACGGGCACTTCACGGAAGGTGAATCGTTCCCCCGAAGCGGACACGGACGCGTCGCGCAGCCAGCGCACCAGCAGATCGAGTGATTCCGGGAAGCCCCTCTCGTACGCCTCCAGGCCCGCGCCGAACACCTCCAGGTCCACCCAGGGCCCACCGCGCCCCACCCCCAGTGAGAACCGTCCACCGCTCGTCACGTGCAGCAGCGCGGCCTGTTCGCCGAGCGCGACCGGATGGACGGTGGGCAGCACGCTGACCGCCGTGCCCACCCGCAGGCGGTGGGTGCGGCCGAGCAGCAGCGCGGCCAGTGTGACGGCCGACGGGCACGTCCCGTACGGTACGAAGTGGTGCTCGGCCAGCCAGACCGCGTCCAGGCCCGCCTCCTCGGCGACTTCGGCCGTACGGACCGCGCGGTGCAGCGGCTCCCCCTGGCCCTGCCCCGGGAACTGGGCCGCCAACACGAAACATCCAACGCGCATTGCCTTTTCCTGCTTCCTTGGCTCCGACACGGAGCTCCCCCACCCGGCATAACCGCCCGACACGTGCCGAGGACACGGCCTGGCGAAGAGATTTCCGGATTGTCTGCGGAATGGGCCGCCAGGGAGGGGGACTTGTGGGGGTTGGTCGGGGAACGTTTCCCTTCGCGTACCCCTGCCGGAGCCGCGTACGCTGGAGAGGAACCCCGCTCCCTGCACAGCTCCGTGAGGTGTCCCGTGTCCCCGCGTCGCAACCGACCCAAGGGTGAGAGGGGCGCTGCCCCGTCCGGCCGGAGCGCCGAGGACGACTCCGTGGGCCGCTACGGCGGCTGGCAGTCCACGGAGAGCTGGCAGGGCGACGACTGGAGCGTGCGCCATGTGGCGGGCGCGAGCGCGCAGGGCAAGACCTACCGCTGCCCGGGCTGCGACCAGCTGATCGCCTCCGGTGTCCCGCACGTGGTGGCCTGGCCCGAGCACGCGGGGGTGGACGACCGCCGGCACTGGCACAAGGCCTGCTGGAACGCGAAGGACCGCCGCACCACGCGGGTGCAGCGGTCCCGTAACGCGCCGAGGTTCTAGCCGGGCTTCCGGCCGGTCAGACGTCCCGCTTCTGCAGCAGCGCCCAGGCGCCGGCGGAGGCGACGGCCGTCACGCCCACGATGATCCACAGCGGGTCCCAGCCAGACGGGCCGGATCGGCTCAGGGAGTTGGAGTAGAAGACGCTCAGCTGGTTCGGGATCGAGTACTCGAACAGCGCGGTGCGCACCTTCTCCAGCGACTGCGTGAACATGAACAGCGCGATCACCAGCGGGGCGAGCACCACGCCGATCATGATGGTGATGGCGCCGGCCGAGTGGCGCAGGATCGAGCCGATGACGAGGGAGAGCAGGCCGAGCAGGGCCATGTAGAGGCTGACGCCGACCGTGGCCTTGAACCACTCCCCGCCGGTGGGCTGCCGGGCGCCGCTGCCGTTGAGCATGGCCGTCTGCGTGAAGGCGACCAGGGCGGTGGACACCAGGGTGACCGTGAACGCGACGAGGAAGAACACGAGCGCCTTCGCCGCGAGCACCCGTCCGCGGCTGGGGCACGCCGTCATGGTGGTGCGGATCATGCCGGTGCCGTACTCCGAGGCCGTGGTCAGCACGCCGAGCGTCATCACGCAGATGCTGCCGAGCAGCAGCCCGAAGAAGCCCAGCGAGAGCGGGTTCTCCTCGCCCGACAGCTCCGACGAGGAGTTGACGACCACCACGCCGGTCAGCAGGCCGATCCCGATCACCAGCAGGACGAACACGCCGAGCGTCCACATCGTGGAGCGCACCGACTTGATCTTCGTCCACTCCGACGCGAGGGCGTGCCCGAGGTGCGTACGGACCACGGGGATCGGCGAGGTGTAGGTGGGGAGCGCGGAACCGGGCGCCGCCTGCCAGGTCGGCGCTGCCTGCGACACGGGGGGCTGGGGCGTGCTCATCGGGCGTCCTCGGGCTTGGTGGAGTCGGCGGGGGCGGGGGCAGGGGCGGACGAAGCCGCGTCCCGGGGAGCGGCGGGCGGGGTCGCGGGTGCCGCCGGGGCGGGCATCTGCGGGGCCGGGGGAGCGGCCTGCGCGTAGGGGTTCGGCCCGCCCGCCGGAGCACCGTGGGGATGCGGCTGACCCGCGCCCGGAGCGCCGTAGGAGCCCGTGCCCGGAACGCCGTAGGGGCCCGCGGCCGGCTGTGCCGGCTGCCCCGGCTGCCCGGGCACGCCGTGCGGCGCCGCGAACGGCTGACCGCCCTCCTGCGGCGGCGGCGGTGCGTACCAGCCGGGCTGCCCCTGGCCCGGGACCGGCATGGGCGGCTGGACGCCCGGCGGCAGGGGCTGCATCAGCCCGGCCTTCTGGTCGATGGTGGAGCGGTAGTCGACGGCCGCCTGTGTCATCCGCATGTACGCCTCCTCGAGCGAGGCCTGGTGCGGCGACAGCTCCCACAGGCGTACGTCCGCCTCGTGCGCGAGGTCGCTGATGCGGGGCAACGGCAGCCCCGTGACGCGCAGCGCGCCGTCCTGCTCGGGCAGCACGTGCCCGCCCGCCTCGGTCAGCGCGGAGGTGAGCTTCTCCCGCAGCTGCGGCTCGGTGTCGGGGGTGCGGACGCGGGCGAAGTCCGCGGAGTTCGCGGAGATGAAGTCCCTCACGCTCATGTCGGCGAGCAGCTGCCCGCGTCCGATGACGATCAGGTGGTCGGCGGTCAGCGCCATCTCGCTCATGAGGTGACTGGAGACGAACACGGTCCGTCCCTCCGCCGCCAGGGACTTCATCAGATTGCGAACCCAGAGGATGCCCTCGGGGTCGAGACCGTTCACCGGCTCGTCGAAGAGCAGCACCTGCGGGTCGCCCAGCAGCGCGGCGGCGATGCCGAGCCGTTGGCCCATGCCGAGCGAGAAGCCCTTGGAGCGCTTCTTCGCCACGTCCTGCAGACCGACGACCCCGAGCACCTCGTCGACCCGGCGGGCCGGGATGCCCGACAGCTGCGCCAGGCACAGCAGGTGGCTGCGTGCGGACCGGCCGCCGTGCACGGCCTTGGCGTCCAGCAGCGCGCCCACCTGGCGGGGCGCGTTGGGCAGTCTGCGGTACGGGTAGCCGCCGATGGTCACGGAGCCCGCGGTGGGGTTGTCCAGGCCGAGGATCATCCGCATGGTCGTCGACTTGCCCGAGCCGTTGGGCCCCAGGAAGCCGGTGACGGCGCCCGGGCGCACCTGGAAGGAGAGGTTGTACACGGCGGTCTTGTCGCCATAGCGCTTGGTCAGGCCGACTGCCTCGATCATGCTCCGCACCCATCGAAAGGTTCAGGTCAGCGGGGCACACGCCCCCGTAAGGGTTAGGAGGATATCCGGGCGCTGACGGTTCCGCCCAAAAGAAAGTAAAACCCTGCGGTCGCCGGCAGGTGATCGCTTCCGGTCCCTAGGCATCCCTTTTGCGCAACAGCGCGTAACCCCCGATGAGCGCCGCGATCACCCACAGCACCATGATGCCGAGGCCGCCCCAGGGCCCGTACGGGGTGCCGTCGCCGACCCGGGGGACCACCTGCATGATCCGGCTGCCGGCCTGGTCGGGCAGGAACTGGCCGGCCTTCCTGGTCGCCGAGACGTTGCCGAGGATGTTGGAGATCAGGAAGAAGAACGGCATCAGGATGCCCAGCGACAGCATCGGCGAGCGCAGCATCACGGCGACGCCCATCGAGAACATCGCGATGAGGGCCATGTAGAGGCCGCCCCCGATCACCGCGCGCAGCACACCCGGCTCGCCGAGCGTCGTCCGCAGCGGCCCCAGCATCGCCTGCCCGAGGAAGAACGCGGCGAAGCTGGTGGCCATGCCCACCACCAGGGCGAGCCCGGTCGCCACGGCCACCTTGCCCGCCAGGCGCCGCGCCGCGGGACCGCGGCGAGCGAGGTGCGGATCATGCCGGTGCTGTACTCGTTGGACACCACCAGCACACCGAACACGACCAGCGCCAGCTGGCCGAGCGTCATACCGGCGAAGCTGACGAAGGTCGGGTCGAAGGAGAGCCGCTCGCGCGTGGGCATGTCGCCGAACTGGTTCTTCGTCAGCGCCGAGATCAGCATGCCGAGCGCGACGGTGACGACCACCGCCAGCGACAGCGTCCACACCGTGGACGCCACCGACCGGATCTTGGTCCACTCCGACCTGATGACCTGGGTCGCCGCCATGGCTCAGACCTCCTTCTTCCATTCGGCGCCCCACGGCCGGGCGGGTGCCTGCTCCGCGTGCGCGTGGTACTCCACCGACTCCGCCGTCAGCCGCATGAACGCATCCTCCAGCGACGACTGCCTGCTGCTCAGCTCGTGCAGCACGACGCGGTGCTGTGCGGCCAGCTCCCCGATGCGCTCCGGCTTGCCGCCGTCCACCTCCAGCAGCCCGCCGCCGGTTTCGACGACCGTGATCCCCGCGCCGTGCAGCACGTCGAGCAGCCGCTCGCGGTCGGGGGTGCGGATACGGACGCCGGAGCGGGAGTTGCGCTCGATGAAGTCGGCCATGGAGGTGTCGGCCAGCAGCCGGCCCTGTCCGATGACGACGAGGTGCTCGGCGGTCAGCGCCATCTCGCTCATCAGGTGGGAGGAGACGAAGACCGTACGGCCCTGGGAGGCCAGCGACTGCATCAGGCCGCGGATCCAGTGGATGCCCTCGGGGTCCAGACCGTTGACCGGCTCGTCGAACATCAGGATCCGCGGATCGCCGAGCAGCGCTGCCGCGATGCCGAGCCGCTGGCTCATACCCAGCGAGAACCCCTTCGCCTTCTTCCCGGCGACCGCGGTCAGGCCCACGGTGTCGAGGACCTCGTGCACACGGGCGGCCGGGATGCCGTTGCTCTGGGCCAGGCAGAGCAGATGGTTGTGGGCGCTGCGCCCGCCGTGCACGGCCTTCGCGTCCAGCAGGGCGCCGACGTACGTCAGCGGGTCCTGGAGCTCGTGGTAGTGGCGGCCGTCGATGCGGACGTCGCCGGAGGTGGGGTGGTCGAGACCGAGGATCATCCGCATGGTCGTGGACTTCCCGGCGCCGTTGGGCCCCAGGAAGCCCGTCACGGTGCCCGGTCTTACGGTGAAGGTGAGGTTGTTGACCGCCAGTTTCTCGCCGTACCGCTTGGTCAGCCCCTCGAGCTCGATCATGCGGCCACGCTAAAACGGCACAAAGCCCCCCGCCACTTCAGTGGCGGGGGGCTCTGTGCGATGCTCAGCCGCTGCCGGCTCCTCGCGTCCGGCGGTTACCGGGACTGCTGGGCCGGAACCCCACGGGAGATCGGCTCGTCCTCGGCCGGCGTGCCCGCGGCGGCCACCGCGGCACCGGTGAGGGTCGCCAGCATCTCGCGCACGTTGGTCAGCTGGGCGTTGATCGAGTCGCGGCGGTTGGTGAGGGCCGCCAGCTCGCGCTCGGATTCCGAACGGATGCGGTCCGCCTTGGCGTTGGCGTCGGCCACGATGTCCTCGGCCTGGCGCTGGGCCGTCTCCACCGTCTGGCGGGCGCGGCGCTCGGCGTCGGTGCGCAGCTTCTCCGCCTCCAGGCGCAGCTGCTCGGCGCGGTGCTCGATCTCGGCGAGCCGCTTCTCCGCCTTGGCCTGACGGGAGGCCAGGTCGCGCTCGGACTGCTCGCGGCGCTTGGCGAGGTTCGTCTCGAAGTCGGCGGCGGCCTGCGCGGCCTTGGCGCGGGTCTCCTCGAAGAGGGCGTCCGCCTCCTCGCGCTTGGACTGCGCGTCCTTCTGCGCGTCGGCCCGCAGCTGAGAGGCTTCGCCCTGGGCCTTCTCGACGATCCGGACGCCCTCGTCCTCGGCCTTGGCCTTGCGCTCCGCGGCGAACGACTCCGCGTCGTTGCGGACCTGCTGGGCCGCCGACTCGGCGAGCTCGCGGTGCTGCTCGGCCGCGCGCCGGGCCTCCTCACGCAGATCCTTGGCCTCTTCCTCGGCGAGGCGGAGGATCTTCTCGACCCGCGCGCCGAGACCCGCGTACGACGGCTCTGCGTCGGTGACCTGGGCCTGGGCGTTCTGCGTTTCGAGGTGGAGCTCCTCGATGCGCTTCTCCAGAGCGGTGATGCGGGAAAGAGCGCTGTCACGGTCGGAGACGAGCTTGGAGATACGTTCGTCCACCTGAGCGCGGTCGTACCCACGCCGCACAAGCTCGAAGCCGTAGGGGGAAGTGTCGCTCATGGGGTTCCTGTCGAATGAGACCGGTGAGGTGATGGATGGAATCCTAGGGGCCGAAGCGGTGTGTCATCGAGCGGATACGTGTTTGATCTGGAGAATGACACCTCTTTTGAGTGGCTGACCGTCGGAGAGCTTGCCAACGACTCGGGCAAGCCCTCCCAAAAACCCGGAATTCCCCCTTCAGGCTAGCCGTCTGACGCCTTGCCGCCCGAACGGGGTGCCCCCACCGTCGCGCCCGCCTTGACGCCGCCGTCCTTCGGGGCCGACGGGGCCTCGAAGGACTCCAGTGCCTCCAGGACGTCCTGGACCCGTGAGATCTCGGCGTTGATGTCCTCGCGCCTGCGCACCAGGACCTCCAGCTCGCGCTTGCCCTCCTCGACCGTGGCCCGGGCCTCGCGGATCGCCTCGGCCCTGAGCTCCTCGGCCTCCCTCACGAGCGTCGCCTTCTTCTGCTCGGCCTCCTTGAGCAGCCCCTCGGCCTTCTTCACCGCGGCGATACGCACCTTGCCCGCCTCGGAGTTCGCCTCCGAGACGATCTCCTTGGCCTTGGCCTGGGCCTTGGCCAGCTGCTCCTCGGCGGCCTTGATCAGCGCGTCGCAGCGGTCGCCCGTCGACCTCATCGTCTCGGCGGCCTCGCGGCGGGCCCGCTCGTGCAGCTCCTCGATCTCGGCGGTCAGGCGCTCGCGCAGCTCCTCCGCGCGCTCCCGGATCTGGGTGGCGTCCCGGCGGGCACCGACGAGCAGCTCGTCCGCGTCCGTACGGGCCTTCTCCACCGCCGTGTTGCCCTCGACGGTCGCCTCGGACAGGATCCGGTCGGCCTCCTTGCGGGCCGCGCCCACCATCGTGTCGGCCTGGGACTCCGCGTCCGCCTTCGTCTTGACCGCGGTCGTCTGCGCCTCGGTGAGCAGCTTGTCGGCCTCGGCCGTGGTCTCCGTGATGAGCTTGTCGACCTGCTCGGCCGCCTCCGAGCGCCGCTTGTTGGCCTCCTTGCGGGCCTCGTCCAGCGTCCGCTCGGCCTCCTCGCGGGCGGCCGTCACCAGCTGCTCGGCCTTCGCCTCCGACGCGGCCCTGACGCGCTCGGACTCGCTGCGGATCCGCTCGGCGTGGGTCTGCGCGGAGCCGACGGTCTCGGCGGCCTCGGCACGCAGCCGCTCCGCGTCGCCCGTGGCGTCCGAGATCAGCTGCTCGGCCTTGGCGACGGACTCGGCACGGACCCGTTCGGCCTCCGCGGCCGTCTCCGCCCGCAGCCGGTCCGTCTCGTCCACGGTCTCCGCGCGCAGCCGGTCGGCCTCGTTGATCGTCTCGGTCTGCAGCCGCTCCGCCTCGGACCGCGCCTCGCTGATGAGGGCGTCCGCCTGGGTCGCCGCCTCCGACCGGATGCGATTGGCGTCCTCGCGGGCCTCCGCGCGGGTGCGGGTGGCGTCCTGGTCGGCCCGCGCGACGGTGTCGGAGGCCTCGGTGCGCACCCGCTGGGCGTGCTCGGCGACGTCCGCGCGGACCCGCTCGGCCTCCGCGATCGCCTCGGACACCGTGCGCTCCGCGAGCGCCTTGGCGGCCTCGGTCTCCTCCTGCGCCTCGCGGCGCAGCCGGGACGCGTCCTCACTGGCCCGCTCCCGCTCGGCGTAGGCGTCGGCGCGGACCCGGTCCGCCTCCTCCTCGGCCTCCCGGCGGGTGCGGTCCGCCGCGTGCTCGGCGGCCGAGCGCAGTCCGGTGACCTCCTCCTGCGCCTGCTCGTGCAGCCCGGCGACGGAGTCCCGTACCTGCTGGGCGTGCTGTTCGGCGGCCGACACCATCTCGGTGGCGCGCCGGTCGGCCTCCTCCACCAGCCGGGTGGCCTCGGCCTGCGCCTCCTCCACGCGCTTGCGCGCGGAGGCGAGCAGCTCCTCGCTCTGCTCGCGGGCCCGCTCGCGCTCCTGGTCGGCCTCGGCGCGCGCGGAGCCGAGGAGTTCCTCGGCCTCGCGGCGGCGCCGGGCGGCCTCCTCCTGGGCGGCGGCCAGCGTCTCGGACGCCTCGGTGCCCAGCCGCTCGGCGGCGGCCTGCGCCTCGGCGCGGACCCGGTCGGCGGTGTCCTGTGCCTCCGCCTTGAGCCGCTCGGCCTCGGCGGCGGCCTCCGACCGCAGCCGTACGGCGACGGCCTCGCCCTCCGCGCGGGAGGCGGACGCGTCCGAGGCGGCCTCGGTGCGCAGCCGCTCGGCCTCGGCCTCCGCCTGCTGCTGGAGCGTCCGGATGCGCTCGGCGGCCTCGCCGCGCAGCCGCTCGCTCTCCTCGGCGGCCTCCCGGCGGATCCGCGCGGCCTCCTCGCGGGCGTCGGTCAGCGCCTGCTCGGCGGCGGCGAGCCGCTGCTCGGCCTCGGTGTGCAGCCGGGTGAGCTCCTCGGCTGCCTCGCTCTGCCGGGCAGCGACCGCCCGCTCGGTCTCCTCGCGCAGCTCGCGCGCGACCCGCTCGGCGTCCGCCTTGATCGATTCGGCCTGCTCGTCCGCCTCCGCGCGGTGCCGCTCGGCCTCCTTGCGGGTTCGCTCCAGGGTCTCCTCGGCCTGCCGGCGCAGGGCGGTGGCCCGCTCGATGGCCTCGGTGCGGACCTTCTCGCTGTCGGTCTGGGCGATGGAGCGCAGCTCGTCGGCGTCGGCCTTGGCCTTGGCCAGCAGCTCCTCGGCGGACTTGGCCGCCTCCTCGATCTGCTGCACGGCCTCGCGCCGGGCCTCGGCGCGGATCCTCTCGCCCTCGGCGACCGCGTCGGCCCGCAGCTGCTCGGCCTCGCCGCGCAGCCGGCGGGCCTCCTCCTGCAGCTCGACCGTCTTGGCGCGGTACTCCTTGGTGTCGTCCTTCGCCGCGCCCTTGAGCTGTGCGGCGATGTCGTGCGCCTCGGCGCGCAGCCGGTCGGCCTCGGCCTCGGCCTCGGTGCGGATCCGCTCGGCCTCCTCGGCCGCGGCCTTGGTGGTGTTCCTGGCGTCCTCGGCCGCCTTGTTCAGCACGTCCTCGGCGGTCTTGGCCGCCTTGGACAGCTGGGTCGCGCTCTCCTCGGCGGTGATCGTACGGGCCTTCTCGGCGGCCTCCGCGACGATCTTCTCCGCCTCGGCGCGGGCGTCCGCGACCAGCTGCTCGGCCTCGGACTTGGTGTTCTCGGCCTCCTTGGTGGCCTCCTCGACCAGCCGGGCGACCTGCTCCTTGGCGGTGCGCGTGCGCTGCTCGTTGGCGGACTCGGCACTGGAGAGCGCCTTCGCCGCGGCCTCCTTGGCCTCGGTGACCAGCTTCTCGGCCTCGGTCTGCGCCTTGCGCAGCGCCTCCTCGGCCTGGGCCATCCGCTGTTCGGCGGCCCGGCTCAGCTCGGTGGCCTGGCGGCGGGCGGCGTCCGACTCGGTGGCGGTGGAGGAGCGCAGCTGCTCGGCGTGGTCGGTGGCCTCCTGCGCCTGGCTTGAGGCGGCGTTCAGCAGCCGCTCGGCGTCGGTGCGGGCACGGCGCAGGAGCTGCTCGGCCTCCGCGCGGGCCGACTCGGCCTCGCTCTGCAGCCGCTGCCGGGCCTCGGCGGTCAGCCGTTCGGCCTCCGCGCGGGCGGCGGCCATGGCCTGCTCGGCCTCCGCACGGGACTCGTCGAGCAGGCGCCGGGCCTGCTGCTCGGTGCGGGCGCGCAGCTGCTCGGCCCACGCCACGTTCTCGTTGACGTGCGACTCGACGGTCTGCCGGCGCTCGGCGAGTTCCTGGTCGAGCTGCTGACGGCGGCTGACGGCCTCGGTGTGCAGCTCCGCCTGCAGACGCGCGGCCTGCTCGGCGTGCTCCTGGAGGATGCGCTGGGTCTGCGCCCGGGCCTGGCTCAGCTCGCGCTCGGCGTCCGCGCGGAGCTGGTCGGCCTGCATCTGCGCATTGCGCAGCAACTGTTCGGCCTGGTAGCCGATGTCGGCGCTGTCGTAGGCGGGCCGGGACATGATGGTGCGGCGCGCCTCGTGCAGCTTGGCGCGCAGCACCTCGACCTGGTAGCCGAGGTCCTCGGCGTGCTGGATCGCCTTTTCCCGCTCGGTCTTCAGCCGCTCCATCTCGGCCTCGAACCGAGAGAGGTGGTCGACGTCAGCCGCCGGCTCTCGCTCCTGGCGTTCGTAGCCCCGCACTGCGCGGTCCCATCCGTCCCCTGGTCGCAAGCCTGTCCAAACGAGCTCCGTCCATCCGCCGAACGGGGCCCCCGGGGGAATGGTGTCAGATCAACGACGGAGCATGGGCTGCTGCCCCGACGCTCGTCCCCCGAAACCCGGACCCCGGAAAGCGGACGTCCCCCGCTCGAGGGACGACCGCCCCCAACCCTACCGGCCCTTATGTACGAGGGTCAGTGCTCAGCCGACTCAACAGGCGCCGAAGTGACCAGTTCTGTCAGGACACCGTGACAATCCTTGGGGTGCAGGAAGGTGATCCGTGACCCCATGGAGCCGCGTCGCGGCTCCTCGTACAGAACGCGTACGCCCTTGTCGCGGATGTCCGCGGCCTCCGCGTCGACGTCCGCCGTGCCGAAGGCGATGTGGTGGACGCCCTCGCCGTTCTTCGCGAGCCACTTCGCGACGGTGGAGTCCTCGCGGGTCGGCTCGAGAAGCTGCAGGTAGGAAGCCCCTCCGTCGGACGTCTCGTTGATCTTGAGCATGGCCTCCCGCACGCCCTGCTCCTCGTTGACCTCGGTGTGGAACACCTCGAAGCCGTAGGTGGCCCTGTAGAACTCGACGGTCGCGTCGAGGTCGTGACAGGCGATCCCGATGTGGTCGATTCGCGTCAGCATGGATTCAGTGCAGCGCCACGATGGTGGTTACGCAACGTGCGCGCGATCACACCGACGGCCCGATGACGGGGTGGTCTACCCCTCAGTACATTCGAAGTAAACCCTCGTTCACTCCTCGGCTGTGCAGGCCGGTAAGGGGATCGCAGCTCATGTCTTCTGGAACTTCCGGTACGAACAGCTCGGTGATCGTCGCGGGCGCGCGTACGCCCATGGGGCGGTTGCTGGGCTCGCTGAAGTCCTTCTCGGGAGCCGACCTCGGCGGCTTCGCGATCAAGGCCGCCCTGGACCGTGCGGGGATCGGGGGCGACCAGGTGCAGTACGTGATCATGGGCCAGGTGCTGCAGGCCGGGGCGGGGCAGATCCCGGCCCGTCAGGCCGCGGTCAGGGCGGGCATCCCGATGAGCGTCCCGGCGCTCACCATCAACAAGGTGTGCCTGTCCGGCCTCGACGCGATCGCGCTGGCCGACCAGCTGATCCGCGCCGGTGAGTTCGACGTGGTCGTCGCGGGCGGCCAGGAGTCCATGACCAACGCCCCCCACCTGCTCCCGAAGTCCCGCGAGGGCTTCAAGTACGGCGCCATCGAGATGCTCGACGCGATGGCCCACGACGGCCTGACCGACTCCTTCGAGGGCATCGCCATGGGCGAGTCGACGGAGAAGCACAACACCCGCCTGGGCATCGCCCGCCCGGAGCAGGACGAGATCGCGGCGCTCTCGCACCAGCGGGCCGCGGCCGCGCAGAAGAACGGCATCTTCGAGGCCGAGATCACCCCGGTCGAGATCCCGCAGCGCAAGGGCGACCCGGTCCTGTTCAGCAAGGACGAGGGCATCCGCGGCGAAACCACGGCGGAGTCCCTGGGCAAGCTGCGCCCGGCCTTCGCCAAGAACGGCACCATCACCGCCGGCTCCGCCTCGCAGATCTCGGACGGTGCGGCGGCCGTGGTCGTGATGAGCAAGGCCAAGGCGCAGGAGCTGGGCCTGGACTGGATCGCCGAGATCGGCGCCCACGGCAATGTGGCGGGCCCGGACAACTCCCTGCAGTCGCAGCCGTCCAACGCGATCCTGCACGCCCTGAAGAAGGAGGGCCTGGAGGTCTCCGACCTGGACCTCATCGAGATCAACGAGGCCTTCGCCGCGGTCGCCGTGCAGTCAATGAAGGACCTCGGCGTGTCCACCGAAAAGGTGAACGTGAACGGCGGCGCGATCGCCCTGGGTCACCCGATCGGGATGTCCGGCGCCCGGCTCGTGCTGCACCTGGCGCTGGAGCTGAAGCGGCGGGGCGGCGGCGTCGGCGCGGCCGCGCTGTGCGGTGGCGGCGGCCAGGGTGACGCGCTGATCGTCCGGGTACCGAAGGCGTAAGCCTCTTTTCCGACCGACCTCTCTCGTACGACCTTCCGCGTGCGGCGACAGCGGACGCGGATCACGTGAACGGAGCTGTGATGCAGGACGTCTCCTCTCTGGTGGCCCAGGCCAGGGAAGGCCGGCCGCGGGCCGTGGCCCGGCTGATCTCCCTGGTGGAGGGGGCGTCCCCGCAGTTGCGGGAGGTCATGCGGACACTCGCTCCGCTGACCGGCAACGCGTACGTCGTAGGTCTGACGGGTTCCCCCGGCGTGGGCAAGTCGACGTCCACGTCGGCGCTGGTGACGGCGTACCGCAAGCAGGGCAAGAGGGTCGGTGTCCTGGCCGTCGACCCGTCCTCGCCCTTCTCCGGCGGGGCGCTGCTCGGCGACCGGGTCCGGATGTCGGAGCACGCCTCGGACCCCGGCGTCTACATCCGTTCCATGGCCACCCGGGGCCACCTGGGCGGCCTCGCCTGGGCCGCCCCGCAGGCGATCCGGGTGCTGGACGCGGCCGGCTGCGACGTGATCCTGGTCGAGACCGTCGGTGTCGGCCAGTCCGAGGTGGAGATCGCCTCCCAGGCGGACACCTCGGTGGTGCTGCTGGCCCCCGGAATGGGCGACGGCATCCAGGCGGCCAAGGCGGGCATCCTGGAGATCGGTGATGTCTACGTGGTCAACAAGGCCGACCGCGACGGCGCCGATGCCACGGCCCGCGAGCTGAATCACATGCTCGGCCTCGGCGAGTCCCGCGGCCCCGGCGACTGGCGTCCGCCCATCGTCAAGACGGTGGCGGCGCGAGCCGAGGGCATCGACGAGGTCGTCGAGGCGCTGGAGAAGCACCGGGCGTGGATGGAGGAGCGGGGCGTCCTGGCGGAGCGCCGCCGCGCCCGCGCGGCCCGCGAGGTGGAGACGATCGCGGTCACCGCCCTGCGTGAGCGCATCGGCGACCTCCACGGCGACCGCCGGCTCAGCGCCCTGGCCGAGCGCATCGTCTCGGGCGAGCTGGACCCCTACCGGGCGGCGGACGAACTGGTGGCGGGCCTGACCAAGGCCTGACGACCAGGAAAGTGGCGGGCGGGGACCCTGGAAGGGTCCCCGCCCGCCGCGCTGTGGGCCGGTGGCGGCGCCGGGGCCCGCTCCGGTGGATCAGGTCGCAGACGAAGCGCCCACCCGTGCCGCCCCGAGGGCACCTCCCAGGCGCTGAGCACGGGGGAGGCGCCACTGCCGCTGCCGCGTGATTCACGGCCTGCCGCGCTGCCCCCGCAGATGCTCGGCGATCGGCTTCAGCGCCTTGTCCAGCTCCGTCAGCGCCTCGGGCTCCAGCAGATCGATGAAGTGTCTGCGCACGGACGCCACATGATGCGGCGCGACCTTCTGCATGGTCTCCATGCCGTGCTCGGTGAGGACCGCGTACAGGCCCCTGCGGTCGGACTCGCAGTTCTCACGGCGCACCAGGTTCGCGTTCTCCATGCGCGTGATCTGGTGCGAGAGGCGGCTCTTGGACTGGAGGGTGGCGGACGCGAGGTCGCTCATCCGCATCCGTACGTCCTCCGACTCGGAGAGATTCACCAGAATCTCGTAGTCGTTCATTGTCAGGCCGAACGGCTGCAGGTCCTTTTCGAGCTGGTACGTCAACAGCCTGTTGACCTCCAGGTGGGTGCGCCAGGCGCACTGCTCCGCATCGGTCAGCCAGCGCGTGGCCGTCTCGGTCTCCATGAATGAAGTCTACCTAAAAAGTTGAAAGGCGAACTAGTGAGGGGTGCCATGACGGTGCGCACGCGTTCGAGCCGTCACACTCCGCAGACTACCGCTCACAGCCCGAAGCGACGCTGGAGGTCACCCAGCTGTCCGGGAAGGCGCGGTACGCCGGCCTGCTGTCCGTGGCTTCCGGACACCCCTCCACCGCCGGGCACACCGGGCTCGTTCGGGAGCACCCCCGTGGCCTGCTCGGCCATCAGGGTCTCGGTCGACTGCAGCAGGACCGTGCCGGCTCCCACGAACTCGAACTGGTGCTCCTCCCCGGAGGCTCCGCCGAGGCCCGTCATCGCACGTAGACCGCCCATTACACCTGCCATGTACCCGTGGTCGTAGTGATGGCACGGGGAGGGGCAGTCGGCCCAGCCGACGAGTGCCTGCGGATCCACCCGGATCGGGGGTTCCATGAACACCACCGGCCCGTTAGACGCGGCCACGAACTTTCCGGTTCCGATGAGGGTCAGAAAGCCCGGCACGATCGACTGCTTGAGTGCGAGACTTGGCTGAAAAGCGAGCAGGTTGCCCGAGCGAATGGTCAGATTGCCGTCGTCCAGGTCATAGGAATTGACATCGAAGGCCCGGTCGGCGAGCAGCATCTTGCCCGAGCCTTCCGCCACGACCCAGTCGCTCGCGTGCAGAGGCGAATGGAACGAGGTGCGCACCAGACGGTCCAGCCGGCCGTGCCCGACGCCGTTGAACTCCATCGCCCCGTAGTAGGCGATCATCTTCCCCTTCTGCAGGAACCACTGGCTCCCCTTGAGCTCCACGCAGAAGGTGTACTTGTTCACGTTGTCGTCGACCGGCAGGGTCATCGGGTCGTACACCACGGGCCCCGCGCCCGGTGTTCCGTACGCGCTCACAGCTTCTCCTCCGAGGCCTGGACGTAGACCGCACCGCTGCCGCTCAGCTCCAGCTGGAAGGCCTCCCCGGAGCCGCGCCCGACCATGTCGCGCCAGCCCAGGGCGGCGGACAGCTTGTTGCGCACGTCGCCGTGGTGGGCGACGTAGGCCTGCGGGTCGACGTGCACCGGGCGCTGCGGGGTGATCGGGATCTGGAAGACGCCGCCGTGCGCCATGACCGCCACCGAGCCGTGCCCCTTGAGGGTGGTCGTGAACAGCCCCTGGCCCGTGACCTGCCCCCGGACCATGCCCATCACCCCGCCCTGTGAGCCCATGAACATCGTGCCCTGCTGGAGGGTGCCCTCGAAGGCGAGCAGGCGGTCCGCCTCGACGTACAGCGTGTCGCCCGTCAGGTCGATGACCTGGACGTGATGGCCGCCGTGCCCGAAGAAGACGGTGCCGCTGCCCTCCACGCTCATCAGGGGCGTCGCCTCGCCCGCGACCCGGCGCCCGATCATGGACATCAGACCGCCCTGGCCGCCCTGGATGCTGGGAGTGAAGGAGACCTCGCCCTTGTAGGCGAGCATGGCGCCCCGCTGGCTGAACAGCCGCCGGCCGGGCAGGACCGTCGCCTCGACCATCTTGGAGTTGATCTCTCGGAAGGTCATCTCACACGTCCCCCGCGATCGTGTTCCGCTCGCTCGGCTGGACGTACACCAGCCCGTCCCCCTCGAACCGGATCTGGAAGGCCTCCCCGCCGCCCTCGCCGAGGAAGGTGCGGAAGGTCACGCCCGACTGGAAGGACTGCCGCACGTTCCCCTGGTGGGCGATGTACGCCCCCGGGTCGACGATCAGCGGGTACTGCGAGCTGACCCTGAGCACCACCGCCGGCCCGTCGGACAGGATCGCCGCCTGCCCGTGCCCCTCGACGGTGGTCGTGAACAGCCCGTTGCCCTGCGAGGCCCCGCGCAGCCCGGTGAAGGTCGTCCCCGTCCTGAGCCCCGCGTCGGTCGCGAGCAGATTGCTCGACTCGACGAACAGCTTGTCCCCCTGGAGGTGGACGAGATTGATCTCGGAGGCGCGGTCGGCGAACCAGCAGGTCCCCTGCCCCCGCACCTCCATCACGGTCATCTGCTCGCCGGTGAGCCGCCGGGTCACCATCCCCCTGAGCCCCTCACCGCCACCGGTCAGTTTCTTGAAGTTCATCTGCCCGTCGTACGCGACCATCGAGCCGTTCTTCGCCTTCACGGCGTCCCCGGTCATGTCGACGGCGAGCACCTTGCTGCCTTGGAGTCGGAACATCGCCACGCAGCGAAGGTAGCGGCGGACGGGGGGAGGCGGACAGGTCCCACGGGTGGAGAACGACCCTGACCGCACCCCTGGGAAACACCGGCCCGAGGATTTGCCACAATGGGGCCGACGTTTGTGCCCGCATTCACAAGCGCAGGCGCTCCCAGCGCCTCGCCCGTCCTTCTCCCCACCGAAGGTGACCCGTGGACATCAAGACCGCCACCGCCCTCCGCCGTCTCCGCCTGGTCTCCGCCCCGGAGGCGGTGTCCTTCATCCTCCTGCTGGTCTGCTCGGTCCTGAAGCGGACCACGGACTTCAACGCGGTGCCCGTGATGGGCTCGATCCACGGCGTTCTGTTCATCCTGTACGTGATCTTCTGGGCGGACGCCTGGAACCGCGTCAAGTGGTCCCTGCGGACCGCCGCCCTCTACTTCGTCCTCTCGGTCCTGCCGACCGGCGGCTTCTTCGCCGAGCGCAGGCTCAAGCGCGAGGCCGAGGACGCCGTGATCGCCTCCCGCGCCCGCCGCGAGGGGATCGTGAACGCATGATCGTCGCCTTCTCCGTGACCCCGCTGGGCGTCGGTGAGGACGTGGGAGAGTACGTCGCCGACGCCGTCCGGGTCGTCCGGGAGTCCGGCCTTCCCAACCGGACCGACGCGATGTTCACCTCCGTCGAGGGCGAGTGGGACGAGGTCATGGACGTGGTCAGGCGCGCCGTGGCCGCGGTCGAGGCCCGTGCGCCCCG
The DNA here is from genome assembly GCF_044334385.1 of Streptomyces sp. NPDC020801. Classification (NCBI taxonomy): domain Bacteria; kingdom Bacillati; phylum Actinomycetota; class Actinomycetes; order Kitasatosporales; family Streptomycetaceae; genus Streptomyces; species Streptomyces sp. NPDC020801. The sequence continues at coordinate 1,005,780 of NZ_JBIRST010000001.1, forward strand.
CGTCTCCCTGGTCCTGAAGGCGGACATCCGGCCGGGTGTGACGGACGGCCTCACCGCCAAGGTGGAGACGGTCGAGAGGCACCTGTCGCGGTGGACGGAGCAACCCCCGCGGCCGCGGGAGTGACCACTGCGCCCGCCCGGCCGCCGTTGTGGCCGTCCCGCCGACCGAAAGGCGAGACAGGGCTGACCACCATATGACCGACCGGTAGGGTCTGGTGACGTGCCGAAGCCCCTCAGTCTCCCCTTCGACCCCATCGCCCGTGCCGACGAGCTCTGGAAGCAGCGCTGGGGAAACGTGCCGTCCATGGCGGCCATCACCTCGATCATGCGCGCCCACCAGATCCTGCTGGCCGAGGTCGACGCGGTGGTCAAGCCGTACGGGCTGACGTTCGCGCGCTACGAGGCCCTGGTGCTGCTCACCTTCTCCAAGGCCGGCGAGCTGCCGATGTCCAAGATCGGCGAGCGGCTCATGGTGCACCCCACCTCCGTGACCAACACGGTGGACCGCCTGGTGAAGTCGGGTCTGGTGGCCAAGCGCCCCAACCCCAACGACGGGCGCGGCACCCTCGCCGTCATCACCGGCAAGGGCCGCGAGGTCGTCGAGGCGGCCACCCGGGACCTGATGGCGATGGACTTCGGGCTCGGGGCCTACGACGCCGAGGAGTGCGCGGAGATCTTCGCCATGCTGCGGCCGCTGCGCGTCTCCGCGCACGACTTCGACGAGGACTGAGCGGGCGGCACCCCACAGGAGGGCGACCCGGGACAAGATCTCCCGGAACGGGCGGTTACGCTCTTCCGCATGAAGAAGAGCGTGCTGACCCGCTACCGCGTCATGGCCTACGTCACCGGTGTGCTGCTGGTCCTGCTGACCCTCGGCGTGATCGCCAAGTACGTGCTCGACATCAACGGCGCGGCGGACTTCACCCGCGTCGTGGGCATCGCGCACGGCTGGCTGTACGTCATCTACCTGGTCTTCGCCTTCGACCTGGGCTCCAAGGCCAAGTGGCCGGTCGGCAAGCAGCTGTGGGTGCTGCTGGCGGGGACCATCCCGACCGCCGCCTTCTTCGTGGAGCGCAGGGTGACCCGCGAGCTCGGGGCCGGGGTCGTGGACGCCGCGCCCGCGGTCGTCGAGGCGTAACAGGCGCCTGGGGGGGCGTCCGCACCGCCGTACCGGAATACGTACGGCGGTCACCCGTCGACATTTACTAGGACGTCCTAGTAAATTCGAAGCATGGACGCTGACGCCATCGAGGAGGGCCGCCGACGCTGGCAGGCCCGGTACGACGCCGCACGCAAGCGCGACGCAGACTTCACCACGCTCTCCGGCGACCCCGTGGAGCCGGTGTACGGGCCCCGGCCCGGGGACAGGTACGAGGGCTTCGAAAGGATCGGCTGGCCCGGTGAGTACCCCTTCACCCGCGGGCTGTATCCGACCGGCTACCGGGGGCGCACGTGGACCATCCGGCAGTTCGCCGGATTCGGCAACGCCGAGCAGACCAACGAGCGCTACAAGATGATCCTGGCGGCCGGCGGCGGCGGACTGTCGGTCGCCTTCGACATGCCGACGCTCATGGGCCGCGACTCCGACGACCCGCGCTCGCTGGGCGAGGTCGGGCACTGCGGCGTGGCCATCGACTCCGCGGCCGACATGGAGGTCCTGTTCAAGGACATCCCCCTCGGTGACGTCACCACGTCGATGACGATCAGCGGGCCGGCCGTCCCCGTCTTCTGCATGTACCTGGTGGCCGCCGAGCGCCAGGGCGTGGACCCCTCGGTCCTCAACGGCACACTGCAGACGGACATCTTCAAGGAGTACATCGCCCAGAAGGAGTGGCTCTTCCAGCCCGAGCCGCATCTGCGGCTGATCGGTGACCTGATGGAGCACTGCGCGGCCGGTATCCCCGCGTACAAGCCGCTGTCGGTCTCCGGCTACCACATCCGTGAGGCCGGGGCCACCGCCGCGCAGGAACTGGCGTACACGCTCGCCGACGGCTTCGGATACGTCGAGCTGGGGCTCAGCCGCGGACTGGACGTGGACGTCTTCGCGCCCGGACTGTCCTTCTTCTTCGACGCGCACGTGGACTTCTTCGAGGAGATCGCCAAGTTCCGCGCGGCGCGCCGGATCTGGGCCCGTTGGATGCGGGACGTCTACGGCGCGAAGTCCGACAAGGCCCAGTGGCTGCGCTTCCACACGCAGACCGCCGGCGTCTCGCTGACCGCCCAGCAGCCGTACAACAACGTGGTGCGGACGGCCGTCGAGGCGCTCGCGGCGGTACTGGGCGGCACCAACTCGCTGCACACCAATGCCCTCGACGAGACCCTCGCGCTGCCCAGCGAGCAGGCCGCGGAGATCGCGCTGCGCACCCAGCAGGTGCTGGTGGAGGAGACCGGGGTCGCCAACGTCGCCGATCCGCTGGGCGGTTCGTGGTACGTCGAGCAGCTGACGGACCGGATCGAGGCGGACGCGGAGAAGATCTTCGAGCAGATCAAGGAGCGGGGGCTGCGGGCGCACCCCGACGGACAGCACCCGATCGGGCCGATCACGTCCGGGATCCTGCGGGGGATCGAGGACGGGTGGTTCACGGGCGAGATCGCCGAGAGCGCCTTCCGGTACCAGCAGGCACTGGAGAAGGGCGACAAGAACGTCGTCGGCGTCAACGTCCACACCGGGTCCGTGACCGGGGATCTGGAGATCCTGCGGGTGAGCCACGAGGTGGAGCGGGAGCAGGTGCGGGTGCTCGGCGAGCGCAAGGGCGGGCGCGACGACGCGGCCGTGCGCTCGGCGCTGGACGCCATGCTCGCCGCGGCGCGCGACGGCTCGAACATGATCGAGCCCATGCTCGACGCGGTGCGCGCCGAGGCCACGCTCGGAGAGATCTGCGGGGTGCTGCGCGACGAGTGGGGGGTGTACACCGAGCCCGCCGGGTTCTGAGGCGACGGGATCGGAGCGGGCGGGGGATCTCCTCGCCCCCCGCCGGTCCCTTCTTCCAGGGGACCGCCCCTTTCTCCGGGGGCTGCGCCTCTTCTGCTCCGCCACGGGGCTGCGCCTCTTCTGCTCCGCCACGGGGCTGCGTCCCTTCGCCCCTGCCAGGGGGCTCCGCCCCTTGACCGCCACCGGCCCGAACGGCCTCGTCCTCAATCTGCCCCGGGCTCCTCGCGCGGGGTGGGACCCCAGAACGGACCGCCGGCCGCCAGCCCGGTCAGCAGGATCCGGGTGAGACTCCGTACCCAGTCCTCGTCCGCCGGTTCCGCGCTGACCAGGGTGCGGTGGACGACCGCGCCCGCCACTACGTCGAAGATCAGGTCGGCCGTGCGGGCCGCCTCCCCGGGATCCGGTTCCGGAGGGAGTTCGCCGCGGGCCTGGGCGCGGGCCCGGCCCTCCAGAACCAGCCGTTTCTGGCGGTCCACGATCGAGGCGCGGATACGTTCCCGCAGCGCGTCGTCGCGGGTGGACTCGGCGACGACCGCCATCAGGCCGCTCTTGGCCTCCGGGCGGGCCAGGATCGCCGCGAACTGCAGGACCACGCCCTCGATGTCGGCGGCGAGGCTGCCGCGGTCGGGGAGGCGGAGCTCGTCGAAGAGCTCGGCCACCGCGTCCACGACCAGCTCGTTCTTGCCGGCCCAGCGGCGGTACAGCGTGGTCTTCGCGACGCCCGCACGGGTGGCCACGTCCCCCAGGGTGAGCTTGGACCAGCCCAGCTCGACCAGGGCCGCCCGGGTGGCGGCCAGGATCGCCGCGTCCGCGGCGGCGCTGCGCGGGCGGCCGGCGCGGGCGGTGGGGGTGCGGCTCTGCATTCCCTGACCATAACCGGCCGTTCCCGTGCAGTCGTGAGGGAGATCACCGGGGCGTGGTTTCGCGAGGGCACTCCGTGCCATTACGCTACGGGTCGTATCGAAAGCACGGGCGGTCCTGCTCGTGCCCGAGTGACGACCACGAAGCACTACCACGCACCGGCATCACACGGCGCCCGGTGGGGACCCGGCGCCGAACCGTACACCGCCTTACACATGTGCGCGCAGAACGGGGGAGGATAGACGCATGCAGCCACGGAACATGTCCATGAGCGGAGTCGTCGACCTCGCCGCGGTGAAGGCGGCCCAGGAGGCCAAGGCGAAGGCGGAGCAGGCGCGCGCCCAAGCGGCCCGGGAGGGCGGTGCGGGGGCGATCTCCCCGGCCGACCTCGTCATCGACGTCGACGAGGCCACCTTCGAACGCGACGTCCTGCAGCGCTCGGCCGAGGTGCCGGTCGTCATCGACTTCTGGGCCGAGTGGTGTCAGCCCTGCAAGCAGCTGAGCCCGGTCCTGGAGCGGCTGGCCGTCGAGTACGGCGGGCGCTTCCTCCTCGCCAAGATCGACGTCGACGCCAACCAGTTGCTGATGCAGCAGTTCGGGGTCCAGGGCATCCCGGCCGTCTTCGCGGTGGTCGCCGGCCAGGCCCTGCCCCTGTTCCAGGGTGCCGCCGCCGAGGCGCAGATCCGGCAGACGCTGGACCAGCTGGTGCAGGTCGCCGAGCAGCGCTTCGGCCTGACCGGCCTGGCCGTCGACCCGGACGCCCAGCCGGGCGGCCAGGCGCCCGCACAGGCCCCGGCCGGCCCCTACGAGTCGTTGCTGAACGCGGCCGCGCAGGCGCTGGACGCCGGTGACCTGGGCGGCGCCGTCCAGGCGTACCGGAATGTGCTGGCCGACGACCCGGCCCACCCCGAGGCCAAACTGGGTCTCGCCCAGGCCGAGTTGCTCCAGCGAGTGCAGAACCTGGACCCGCAGAAGGTGCGCCAGGAGGCGGCCGAGAAGCCGGCCGACGTGCAGGCGCAGATCGCCGCCGCCGACCTGGACCTGGTGGGTGGGCACGTGGAGGACGCGTTCGGCCGGCTCATCGAGACCGTGCGGCGCACGGCCGGTGACGACCGGGACGCTGCACGGCTTCGGTTGCTGGAGCTGTTCGAGGTCGTCGGGGCCGACGACCCACGGGTGACGGGAGCGCGCCGGGCGCTGGCGCGGGCGCTGTTCTGAGCCGGGCGACGGCCGTTGAGCTGACCAGTCGCTAAACGCAAGGGCATGTGATGCCCGAGTGAAAGATTTGCCGACGGGGCCCCAGAGCGGCCGCGCTTTACCAAATCTTGGTAATCGCGGCCGCTGTTACTGGGAGTAAGCCGAGGGCGTGATTCTGCCCCATTCCGTCCAATGATCAACAGTTTTGTCCTCCCTCTTGCTGCCACCCAGCGTCGCCGTTCGAGACCGCCCAGTCGGTTCCCGGTTATCCGGCCGTTACTAGCGAGTAACGAACCCCCTTGTGCGGGCGGCGAGAATGCACCACGATCGGCGACGCTCGGTCCATTCCCGTACCCGACATCCGGTCGGGGCGCGGGGCGTCTGGGTCCCCACCGAGCAGAGCCGGCGGCAGTGGCGCCGGCTCTTGGACAGGGGGGTCTTCGCCGGCCGGCGAAGCCTGTCCAGCAGGGTTGTGCGTGATGCGTGTCAGGCGCGACCAGTGGTTGTCGCTCGGGGGTGATCGCCGGTGATTCGGGCGCGGTTCGCGCCACCGAGCGCGGGCGCTCTCCTTCCCGAGGACGTAGCACTTCTCCCATCCCTGCCCGGCCGAGCCGCCGTCACGAGGGCGAGCCGAGGCCAGGAGATGTACGTCCGAGAAGGAGGAAATATGGAGTCCCAGGTGCGTGGCGGGACCAGATGGAAGCGGTTCGCTGTGGTCATGGTGCCCAGCGTGGCCGCCACGGCAGCGATAGGCGTGGCCCTGGCGCAGGGCGCTCTCGCCGCGTCGTTCAGCGTCTCGGGTCAGTCGTTCAAGGTGTCGGCCGACAAGCTGGTCGGCGACGGCTTCGAGCAGTACGGCGCGATCGACTCGGGGTACACCCTCGACGGTCAGAAGACGGCTCACCCGGTCGCGGTCTCGGCGTTCAACAGCGCCAAGATCACCAACCTGTGCCAGTCCGTCGTCACCCCGAACGTCCCGTTCTTCGGTTCGGTGAGCCTGATCCTGAAGGCGGGCGGCGGTGACAAGCCGGTAGAGGCCGACAAGCTCTACATCGACGTCGCCGACCTCAACGCCGACGCGACCTTCAACAACATCGACATCGGTGTTGCCGCCAAGGACGCCGGCAAGGGTCCGGGCATGAAGGGCGGCGGCGAGCAGGCCAACCCCTACGGGTTCGCCCAGCAGGCCGACTCGGCCACGCTGACCGACGTGAAGCAGACGGCGTGGGCGACCACCGCCGGAACCTTCAAGCTCAGCGGCCTGAAGATGTCGCTGGCGACAGGTGCCAAGGAGTGCTTCTAGGCACTCGGTGACGGGCGGGGGAGCCGATCGGCGCCCCCGCCCGTCCACCTTCCCTCCGCTTCTTCACACACCCCCCACACCATCGAAGTACCACCCCTCACCACAGCAACGCCGTACCAGGGAGCTGTTTTCCATGAGCGCCGAGACTCCTGCCGTACCCGGCCAGTTCAGCCGCCGGAGGCTGCAGTTCCGCGCCTGGCGGGGCACGCGTCCGTTCTGGGCCGGTCTGTTCGTCCTGCTCGCCGGCTTTCCGATCATGTACTTCCCGTACGCCCACCTCCAGGTCGGCCACCTGACCCTGGCGATGGCGACGACCGCGGGAGCCGGGTCCCTGATCATCGGTGTGCTGCTCGTCGTCCTCGGCATCAGCCTCTGGTTCCAGGAGCACATCCGGGTCTTCGCGGGTGTCGCGGCGATCCTGCTGGGTCTGGTGTCCATCCCCGTGTCCAACTTCGGCGGCTTCGTCATGGGCTTCCTGCTCGCCCTCATCGGCGGTGCGATGGCCGTGGCCTGGGCGCCGGGCGTGCCCCCCGCGGCCGAGGGTGCCGTGGAGGACGCCACGGGCCGGGGCGGCGCTCCCGGGACCTCGCTCGACAAGGCGGCGGACGCGGACACGGTGAGCGAGTCGAACGACCTGTCAGGAACGAGCCCGGCCAACGGGGCGAACGGGAGGCACAGTGCCGGCTGACGAGGTGACCCACGGGACTGATGTGGACGAGTCCCGTGTGAGAACCGGGCCGCGCCACGCGGCACCCAAGAAGCCGCTGTTCACCAGGTTCCACATGCCGGCCGGCAAGGCGATGGCGATGGCGGCGATGCCGACGGCCGTCCTCATGGGGATGGGTTTCACGTCGACGCTCGCCCTCGCCGACAGCAACAACGGCTCGTCGACGTCGTCCAACACCCTGACGGCCGACGAGTACAAGAACTGCGTGGCGGCGCTCGACGGGTCCCAGGGCAAGTCCTCGGCCTCGCCCACGCCGTCCGCCTCCGCGAGTGCCAGTGACTCGACCAAGGGCGGCTCGGCGGAACCGACCCCGTCGGCGACGCCCTCCTCCGGCAAGACCTCTTCGGGCTCGTCCGGCTCCTCGGACACGACCTCTTCGCCGGATTCAGGTTCCGGCGACAAGGCCACGCCCACGCCGTCCGCGACGGACTCGGGGAGGAAGTCGGGCAGTTCGGGCTCCGGCGACACCGCCACGCCGACCCCGTCGGCGACCGCGAGCAGCGGCGGCGGCCTGCTGGGCGCCATCGGCGACACCATCGGGAACATCCTCACCGGTGGCCAGTCGAGTTCCGGCTCCGGCTCGTCGGCGGGATCCGACGCCACCCCGTCCGCCTCCGCGACGCCTTCGGCGAGCGCGACCAAGGACGCCTCGGGCGGCGGCACTTCCTCCGGCACGAGCGCGACCGGCGCCCTCAAGGACACCGTGGGCAAGGTCACCAAAACGGCCGGCGACACCGTCAAGAGCGTGACCGACACGGCCTCCAAAGCGGCCGAGGACACCACCAAGACGGTCAAGGCCACCGCCGGCACGGCCACCGCCTCGCCCAGCCCGTCCGCGAGTTCGAGCACGGACCCGCAGAACTGCCCGGCGGCCACCGACGCCCAGGGCGGCGTCGACAACAAGGTGCCCCTGGCGGACGACCCGTGGTACCTGGACGCCAGCTCGCTGACGCTGAAGGGCGCCGACTACAAGGGCGTCGTCGAGGTCAGGACCGCCAACGGCACCGTCAAGAAGGTTCTGAAGTACGTCATATCGGATGGTACGGACATCGGTGACCTGCACCAGACGGTGAAGGACAAGCAGGCCGGCAAGACGTACCACGTGCAGGCGGCCAAGGGCTCGAAGTCCACCATCACCGGCGGTGACACGGTGATGTACACCGAGAGCATCTCCGGCAACCTGCTCGGCCTGATCCCGGTCACGTTCAGCCCGGACAGCCCGCCCCCGCTGAACATCCCGCTGATCTACTTCACCAAGGTCCACGTGGTGCAGGCGGCCCAGTTCGGCGGCAACCTGCACGTGCCCGGCATGCACGTGTACACGACCGACTGAGTCTCCGCACAAGCCCGTCCGGGAGCCGCACACAGCTGAGGGCGCCCCCTGTCACAGGGGGCGCCCTCAGCGCCGTACGAGCCTGTGTGCGAGCCCCGGCGCGGACCCTTGGACGGGGCCCGGCCCTTGGACGGCACCGGACGGGGCCGGCCCCTGGGCGGGGTCAGTCGCGGTCGCCGCCGCCCAGGTGGTGGACGCGGACCATGTTGGTGGTGCCGGGGACGCCGGGGGGCGAGCCGGCGGTGATGACGACCGTGTCGCCCGCGGCGAAGCGGTTGAGCTTGACGAGCTCCTGGTCGACCAGCTCGACCATCTCGTCGGTGCTCGCGACGAACGGCACGATGTGCGACTCCACGCCCCAGCTGAGCGCCAGCTGGTTGCGCGTGGACTCGTCCGTGGTGAACGCCAGGATCGGCTGGGTCGCCCGGTAGCGGGACAGCCGGCGGGCGGTGTCGCCGGACTGGGTGAAGGCCACCAGGCCCTTGCCGCCCAGGAAGTCGGCGATCTCGGCTGCGGCGCGGGCCACCGAACCGCCCTGCGTGCGCGGCTTCTTGCCGGGCACCAGCGGCTGCAGGCCCTTGGACAGCAGCTCCTCCTCGGCCGCCTGGACGATCTTCGACATCGTCCTGACGGTCTCGATCGGGTACGCGCCCACGCTCGACTCGGCCGACAGCATGACCGCGTCGGCGCCGTCCAGGATCGCGTTGGCCACGTCGGAGGCCTCGGCGCGGGTCGGGCGGGAGTTGGTGATCATCGACTCCATCATCTGGGTCGCCACGATCACCGGCTTGGCGTTGCGGCGGCACAGCTCGATGAGCCGCTTCTGCACCATGGGGACCTTCTCGAGCGGATACTCCACGGCCAGGTCGCCGCGGGCCACCATCACGCCGTCGAACGCCATCACGACGTCCTGCATGTTCTCCACCGCCTGCGGCTTCTCCACCTTGGCGATGACCGGGACCCGGCGGCCCTCCTCGTCCATGACCCGGTGGACGTCGGCGACGTCCTTGGCGTCCCGGACGAAGGACAGGGCGACCATGTCGCAGCCCATGCGCAGTGCGAAGCGCAGGTCCTCGATGTCCTTCTCGGACAGCGCGGGCACGTTCACGGCGGCGCCGGGCAGGTTGATGCCCTTGTGGTCGGAGACCACGCCGCCCTCGATGACGATCGTCCTGACCCGCGGGCCGTCGACGTCGAGGACCTTCAGCTCGACGTTGCCGTCGTTGATCAGGACCTGGTCGCCGCGCGAGACGTCGCCCGGCAGCCCCTTGTAGGTCGTGCCGCAGACGTGCTTGTCGCCCGGGACGTCCTCGGTGGTGATGGTGAACTCGTCACCGCGCTCGAGCTCGACCGGACCTTCGGCGAAGGTCTCCAGGCGGATCTTCGGGCCCTGCAGGTCGGCGAGGACGGCGATGGCCCGGCCGGTCTCCTTGGAGGCGGCACGGACGCGGTCGTACCGCCCCTGGTGCTCGGCGTGCGTGCCGTGGCTGAAGTTGAAGCGGGCCACGTTCATGCCGGCCTCGATCAGCGCAACGAGCTGCTCGTGGGAGTCGACCGCGGGGCCGAGAGTACAGACGATTTTCGAACGGCGCATGGGGCGATCCTATCGGTTTGTTTCGCTGCGGAATATTCCGTCTGGCGGAAGATGCAAATGGGCGGGTTCCCGCTCAGGCGAGTGCCGTCGAATTCCTCAGCCGTCCTTTCCGACCAATGCGTAGGTCTGGCTGGCGATCTCCATTTCCTCGTCCGTGGGAACCACGGCCACGGCCACCCGCGCGCCCTCGGGCGAGATCAGCCGCGCCTCGTCGCCGCGTACGGCGTTCCGCGCGCCGTCCACCGCCAGGCCCAGCCCCTGCAGGCCGGTGACGGCGGCCTCGCGCACGAAGTCCGCGTTCTCGCCGACCCCGGCGGTGAAGGCGAGCGCGTCCACCGTCCCGAGTACCGCGAAATAGGCGCCGATGTACTTCTTCAGTCGATGGATGTAGATCTCGAACGCAAGCCGCGCCTCCTGGTCGCCCTCGTCCATCCGGCGCCGGATCTCCCGCATGTCGTTGTCGCCGCACAGGCCGAACAGACCGCTCCTCTTGTTGAGAAGAGTGTCGATCTCGTCCATGGACATTCCGCCAACGCGCTGCAAATGGAAGATGACGGCCGGGTCCAGGTCACCGGAACGCGTTCCCATCACGAGGCCCTCCAGCGGGGTCAGCCCCATGGAGGTGTCCACGCACTTCCCGCGCCGGACCGCCGAGGCCGACGCCCCGTTGCCCAGATGCAGCACGATGACGTTGACGTCCTCCGGGGCCCTGCCCAGCAGCTTCGCGGTCGCCCGGGAGACATACGCGTGTGAGGTGCCGTGGAAGCCGTAGCGCCGCACCCGGTGCCGGTCCGCGATCTTGGTGTCGATCGCGTAGCGGGCCGCGGACTCCGGCATGGTCGTGTGGAACGCCGTGTCGAAGACGGCGACCTGAGGCAGGTCCGGGCGCAGCGCCATGGCCGTGCGGATGCCGGTGAGGTTGGCCGGGTTGTGCAGCGGCGCCACCGGGATCAGCCGCTCGACCTCGGTGAGCACGGCGTCGTCGATGACCGTCGGCTCGGTGAAGAACATGCCGCCGTGCACCACCCGGTGCCCGATCGCGGCCAGCTCGGGGGAGTCCAGGCCGAGCCCGTCCTTGGACAGCTCCTCGGCGACCGCCTTCAGGGCCGCGTCGTGGTCGGCGATCGGCCCGTTCTGCTCACGGGTGTCGCCGGAGATGACGCAGGTGTGCCTGAGCCGGGAGGTCTGCTCGCCGATGCGCTCGACCAGCCCGACGGCGAGCCGGCGCGCGTCGCGCATGTCGAGCAGCTGGTACTTCACCGACGAGGAGCCGGAGTTGAGGACGAGGACACGGGTCGCGTTCACGGTGTTCAACGGTTCTCTCTGACGTCAGTCGGTGGGCGTCTGGGCCTGGATCGCCGTGATGGCGACGGTGTTGACGATGTCCTGGACGAGGGCGCCCCGGGACAGGTCGTTGACCGGCTTGCGCAGACCCTGCAGCACCGGGCCGACCGCGATCGCGCCGGCCGAGCGCTGCACGGCCTTGTAGGTGTTGTTGCCGGTGTTCAGGTCCGGGAAGATCAGCACGCTGGCCTGCCCGGCTACCTCGGATCCGGGCAGCTTGGTGGCGGCAACCGACGGCTCCACGGCCGCGTCGTACTGGATCGGCCCCTCGATCATCAGATCCGGCCGGCGCAGCCGCACCAGTTCGGTCGCCTCCCGCACCTTGTCCACGTCGGCGCCCGTGCCGGACGTACCGGTGGAGTACGACAGCATCGCGATCCTCGGCTCCACGCCGAACCGGGCGGCGGTGGCCGCCGATTGGACGGCGATGTCGGCGAGCTGCTCGGCGTTCGGGTCCGGGTTGACCGCGCAGTCGCCGTAGACGAGCACCTTGTCGGCCAGGCACATGAAGAAGACGGACGAGACGATGGACGACTCCGGCGTCGTCCTGATGATCTCGAACGCGGGGCGGATGGTCGCGGCCGTCGAGTGCACGGACCCCGACACCATGCCGTCGGCCAGGCCCTCCTGGACCATCAGCGTGCCGAAGTAGTTGGCGTCGGAGACCACGTCGTACGCCAGCTCGACCGTGACGCCCTTGTGGGCGCGCAGGCGGGCGTACTGCCCGGCGAAGGAGTCGCGCAGTTCGGAGACGGCCGGGTCGATCAGCTGGGAGCCCGCGAGGTCGATGCCGAGGTCGGCGGCCTTCTTGCGGATGGTGTCCACCGGCCCGAGCAGCGTCAGGTCGCACACGCCCCGGCGCAGCAGCACCTCGGCCGCGTGCAGCACGCGCTCCTCGGTGCCCTCCGGCAGCACGACCCGCCGCTTGTCGGAGCGGGCCTGTTCGAGCAGCTTGTGCTCGAACATCATCGGCGTGACCCGGTCGCTGCTGGGCGCGGAGACGCGCTTGTTGAGGTCGGCGGTGTCGACGTACCGCTCGAACAGGCCGAGCGCGGTCTCCGCCTTGCGCGGGGTGGCCGCGTTCAGCTTGCCCTCCAGGGAGAACAGCCGCTCGGCCGTGGGGAAGCTGTTGCCGGACACCGAGACCACCGGGGTGCCCGGGGCCAGGCGGGCGGCGAGGGTGAGGATCTCCTCGCCCGGCGCCTCGTCAAGGGTGAGCAGCACGCCGGCTATCGGCGGGGTGCCGGCGCTGTGCGCGGCCATCGAGCCGACGACCAGGTCGGCGCGGTCGCCGGGGGTGACGACCAGACAGCCCGGGGTCAGCGCCTTGAGGAGGTTGGGCAGCATCGCGCCGCCGAACACGAAGTCGAGGACGTCGCGGGACAGCCCCGAGTCGTCGCCCAGCAGGACCTTGCCGTCCAGGGCCTGGGTGATCTGGGCGACCGTCGGTGCGGACAGGGCGGGCTCGTCGGGCACCACGAAACAGGGCACCGGCAGCCGGCCCGCCAGCCGCCCGGCGATCTCGTCGCGGTCCTCGCGGGCCACCCGGTTGGTGACCATGGCCAGGACGTCGCAGCCCAGACCGTCGTAGGCGCGGTAGGCGTTGCGGGTTTCGGCGAGCACGGACTCCGCGGTCTGCTTGCGGCCGCCCACGACCGGGAGCACCGAGGCGCCGAACTCGTTGGCGAGGCGGGCGTTGAGGGACAGCTCGTCCGGGAGCTGGGTGTCGGCGAAGTCGGTGCCGAGGACGAGGACCACGTCGTAGTCCCGGGCGACCAGGTGGAAGCGGTCGACGAGGGCCGACACCAGCTCGTCCGTGCCCTGTTCGGCCTGGAGGGCGGACGCCTCCTGGTAGACCATGCCGTAGACGGTCGCCGGCTCCTGGGGCAGGCGGTAGCGGGCGCGCAGCAGTTCGAAGAGGCGGTCCGAACCGTCGTGGACGAGGGGACGGAAGACGCCCACCCGGTCGACCTGCCGGGTCAGGAGCTCCATGACTCCCAGCTCGACGACCTGACGGCCGTCGCCGCGATCGATGCCGGTCACGTACACGCTGCGGGTCACGCGGGCTCTCCGTTTCGTCGGGTGATCACAGGTGGTCACTGACCTCTGCCGTCTGCAAAAAAATCGCCCACCGGGGTGAGCGGAACCCTCTTGACAATACCCCCGCCGCTAGATAAGGCGCCCGTCAAGGCCCAGCGGCTCCGGGGACGTGAAACAATCGGACAGGATCACCGGTGTCAACAGCGAGCAGGAGACACAGCACGATGCGTATCGGAGTTCTCACGGCAGGCGGCGACTGTCCTGGTCTGAACGCGGTGATCCGGTCGGTCGTGCACCGAGCGGTCACGACGTACGGCGACGAGGTCATCGGTTTTGAGGACGGCTACGCGGGCCTGCTGGACGGGCGTTACCGGGGCCTGGACCTCAACGCTGTCAGCGGCATCCTCGCCCGCGGCGGCACCATACTCGGCTCCTCGCGGCTGGAGCGCGACCGGCTCCGCGAGGCCTGCGAGAACGCGTCCGACATGATCCACGAGTTCGGCATCGACGCCCTCATCCCGATCGGCGGCGAGGGCACGCTGACGGCGGCCCGCATGCTGTCGGACGCCGGACTGCCGGTGGTGGGCGTGCCGAAGACGATCGACAACGACATCTCCTCCACCGACCGCACCTTCGGCTTCGACACGGCCGTCGGGGTCGCGACGGAGGCCATGGACCGCCTGAAGACCACTGCCGAGTCCCACCAGCGCGTGATGGTCGTCGAGGTCATGGGCCGGCACGCGGGCTGGATCGCCCTGGAGTCCGGCATGGCCGCCGGCGCCCACGGCATCTGCCTGCCCGAGCGCCCCTTCAACCCCGCCGACCTGGTCAAGATGGTCGAGGAGCGCTTCGCCCGCGGCAAGAAGTTCGCCGTGATCTGCGTCGCCGAGGGCGCCCACCCCGCCGAGGGCACCATGGACTACGGCCACGGCGAGATCGACAAGTTCGGCCACGAGCGCTTCCAGGGCATCGGCACGGCACTGGCGTACGAGCTGGAGAAGCGGCTCGGCAAGGAGGCCAAGCCGGTCATCCTCGGCCACGTCCAGCGCGGCGGCGTACCGACCGCATACGACCGGGTCCTCGCCACCCGCTTCGGCTGGCACGCGGTGGAGGCCGCGCACCGCGGCGAGTTCGGCCGCATGACCGCGCTGCGCGGCACCGACATCGTGATGGTGCCGCTGGCGGAGGCCGTCACCGAGCTGAAGACGGTGCCGAAGGACCGGATGGACGAGGCGGAGTCGGTCTTCTAGCGCTGTGGCCGGAAAGGTTTGCCGGAGAGCCCGCGGCGTCCGGTGAGGTGCATCGCAGGGCGGAGCATCGCCCGCGTACTGGATGTCCTCGGGTGATGCGACAACGCGGCGAGGTGCGTGCCGGGCGTCGCGAGCCGGTGAACCTTTCCGGTCGCAGCACCAGCGGAGCCGGTCTTCCGGACGGACTTCCGGACGGAGCCCGAGCCGGCCTTCCGGATCCGACGCGGGGCAGCGCCACGGGGCCTGCAGCACCAGCGAGCCTGCACCACCACGGGGCCTGCGTCACCGCGGTGCTACGAGGCACCCTCGACCCTGGCCCAGAAGTGCTCCACGATCCGGCCGTTGTCGGGCGTGACGTGGGGCAGCCCGTAGGAGACCCGCCGGTCGTGGGCCACGTGCTCGGGACCGATGCCGAGGGCGGCACGGATGCGGCGGGCGGCGGGGGCGTCGAACGGGGGCCTGGCTGGTTCGGTGGGGCTGGGTGTCGGCGCACGGGCCACAAACCAGGGCCACGCGTGGCCGGTGACCACGGTCCGTTCCGACAGCATCACACATGGCGGGAAACCGCGGTTCCGTGGGTAACGGCTCTTGACCAGCCCGTTGACGCCCCGGTGTGCCCGCCTACCGGGCCTTCCCCGCGCCCCTGCCCGCCGCCGGCACCCATCGGTACACCAGCTCCGGCCGTCCCACCTGACCGTACAGCGGGCTCCGGCCGGCGCGGCCCGCCTCCACCAGGTGTTCCAGATAACGGCGGGCCGTGATCCGGGAGATGCCCACCGCCTCGGCGAGCCCGGCCGCGGTGAGCCCCTCGGCCGCCTCGCGCAGGGCGCCCGTCACCCGCTCCAGCGTCGGTGCACTCAGCCCCTTGGGCAGGGCGGCCGGACCAGGGGCGCGCAGTGCCGCCAGCGCCCGGTCCACCTCGTCCTGGCCGCTCGCCTCACCCACCGCCGCGTGGAACTCGGCGTAGCGGACGAGGCGGTCCCGCAGGGTCGCGAAGGTGAAGGGCTTCAGTACGTACTGGACCACGCCCAGCGAGACCCCCTCCCGCACCACCGCGAGGTCCCGCGCGGACGTGACCGCGATGACGTCCGCGTGATGGCCCGCCGCCCGCAGGGAGCGGGCCAGTTGGAGGCCGTGCACGTCCGGCAGGTGCAGGTCGAGCAGGAGCAGGTCGACCGGTGTGCGCTCCAGCGCCCGCCGGGCCTGGGCGCCGGTGTGCACCTTGCCCACGGCCACGAATCCCGGCACCCGGCCCACGTACATCACATGTGCGTCCGCCGCGACCGGGTCGTCCTCCACCACCAGAACGCGAATGGCTCTTCCGTCCGCCCCGCCGCCGGTCATCCGGCACCTCCGGGCACAACCCGCCCGACGGGGGCCCCGGCCCCGCCGTCCGGCGAACCGTCCGCCCCGCCCCCCAGCGGCAATCTGGCCTCGAACACCGCGCCGCCCTCCTCGGACTCCGTCACCGTCAGGGTGCCCTCGTGGCGGTGCACGGCCTGCCGGGCCAGGGCGAGGCCGAGGCCCCGGCCGCCGGGACCGGTGGGCTTGGTCGAGAAGCCGCGCTGGAAGACCAGGTCCGCGTGGGCGGGGTCCACGCCCGGGCCGGTGTCGGCGACCCGCAGGACCAGTTCGGTGCCCTCCACGCACGCCGTGACCGTCACCCGTGCGGGCACGCGGCCCTGGGCCGCGTCGACCGCGTTGTCGATGAGGTTGCCGAGGATGGTCACCAGGTCCCGGGGCGGCAGTGTCCTGGGGAGCAGACCGTCGTCCAGTCCGCTGTCCTCGGACACCACCAGCTCCACGCCCCGCTCGTTCGCCTGCGCGGTCTTGCCCAGCAGCAGCGCGGCCAGCACCGGTTCGCTCACCGCCGCCACCACCCGGTCGGTCAGCGCCTGGGCCAGTTCCAGTTCGGCGGTCGCGAAGCCGACCGCCTCCTCGGCGCGGCCCAGCTCGATCAGCGACACCACCGTGTGCAGACGGTTCGCCGCCTCGTGCGCCTGGGAGCGCAGCGCCTGCGTGAAACCACGCTCGGAGTCCAACTCACCCATCACGGACTGGAGTTCGGTGACATCGCGCAGGGTCGCCACCGTGCCCCGCCGCTGACCGCCCGACACGGGGGAGGTGTTGACCACGAGGACGCGTGAGCTGGTCAGATGCACCTCGTCCACCCTGGGCTCCGACGCCAGCAGCGCGCCCGTCAGCGGGGCGGGCAGGCCGAGCTGTGCCACCGACTTCCCCACCACGTCCCTCTCCCGTCCCACGCCCAGCAGCTCCTGCCCGCCGTCGTTGATCAGAGCCACCCGGTACTGCGCGTCCAGCATCAGCAGCCCCTCCCGCACCGCGTGCAGCGCGGCCTGGTGGTAGTCGTGCATCCGGCTGAGCTCGTCCGCGTTCATCCCGTGGGTGTGCCGGCGCAGCCGCGCGTTGATCACGTACGTACCGGCGCCGCCCAGCGCGAGGATCCCGGCCGCCACCGCGAACAGCGCCGTGACCTGGTCCTGCACCCGGTGGCTGATCGCCTCGACCTTGATGCCGGCGCTGACCAGGCCGATGATGCGGCCGCCGTCCCGAACGGGCGTGACCGCACGCACGGACGGCCCGAGGGTACCGGTGTAGGTCTCGGTGAAGGTCTCGCCGTGCTGGGCGCGGGAGATGTTGCCGAGGAAGGGCCTGCCGATCTGCCTGCGGTCCGGGTGGGTCCAGCGGATGCCGTCGGGCGTCATGATCGTGACGAAGTCGACCCCGGTGTCCTTCTGCACCTTCAGCGCGTACGGCTCGAGGTCCGCGGTGGGGTCGACGGTGTGGATCGCGCCGCGGACCGAGGGCGCGTCCGCGATCGAGCGGGCCACCGCAGTGGCCTGCCGGCGGGCCGCCCCTTCGGCCTGGCCGCGGTCGCTGGCGTAGGTGAACAGCGCATATCCGGCCACGACCAGCGCGAGCAGCACGGCCTGCATGGCGAACAGCTGGCCCGCCAGGCTGCGAGGTCTCGGGAGGACGGGTATGCGCATGCCGTCAGTCTGCCTCTCGGTTCTGGCGTGAACTAAATGAACGGAAGGGTGACCGCCCTCACACGGCAGGAGATAGTCACGGCATTCCCGAAAACCCCCGGACGTGAGCCGCACGCCGGTGATGCCGACGACGTCGTCAAGGAGGGCCGCCGTGACCAGCGCAGCCGATACGGCACCTGCCGCACCCACAGCCAGGCGGGACCGCACCCATTACCTCTATATCGCGGTGGTCGTCGCGGTTGCCCTCGGTATCGCCGTCGGGTTCGCCGCGCCGGACTTCGCCAAGGAGCTCAAGCCGCTCGGCACGGGCTTTGTGAACCTGATCAAGATGATGATCACGCCGGTCATCTTCTGCACCATCGTGACCGGTGTCGGCTCGATCCGCAGTGCCGCCAAGGTCGGCAAGCTGGGAGGACTCGCGCTCGCCTACTTCATCGGCATGTCGTTCGTCGCGCTGGCGATCGGCCTGGTGGTCGGCAACGTCCTGCATCCCGGCCAGGGCATGCACCTGAGCGAGTCGGTGAAGCAGGTCGGCCACACCCAGGCGGCGACGGCCGGCGAGGGCCTCGTCGACTTCGCGATGAGCATCATCCCGACCACGTTCGTGTCCGCCTTCACCGAAGGCGTGGTGCTGCAGACGCTGCTCGTCGCGCTGCTGGTCGGTTTCGCGGTCCAGGCGATGGGCAAGTCCGGCGAGCCGATCCTGCGGGGCATCGGGCACATCCAGAAGCTCGTCTTCCGGGTCCTGTCCATGATCATGTGGGCCGCGCCGGTGGGTGCGTTCGGCGCGATCGCGGCGGTCGTCGGGGAAACCGGCGTCGAGGCGCTGAAGGCACTCGGGACGATCATGCTCGGCTTCTACATCACCTGCGTGCTCTTCGTCGGCCTGGTGCTGGGCCCGGTGCTGTGGTTCGTCGCCAGGGTCAGCCTTCTCAAGCTGCTGAAGTACCTGGGCCGCGAGTTCCTGCTCATCCTCTCCACGTCGTCGTCCGACACGGCCCTGCCCCGGCTGATCGCCAAGATGGAGCACCTGGGCGTCAGCCGCCCGGTCGTCGGCATCACCGTGCCGACCGGTTACTCCTTCAACCTCGACGGCACCATGATCTACCTGACCATGGCCTCCCTCTTCATCGCCGAGGCCATGGGCCAGCCGCTGCACCTGGGCGAGCAGATCACACTGCTGCTGTTCATGATGGTGGCCTCCAAGGGTGCCGCGGGCGTCTCCGGCGCCGGTCTGGCCACCCTCGCCGGTGCCCTCCAGTCGCACCGGCCCGCCCTGGTCGACGGCGTCGGACTCATCGTCGGCATCGACCGCTTCATGAGCGAGGCCCGTGCCCTGACGAACTTCGCGGGCAACGCCGTGGCCACCGTTCTGATCGGCTCCTGGACGAAGGAGATCGACAGGGTCCGCCTCGAGCAGGTCCTCGCCGGGCGGCTGCCCTTCGACGAGAGCACACTGCTGGACGAGACCGAGGGCGACACCCGCGCGGACCTGCCCGAGCCGCGCGGGAACGGTGAGAAGGAGCTGGCCAAGGCCTGACCTCCCGTGCTCCGGACACCCGGCTCCGCCTGAACCCGGGCCGGGTGTCCGGCAACCGAAGAAGCCGCCGAGCGGCCGGGCCCTCCCCCCGTGGGCCCGGCCGCTCGGCTTCGCCGTGTCCCGGGACGCTCAGTCGCCGAGCTTCGCCACCAGCGCTGCGGCGAGCGAGGCCGGCACCCCCGCCGCCGTCAGCACCGTGACCGCGGCCGAGCGGCCCGCCGCACGGGGGGCCAGCAGGCCGTCGTTCACGGCCTCCATCAGCGCGAACAGGATCTGCTCGTGCACGTACGCCAGGGCCGGCGCGGGCAGCGCCGAGCTGAAGGCACCCTGGTCCAGGCCGCGTTGGAGCAGCTGTGCGGCGCTGGCCCGGACGGGGGCGAGGCGTTCGCGGATGCCCTGCATGGTGACCGTGCGCTGGGCGAGCGCCACCAGCAGCCGGTAGCGGTCGGCGATGTGCCACACCGCCAGCACCGAGCGGGCCACCGCCTCCGCGGGGTCCTCGACTCCCTCCCGTCCCGCCGCGTGCGCGGCCGCCAGCGCGTGCACGGCGTCGTCGACGAGCGTGCTGATCAGCGCCTCCCGGCTGGGGAAGTGGCCGTACACCGTGCGCCGTACGACACCCGCGGCGCGTGCGATCTGGTCCATCGACGCGTCCGGATCGTGCAGCAGCTCGGCGAGGGCGACGTCGAGGATGCGGCGCCGGTTCGCGTCGGCGCGACTGGTGTTACCCGTGGTCATGGCTGACATTCTGCACTCCCCTCGACTTGCACAACGATGTGCAAGGACATACATTGCACATCGTTGTGCAAGTGCACAGCACTGTGCAAGTTCTTGTCGCGCATCCGAGGAAGGCAACCCCTGCCATGCGACTCGTCATGAACGAACCGGTCGAGAGGATGGACCGCCCCTACGCCCGGCGCTGGTGGGCGCTGCTCGTGCTCTGCCTTAGCCTGCTGATCATCGTGATGGCCAACACCGCCCTCACCGTCGCCGCGCCCGACATGACCCGGGACCTGGGGCTGTCCAGCGCGGACCTGCAGTGGGTGATCGACGGCTACACCGTCCCGTACGCGGCGCTGATGCTGCTGCTCGGCGCGATCGGCGACAAGTACAGCCGGCGCGGGGCGCTCGTCCTCGGGCTGGTGGTGTTCGGCGGCGGAGCCGTCTTCGGATACCTCGCCGGCAGCGCGGCGACCGTCATCGCCGCCCGCGCGGTGATGGGTGTCGGCGCCGCGCTGATCATGCCGGCCACGCTGTCCCTGCTGGCCGCGACCTTCCCGCGCGCCGAACGCGCCAAGGCGATCACCCTGTGGACCGCCACCGCCGGGCTCGCCATCGCGGCCGGCCCCGTCGTCGCCGGCGCGCTGCTGAGGAACCACGGCTGGGCCTCGACCTTCCTGATCAACGTGCCGATCGCCGCCGTCGCCCTGGTCGCGGCCTTCGTCCTCGTCCCGCCTTCGAAGGCCGGCCACCACGACCGGATCGACTATGCCGGCGGCCTGCTGTCGGTGGTCTGGGTCGGCTCGCTGGTCTACATGATCATCGAGGGGCCGCACTTCGGCTGGGACGTCAAGGCGGTCACCGCCGCGGTGGTCGCGGGCACGGGCCTGGTCGCCTTCGTCCTGTGGGAGCTGCGCCACCCGCGCCCGATCCTGGACGTACGCCGCTTCGGCAGCCGCCGCTTCGCCGGCTCCAACCTCGCCGTCGCCCTCTTCTTCCTGGCCGTCTTCGGGGCCTTCTACTACCTCACCCAGCACCTGCAGTTCGTCCTCGGCTACGACGCCCTGGGCACCGGCCTGCGGATGCTGCCGCTGGCGGGCGCCGTCTTCGCCGGCTCGGCACTGACCGGCTACCTCACCCCGCGCGTCGGCATGAAGTGGACGGTCACCGCGGGCATGGTCGGCGGCACCGCCGCGCTGGCGCTGCTGACAGGGGTGGACGGCGCGTCGTCCTACGGCGACTTCGTGGCGCCCCTGATCATCCTGGGCCTGGCGATCGGCCTCGCCCTCTCGCCCTGCACCGACGCCATCATGGGCGCCTTCCCCGAGTCCGAACTGGGCGTCGGCGGCGCGGTCAACGACACCTCGCTGGAGCTGGGCGGCTCGCTCGGCATCGCGATCCTCGGCTCGCTGCTGTCGGCCTCGTACTCCCACCACATCTCCGGCGCCACCGCGGGCAGCGGGCTCCCGGCCGACGCGCTGTCCACCGCCCAGGACTCGGTCGGCGCCGGGTACGCCGTCGCACAGGGCATCGGCGCCAAGGCGCGGCAGCTGGCCGGGCAGGCGGCCCGCACGAGCGATCCCCAGCAGGCCGCCCAGCTCAAGACCCAGGCCGGGCAGCTCGCCCAGGGTGCCCACCGGATGAAGGACGCGGTCGGCTCGTCCTTCGCCGACGCGGTGGCCCACACCAGCCTGGTCGGCGCCGTCGTCCTGGGTGTGGGCACCCTCGCCGTCGCCCTGCTGCTGCCGCGCGGCACCGCCCGCGAGGCGGAGCCGGCCCAGGAGGTGAGGGAGCTGGTGGGCAGCGGTGTGAACTGAAGTCCCCGGCCCGTCGTCTCTCAACGCGATGCACTACCGTCCGTGCCGTGCCGCATCACCGGCGCGGCACGGTCGTATGACCGCATGGCGTATGTACGTATGGAGGCGACGGGGGAATGAAGATCGACTGGGACCGGCGCACCTGCGCGCGCAAGGGCCATGTGACCTACGCACCGGACGACCCCCGGCTGCGGATCCGGCTGCACGCCGAGACCGCCCTCGGGGAGGTGTGGCGGTGTCTGCGCTGCGGCGACTTCGCGCTCGGTGAGCCGCACGGCTCCGGACCGGCCGCCGACGCCCCGCTGGTGCCGCGCGGCAAGGTGCTGCGGGACCTGTTCATCCTGCGCTTCCTCGCGATCGAGCGGGCCCTGCGCGGGGTGTTCATCGTGCTGGTCGCGGTGGCCGTGTGGCGGTTCAGCAACAGCCAGGACGCGGTGCGGCGGCTGTTCAATGAGTACCTGGACGTCTTCCGCCCCGTCTTCCGGCACTTCCACTACGACCTCGACCACTCACCGGTCGTCGGCACCGTCCAGAAGACCTTCGGCTACAAGCACTCCACGCTGATCCTGGTGGCCGCGCTGCTGCTGGCCTACGCGCTGGTGGAACTCGTCGAGGCCGTCGGCCTGTGGTACGCCAAGCGCTGGGCCGAGTACCTGACGGTGGTCGCCACCGCCGCCTTCCTGCCGCTGGAGATCTACGAACTCACCGAGCACATCAGCGCGGTGAAGATCACCACCCTGGTCCTCAACATCATCGCCGTCCTCTACATCGCCCTCGCCAAGCGCCTGTTCGGCCTGCGCGGCGGCCGCAGGGCCTTCGACGAGGAACGCCACAGCGCCTCGCTGCTGGAGGTGGAGGAGTCGGCGGGGCTCGCCGTGCAGTGATGCCGCCCTTGCCTTGACGTCGGCGTCAGGGCTTACGTTCGTACGCATGCGAATCGGCGAGCTGGCCGCGAGGGCCGGGACCACAACGCGGACGCTGCGGTACTACGAATCGCGGGGGCTGCTGCCCGCGCGGCGCGACGCACACGGGCACCGCACGTACGACGAGCGCGACCTCAGGTTCATCACGCAGATCCAGACCCTGCAGGACTTCGGGTTCGGCCTGGAGGAGACCCGGCCCTTCGTGGAGTGCCTGCGGGCCGGGCACCCGGAGGGCGACTCGTGCCCGGCGTCCCTCGCGGTCTACCGGCGCAAGCTGGCCGAGCTGGACGCGCTGATCGGCGAGCTGCGGGCGGTGCGCGCCCAGGTCGGCGCGCGGCTGGCCCGGGCCATGGGGGCGCCCCCTGCTCGGGCGGAGTCGAGAGCTTGGGGGAGGGCGCGGGAGGAGCCGGCCGCCGATGCGCTGGTTCCGGGGGGTCCGGAACCGCTGTGCGAACTGGGAGGGCAGGAGTGGTGATCAAGCAGGTGGCCGGTGTGGCCGAAGTGACCGACGCGGACTTCGAGGCGGAGGTGCTCGGGGCGGATCTGCCGGTGCTGGTGCAGTTCACGGCCGAGTGGTGCGGGCCGTGCCGGCAGCTGGGCCCGGTACTGGGCGACATCGCCTTCGAGGAGGGTGACCGGCTGAAGATCGTCCAGCTCGACGTGGACCGGAATCCGCAGACCACGATCGCCTACGGCGTGCTGTCCACGCCCACCCTGATGGTGTTCCGCGCCGGTGAGCCGGTGAGGTCGATGGTGGGAGCACGCCCCAAGCGCCGGCTGCTTCAGGAGCTGTCGGACGTACTGGAGCACGAGCGGTAATTCCGGCCGGACCGGCCGAACGCAAAGAAATCCCCCGGGCAATTGCGCCCGGGGGATTTCTTTGCGTATATTCGATGGTTCACGACTTCAGGCGGATGGAGTCGTGGAGAAGTTCAGTGAGCACAGTATATGCGGGCGGGAGCGGAATTGTCAAACACCGATTTTCCAGACGGCGAATTGCGGCGGGAACAGGAATTCATCGACGCGCTGTACGCACACGTGGACGCGCTGCGCGGTGACACCGAGGCGTCCGTCGCGGACGCGCTCGCGCAGGGCGACAAGCCCATGCAGGCCAGGCTGGAGCGGGACATCCTCGTCGCCGAGCGCTCCGGGCTGCTCGCCGCGCTGAACGCGGTGGACGGCTCGCTCTGCTTCGGCCGGATCGACCTCACCTCCGGCACCGGCCACCACATCGGCCGCATCGGCCTGCGCGCCGGCGACGCCGACCGCACGCCGATCCTCATCGACTGGCGGGCCGACGTCGCCCGCCCGTTCTACCTGGCCACCGGCCACACCCCGATGGGCCTGCGCCGGCGCCGGCACATCGCCACCGAGGGCCGCCGGGTCGCCTCCCTGCACGACGAGATCCTCGACCTCGGCGACGTCACCCGCACCGGCCACGAGGACCCCACCGGCGACGCGGTGCTGCTCGCCGCGCTCAACTCCGCGCGCACCGGCCGGATGAGCGACATCGTGCAGACCATCCAGGCCGAGCAGGACGAGATCATCCGGGCGCCGCACCGCGGGGTGCTCGTGGTCGAGGGCGGGCCCGGCACCGGCAAGACCGCGGTCGCCCTGCACCGCGCGGCCTACCTCCTCTACGAGCACCGCGAACTGCTCGCCAAACGCGCCGTCCTCATCGTCGGCCCCAACCCGGCGTTCCTCGGCTACATCGGCGAGGTGCTGCCCTCCCTGGGTGAGACCGGCGTGCTGCTCGCGACCGTCGGCGAGCTGTACCCCGGAGTGCGGGCGACGGCCACCGACACCCCCGGGGCGGCCGCCGTGAAGGGCCGCGCCGACATGGCCGACGTGCTCGCCGCCGTCGTAGGGGACCGGCAGGCGCTGCCCGACCCGGTGATCGCCATCGAGCACGACCGGGAGGTCCTGATGCTCGACGACGGCCTGGTGGGCGTCGCCCGCGAGCGCACCCGTGCCGCCGGGCTGCCGCACAACGTGGCCCGTGAGCACTTCGAAGGCCACATCCTGAACACCCTCACCGACATGGTCGCCGAGCGCATCGGCACCGACCCCTACGACGGCTCCAACCTCCTCGACGCCAGTGACATCACCCAGATCCGCGACGAACTCGCCGAGAACCCCGAGGTCTGGTCGGCCATCGACCAGTTGTGGCCGCGGCTGACCCCGCAGCGGCTGATCGCCGACTTCCTGGCGGACCCGGAGGGGTACGTGAGCGACGAGGACGCGGCCGCCCTCCGCCGCCCGGTGACCCGGGCGTGGACCGTGGCCGACGTTCCCCTGCTGGACGAGGCCGCCGAACTGCTCGGCGAGGACGACCGGGTGGCCCGCGCCCGCGCCGACCGCGAGCGGCAGACGCAGGTGGCCTACGCGCAGCACGTCCTCGACGTGTCCTACGCCTCCCGGACGTACGAGTTCGAGGACAAGGAGGACGGCGACCCGGATGCCTCGGAGGTGCTGTCCGCGCACGACATCATCGACGCCGAGCGGTTCGCCGAGCGCCAGGAGGAGGAGGACCACCGCAGCGCCGCCGAGCGCGCCGCGGCCGACCGGACCTGGGCGTTCGGGCACATCATCGTCGACGAGGCGCAGGAGCTGTCCCCGATGGCGTGGCGGCTGCTGATGCGGCGCAGCCCGACCCGCTCGATGACCCTGGTCGGCGACCCCGCGCAGACCGCGGAGGCGGCCGGCGTCGGCTCCTGGGCGAAGATCCTCGAGCCCTACGTCGAGAACCGCTGGGAGCACACCCGTCTGGGCGTCAACTACCGCACCCCCGCCGAGATCATGGACGTGGCGGCGGCCGTGGTCCGCGCCGAGCACCCCGCCTTCCGGCCACCGAGCTCGGTCCGGTCCACGGGCGTACGGCCCTGGGCCCGGGCCACCGACGACCTGCCCGGCGCGGTGGAGAAGGCGGTCGCCGAACTCACCCCCGCCGAGGGCCGGCTGGCCGTGATCGCCCCGCGCGAGCTGCACCGCCGTCTGGCCGCCCGGCTGGACGGCGTGACGGCGGGCGCCGAGCCCGACCTGACCCGGACCGTCGTCCTGCTGGACCCGCGCCAGGCCAAGGGCCTGGAGTTCGACTCCGTGCTGGTGGTCGAGCCGGGCCGGTACGGCACGAGCGACCTCTACGTGGCCCTGACCCGGGCCACGCAGCGGCTCGGCGTGCTGCACACGGACGCGCTGCCGAAGGCGATGGCGGACGCCCTCGCCGGGGGCAGCGGCCCGTCCGGGACCAAGCCCTACTAGGCCGGCCGCAGCCAGACCGTGGCCAGCGGTGGCAGCGTCAGCCGTATGCTCGCCGGGCGCCCGTGCCGGTGCTGGGGCTCCGGCTTGACCGGGTCCGGGTGTACGACGTCGCTGCCGCCGTAGCGGGCCGCGTCGGTGTTGACGGCCTCCAGCCAGGCCGGCACGTCGTCGGGAACGCCCAGGCGGTAGTCCGGGCGGGCCACCGGGGCGAAGTTGGACACCGCCAGCAGCGGGGTGCCCTCGGCGTCGTAGCGCAGGAACGCGAACACGTTGTCGTCCGCCGCGTCCCCGGCGATCCACTGGAACCCGTCGGGATGGATGTCGCGGGCCCACAGCGCGGGTGTGGCGCGGTAGACGGCGTTGAGGTCGCGGACCAGGTCCAGCACGCCCCGGTGGTCGGCGGCGGCCCCGTAGTTCGGGTCGAGCAGCCACCAGTCCGGGCCGCGCGTCTCGGACCACTCGGCGCCCTGGGCGAACTCCTGCCCCATGAAGAGCAGTTGCTTGCCCGGGTGGGACCACATGAAGGCCAGGTAGGCGCGCAGGTTGGCGCGCTGCTGCCACCAGTCGCCGGGCATCTTCGACACCAGCGAGCCCTTGCCGTGCACCACCTCGTCGTGGGATATCGGCAGCACGTAGTTCTCGCTGTAGGCGTACACCATCGAGAACGTCATCTCGCCGTGGTGGTACTTGCGGTGGATGGGGTCGTGGCTCATGTACTGCAGCGAGTCGTGCATCCAGCCCATGTTCCACTTCAGCCCGAAGCCGAGGCCGCCGAAGCCGCTCGGGCCCCGGTGGTGGGTCGCGCGGGTCACCCCGTCCCAGGCGGTGGACTCCTCCGCGACCGTCACCACGCCCGGCACCCTGCGGTACACGGTCGCGTTCATCTCCTGCAGGAACGCCACCGCGTCCAGGTTCTCCCGGCCGCCGTGCTCGTTGGGCGTCCACTGGCCCGGCTCGCGCGAGTAGTCCAGGTAGAGCATGGAGGCCACCGCGTCCACGCGCAGGCCGTCGATGTGGAACTCCTCGCACCAGTACAGGGCGTTGGCGACGAGGAAGTTGCGCACCTCGCGGCGGCCGAAGTCGAACTCCAGGGTGCCCCAGTCGGGGTGGGCGGCCCGCAAGGGGTCGGAGTGCTCGTACAGCGCACGCCCGTCGAACTCCGCCAGCGCCCACGCGTCGCGCGGGAAGTGCGCCGGCACCCAGTCCATGATCACGCCGATGCCGGCCCGGTGCAGGGCGTCGACCAGGTACTTGAAGTCGTCCGGGCCGCCCAGGCGCGCGGTGGGCGCGTAGAAGCCGGTGACCTGGTAACCCCAGGACCCGCCGAAGGGGTGCTCCGCGACCGGCATCAGCTCCACGTGCGTGAAGCCCAGGTCCTTGACGTACGCGGGCAGCTGCTCGGCCAGTTGACGGTACGTCAGCCCAGGGCGCCAGGAGGGCAGGTGAACCTCGTACACCGAGAACGGCGCCTCGTGCGCCGGCCGCTCGGCACGCCGGGCCAGCCACTCCTCGTCGCCCCACTCGTGGTGCGAGGCGTGGATGACGGACGACGTGGCGGGCGGCACCTCGGTGCGGCGGGCCAGCGGGTCGGCGCGCAGCGTCCTGGAGCCGTCCGGCCGGGTGATCTCGAACTTGTACAGCTCGCCCTCGCCGATGCCGGGCACGAACAGCTCCCACACCCCGGTCCCGCCGAGCGAGCGCATCGGATACCCGGTGCCGTCCCAGAAGTTGAAGGTACCGGCCACCCGCACGCCCCGGGCGTTGGGCGCCCACACCGCGAACCGGGTGCCGCTCACGCCCTGGTGGGTCATCGGGTGGGCTCCGAGCACCTGCCACAGCTGCTCGTGCCGGCCCTCGCCGATGAGGTGGAGGTCCAGGTCGCCGAGCGTGGGCAGCAGCCCGTAGGCGTCCGCGGTGTCCTGCACCGTGCCCTCGTAGGCCACCTCCAGCCGGTACTGCGGCACCTCCCGCAGCGGCAGCAGGGCCGAGAAGAACCCCTCCCCGTCGTTGCGAAGCCCGGTCCGCAGCTCCCCGGCGACCACGGTGACCCCCAGCGCGTACGGCCGGAACGCCCGGACGGCGATGCCACCGGGCACCGGATGCGCCCCCAGCACCGAGTGCGGATCGTGATGCCTACCGCCGAGCAGCCGCTCACGGTCCCCGGCACCGACGGCGGGCGAGACGGCCACCGCCCCGGCCGTGACCGGCTCGGGGGCAGGCGGTGGTGCGACCGGCCGCGGCGTGTCGGCCGCGCCCGGCGCACCGGTCCCCGGGGACGCCTGCGCGCCCACCCCGACCGCACCCGGCGCCTGCGTCACGGGCCTGCCCGCAGATGCCTTCTCGGCCGGTGCCTTCCTCGCGGGCGCCTTCTTCGCCGGTGTCTTCTCGGCCGTGGTCTTCTTGGCGGTGGCCTTCTTCGCCGTCGCCCTCGTCGCGTCCGCGGTCTTCGTGGCCGTCTTCTTCGCCACCGCCTTCTTGGCCGTGGCCTTCTTCGAGGCTGCCTTCTTCGCCACCGGCCGCTCCGGCGGAGCAGGGATCTGCGCCGCCTCCTTCACGCTCTTCGCGGCTTTCACGGCCTTCGCCGCCGCCTTCTTCGCCGTATTCCTCGCGGCGCTCTTCTTCGCGGCCGCCGGCTGCTCGGCACCGGCGGCCGCGGCCGTCTTCTTCGGATCAGAACCGCTGGACGGGGGGCGGGGAGTCACGGGTGGAGCCTCCTCGGCGCAGGTCAGGGCAGGTCAGGTGAAAGTTCGGATCAGATGGCGTCTTCGGTGGCCAGGCGGCGCACCGCCGACAGCGGCACCGGGAGCCAGTCGGGGCGGTGCCGGGCCTCGTACAGGACCTCGTAGATCGCCTTGTCGGTCTCATAGGCCCGCAGCAGGACCGGCTCGGTGCGTGGATCGCGCCCGCTGACCTCGGCGTACCCGGCACAGTACGCGGCCCGGCAGGCCGCGGCCCACTCCGGCGCGGGCGGGCCGCCGGCCGAGTGCGCCGCGTAGTCGAAGGAGCGCAGCATCCCGGCGACGTCCCGCACCACGGGCTGCGCCATCCGCCGTTCGGCCAGCGGCTTCGCGGGCTCGCCCTCGAAGTCGATCAGCGACCACTCCCCGGAGGGGGAACGCAGGCACTGCCCGAGGTGGAGGTCGCCGTGGATGCGCTGGGCGGTCCAGGTGTGGCCCTCGGCGGCCAGGCCGGCGAGCGCCTCGAACGCGGAGTGCAGTCCGGGGGCGTACGGCCGCAGGGCCGGCACCGCCTGCGCGGCCGCCTCCAGGCGCTCGGCCATGCCCGCCACCAGGGACTGGAGCTGGAGGTGGCCGAGCGTGACCGTGGGCAGCGCCCGGGCGAGCGCGGTGTGCACCTCGGCCGTGGCGCGGCCCAGCGCCCGCGCCTCGGAGCTGAAGTCCTCGCCCTTGGCCAGCTCCCGCAGCGCCAGCTCCCAGCCGTCCGTCGCGCCCTGCACGAAGGGCTGGAGCACGCCCAGGACGTACGACTCCTCGGCGCCCGCGTCGGGGTCCGCCAGGATCCACGCCGTCGGCGCGGGCACCCTGGGGCAGCCCTCGCGGGCCAGGGCCAGGGGCAGTTCCAGATCGGGGTTGACGCCGGGCAGGACCCGGCGCAGCAGTTTGAGAATGAACGTATCGCCGTAGACGACGGACGAGTTGGACTGCTCGGCCGTCACCACCCGCGGCACCAGGTCGGGGCGTATCTCGTCCCGCCGCTCGAATCGCAGCCCGCCGATCCGGGCCCGGGCGCGCAGCGCCTCCAGGATCACCTCGGCGGGGCGGGTGTCGTAGAGGGCCTCGTAGACGGTGCGGCCGGCGAGCGGGCCATCCTGCACATGGCCGATCAGCGCGGGCGCCAGCCGCGGGGGCAGCGCCTCGCGCACGCCTATGAGCAGCTGGTAGCAGTCGCCGGGGTGCGGGACCATGCCCTGCCCGGCGGCGAGCGGCTGGTGGGCGCGGACGAGCAGGTGGTACAGGCCCAGCTTGCCCGGGGGGCCCGGGGGAGCGGCCGAGAGCTTGGGCGGGGGCAGCAGTTCGGTCACGGCGACCAGCGAGAAACCCGTGACCGGACGTCCCTTGCCCGCGAACCAGCGCTGCCGCGGCAGCCACTCGCGCAGCAGCGGGTCCAGGGACGCAAGGAGGCCGGGGCTGCTGGTGACAGAGCGTGTGACGGCTTCCGACATGGCGTCGCGTCCAATCGCTGGTCGGGTGTGACTGACGCGTGCCCACAGGTGGGGCGGGGGAAACCGCCCCACCCCGGCAACTAGGCGGCGTCCTTGCGGAGCCGGAACCAGTAGAAGCCGTGTCCCGCCAGTGTCAGCAGGTACGGCAGCTCTCCGATGGCCGGGAAGCGCACCCCGCCGAAGAGCTCCACCGGGTGCCGTCCGATGAACGCGCTCAGATCCAGCTCGGTGGGCTGGGCGAACCGGGAGAAGTTGTGCACGCACAGCACCAGGTCGTCCTTGTACTCGCGCAGGAAGGCGATCACGGACGGGTTGGAGGACGGCAGTTCCGTGTACGACCCGAGTCCGAAGGCATGATTCTGCTTGCGGATCTCGATCATCCGGCGGGTCCAGTGCAGCAGCGAGGAGGGCGAGGACATCGACGCCTCGACGTTGGTGACCTGGTAGCCGTAGACCGGGTCCATGATCGTGGGCAGGAAGAGGCGTCCCGGGTCGCAGGACGAGAAACCGGCGTTGCGGTCCGGGGTCCACTGCATCGGGGTGCGGACGGCGTCGCGGTCGCCGAGCCAGATGTTGTCGCCCATGCCGATCTCGTCGCCGTAGTACAGGATCGGGCTGCCGGGCAGCGACAGCAGCAGGGCGGTGAACAGTTCGATCTGGTTGCGGTCGTTGTCCAGCAGGGTCGCCAGGCGCCGGCGGATGCCGATGTTGGCGCGCATCCGTGGGTCCTTGGCGTATTCCGCCCACATGTAGTCGCGTTCTTCGTCGGTGACCATTTCGAGGGTCAGCTCGTCGTGGTTGCGCAGGAAGATGCCCCACTGGCAGTTCGAGGGAATGGCGGGGGTCTTGGCGAGGATCTCCGAGACCGGGTAGCGGGATTCCCGCCGTACGGCCATGAAGATGCGGGGCATGACGGGGAAGTGGAACGCCATGTGGCATTCGTCGCCGCCGCTGGAGTAGTCGCCGAAGTAGTCGACGACGTCCTCCGGCCACTGGTTGGCCTCCGCCAGCAGCACCTTGTCGGGGTACTGGTCGTCGATCTCCTTGCGGACCCGCCTGAGGAACTCGTGCGTGGCCGGAAGGTTCTCGCAGTTGGTGCCCTCCTGCTGGTACAGGTACGGCACCGCGTCCAGCCGGAACCCGTCGATGCCGAGATCCAGCCAGAACTTCAGCGCGGAGATCATCTCCTCCTGCACCGCCGGGTTCTCGTAGTTGAGGTCCGGCTGGTGGGAGAAGAACCGGTGCCAGTAGTACTGCTTGCGCACCGGGTCGTACGTCCAGTTGGACACCTCCGTGTCGACGAAGATGATCCGCGCGTCCTGGAACTGCTTGTCGTCGTCGGCCCATACGTAGTAGTCGCCGTAGGGGCCGTCGGGGTCCTTTCTCGACTCCTGGAACCAGGGGTGCTGGTCGCTGGTGTGGTTCATGACGAAGTCGATGATGACGCGCATGCCGCGCTGGTGGGCGGCGTCGACGAACTCCACGAAGTCGGCCAGGTCGCCGAAGTCGGGGAGTACGGCGGTGTAGTCGGAGACGTCGTAACCGCCGTCCCGCAGCGGTGACTTGAAGAACGGCGGCAGCCACAGACAGTCCACGCCGAGCCACTGCAGATAGTCCAGTTTGGCGGTCAGGCCTTTCAGGTCGCCGATGCCGTCGCCGTTGCTGTCCTGGAAGGAGCGGACCAGGACCTCGTAGAAGACGGCGCGCTTGAACCACTCCGGGTCGCGGTCCTTGGCGGGAGTGTCCTCGAAGGTGTCCGGAACGGGCTCATTGACGATCATATTGTGGGTGACCCTCCGATCTGCGGGGTGGACGGTCGCAGGACGGTGAGGACATGCGCGGGCCTATGGCCCGGTTCGAGTCGCACATAGTTGGCCCTGCCCCAGTGATAGGTCTCGCCGGTGAGCTCGTCGCGCACCGGCACCGACTCGTGCCATTCCAGGCCGAGTTGCGGCATGTCCAACGAGACCGTGGCCTCCTGGGTGTGGTGGGGGTCGAGGTTGGCGACCACCAGAACCGTGTTCGATCCGCTGTGCTTCGAGTAGACGAGCACCGCGTCCTGATCGGCGCGGTGGAAGTGCAGGTCGCGCAGCTGTCGCAGGGCCGGACTGCGGCGCCGGATGTCGTTGAGGCGGGTGATGAGGGGGGCGATGGTGCGTCCCTCGCGTTCGGCGGCGGCCCAGTCGCGGGGTTTGAGCTGGTACT